>JBJXGZ010000035.1:0-56870 GCA_046160625.1 Saprospiraceae bacterium
GCTCCGAGATTGAGTGACCAAACTCGGAGCCAAACAAAAAACCAAATCCCCAAATCCCCATCTCAACAAATAACCAACTCACCGAACCAGCGTCACTGCCCCGCTCTTCCATTCCGTCTCTCCATCCTTGAAAAGGATTTGAGCCTGCCAGGTGAATACTGACGGATTGGCGGGTTGCCCATTGACTTTGCCATCCCAGGCTGCGAAGCTATCATTGGGTAAAAAATCAGTGCGTTCATGTACAATGCTTCCCCAGCGATTTATGACGCGAAACAATTGGATACGCGCCACGTCCTCGCCTCCAAAAACATTGAAAAATGCATTCGTGTTGTCGCCCAATTCTGGCTTGAACACATTGGGGACAAAAACGTATCGCTCCTTGCTGACTGTAACCGTTCGGTCGTCTATAGCCAAGCAACCACTTGAATCAATAGCGGTAACCGTATAGTGGAATGAATAGGTAGGATGATATTGACAAGTATCACAGATCATTGGCAACAATTCAAGGGGTTTTACCAAAACCTGCGCCATTCGTTCAGGTTCATTGAGGGAATGGTGCGACCAAAGTTGGATATTCTGGCCCAGGTGAATGGAGGTGTCGAGGCCCAAATCCATCAAAAATTCATTCGGCTGGCTGAGCGTAAAGCTTGTATCCGATCGGCAACCGTCGCTACTTTCAAGGCTGAGTGTGTGCGTGCCTGGAAGGAGGTACCGGAAAGTCTGAGCATATACAAAAGGCTCACCATCAAGCGAAAAAAGGTAAGGCGAACGTCCTCCTTCCACAGCGGCGGCATTGACTTCACCATCCTCATACCCATAACAAGTGATGTTTCGCAAACGCAAATCTGTGATGTGCGGTGTGTCTGGTTCAGCTACCTGAACGCTTAAAGTGGAGGAGCATCCATTTTGTCCGTTAATTACCAATAAGGTGTAAGTGCCTGTTTGGTCGACTTTGGGCTTGAGGGTATTTTGCCCTGAGAGAATGTTCCCGCTGCTGTCTGCCGTCCAGGCAAAACTAAACCCGACGGAAGCCGACACCTGCGCCTCCAACTCGGCGGGTAAACCCGAACAAGTTAGGTGTTGCAAAGTGTCAGCCTCAATCGTCGGTCGGTAGGATTGATCCAAAATTTCTATCGTGAGCGACGCGCTGCACGGAGCAGTTTGATTGCAGGAATTAGCGGCTCGTACACAGATTTGTCCTCCAACATCGCCCATTGTAATATTCACCTTATTGCCATCTGTTCCTAGCACAGTGACGGGAAGTGGCATCGTGTCAATCATCGCTCCCGGCGGTCCCGACCAGATATATGCCCCTGCCCCAAAAACAGGCGGAATTGAAAAGGGCATCGTTGCTCCGGGACACATTTTTAGAGGCCCCGTTAGTTGGCCGACCGGACCAAGAGGCGGTTCATAAACAGCGTTGTTTGGGGAAACACTCACTGAAAAATCACATTGATCGCCTGCAAAACCGTCAATCATGAGGAAATAATTGTGACCAGGTGCTAGGGAAGCGGTAATGCTGACAGGGATGTTGCCGCCATTCAATTCTCCTTTCTCGCAATCAAGTGGCTCGCCCATGCAGTCTTTGTACAGCGCAATTTGAAGCCCGTTGCCATCTGCACAATCTGAGGGTATGACGGTAAAGGTGGCATTGCCGGCACCTGCGATGAAGCCCATCCATTGGGCATTCTCCACCGTTCCACAGAAGTTCGGTACGATGCCCGATGGGAAACCGGCCGTGGAGCCAGAATAGCCGTTAAAATTGCAATTGATACAGGCGTTGGCACAACTGGTGGCAGGGCTTCCGCCCGCACAAGCGGGGACCAATTGCGCTGACAGTGAAAGGTTTATCAGGGAAAACCAAAGGAGCAGGAATATTGATTTCATGTAAATCGGATGAGAAAACCGGATGGTTGGTCCGGAATGATTATTGAAAGGAAAATGCCAAGATATATTTTTCACCGCAGAGGCGCAGAGACGCGGAGTTATTGAAATTCAACATATTAAGACTCTGCGTCTCTGTGCCTCTGCGGTAAAGTCGGTCAACGGGCAACCAACAATTTCACCACCTCTGCCTTCCCACTGGATTTGTCCTCCAGCCGAATGAAATAGGTGCCAGGTTGCAATTGCCGTACGTCAAGATAAGCTCGGCTCAGCCCCGACTGAATCCGCATGGTTTGTGCAGATACCATTGCTCCGCCGAGACTGTGCAAAGTGAGGAATGCATCAAAGTTTTTGTCGCTGCGGAACGCAACTTCTGCACGCACGTTGGCAGGATTTGGCGAAACGGTAAGCGATTGCTGCTCCAGTGATTTATCCCAAATTCCTACGGTGGTTCCAATATAACAATCAGGACTGACCACAAAAGCAGAATCCACGAGCGGTATTTTGGCATAGCCCTCAAACATGGTCGCAGTCAGTACTTCGTTGCTTGCACCCAACCAATCTTGTAGCAGGGTAGTGAACACCTGCCGATAGTCAAACTGAATCCCTTGCAACTGATTGTCGCCAGTCAGGTTAGTAAGGTCAACGTTTGTGCCGTTTACACCAGCCTGGATTGTTTTTCCAAATATCATCATGGGTGCGAGGGTGCCGTGGTCGGTACCTGCTGAGCCGTTTTCTTTGGCGCAGCGGCCAAATTCGGAAAAAGTGCACGCAGCCACCTGTTCGCCTAAACCCATGGCTTCCAGGTCGTTGAAGAAGAATTTGACGGAATCCGAAAGGTTGCGCAGCAAATCTGCATGGCCGCCCAAGGTCACGATTCCTTCTGGCGCAAGTTGGTCGCCGTGGGTATCGAAACCGCCCGTATTACAGAGGTAAATCTTTGTTTTGCAGCCACCTTTGATGAGCCGTGCAATGGTTTTCAACTGGTAGGCGAGGGTCGTTTGCGGATAGTTGGATATGGCGTTGCTGCCTGCATTGAACGCCTGGGTAATGTACACTGAATACTCGTCTACAGCTTTTTCCACCCCCATGATGTAGGCAAGTTCATCGCCGTATTCTGAGTCTGGCAGGTTGGGCAGCGGTGCGCCGCCAATGGTTTGAACAAGTGAGTAAAATCCAGCCGGGTCCTGCCCATAGAGATTGATGACGTTCTGGTGTTCAGTCTCGGAGTGGAAGCCCAGAGAGGGATTTGGATCACCCACCTGAATGCCAAGTGGATAAACTTTGTCGGGCGGAATCGGGGCGCCCAACACATCGGGGTACATGGCTTGCAAGGCACGAGCCATCCAGCCGGAGCGGATGTTGAAATTTGCTGGCGTACCATCGCCGCCGCTCATCCACAGGTCGGTGCCTTTGAAGTGAGAGCCGTTAAGTCCTTCGTAACCAACTCCTTGAACCACACTGAGCCAGCCTTTGTCGTACATTTCTTTCATGCCAGTCATAACAGGGTGCAAGCCTACCTGATCTGCGGAGGGCAGGGTGTTGTCGAGTTTGATGAATTTTTCTGGCCCGGTATCTGGCACTTTAATAACGGGACGCAAGGCAGCATACTCGTCGTATTGGGCAATAGGAATGATGGTATTCACGCCATCATTACCGCCCTTCAACTGAATCAATATCAGCACACGGTCTTCCACTCCATCGCAGGAATTCAGTATTTGGGAGATTTTGGAATTGGAAAATGGTCTCATCGGAAAGCCGTTTACTAAAAACGGTGACACCCCGGCGGCGGGGAATATTTTGAGAAAATTTCTACGTTTCATGTTGTAGTTGATTTGTTGAATGGTGGATTTGGAGGGTGGGCCACGGATGACACGGATTTCACGGACTTAACCACTATGAATATAAATCCGTGAAATCCGTGCCTAATCCGTGTCATCCGTGGCCCACCCTCCAAATGCTCAAAAAACTTGATATTCAGGAGCGTACAATACAGCATTAAAGAGCCGCCCCAATGGGATTTTCACCTCCGAATCGTCGCCCGTAGTGAGGTAGTTTTCCCATTCATACACCCAATCCTGAGGGGGCAATTGATCCAGGAAAACAGTAACCAGGAAGTGCGTAAAGCGGTCGTTGTCAGGCTCTTCCGGGAAGAGATAATAGAGCAACTCCTGCACAATCACATAAGAATCCAGTGGGTTTGAAATGACGCCGCTGTCGCGCAACCAGGCAGCGATATCGAGTTTTGTCCCGATTGGATCGTTGGAGCCGCTGCCCCAGGCGTGCGTGCCTGTCAACATGATCTGCGGAAGTTTGTACCGCTGCACGATGGAAGCCGAATTGAAAAACTGCCGGTTGAGCGCAGGGTCCTGATAATAACCAGAATACCCCGCCACATCCTGCGGATAGAAGAGATCCATTCCTGCGCGAGTCAGCATCCTTTCTAGCACCGCCGCGCTATAGAAATCGGAGTAATGCTTGGTGTTTTCTGTTACCGGATCGGGGATAGGCAATTGGAAAAAAGTCAGTGCCTGTAGCGTGAGGTCGAGTGGGCTTTTTATGAGCGCGCCTACGATTTCATCGGCGTTGTTCGAGTCGTCCACATCGAAAAAATGTTCGCTTTGCAAGAGGGTTTCGAGCACTGGTTTTATCTCAAAATTGCTGTCTACCAGCAACTGAGCAAGCGGTGCAATGATTTCATCCTCAACATCTTGCGGGATGTTGCGCGTTACAAAAAAGCGGTATAGCCTGCGGCAAAAATTCTTGCTGCCTTCAGGCTGTGCGAACACCAGATCCACAAAAGAGTTGAGTTCGGCTTCCATGCCCGCAGCATCTTGTGTTGGTGGGGTAATAGTCGCGCCACCGAAGCGTGCACTAAAAGTCTTGGGGTCGAAATCGTGGCTTTGCGGGTATGCTTTTCCGGCAGGAATGCCCGTTTCCGGATCGGAAAACTGATGGCGTTGCGCGTGGTTGAAGCCTGTAAAAACCCGCGCTGCCTGGATCACATCGTCTTCCGTGAAGGTGGTGTAATCGCCCGGGCCGGCGGCTTGGCCACGCCCAACGGTGAAAAGTTCAAAAAACTCGCGGGAAAAATTCTCGTTGGGGTTTTGGGCAAAGTTTTGGTCATTGTCCACATACGTGAGCATGCAGTTGTCTGTGACCATTTTCGTGACCAATTTTTTCAAATTGCCCAAACTCCCCCAGCGCAGCAATGCCAGATAATCAAAGAATTCCATGCTGTTCCCGCTGGCGGCATCTACGGCGAGAAATTGGTGGAAAAACAGCGCCATACGGTGCGCGCTGCCAGGATCGTGCAGTGCCTCGTTGACCCACCAGCCCATTACAAAACGGGTCAGGTCGGCGTCATCTCCAGGCAGTGTAGCACTTGGGGCTTGCGGCGGATTCACCCAGGTAACGGGTGCAGCGACACCATCGGAATAAACGGGTTGATCGAGTTGGAGCGGGAAGGCGGTAAGCAAGGAGGCGAGCGCTTCGGCGGCAGTTTGGCCAGCCATCTCGTCAATCTTTGCACGGGATTGTCGGAACGTCGCACGGCGCAGCAAATGTGCCGCCTTGCGCCGCCCCAAAACCCCGGAGAGAGGATTTAAAGAAGCCATTGTAAATCGGTTTAAGAAATAAACGTTGCAATCTAGGTTCGTTGAACGAGGTTCGCAAAGAACCCATTGACCGAACGGATTACGTTCAACGGAAAATACTTGAAATCAGGTGGATGTCGGGGGCGGGATGTCGAATGTTCGCCAGGCGACGAAACAATGGGATTAAAAAAACATTTGGGTTAGACAGGGAAAACCAGACTTCGCCCTAAACGGACTATGGCGGGTGAAGTGGGAAGCAAACAACCCTCCTTCGCCCTTCGGGCTATGGCGGGTAAACGACCTTGTTCAAATTTTATTTGCAATCGGGTGAATATTTTTTTGCAAAAAAAAGAGGCCACCATGACTAGGGCGGCCTCTGAAAAACATGGTGTTTTATCTAAAAGCGTGACTATTTGGCAACCACCAATTTAGTGATGCCAAACTGTGTGCCTTCTGTAACGCGCACCCAGTAAGAACCCGTAACTAAATTTTGTACCGGGAGCGAAAAAGATTGGCGACCAGCAACAGAGGCAACACTTTGTTGGAAAACTCGAGTGCCCATTAGGTCAAAAATTTCAACGATAACATCGCCGGTGCCGGCCAGGGTAGCCGTCAGCATTGGGTTGATAACGGCTGGGTTCGGTGAGATGCTAAGCCCAAGTGTTGGCTTGGTCGGTGCAAAAGTTCCGATAATACCTGCCGGAATGTCATTGGGGTCGAGCTCCACCCAAAGTAAGTTGTTGTCCGCAAAAGGATGGGTGGTGCCAAGCAGTTGGATGCCTGGATCGTAATCCTGTTGGTACACCAAGCCCAGGGTGTTACCAATATGCCGTGGAAGCATTGGGTACACATTCTCAATGTAGGGGATCAACACAGTATCACTGATGTATGGATCGGCAATGATGTCGAGTGACTCGCCCCAGTTATCGCCATTATCAGCAGATTTTACGAGATACACATGGCGGAAAATTTGGTCGGTAGTATGACGATACAATTCATGTATTGCAGAATAGCCGACGTAAATCGTCCCATCAGGTCCGATGCCTGAGGAGGGTTGCGTAGAGAGGCTCCCGAAGTAGTTGGCTACTTCGGCGATAGTGGTAATGTTCAAAAAGCCATCACCGTCATAATCCAGGGCACCTCCAATAATCTGATAGGTATCTGTGCCTAGAGATTCTTTCCAATGCGCCAAGCCATTAATTGTTGGATAAAAAACAGTTCCTGCAGCATCGTCCAGATCGGCATAATACATCCTGCCAAAAAAAACATGGGCCTCAGAATTATTGTCAATTAATATGTTGCCCCAGCTGTCGGAATTGAAAATGGCCAGTGAATCAGGCGCGTCGGGGTCAAAGGTACCGATGTCGTCAAAAGTGTAAGTTTCCCCAGCTGCACCAGCATAGTTTTCCAAAGCGTCGGGGAAATCGCGCGCAGTGATGGTTTCCCAGGAGTCGCCGTTGTCATAAGATTTGAACACTAAAAGGTCGTTCCAGGCTGGAAAGGCCGCCACACCTACAACATCCCCGTTGGCATCAATAGTATATTCATCGGCGCCATGTGAGACATACTTGCTGTTGTCCAGGCCGGGTATTTTGACAAATTTTTTGTCCCAGGTAAGGCCACCGTCCGTGGAGCGCCAGTAAAGAATATGGCCATCCACACCTTGATAAACAACGCCTGTATTAGCTACTGGAGTAGTGATGCCTATTACATGGATAGTCATGCCATCCGAGCCGCCAACCGCGAGGTGTGGCCACAGACAACCGACTCCGACTGGTAGATCGAGATAACTTTCCGTCCAGGCAGTTTCTCCTGCAGCACGGCGCAGGAAAATGATGCGATAAGGAGTAAAAGCAGTGGTGTGTGCAACAACTACTTCTGTGCCATCACTCAAAATGCTTGCTGATGGAAAGCCAGTGCGCACACTCTCGATGCGTTCGTCGGCAGGAGACCAAACTCCTCCTGAGCGGCTGCTGTAACCTGTACCGCGCTCTGGGAAGGCATTCGTCCCATCTATTGCAAAAGTCCAGGTGGCAACCGGGTCGCCATTTGGTTTGTAATACACGCGTGAAGGCACACAGCCATAGCCTTGTGCATCCCATCGTGTGACACCTACGATCTCTTCCGCGTTTCGATTATCGGATCCTGTTATGATGTCATTTGGGGTTTCTATCTCCGGGGTGAATACTTCAAGTGCTGGCCCGGTTTTTTGGAACGGAGCAGGCTGATATTGAGGGACTTTGGCAAGTGTTTTTGGAGCATGAGATTGCGCCACAGCAGCCCCCGCAAATAGGAGCGCAAGCGCAGCAAACAGGTACTTGTTTAGCATGGTAAAATTTGTTTGGAAAAAGATGAATTGAAAAAACTGCTCAAAAGCAGCGGCAAAAAACCGCATAAAAATATGAATTAGAGCCATTTGTGGGCAATCCTTTTTGTCCCGAATGTAAAAAACTGTCCAAAATGACTTAAAAATGGCTCTCAATTTTCTGAGGTTTCTATCTTTGCCTTTCAACATTTCAAGTCAAACTTAACCTGCTCTTTTAATTATGAACAAATTTTTCAACTTTCTCCTCTTACTCGCCTTGTCTTTTACAGCATCGCAAACGCTGAATGCGCAAGGTGCTGAAGGCACTGATGATGACGGTTTCGTGATTTCTATTACCAAGCCGGCCAGCATCGCTCAAAACCTGCTCAACGGCGCATCCTGTGGCTGGGAAGGCACAGTATACGGGCCAAGCCTTACTGCCGACCAGGCTTTTTGTGGTGAGGTCGTTTGGGCTAAAGATTCCTTGGGCTGTGTTCCAATCACCAATGATTTGACCGGCAAAATTGCACTTGTTCGTCGCAAGACATGCAATTTCAGCTTAAAAGTGTACCACGCTCAACAAGCAGGCGCCATCGCGGTTATTTTGGTAAACCACTATGATAATGCAGCCGACGGCCCTTGCACCTTTGGCATTGGAGCCATGTCAGGCGGTGACAGCGCAACTGCCGTCACCATCCCGTCCGTCATCGTCCACCGCCAAACAGGCGAGGCGTTTGATGCTGCATTTGCAGCGGGTCAAACAGTGGAGGCCTGCTTCCTTTTCCCGCGCATGCTTAACCCTACGTCTGCTTCGATGTACGCTACACCAGTAGCCCAAGTAGGTGCCATGCAGGCTATTACCGTGGTTTACAACAACCGCACTGGTGTACAGCAAACGGACGTAAACCTGAAGGCCGATTTTATTGACCCCAACGGAATGCATACCGGGTCGGTGACTTACAACATGCCAGTTTGTGATCCTGGCGTTGATTCGTTCATCGTTTTTCCACCTTACCTCGCGCCTGCTGAAAAAGGCAAGCACAAAGTTCTTTTCACCAACGATAAAAGTACTGAGGCAATTGACTCCATTTACAGCTACTTCGAGCACACGGATTACACCTTTGCTACCGACAACTTGGTGAACGACCCAGGCGGCGTAGGTCCTTCTGATGCCGATTTCGCAACTGCAGGCTTTTACATCCAGAGCGGTGGCCTGACCCTTATGGGCAGTGCGCCAGCCAAGGCAACCTATGCCACATTCGGAATTTCAAATGCTTCAGCGGTATATGTACCTGGAGACCCAACTGCAAATCTCATCGGTATTGCAGTGTACAAAGCCGACGTGGACGGCGATGGTGCGGGAGACCTTTCTTCCAGCTTCGATGATGACCTCGGCGCTGGTCTAATCAGCTATGTTGAATATGAAATGACTGGTAATGAGGTGGATGGTGAATTCATTGATGTTGAATTGACCGATATAAATACCGGCCTGCCCGGAATTGATCTTGAAGCAGACCAAGCGTACTACGTTTCCTTGATTTATGATGGAACTGCGGCAGGCACTAGTATTTGTGTTCGTTTTGCCAATTCCTTGGATCCCGGCTATGCTTCTTTCACCGGCTATCCAACCACACCACTCGAATTCGGCCAACTGTACACAGGTGGCTGGGCTGGTGCTGTTGTAGTAGAACGTCTCCAATTAGAAGGCTATGTTCCTGGTTCTTCCAGCGCAGCAGAACCTAAAACGTTGGATGCTTCCAAAATCAACATCACGCCAAATCCTGCTAATGAGTATGTGAACCTTGAACTCAAGTTGGACGCTGTGAACCCTTCGGTGGCAGTTTCTATTCTCGACGCACAGGGTCGTTTGGCGGTCAGCTCGAAAGTTGAGAAGAACATCCAAAACGGGGTGATGAATTTCAACGTCAACAACCTGCCTTCAGGCAATTATTTCATGTGGATTCGCACTGCGGAAGGCTCTGCGATGAAACAAATTTCTGTTTGCCATTAATACTTAAAGGCAATCGAAGTTAAATTTGAAGCGTGGTTCGGCAGTTTAGCCGGGCCACGCTTTTTTGTCTGCGCCCTCAGGCATTGGTCATTCCATACAGTGGCTCAATGCCAAATGTCGTCGAATATCCAAATCAAGCTGGCGCGTACTGTTTTGATCCATTTATCTTTGTCACTCAACATTCATGTTAACCTAAACAGTCATTTTTAGCTATGAAACAAATTTTCACAACTTTTCCTGTTCTCTTCCTTTTTCTGCTTGCACAATTTCTTGTGGTAAACACGACACAATCCCAAGGTGTGCTCGGCACAGGCGACGACGGTTTTGTGATCCAGATTACTTCTCCTGCAAGCATTGCTCAAACTATTGTGCATGGGTTTGACCCCGGTGTCTGTCAGTATATTGGCCAAACCGAATGGGGCGCAGATATTACGAGCGAACTGTGTGGGGAAGTCGTTTGGGCCGACGATTCCTTGGGCTGTAGCGCATTTACGAATGCAAGTGCCTTGGCGGGTAAAATCGCATTGATCCGTCGTGGAACATGCGGATTCAGTGTCAAAACCTCTTGGGCAAAGAAGGCGGGTGCCATTGCTGCCATTATTGTAAACCATTATAACAACGCGCAAGATGGCCCTTGCACCACTTATGCCAACGCAACCCAATTCCTGGGTGGTATGACTGGCTTGGATAGCGTAGCCAGTGCAACCATCCCAGCTGTTTTCATCGAGCGTATGACAGGTGAGGAGATTGACGGTGCATTGGCTGCAGGCCAAACCGTAAATATTTGCTTCTCCTTCCCCCGCATGACATTGCCCACATCGGCTTCGATGTATGCTACACCGCTAAGCCAGGTAAGCACTATGCAGGCCATCACTGTGCTGTATAACAACCGCTCAGGTGCTACCCAAACAAATGTGAACCTGAAGGCTGATTTTATTGACCCAAGCGGAACACATACCGGGTCGGTGACATACAACATGCCCATTTGCGAGCCTGGTGTAGATTCGTTTATCGTGTTTCCTTCGTACCTGGCCCCTGCAGCGAAAGGCAAGCACACGGTGCTTTTCACCAATGATAAATACAGTGAACCCATTGACTCGGTGTATAGCTACTTTGAGCACACCGATTATACGTTCGCTACTGATAATTTAGTGAACGACCCAGGCGGTATTGGCCCCTCCAACGCTGATTTTCAGGCTGCAGGCTTCTATATTCAAAGTGGTGGCCTCGTCCTGATGGGTAGTGATGCCCCGGCACTGGCAACTTATGCCACTTTCGGTATTTCAAATGTTGATTCTATTTATGTGCCTGGTGACCCTACCGCTAATATCATTGGTATTGCCGTGTATAAAGCAGACGTGGATGGCGATGGTGTTGGCGACCTTTCTGCCAGCTTCGTTGACGACCTCGGTCCCGGGCTTATCAGCTATGAAGAGTATGAATTGACTGGTAATGAAGCGGACGGTGACCTTATTCATGTTCCTTTGAACGATATCAACTCAGGCAACGCAGGTGTGCCATTGGAAGCAGACCAGGCATACTACGTTTCTTTGATCTATGATGGCACAGCAGCAGGGCTTGGCCGTGCTCCGCGTTTTTCCAATTCTCTGGATGTTAGCTACGCAGCATTTACCGGCTATCCGACCACACCGCTTTATTTTGGTCAACTTTATACTGGGGGCTGGCAGGGCGCCATGGTCATACAACGTCTTCAACTTGAAGGATTTGTGCCAGGTGTGAAGACCGTTGAGCCAAAAACTTTGGATGCTTCCAAAATCAATATAACGCCAAACCCGGCCAATGAATTTGTGAATCTTGAACTAAAATTAGACGCTGTCAATCCTTCCGTGGCGGTTTCTGTTATTGACGGAAAAGGCCAAATGGTAGTAGGCTCTAAAGTGGAGAAAAATTTCCAGAACGGGATGATGACGCTCAATGTCAAGAGCCTTCCTGCTGGCACTTACTATCTCTGGATCCGTACTGCTGAAGGTTCTACGATGAAACAGATTGTGGTCGCACATTAAATTTAAACAAGCCACGTAGTGGCGACACCGTTTATAGAAAACGAATTTGCCCACATTTACAGAGCCGCGTAGCGGCGGCACGGTGTCGCCGCTACGCGGCTCTTTTCTCTTTTCATGTCGGATGCTATAATACGGTGTCGCCACTACGTGGCTTTATTAATCCCGTCAAATCTCCTCGACATAATCCAGATCCCGGTCAAAAGTTTCTTTCATCCCCCAGAGTGCTATAAAAGCAATTCCAAGGCAGACGGCCCCGACGATATATCCGGCGGTGATGACGCTGCCCGTGACGGCTGCGCCTTTCAGGTATTTAAAAGATTCGTTGATTGGCACTTGCATTCCGCGCGCAAAATTGGGTACGGAGGTTGCCACTGTAGAGCGCAGGTTAGTGCCAAATTGCTCCGCTCCGATGGTCACGAAAATCACCCAAAAACCAACTGAGAACCCCAGTATAAAATGGCTGAGATAGAACATTGCCGGGCTGCTGAATGGCAAGGCAAGATAACCAAGCACGGCTAGCACATCAAGCGAAAGAAAAATGGCCATCACCTTCACACGACTCCGCAAAAGTTGGCTAAGAAAACCTGAGGCTAGATCGCCCAAAATTAGCCCGATATACGCAATAGCGATGGCGTTAGAGGCCAAAATTCCTTCCAAACCCTTTGCCTTTCCAAATTCCGGGGAAAAGAAAACCAACACCCCAATGACAAACCAGGTAGAGGTGCCGATGAAAATGCATCGCAAGAATCGGGATAGCCTGTCCCAACTGGTAAACAAAGCGAAGAAATTGCCCCGGCTGATGTGTTGCTGTTGCCGGACTTGCTTAAACATGCCAGATTCTGACACACTTACACGGAGCACCAGGAGCAAAATGCCCAATCCTCCGCCGATAAAATAGCACTCGCGCCAGGGAAAATAATGCTCAATCACCCAGGCCAACAACGCGCCCGAAAGCCCGATACTCGCCACCACCATAGTGCCCAGTCCGCGTTTGTGCTTGGGCAACACCTCAGCGACAAGCGTTATGCCTGCCCCTAATTCTCCTGCCAGACCAATGCCTGCGATAAAACGATAAAAAGCATAGTCTGTGTAGCCTGTCGCGAAACCGTTTAGGATATTGGCAATGGAATAAAGCGCTATGGAAAAGTACAATACACGGACTCGTCCGCGCTTATCGCCCAGCACACCCCAAAGGATTCCGCCTACGAGCATCCCGAACATTTGCCAGTTTTGGAGCGAAAGCCCCTTGTCAGTGAGATCCTGGCCGGAAAAGCCTAGATCAGTGAGGCTTTTCACGCGGACAAATCCAAAGAGCAACAGGTCGTAGATATCTACAAAGTAGCCAAGGGCGGCCACCACCACAGCAGCGTTGAGGATTTTAGTGTTAGAGGTGTTTTCAGACATTGCAAAAAGATAGTAGAGCGAAAATTATTTCGCTTTTAGATTTTCGCCGCAATGTTAGAAAAACAACATGAGTCCTCCAGAATTTTAAAGCAGCCCCAGAGGGGCTTAATCTTGCTAGAAAATGGGTGAAAATACGGGTTGGCGTGCCGTAGGTACGCTATCTCACGCCCACAGATAGCGTACCTACGGCACGCTTTTACATCGAAATCTTTATTTCTACCAAGATTACGTCCCCCTGGGACGACTATAATTCAAAATTTGGGATGACCAATGTTATTCTATATTGTGCTTTACGAACTGCTTGCTATCTTTTTCAACTTGTTGTTCAGCCGAATGATATCAACTTTTCGAGTACCTTTTTTTGCCCAAAAAGGTCTGGGTGACTCTGAAATCAGGTCCATTTTGATACTTGAATCTTCCACCCTGAAATGACGGGTGGGGAAGGGGTGGCTTTCTTGACCTTCTTTGAAATAGAATCCGCCAATGATCACTTTTTTTGGCAAGGGGATGGAGGGGTCAGGACGCATGTCTGCGTTTAACAGGACCGGGAGATTGTTTTTGAGGTCTTCTTCGAGACTGGTATAATAGAAGAAGACCTTACAAAAGTCAAAGTGCTCTTTATAAAACTTCACAAGTTCGCGGTTTTGCTTTTGTGCTTTAGCCTGTTCTTCCGCAGCATCTTTGTGCCAACCTTTTGATTTGAAGAACTCAATGCGGTGCTTTGAGTCAGGAAGCCACACCACCAGGCCGTGTTCTTTTAAATTTTGCACACTTCGGTTGGCGGCGGCTTTATCTATTTTGGAAGTAGCGCAGGAGGCAATAATTGCGCTGAAGAGTAGGAGTGCTGGAAACCGGATTTTCATAAGTCGGAATTGTATGGAAATTGTTCTTGTTGATAGTCAATTTGTTCTTTTAAAAAACAGGTCTTTGGCCCGTGTCCGAGCCTCCAACGCTAAGCTCTTTTTGGACAAAAGAAAAGGGAAACCGCGATGTTCAGGCCGGTTTCCCTTTTAATCGCCCGACCAAAAATGGTGCGGACGTATTGTAAAATGAGTGTGGGTGGTTTGAAAATTGTTTTTTAGTGGGCTTGGTTATGCTCTGCGAGGATTTGCTGAGCGCGTTCCAAGATCGTAGTGTCTTCTATGTGGACGATGCCACCGTTCGGGCCAGGTTCGAGGTGGAATTCCACCACTTCGCCGTCTTTGTACTTGTGCGCCCCAAAGTAATTGCGCACCGTTTGTTCTTCAATATTGAGTTCTTGGGCGATTTTAGACACACTACCGCTAGGCAAAGCGTGTTTGATGCGACGGAGTTCCTCAAAAGTGATATTCATAAGCAAAATGTTTAGTGAATGTATGTGTTCAAAAAATCTCCCTAAGGTATGCGAACCTATGAACGATAAGCAAGCGTAGGGAGAAAAATATTTTTCAAAATTGAAAATTCTTCAAAAAGGGCAGATTTCAAAAACTTCTAGATTGTAGCACACCTTATTTCACAAGCAATTTGATTGCTCAAATTAGCATTGTTCTGTTTGACAAGGCCATCTTCCCTCCTGTAAAAACATCCTACCTTTACTGCGCCGATTTGCAGCGTGCCGGCTAAAAATTGTTCGCCCAACCCATCCAGACCCATGTTTCTCCACATCGTTTCTTTTGACATCCCTTACCCAGCCAACTACGGAGGCGTAATCGTTATTTTCAACCAGATCAAAGCCCTTCATGCCCAAGGGGTCAAAGTTATTCTTCACTGTTACCAGTACGGCGACCGTACGCCTCAGCCAGAACTCGCCAATTACTGCCACGAGATCTACTATTACAAACGAAGTCGGTCTTTGTTCTATCAACTGAGCCTGCTTCCTTTTATTATGCGCACCCGACAAAGTAGTGCCCTGTTAAAGCGCCTGCGCAAGGACCAACATCCTATTTTGTTCGAGGGCATGCACACAGCTGGTCTTATCTGGCATTCCAGCATCCGCAGTCGGCAAAAACTTTTGCGGATGCACAACATAGAATGGCAATACTACGAAAGCCTTTCCGAGCTCACTCCCGCTACCGCACCCCTTGAAAAGGCTTATTATTTTTCCGAAAGCATCAAACTTCAGCGTATTGAGCCAAAGGTACTACTCCATGCAGACGAGATCATTACTATATCTGGCACCGACGAAGCATATTATCGGGCACTCAAAGCAAATACATATTACATTTCTGCCTTTCATCCAAACACGGTGGTAGAAAGCCAATTGGGTCGGGGAGAATATGTGCTGTTTCATGGAAAGCTCAGTGTGCCAGACAATGATCTCGCAGCAATTTGGCTTGTTGAAGAGGTGTTTAAAGATTTTGACATACCTTTTGTCATTGCAGGTATGGCGCCATCTGAGCGTTTGCGCGAACTGGTTTCAGGCCAAGAACACATCCGTTTGGTGGAAAACCCTGGCGAAGCTGAAATGAACAGTCTGCTTACCAATGCCCAAATCAATCTCCTGGTCTCGTCTCAAACGTCGGGGATAAAACTCAAGCTCATCAACGCGCTTTTTCGTGGACGCTTTTGCATAGTCAACGATCATATGGTGCGCGGTACAGGCCTATCCAAACTTTGCTATGTACGCAACTCTGCAGCAGCCATTCGCCAAACCATAGAGGCACTCATCAATATACCCTTCGAGCCTGGAAAAATTGCCGAGCGTCGGGGAGTACTGGAACTTGAATTTTCCAATGCCGAAAACGCGAAGAAATTGATGAGCCTTATTAAGTGGTAATTCGTCATTTTTCGTCATTGTGTCATTAATCGTCATTTTTCGTCAATGACCCAATGACGTTTAATGACCCAATGATGTTCAATGACCCAATGACGTTCAATGACAGACCAAACGCTCAAGAAAATCCGCCGCATTGGCAAAATACTCAACGCACTCGCCGCAGTATCGCCATCACTGGCCGGCCGGGTGGCTTTTCGAATTTTCTGTACTCCGAAACGACTGCCCGTACGCCAAAAAGACAGCGCTTTTTTGGCAACTGCAACCCATGTTACCTTTCGTTTGGAAGGACTAAGTATTCGCAGTTATTTTTGGGAATCCAACAAGCCAGATGCTCCCACATTGCTATTCCTGCATGGCTGGGAATCAAATGCGGCTCGATGGCAGAAGTACATTCGGGCAGCACTTGAAGCAGGCTTCAGGGTACAAGCCTTCGATGCGCCAGCCAGCGGCTATTCAGATGGGAAACTGCTCAACGTACTTTTGTACAGTCGAACTGTCAAAAAATTTATTGCTGAATCTACACGTGTCATTCGCGATTTTGCTCAAATTTTGGGCGCGAACGAATCTGTGCTTAAAGCCATATTTCGTTATATCGAACGTCGAAGCGGTCAGACAATAGAGGAATATTCGGTTCGTAAACAAGCTGCCGAGCTTTCAGACGTGGATGGTTTTGTGTTGCATGACCAGGACGACGAAGTAGCTCCTGTGTCTGAAGGTCGCGCTATTGCAGAATCCTGGGGCTGCCGTTTTTTGCAGACGAAAGGTTATGGACACCGGATGCAGGACAAGATGGTGGTGCAGGAGGTACTGCAATTTTTGGCTTCGTAAGGGACGGGAATTTTTTTGACAGGATTTACATGATAAACAGGATTAAGCGTGGATACTTAATCCTGTTCATCCTGTAAATCCTGTCAAAAAAATTCCCGTCAAATAAAAGCGGCCAGACAGCACTTTTGCTGCCTGACCGCCCTTCACAAGATTGGACCGGGAGATTAGAACGGAAGGAAGATTAAATCTAAAAGTGGATTAAAGCGCGCCCTGAAAGGAATTGGGCAAAAAGATGTCTTGTGCTTGAAATCTTGAAATTCGTTCTAACTGTTCTTTAATATTTTCATGTGCTTTTATTTTGAGTCATGAGCGCCCCAACTTTTAGGGGCGCCCACGACTGCAGAAAAGAGCAACTTTTCGTCAATTTTGTTGGGGATTTGAGGAGGTGGGGATTTGGTTATTCGAGCGCTCATGCTTGGGTACTCGAATCCCCAAATCCCCAAATCCCCAAATCTACAAATCACCATCTCTTACTTCAACTGTATCATCGTTTTAGTCGCACTATCGTTCGCTGTTTCCAGTTTATAGAACAGGGCTCCTGATGTGTTTAGCAGGGATTTTTCCAGAGGAATAGAATTGTACCCTTTTGGGAAATCACCTTTTTGAGAGAACAACAACCGACCAGACTGATCGAACACCGAAAGTGTAGCCGTAGCCGCTTCTGGTAAGTGAAAGCCTACCAGGGTGCGGTTCACGAATGGGTTGGGTTGATTTTGGTACAGTTCAAAGCCCACACCGTTAATCGTACTGCCTTCTTTTCCATTAAACCTGAGTGCAATGTCAAGCCTGTTGGTTTGATCAGTAGCAGTATTGACCTGATAACCCTCTGCTTTCGTGATGCGGCTGGACATGCTGATCATCTTGTTCAATTCGCCTGCTCTTTTGGCTTTGAATTTCAAGGTGAATTCTGCCAGTTGAGCACCATGAAAAGAACTTGTCAGCGCGTTTTCGCCAGCAAAAGTTGCAAAGTTGTCAGCCTTCATGCCCGGACCTGGCAGAATGTCGATCAGGTCTAAATCGTTGTAATTCAATGTAAACTGATAACCAACAACCTTTTCGGTCGCTTTAAACTTCAATTCAAAAACTTCCCCAGATTTTACTGTCCGATCTTCGACATCAAAGAGGAAGGTGCCGTTCGAACGCTCTTCCACGCTCATCAGCGAGTTGGCAATGGCCGTACCATTCACGTCGCCGACCTTGATGGCTACGAAATTGTCATCCATGGCATTTGCTTGTATGTCCGCCACCGTTTTGGTTTCCGGGAAAACCGTTTGGAATGGGTTCGCCATGTTTGGGAACACGAATGAATTGTCCACAAAGCGCCAGCTGTCGTTAGCAGGCAAATCAGTGTAAATACCCAGGATAAGTTTGCGCAGTTCCACCATGTCGAACGTCGTGATGCTCCCTGACCTGTTCGCATCGGCGGCAATCATCTTGTAGGGCGAAGTGAAAGGCTCAACCCCCAGGATGTGTTTGCTAATCAACACCAGGTCGTAAGTCGTCACCCCGTTGAGCGGATTGTCGTCTTTTGTTGGCGTGATCGTGTAATCGGCGTGCATTGGCACCGCATTGCTAAATGTATAATGGCCTTCCTGGTCGGTCATGTCAAACAGGTTGAACGTTGGGCCAGCAAGTTCTACGTCGGTTTCTTCCAATCCATCACTCATCTCCGTTTTTAGCAAGCCTGCCACCGTAGCCGAGCCGGCACCACAATTGCCAGCGTTGTCCTGAATAATCATGTACGTTTCACAATGGTCCGCATTGCCATATGCATCCTGAGCCCAGAGTTCTATACATTGCGTACCGAGTTCTGTGCAGTCAAATGTGAGACTGATGGCTGGGTTGCCGTTGCCATCTACCGGGAATCCGGCAGTTGGGTCGTTACACTTTTTGAGCGCGAAAAGAAGGTCGTCGGCTGGGGTGCAGTTATCTTCAGCGTGTAGCAGGAAGTCACTGGCAAACAGGGAGATCATACCTGATTGCATCAGATTGCCTGTCAAACCATTCATGCAAACAATCGTAGGAGATTTGCAGTCTTTCACTACAAATTCGTACTCACACACGGTTTCGTTGCCGCAGCCATCGGAAGCTATCCATTTTATTTTGTGGGTACCGTAAGGCAATTCCGGCATAAGGTAGTTCGCAGGCGATGATGGCGTGTTCCAGCGCACGGAGGCGCCAAGGCTTGTGCCATTCACGGTGTTTTGCATCGCGAAACGGTACTTTTGATTTGGCCCAACAGCCCGCTTATCGAACTGGCGTGGTGTTCCACCCGAGAAGTTCGGTGTGTTTAAGTTGCCGAAGTTCACGCTTCCTGCTGCGGGCGGGTTGGTACTGCTCACCACGGTCTCCATTGTCCCGTCACCATCAGTGTCGAGGAAGAGGAGGTAGCGGATGTTCAGGTTTGCGCCAGAGCAAAAGTCAGTGGCCGAAATACTCAGATCAACAGGCCCTTCACAGAGGTCGTGCGATTGAGTTTGGATGTCCCACCAGTAACTTTCATTCCATAGGAGTGGGTCGTTTGTTGACAGATCACAGAATTCCTGTGGGCTAGGCGGGCACACCATGATGGGCGCCTGCGTGTCAATGATCTTAATGATCTGTTTGTACTTGTAACAGTTGACCTCCTCGTTGCTCCCGTTTCCATTGCCGGGTTTGGCGCCATAGGAAACTGCCAAGGCCGTCGGGTATGGGTTGTCGCCCCAGAAGTCGCAATAGTTCACCCCACTCGGGTCACTCGGGTTAATCTTCACCACCGTCGGTGCCCACGGGGCGGCCGTTCCGCAAGCCGACACGATTGGGCCTGGTAGGTTGGAGGCGTGGTTGGTCTGAGGGTTCGGGTTCGGGTTCGGCACGTAGATGCAAGGGAGGTTCGGATTGTACGTACACCAGTTGAGGATTGTCCAGGTACGCTCGATTTTAAAGCACGCATCTGGAACAACGGTAAATATCTGGTCCTCAAAACTTACCGCCAATAGCTCACAGTCCTTCCCATTGAATTGTGGCTCACCATACAGCCCCGAACCGTCACATTGATACACAATGGCATCGTTCGGGAATTTTATGGAATAATCCTGCTCGTAGATTACGAAAATGCGTTGCGTACATTGAGCACTATTCCCATAACAATCGTACACCCTGAATGTGCGGGTAATGGTGCCTTTGTTACAAACGGAGTCAAACAAGCCGTAATTGACGGAGTGCGCCAATCCTTTTTGTCCCTGATAGTGATAAGCGGTGTCGAGACAGCAATTGTCATAAACGTTTGGCTTGCCATACGTCCAAAGACTGGGGTCGAAGTTTTCGCAATTCACCGTGACATTGAAAGGTGTTTCGCAAAGCGGCCTTAGTTTGTCTTGTACCTGCACTTTTACCTGGCACTCGTTGAAGATCGGAGTACCATCAGGATAGGTAGAAATCGTCCCGTCTATGTTACATTGGTATACCCGCAGGATGACCATCAACTCTGTGCCGACTTCGCAACAATAGAATTTGATGGAGTCCAATTCGGCAGTTGCTGTGGAAAATTCACAGGCATTGAGGTCTGTAATGCAATCGCTGTAAGGCGCGGCCCTTCTGATGGTGAACTTAACCTCGCTGCATTCGTCGTAGGAGCCGTCATCAAAAGTGGTTGCTTTGACCCATGTTACCCCTGCAAACTCACAATTAGCGAAGTTAGCATAATAACAGTCGTTCGGGTCGTCTTTCCCGATGGCGACTACAGTTGTTTCGTCACATGCTGCAACAGGCGGGGCGTAGTCTATAACCGTAAGTTCGAACTCGCAGGTTCCGATATTGCCACAAGCGTCTTGGGCGATGTATCGCACTGTATGCACCCCAACAGGGACGCAAGGCGTGAGGTTGAAGGATGCGAGCGTGTCTGGATCATTGGCCGGATTTCCCGGGAAATTGAACAGCCCGCCGCCCACTTCTATAATATTGATGATCGCATTCGTGAATGGATCTCTGATGAGAATCTGTGCTTTAACGTTGTTGATTCGAGAGCAATCGTCTACTACCAGAACATCGGGTAGATACATGCTGGCACAGCAATCGTATGGGTCGGTAGTTTTCACGAAGTCCGTTGGACAATCTATGAAAGTCGGCCCGGTGTTATCAATAATCCTGATAATCTGGGTGTGTAGAAGGAATTGTCCGGTACAGTGATCTATGATAGACCACTCCCTGTTGATGTTATAGGCGCCATCGCAAGTCCATACAGCCTTGTCTTCATACTCCGAGTGGATGGTATTGCAGCCATCATTAACATTGAACACGTATGGGTATCCCTGATACCCCTGATACTCTATCCAGTCAGGAGTCGGATATGGATCCGAGCAATCGAAAACGACGAAAGGTGGGTCAATGCCATCGTAATCCGGAGGCAAGGTTACATCACGGAGCGTAGGCCGCAACAAATCAATCTGTTGGATACAAGTGGCTTGATTACCACTCGCATCTGTTGCTTGCCAACGCCGTAGTATTCTCGTTGTAAACCCGGTTATACAATCTTGAGGGTATGCAGTGTCAATGTAATTCAACGTCACATTGGAACATAAGTCAATCAAAGGTGCTGGAACTATATAGCTCTGAAAGCCATTGGGAATTACATCCGATGGACTCACACCATTTGGGAAACCTGCCCCAAAAGTGCCGGTCATTGTGATCAATAATTCTACTCTTTCAATAACAGCCGGATTGAAGCCCACATCATTGCTTACCCGTATTACCCAGTTGCCGTTTACCAATTCTCCATTGAAATCACTCAAAAGATCGGGCGAATTCTGTGGTATGGCACACTGATCGGTCGTATAATTAGCACAGGTGAAAAAACCTGTTCCCTGTTGGTCAAACTGTACAAAAAGGGGTGCTAGTAGACATGGGGGCACATTCACATGGTCCCACAGAATAACGGGTGTAGTGGCAGGGCTTTCTGCCTCGATGAATAAGTTGCCTGAAAATGTTGGGCCTGAAATTTTTACCCGGACATCCACATCCTGAACGGTAGCGTTCAAGGGCAATGAGACAGGAATCGGTACCAAGATCGTCTGGCCACCATTTGCAGTGTTGTCTGCCGGGAGGGTGGCTTTGAAACGCATAGTCATCGTCACTACATCCGAGAAAAGTGGGTCAACCGAGAAATTACAAGGTAACACAAAAGGGGTTGGGTCACAGTCAAGTGCCGGAGGTAGGAGGTCCACTATATTGATTTGACCAGTACACTCCTCGCCCGTTACAACGTCTCTTACACGCACACCGTAGCTTTTGCCCACGTCTGCCGGACCTAGGATAGCTGGCACCCACGGACCATTCAAGTATGGAGGAGTCTTATCTATCTCTACCACCATATTTGCAAAATTATAAGGGCCTCCCTCAAGAATATCGTCGGGTAATAGAGTCTTTGAACAATTTAAACCCAAGGAGATTTGCAAGAGATCATTGCATAGCAGCCCACTCTCTGCCTGAGCACCTTTAACTGTTACAGAAAATGAACTGGTGGCTACGTTGCCAGAAGCGTCCGTACAACTGAACACATTTATAGTGGTTCCGATAGGATAAGTTCCGCCAGATGGGATTCCGCTCACCTGAACGACCGGATTAATGGCTGGTACTGAATATTTTACGTAGCCATTATAGGATTTCTTCGAGAAGGTAGTGCCAAAAGGATAGGCCTTTCCAACACCCTGGTTGGACGAAACGCGCAAAATACCATCACCCGTCTGCCGAATGCCGTCCGTAAATTTGACCGGTACACCAGTACTGCTTGTGATGTAAATTCCACGTGTCTCTCCAGCGGGTAGGGTGATACTAAATCCCGAAATGGGTGTGCCACTCGAAGGCCCGGTAGAAGTAACGGTTTGTTTACCTGCTAAAGTCCATGCAGTCGGCGAGTTTTCCAAACCTGAAAGTGAACCCAGGCTCGTTGTATAATAAACCTCAATAGGCCAAATACCTGTATCGAGCGAAGGCCCAAATTCAGTAAGTGTCAAAATGCTTGAACCTAAATTGGTCACATCGAACATGATTCCCGCTTGGCCATTGTTAAAATCAACAGCGTGATTTACCTGACCAAATTTGGAGGCCATGCAGTTGTCAGTACAGGTCACTTGATAAGCATACTTGTCGCTTACTTGCAAGCCTGGTTGCAGATTGATGGTAGTGTTGGCAGGACAAGTGATCAACGGGGGAGTATTGTCAATGACTTTTATGACCTGCACTCCCGATGCGATGATACCACCTCCAAGCGGTTCTATCAGCTCCCACATTATAACGTTGTCTCCCACAGGTGTCGGAATGGTGGCCTTTGATGCGTCGAATACTACGGTTGGTACACCGCCATTAATGCGGTATTGTAATTGGTAGCCCGCATTGCTGCCAATGGGTGAAAAAGACGGCAGCGGCGTAGTCACGTTGACAAGGTACGCCGTTGATCCAGCGCCCGTGTTGACCGTTAGCGCTTTTGGGGCCGTCATTGTACAGTTACCAATGGGTACCTGGCGCACGACGGCACTCCAACCAGCCGCGCTAACAGAATTGTCAGAACGGAATTGAAAGCTCAATGCACCTGCAGCATTATCCCCCACGGCAGCAATGCCGCTGTTGGCGGTTAATGTGCCCGGGTTGATGTTTTGCCAGTTGCCAGCCGGGAAACCTGAAAAAGTTGCTCCTTGTGGACCAGGTATCTGGTTTGCCCCTATTGTATGGCTATTAAAAATGTAAAATGCATCGAAACCTGCCTCTAAGCCAAAAGCATTGAAAGCAACCTGGATTCGATGTGTGGCTGGGTTGGAAGGCAAAAAGGTTATGCTGGTATTGGTGCCGTTATTGTAGTTAAATGCCTCACCGCCAAAATCGAAAAAGTTGAAAAAATGATCAGTTGGAGGCGCTATTGTAAAGATACTACCAACTGTATTGCCATTTGCGGCCAGGTTCACATTCGATTGTGCAAGCAAGTGCGCACAGGCGAATGTCCACCAAACGGCCATGGACAAGATGAATTGAAAATTGCTCTTTTTCATATTGTGAAAATCTTAGAATAATTAAAGGTTGGAAGCCAAGGATTATGGATGGGGTTGTCACCTTGGCTTCAATTAATTGGTAAGCATTACCCTGGTCTCGGTTTGCAAGGCTTTCAGCAAAATTTTGGGCGTATAAGAGGCCTCTTTTTCAAAGCCAAGTGTGGCAGCAGCCGGGATCGAAAGTTCCAGAGCCTGGGCCACAGTTGCCCCCTTACTGATCTCCAAGATGATAGATTTAAAATAGGCTACACGACGAAGTGTATTGTCATATAGCGGTGTACCCTCCGTGATTCCTGGCATCTGCTGGTTTAGCACTTTTACCTGGCTTAGCAGGATATTGGTCGCATCTTCTGCAGATTTCCAGTTAATTGCGGTTGGCGGAGGCTGTGATGTTTGGGCAAATCCAGTTGTACCGGATAAACACAAAAAAGCCAACAGCAAAACAGCAGTAAGGAGCATTTTACCAGTCAAAATCCGGGCTCCTTGATTTTTGAAAATGTTCATGTTCGCAATTTTTTTGAATGATTTTGATGATGCTTATTGATTAGTAAGGCCTTAGCAAGAAATCGGCCACCTAAAATCAATCCGCAAATAGCCTTCAGCTTGCTGGATTAAATAGTTTCCGGCAGGCAATTCTGTGAATTTCAACCCAAGGGGTCTTACCACATTCTTTGGCAATGGACATGGATCCACTAAAGTCAGCCAATCATGTCGCAAATGGGTTTTGTAGAGTTGAGTACAAAGCATTGTTCGCGTAAGTATGAGCGACACGCCTTTCCCGCCTTCAATCGGGAAAAGCAAGCCCATCGCACTACGGCAACTTCGTTTAAGTTCTCTGGAGTACGGCATACCTGGAAAGCGTGCCGAGATTCTGCAAACACCTGTACCCATACAGTCGGCTGAGGGGGAACCAAAGACCACGTCGCAACTCAGTTGCCGTGTGGATTCAGTTTCACGCTGGGGCCGAATAAGCTTTTGATTTAGTCTGCTCCAAGGACTGGAAGTGCTCGCAGGAGTGCTGAGTGATGAATAGTTTCTCATAATAATGTTTGATTGATAATAACTGGCTGGAGGCATTGGCCAACAGCTTATGTTCATAGTATTGATTTTGTATGCCAGGTTCAGGCTCCAATCAAATCAAGCCCGGTGATACATGCACCGATAAGGTCAAGTCCTGTGATATGATCGGAAAGAAGGTTCTTGGAAGCTGCGGGAAGTGTGAATGTGCTTTTCATGTGCCATTGCTTTCGGTGTTTTTTTTCTCCGAATTGCATGACAAAGGTCAAGCGGCAGCCTAGGGGGGAATAGGACAACAAACAGCCCTCCGTCCCCCGGCGGATTTTCCCCGGTTTTTACAGAAAAATTTTCTAAATCATTGACTTAGAATAGTTTGCAAGAAATTTAAATGGAGCAAAATGTAGGGATTTTTACGCTAGAAAGCAGTCAGGCGGCCGAACTTTCATGACCGGGCCGTGCGTATTGCTGCGGTTTTGGGATAAAAAAAGGAGTAGTGAAAATCAAGGGTAAAACCAGGTGCATGGCACCCAAACGTCGGTAGGGTTTTCGTTTGCAATCAGATAGGAGGTGCATAGCACCGGAACTAATGCGCTTTGAGAGAGCGAAGTTTCGGTGCTACGCACCTTCTTATCGTTTGCATTATCAATTTCTACCGACGTTTGGGTGCCATGCACCTGGTTTTACTCCTGATTAGCATGATCCAGGTTGAATGCATGGCTGCATTATTCCCTAAAACATTCTGGTAATCAGCCCACTCCCTTTCCGGGATTCAATATACCATTAGGATCAAAAACGCCCTTAATCTCCCGCATCAGCCTGCGTTCTACCTCCGAGAACACAATATCAAGATAAGGCCGCTGCACGAGCCCAATGCCATGCTCTCCGGAAAGTGTACCGCCCACACTTTTTACATACTGAAAAATCTCGCGGATGCCTTTTGGCAGCTCCTCGGTCCAGGCAATTTCAGACATATCTCCACGCAAGATGTTGACGTGAAGATTGCCATCCCCTGCATGGCCATAGCAGACCGATTCAAAACCGTACCGTGCGCCTACCTCCTTTACTTTTTTGAGCAAATGCGGGAGCTCTGCACGGGGCACTACCGTGTCTTCTTCCTTATAAATGGAATTGCGTTTTACGGCATGGGCAACGTTGCGGCGGAGTTTCCAGAGCGCTGTTTTAGTGGCATCGTCATCGGCAAAAAAGATTTCGCCACAGTCAAAACGTTCTAAAACCGTCGTAATAGTCTCACAATCAGACACAAGACTGTCCATGTGAAAACCATCCACCTCAATGAGCAGGTGCGCTGCATCTTCCTCTCGAATCGGCACGGGCGTTTCTCCCACATAGCGCACAGCCCAGTCAATGGCATTTCGCTCCATAAATTCCAGCCCGCTGGGCGTCACACCTGCCTGGAAAATGGCAGCCACCGCGGCACAAGCACTTTCTGCAGAGCGAAACGGCACGAGCATCAGCAGGTTTTGGGTAGGGTAGGGCTGGAGCTTCAATACAATTTTAGTCACGATTCCCAGGGTTCCTTCGCTGCCAACTATGAGTTGAGTAAGATTATATCCTGTTGAGTTTTTTAAGGTGTTTGCGCCTGTCCATATAATTTCTCCACTGGCAAGTACTACTTCGAGGTTGAGCACGTGATCTTTTACCACACCGTATTTCACGGCTTTTGGACCTCCGGCGTTGGTGCTAATGTTTCCGCCGATAAAACTCCAGCCCCGGCTGCTTGGGTCTGGCGGATAAAATAATCCCTTCTCTCTCAGCGTATTTTGAAGGGTTTCAGTGATTACCCCCGGTTCCACAGTAACCTGGAAATTTTGCTCGTCAATATGCAAAACCTGATCAAAACGCTTCATCGAAATCACCAATCCGCCATGGGTTGGCAATGCCCCACCCGCAAGCCCTGAGCCACCACCACGAATGGTAACTGGGATGCGTTCGCGCGTACATACCTGCATGATTCGGCTGATCTGTTCGGTGTTGGCAGGCTCCAAAACCGCCTGCGGGAGAAACATCAGGTCTTCTGTCTCATCGTGTCCATGGTTCTGACGGGCGGTTTCATCCATCAGGAGATACGATTCGCTCACTATATCGCGCAATTCCGAGAATACGGCAGCGGAGATGGGAGAGAGGGCGTTACTTTTGCCCTCGGTTGACTGTTGGTTGTTGACCATTGACTATTGACTTTTTGCAATGATAATGTTTCAAAAACTACTTTTTTCTGCGCTTCTTGCCGCGCTTGGCGTTTTCACCAAGCGCACCCTCAACAGGTTCCAACGCTCAACCACCCAGCCTGCTGTGTGCTTGGTGAAAACACCCAGCACGGCGGGGAAACCCGTCCTACGGCTCCAAGCCGTAGGACGGGTCGTGTTTTTCCTCACACTTTTCACTACATCACTTTTTGCACAAACATCCCCAGAGGCAAAAAAGCCCCATAAAGATGGCAAAAGTAAGGCAGTGCTGGCGCATTTCGCGCTGGGCGGACACATGCCAGCGGCTGATTTAGCCAAGCGTTTTGGTGTGAACGGCTCCATAGGTGGCGGCACCGAATTGATCACTTCTAAAAATTGGATTTTTGGCCTGGAAGGGGCGTTTATTTTTGGCAGCAAAGTCAAAGAAGACCCACTCTCTATCCTTCGTACCCCTTCAGGCGACATCATCGGGAACAACCGGGCAATTGCAGTCACACGCCTTCAACAGCGTGGTTTGTATTTGGGTGCAACCTTGGGTAAACTCCTGACTTTCAGTGAGGAACGCGCAGGACTACGGGTCTCGTTCGGCGGCGGCTGGGCACAACACAGCATTCGGATAATTGACGATTCGCGTACAGTGGTTCAAATCAAAGGCGACTATAAAAAGGGTTACGATCGACTTTGCGGAGGCCCTGCACTGCAACAATTCGTTGGCTGGCAAAAGGTTGGTTATGGGCGTGAAATGAGCTGGCTGTTCGGTTTTGAGTTCAACCAGGCTTTTACGCAAACACGCCGGGACTGGGATTTTGCTGAAATGCGCAAACTTGATGGTGGCCGCGTTGACCTCCGCTTTGGCGTACGCCTGGCCTGGACACTGCCCTTTTATACGGGCACTGCTGAGGAGATTTACTACTAATTTGATAATGGGATAACTTGATAATGTTGCTTTACAATCTCGCTATTCGTTTCTTTGTTTCTTGTATAAAATTCGCTGCCCTTTTCAACCTTAAAGCCCAATTGTGGGTCAAGGGCCGCCAGAATTGGCGCAAGCGATTTGCAGTTGTACCGTTCATCGTTCATCGTTCATCGTTCAAAGTCTTGTGGCTTCACGCCGCCTCACTCGGCGAATTCGAGCAGGGCCGACCCATAATAGAAGCATTTCGCACACAATTTCCCAATTGGAAGATTGTGCTGACTTTCTTTTCTCCTTCTGGCTATGAGATTCGGAAAGACTACCCAAACGCTGATTTGGTCTGTTACCTTCCCGCCGACACAAGCCAGAACGCGCGTGATTTTCTCCAAATCATTCAGCCTGACGCAGCCATTTTTGTCAAATACGAATTTTGGGCAAACTACCTTTTTGAACTTAAAAAACGCGACATCCCGACCTTGCTTGTTGCTGCATTGTTTCGCCCTTCACAACCGTTTTTCAAATGGTATGGCGGATTTTGGCGAAAAATGTTGGGTTGCTTCTCTCATATTTTTGTGCAAAATGAAAGCTCAGGAAAATTGCTCCAAAGCATTGATATTCAAAAATTTACCCTTGCTGGCGATACCCGGGTGGACCGGGTTTTGAAAATTGCTGAGGATGCCCCGGAGAACGGAATTGTCAAGGCATTTGTAGGTGCTGATTCCGGCCAGGTGCTTGTAGTTGGCAGCTCCTGGGAGGCAGATGAGGCGGTGATTATTAAGGGGCTACAGCTTTCTGAAAGTTTTAAACTTTCGGGAAGTTTAAAACTGATCATCGCCCCACACGAGCCATCGAAAGGGAATGTTGATCGTATTTGTAAGCAGGTTGGGAATGCGGTGAGGTATTCGCGCTGCTTGGAGGTGACACCTCCTCGTGCCTCGGAGATGTCACCTCCAAGCAGCACTTGCCTCGTCATTGACAACATCGGCCTCCTAAACACCCTCTATCGGTACGGCACCCTCGCATACATCGGCGGTGGCTTTGGCAAGGGCATCCACAACACGTTGGAGCCAGCGGCCTTTGGTTTGCCCATCCTCTTTGGACCGAAGTACGAGAAATTCGAAGAAGCCCAACAGTTTGTGGCGCGAGGTGGGGCGTTCCCGGTTCGAAATGCCGAAGAAATGGCAGAAATTTTAGCAAAACTACAAGACCCTGTTTTTTACAAAAATGCCTCTCACGCTGTTCGGAGTTATTTGGAAGAAAACAGGGGCGCGACGGGGATGGTGATGGCATACATTAACAAGCCCCCGGAAGTTCTCAAAACTTCCGGGGGCTTGTCAACAAATCCCCAAATCGCCAAATAAACAAATCCCCAAACATCAATTCACCACCTCCACCCATTTCCCGGGCTGCACGGCCCGAATTCGATTGTCGTACATCGCTTCACAGGCCACAGCGGGCAAGAAATAACGTCCTGCGTAGGCTGCGTTCAACTGGATGCGATAGGTGCGTGATTGCTTTGCGTTTTTATCGTTGGTCCAGTTGAATGGCAAGTCAAAATAGGTAAACACCCGGTCATCGCGCACGTCCTGGTAATCCATAGGATCAGATGTTGAGCCGC
The DNA here is from genome assembly GCA_046160625.1 of Saprospiraceae bacterium. Lineage (GTDB taxonomy): Bacteria > Bacteroidota > Bacteroidia > Chitinophagales > Saprospiraceae > M3007. The sequence goes on from JBJXGZ010000035.1 coordinate 29,579, forward strand.
CTACAAGGTTCATGCGTGTATTCAGAATTTCCCAACCGGAAGCGAATATTTGGGTGAGCGCTAACTCGTTGAAATCGAATCGCATTGTGCCTGTGCGTGTCACAGTTACTTCCGCAAGGAAATCTGTCCCCTGCTTGAGTTTGGCCGGGTCAATAGCCGAGCCTTTCAAATCGGTGTAACGCACTCCAAGCGTGATATTGCTGCTTTCAGCAGGCAAATCGGTGGAAGCGGGTCTGCCGCGCATCACAATTCGGCTATAAAGTTTTTGCTTGCTCAGGTTTTTCACCGATACACCACCTGTGACCTCATCTCCCAATGGATATAGGTAGTAGGCTGTGGTGCTGTTCACAGGGATTTCGCGCCCGCCCGCCTTGATAACGAAGTCTGATTTGTCACCTAAAGTTGCTTTTTGAGCAAACTTGCTCAGTGCGCGCAGGCAGGTGCCGACTTCCTGCGTGGAAAACCATCGCGCTGCATCACCTATTTGAGAGGCCACTTGTAATGCCACCTCAAGACCGCGCTTGTTGTCGCCCACTGCGGTCAGCGTTTCAAGTTTCAAAGCCAGATCGCGCAGATCAGAACCATAAGTGTTGCCCCACCAGGTGTAGGTGAATTTTGTGGAATTCAGATCATTCAGCAAATCGCGGGCGGCCTCGTTTTTGCCCGCCGTGGCAAATGCTGCTGCCAACAGGGAGGCTGAATTTTCAAATTTTTTCTTTTGCTCACGCATTCGATTCATGCCCGCGAGGTCAGGTTTGCCAGCCAGCGAAAGTGCATAAAGCCTGTAGGCCTGCGCCATTTCGGTGTCATGTCGCCACCAACCGTTCGGGTCGTTTTCAGTGCCAGGCTCCCAGGTACGCGAGGTTTTCTGTTGATAATCAATCCATTTATCCAGTATTTGCTGGGGTACGACGTAACCACGAGCACGGGCTTCTATCAAGAAATGCCCGGCATAGGTGCTTGCCCAGTCAGCCACCTCGTTGCCGCCAGCCCAATACGAGAATCCCCCAGAAGCCACCTGAAAATTCTGCAACTTGGCAATGGCCGCTGTTATGTTTTTCTGAATGTCTTGCTGCTGCTTTGGAGAAAGTGGCGCGATTAGGTCCACATACAATTGTGGGAATGCCGCAGAAGTTGTTTGCTCGATGCACCCGTGCGGGTATTGAATGAGGTAGTCGAGTTGTTTCGACAGGTTTATGGGCGGGATACTGCTGATTTCCAATACCGCTGCTTCAAGGTCGCTGAAATCGGTGGACTTGTCTGTTTGTGACCAGGTTTGTCCGGGGTCAATGGTGCCGTCCAATACCCGTGTGATGACGGGATTTGGATTGCGTACTTCGATTTCAATTTCAGAAGTAGCGGTTTCGCCACCGCCGGTTGCAGAAATATTGAACTTCGCAACACCCGTCTTTTGGCCTACCTTCAGATCAAAGTAGGTCAGTTTTTGACCCGGCTCACTGAATGTCAAATTGCTAGAACTGCTCGCCACGCTTACCAAGCCGCTCGACTCGCGGACATTGACTGTCGCGCTGTTCACCGATTTTTCCATCGCAAATACCTCTACGGGTAAACGCAAGGTCTCGCCCGGGCCGAGTACCCGGGGCAGCGTGGGCATAATCATCAATGGTTTGCGCACAGGGCAGGTTTTTTCAGCATTTCCGTATGCGCCCTCTCCGCCCGCTGCCGGAGCAGAAAGTACTGCCATTACCCGCACAGAACCTACGTAGTTTTCGATTTTAAGGCGGTGTTTGGCTACTTGTCCTTTTTCAAGTTTGAACGGCCCAAGGTGAATTACGCAGGGCTTGAAACGGTTGACCTGCGTAGCATTTTTAGCCTTCTGGTTGATGCCATCACCACCAATGGCGAGGATACGGGATAATTCGGCGCCGTATGCTCCCAGCACATAATCGTATATGTCCCAGGTCTTTACACCGTGCGCCTCGCGAGCATAAAATGCTTCCCAAGGGTTGGGCGTTTTGAATCGGGTAAGGTCAAGTAAACCTTCGTCCACGACATCAAGGGTGTACACACATGCTTTGCCACCTTTTTCGCGTAGGGAGATGTTGAAGAACTCGTCGGGCTTCAACTGGTCAGGCATATCGAGTTGTGCCTCAAGGCGTGTGGCCGAGTTTTCTATGTTCACCGGAGTCACTCCATACATCCGGATCGGCAGGTCGTTTTTGGTTTGCGCATGGGGTTGAATAAGGCTGACATGCGCATAGACTGTAGGTGCCATGTCTTTTTCTGCCTTGAATTTCAAGAAGTTATCACCGGCAACTGCGTCAAACCAGAGGTGACGCGCCACACGGGTACCTGTTTCTAAAGTCAAAAGGATCCGTCCGTTTTCGCTTGCGGGCACTTTTAGCACTACCTCCTCTCCAACATTGTATTTTTCTTTTTCCGCAGTGAATGGCAACATCGCAGCAGCATTTCGGCTTTGAATATCGTCCAATTGTTCGGGGTAACCAGACCAGAAAAAGTCGCCTGCCGTGTGGCCTTCTTCGGTGTCCGCAACGCGAACAAGGTAGCGACCCCAACCGCTGGGCTTCACGCTCCAGCTTGCCTGGCCGCGTGCGTCGGTGATTAGTTCAGCGTGGTCAACAGCATCATTGAGTTCGCTACTATTATACTGCCCAATGCCTGATTGCGCATCGTCGTCCCACCACCAGCGCCAGTCAACACGATACAGAGCGACTGTAATTTTATGATTGGCAACCGGTTTACCCAAATTGTTCAGCACAGCAAAGTTCACTTTACTGCTGCCGTTGCGGTCGAGTGTTTTACTGCCCCATTTATCAGTAGGAATGAAAACGCCCACAAAACGATCGTATGGTAGCACGTCGAGTGAAAAATTGTCTGTACTAAAATCGCCGCCGGCCTCGAAGGCGCGGACTTTGAAATTGGCAATGAGTTTGCCAGGGGCTGCACTTACTTGGCCAATTTTGAGCGGCACATTTGCCTGCCCGTTTTGGTCTAGGTTTGCGTCGAACAATACCTCTGGTTCGGAGTGGAAATACCGTGAAGGGTCGTCGAAGGCATAGCCTTTGTAGCCTGTGAATTCGGTCTTCACAGCACGCACCTGCATCTCTACGCTGGATTTTAGGTTTTGAGCAGTAGCACCATGTAACCATTTGACTTTCAATTGCCCATTGATGCCTGCCCCTTCACCACCAACCGCGAAATCTTTGGCTGTTAGGAATGTGCGCGGGCCAAAATCCAGATCCATTTTAAGCCGGTTTGGCTTTACCGTTTCAATTTTCAAGGGGCGTGAAAACGTAGCGCCACCAACCATAACCTTGGCATTCCAGTTGCCCGTTTTTGCTTCGGCACGGGTAGTACAATAGAATGGATAAACGCCGTTCACACCCGCCGTTTGCACGGTTCGGTATTGGAGTGAACCACTAGGGTCGCGAAGTTCAAAAACCACAGGGTGCCCTTGTGGGAGTCGGCCTGTTTTGTCTTCTAAAACAAAGTTCAAAAAGAGCGAGTCGCCCGGCCTCCACACGCCGCGCTCACCGTAGATGTATCCTTTCAATCCTTTTTGCGATTCCACACCTGCTACGTCGAAACGACTGAGGGACAAGGCGTTACCATCGGCCATTCGGAGGTAGCCGCGCCGACCATTACCCGTAGCTACCGCCAAAAACGGCGTTTCGCGCAAACCCTCTACCATCACCGTGCCGTCGCCTTCGGTGCGGGTTTTGGTGATGGGTTGAAGTTGATAGCTGAGCAATTCGATGTCAATGCCGCTTACCGGTTGCGCGGTGTGCAAGTCGGTGACGGCGAGGAACAAGGAACCGTCGCGACCGCGCTTGGCAGTGAGGCCAAGATCGCTGACAAACACATTGCGCTTGCTGAAATGCTCGGCGTTGTAGTATTCCTTCGAGCAGGGTATTTCGCGGTTATCCCAGTTGTAATCGTCTTCTTCATTCCACCAATATTCGTTGTCGTTTTCATCCCAATAAACACCGCGATAACCGCCCATGATGCTATTCACGACACCATCTTCGTCATCATCCCCTTCAGTAGCGGCAATAGATGCCGTTGGGCAGGAAGTATAGTCCATTTTGAACGCCAGTCGAACCTGATAAATCGCTCCCGGGTCTTTTTGAATCATGTCTTTGAGGTCGAGGGCATAGCGTTGCCAGACTTTTGAAGACGCTTCAGGGTTGATAGCGGCGAGATCAAATTTTTTCTGCAAAACGATTTTCCCCACGCGCTGTAATTCTTGTTCGCCTTCAATTTCGTTGACTTGCAGAAATTGTAAAATGTTGGAATTGAAAACTTTAAACACTTCCACATCCACAGCGGTCAGGCCAACAGCCTCAAATGGGAAAATCACGCCGCCCCCTGCTTGCTGCGGAATAATGGCTCCACGGCCCACAAGCCGAACACCGGGTTTGAGGTCTTCAAAGTTCAGGGTCCAGGCGCCAGCGGCATTTAGGCTTTGGCCTGCGGCACTTCGAACGCTTCCGTCTACCATGATTTTTTTTGCCCCTGTAATGCGTTCGCCCGGGTAGACGCGGACAAAATTGCCATCGGTGACGTAGCGCAATTTGCCTGAGTAATTATCAATACGGACAAGACCCGCCAAGTCCTGGGCAGCAGAAATAGGATCGGAAAAATTGAGCAAAACATACTGTTCCTCTACTTGAACGGCTTTGGCCGACAGTACCAGAAACTCACCAAATGGCGGAACGGGCTGCTCTTCCGAAACACTTTTTGCAACACCGATGGGCGATCCTGACCACGCGAGTCGCACGCTGCTGGCAGCATTTGAGCGCTCTACACCCGCCACTGTCCATTGGTGCGAAAGACCGTCCTGGCTGTGCTGCCAACTGACAAGCAGGGCCTTATTGCCTTGTTTGGCGGCGAACATCTGCTCTATTTTGGCAGCATCGCAGGACTCGTTTACACGAATGCGCCCGGTTACGCGCTGTTGGCGCGGGTCGTTCGGGTCGGCAGAAAGACCATCCGTGACTACATCGTAGGCGAGTTCGCGCACGTTGAAATCAAATTCAAATGCTCGTGCGAGGCTTGGCGAATCGGAATAAATGCGTTTGACCGAAACGTGTGCTGTGTAGCGTTTTCCCGGTGTAAGTGCTTGAGCAGGAGTGAGTTTTATGGTTCTATCGTCTTCCCACACGGCTTTGCCCTCTATTTTTGGGTCGGTGGAAAACACACTTGCTGGCACTTCTTTGCCAACCTGCTCCTGTGAAACAGCGGCGTTGACAAACCTTACGCGCACCACATCATCCCGACTGATGGAGCCGGAAGTGAAGGCATAGATGTATTGGGAAACTGCCTCGTAATAAGCCTCGTTTTTGACAACTTTTTGGTTACGGACGAGCAGAAACAGACCAGCAGCGGCGGCTGTGGCGAGAAGAGCATAGGCTAATTGCTTTCGCATAGTTTAGGTGGAAATGATGTGATGTATGATGTATGAACTATGATGTATGATGTATGATGTATGATGTATGAAATAGGAACGGCTTGATAAAAGGTTCAAAGTTCATACATCATACATCATACATCATACATCATACATAGAACGGTTTGGTGGGATAAAAGTAGCGTGGTTTTCGGCTCTGAAGGAAGGATTCGGGCTAGAAAATATTAAGCGTTGGGGGTGGGGGAGGATTCGTAGAGAAATCAGTGCCAGAAGTTCCATAGAGACGGGCTATCGGCCAAGTATTCTTCGAACCACATCTATCATCTTGAAACCGCCGAACTTGAGTTGGGGGTTATAAGATGATTGATGGTGTTTTTGGCGGGGTTATTTCTTGCCCTGCTCCTCCTGCTGTCACTCCAAAAACGCAAGGCTTTCTTTTGCTTGTACCAATTGTGGATGGTTGGGCGGTAAAGATTTCCCCAAACCTCTACGGCGCGACGGATAAACGCACAGGTATTGTTCAAATCAGCATGGTACGTCAATGCGAGGTGATGATACGAGATTGCCAAATTGGGGTGTTCCGGTGGTAGTCTTCAGTTTTTGACTTTTTGATTGACGATCAATAGATTACATGATTGTTGATTTTTGAAGTGATGGACGATATTATAATGGATGATGGTTGTACATCGGCCATTGTCAATCTTACATTCCATCAAAAATCAACAATCATGTAATCTATTGATCATCAATCAAAAAAGCTACTTTACAGAGACGACATCATTATGCCTCGAATCTCAAAGAATATACCGAGCCCCCAGATTCACTCCTACATAACTCTCTCTAACCCAAATAGAACGCGTGCTTCCGCTTTCAAAGATGAACGGGATTTGCCCGGAAAGCAGAAGGCTCAGATTCAGATTGGGGCGATAAAGCACCCCGAGGTTTCCGAACATGGATTCGCTCGATTTTTTGTACTTGCTGCCTTTTGCGCCTTGTTGCAACACCATGTTGTACGATAAGCCGGGGAAGAAAAACCATTGCTGATTGGGCGTTTCGAACACGATATAACCGGCAGTGCCGGGCACAAAAAGGGCTCTTTTGTTTTCTTCCGTGCGCAAAAATGATTTCATATCAGCCTGTAAAAAGACGAGCGAACTCGGCCCTATCCGAGTAGAATACACCCCGGAGAGGAACAGTTGCGTGCGCTGAGCATTCAGTCGAAGGCGCAATTCTTCCGAACGGGCGAGCGGCTGACTCAAACCAGCGCGCAGGGTAAGTTCCGGGAGATTGCGGAAGGGCATGAACCGGACTTGTACGCCAACAGCCGATACGCTGCTGTACGTTTTTCCATTGTCGGAGTCGTCACTTCCAAAGACCCGAAGGGCCGAACTGCGGGCTTCATCGTCGAGCCGGGTACGGGTGTAGTAAAGGTCGGCGCCTAAATCCCAGCGACCATTTTTGGAAAACCCGTGATATACCCGAAGGAGATGGTCGGCCCGGGAGTAACGGTAGCGATTGGTAATGCGCGTAGCCTGGATTTCACCATTGTAATCATTGATGGCGATCCAAAAAGAACTCAGGCTGTTGACCAGATTGATTTCGGTCTGATCCTTTTTCAGGATCACGGCAGAAACTCCTGTGTAGAGATTGGGATTTTCTTCCTTGTCGCCTTCGCTCTGGGCGGCAATTTGGACCGAAAGAAAACCACAGAGCAGTAAAGTTGCTGCGAATCGCAGCCTGGAGGGTATTGAATAGAGTGATTTCATGGCGAGTATTTTAAAATTGATTAAGGTACTTTTTGATAAGCTACTACCTGCCTGCCTGTTTGTTTGGAGGTGAGCAGCAACATGTGTCCCGTAGTAGGAGGATGTGCCCCGGATACAAAGCAAGGGCTGGGACAGTTGAGGGTGCCAAGGTTGTTCAGGTATGAGGTTGCAGCCAGATCGATGAACATTCCAGAAAACTCTTCGATGGTGCCTCCAATGGGTGTTCTGTCAATAAAAATATGGATGAAATTGCTTTCTTTATCAATCACTCCTCCCATCCGATTCATAGCATAAGGAAGCTGTGAAATGCTATAGTCTTGCTCGCACTTACAGGTAGATTGCTCAAAACTGCTATCAGGGTTCACTAAAGAACTTTCTTGTCCGTTCACTTTGTGCATTTTAAACCACAGGCAGTAGCCCGGATTGTCGGCGCTGAGCCAGGCATTGTCAACATAAGTAGGGAAAGCAATCGGGATCTCTGGGATGATGATGTCCGGGGGGGTAGGAGGCACAAAATCAATATTTTTCACAAAATATTCTGGATCTACCACATTAAAGGGGATGGCCTGTACATCGAGGCAATCGGGGTCTTCAATCCTGATTTCGACACCACCTGACACTCCCGCAGGAACTTCAACGACTAAGCCAAAACCTTCATGGAAAACGCTAGAGGCTTCTACGTCGCCAAAAAATACTTTTCGGCCTTCCAGGTCGCTGAGTGGGTTGGCGGTAAGCAAGATTTCGTAGCCTGTGGGGTTGAGGGTAGTGGAAGATTGCAAGTTGATCAGCGTATTGCAATCAGGGTTGCAAGCGCTGTGAACAAAGGCCAAGAGGGCCATGGCGGCGGCATTGTAGAGTAATGGTTTCATGATAAAAAGTTAAAAAAGGTTTGATTGTCAAATGTTTGTAGACATCATGAGAATGGTTTGCTGCGTACGTTTTTCTAATTCCTGAATGGATGCGTTCAGTTCAGGCAGCAATGCTTTTGCTGCAGCTTGGGCGCTTTTTTGGGCCTTTCCTGGGCCGGTCTGATTGGTGGCTACCTCGCGGACGGGTCCGAAAACACGGCTGTCAATCGGCAATACAATGTCTTCGTGAACATTTTTGAGCAGGTAATCGTACGTTGATTCCAGGAGATCGGCCACTTCTATTTCCGCCCAATATTCTCGCACTATGAGCTTATTGGCGTGGTGGTTCTTTACGATCACATGACGTATCTCGTTGTATTCCTTGATCTTATTGCCCAACTGGGCAGAGGCTTCAGGGCTGTGAAAAGGGTATGAAAGTTGTTTTGGAGTACAGCGATCTCGAAGGTCCTTGAGCCGGTCGGTATAGGTAATCAAATCAGCGGAGATACCTTCAAAAATCTCTTTTTGCTTTAGGAATTTTACCTTCAGTGCCTCGCTTAATGCTTCCACGAGATTGCGTTCAGATTCTTCCAGGGTGCGAATTCGTTCATCGCGGGCAGCCAGTTCTTCAGAAAGTGCGGTGTTTTCCGCTTCCGATTTTTCGAGCCGCTGGTTCAGCCTCCCAATGACCATTTCAAAGTGAATGATGGTGTCAAGCAAGGTCTGGCGCATTGCCTGCAATTGCCGCGTGTTCAGTTTTCTTTCTTTTTCCAGCTTGCCGATGTTTCTGTTGACCTGGTTCAATTTCTCTCTAAGCCTGCGGTTTTCTTCGCCACATATCACGATTTGCAAATCGTGATCATGGGGCAAATTCACCACACCAGAATAAGGCGACACAATTTTACTGGAAGTGTTTTCCAACTCAATCGAGACATGGTCGCGGTCGGGCGGCAATTGAAGCGAAAAACTGCCATTTGCTTTAGTCACGTCAAAATCGAAGCCAACAATATTGACGGTAATATTTGGGACACCAAAAGCTTCACCGTCCCGAATTTCGACCACGCGGCCTGAGAGCTCGCGACTGGGACCATCCTGGGCGACGCAATGCCCGGTCAACAGAAAAAACAATGGAATGAAAAGCAGTATTTTTTGTCTCATGGCGGGGGGGATTGTATGAAATATAGTGGTTTTATCAATCTGGGATCTTCAGGTCCTTAAAGACAGCAGCGGTAAGCCCTACTTTTCTATTCACCACAACTTTGCCTCCTCGGCGCATTACCAATTGCACATTACTCGCACCCCAATCAGGCAGAACAAATGAAAAATTGCCTTCAGCATCAGTAGTGGCCCGGGCAAGCCCGCCCTCAATTTCCAGGTCGACATTGGGGACAGGGCGCAAATCAGGTCGCAGCACTTTTCCACTGAACGTATTGGTTTTCAGGACGATCTGGTACTTTAATCCGTTTTTTGCATTCCGATTCTGCCATACTATTTCGTGCTTGTATTTCAAATCGGGGAGCAAAATTTTTACTGTATCATTTTCTGATTGAATAGGGATGTTTTTTAACATCAATACCCCATCAGATGGCACATTGCCTTGTTCGGAAGTGTACTTTCCAATCAGAATCCGGGCTTTCCCCAAAGGGCCTATGGGTATATCGGAAGGCGTCACGGCAAGTTGCAATGACAGGTCGCGGGTAATCGGCGCGGAAGGGTGTTTGGAAGCCCAACTAATAATGCCCCAAATCGTGAGCACCGTGAACAAAAGCCCTGCTACAATTGCCCATTTACGCACATCCAATTTACTTTTGGGTGTTGGCTCCTTTTCCGAATGTTCGGTTACAGGCGGTGCTTTAGGCGGCTCTAGCACCTGGTGGGAGGATTGAAGCGGGTGCTCTGCCCTTGCCTCCAGTGTTTTTACAAGATGCAACAAGCCCTTGCTGATGCCGTTGCGCTCAATATTTTCGTCCTCCCTGGAAATGACACCTTCGATTACAGATTGTTGGAGGTTGGAAAGCCTGGTATCCAATAAAATGAGGCTGTCGTGCAGCGGGTCGCCCGGTGTGCAATGTTGGCTGAGCATCTCCATGGCCGCTTCTCTGTCGCCATCGGCAATGGCTTGCCTGATTTGCTCAAATTCTTTTTTTAGGTCGTCTAACATTCGAGAGGGTATTGAGGTCTCTCGCAGTTCGCCCAAAAATCTCAACGCCCCTGCCTCTGTTAAAATTCAGAAGAAGAGGCGCGTTTGATGTGGGATTAAATCAGGCCGAACAAGCGGGAGTGGTTATGTCGCCCCCAAAAGTAGGCGAACACTATTTGGTGTGCAAGGGTAATGGGCTACTATTTTTCTGAAAATATTTTTCAGAAAACAAAAATGAGGGCAAAGCACGGTACTTAAAAACAGGAAAAACCATAGCCGCATACCAGCACAGCCCCGTAAAAAAGATACCATTTCCAATCCACCCAATCACCCGTCCGCACGCCGTGTTTTTTCTCCAAAATCCAGATCAACCCAAGTTTTTCCACCCAATAGGAAATCACGACGGAATAGGCCAAACCCGGCAATCCCCAGTATTGGATGAACAGGAATCCGAGGACAAACTTTATGCACATCTCAAGCAGGCTTATAAAAAAAATGCTGCGCGAATCGCCTTTGGACATCACAATAGACGCTGGTAGCAGTACCCGGCTCATCAAGGTGAGCAGGTAGATGTTGAACAAGCCCGCACTCGCTGCAAAATCTGGGTTAAATACAATCGGGAAAAGCGGCTTACTTACACATAACAGGATGATTGTCACAGGGAAAAGCAAGTGCATCAAACGGGTAGACTTCGCCTTTAATTCAGATAAACCCAATTCAGGCGATCTCGTAAGCAACGGAATCACAGCCGTGCCGAGTGCGCCCACCAATGCCAGGGCAAGGGGGAATTCCCGGGCCCCAAAACGATACACCGCAAAGATTTCCGGGTCGCTGTAATGCCAACCCACCAGCCAGTTGTCGAAAATCAGCATGAGGTTGCTTACCACGCTGTTTAGCATGAGCGGGGCGCAAAAAATGAGGTAGGAAATCAGTATTTTTTTGTCAAAACCAATTTTACCAAAGTGCAGGGCCAGTCCGGCTGTCCACAAGAATTTAAAGGCGCTCAAAATCACCAGTGCAGTAATGCCTCCCTCCAGTCCATACCCCATTTTTATGGGAATAAACAACGCTAGCGCATGTAGCCCAAAAGTAATGGCTCCCCAGGCCACGATGCTTCGAGGGCGTTCGTGGAGGAGGTATAAATATTCCACAGGAAATGTCGGCAAATTCAACAGAAGGTAAAAAGCGAACAGTTTGAAATGCGGCACCTCCGGCATTCCTGTCAGCGCAGGCGCGATCCAATTTTCTCCAAAAATGAGCAAGAGGAAAAGGGCGGCAGCAATGACACAAAAAAGTAAAAAGTGATTGAAAATGAAGGTCTTGCGCTGCTCTGTATCAAGTTTTGAATAAACGGGCACAATCCCTTGCAACAGCCCATTGACCCAAAAAAATGTGAGCGTCGTGCCCAAATAGAGCAACATTTCCCAGGCGCCGATTTCTGCTGTAGGCAGGCCACTTTTGGCTAGCAGTACACCTGTCAGCACCGCTGCCCCAAGCCGCATGACCTGGAAGAGTTGAAGCGCAAGCGTGGGAGATAATGTAGGTAAAGTGGACAATTTCCGAGTATTTCGTTCTAGTGGGCAACATCTAAAATCTTAAATCATGTAATCTGCAATCTCAAATCAAAACAATTTGCGATTTGTAAAAATCTAGTATGAGACATAATTCATCTCGATTTACAAATCTCCTCCGCCAACTGCTCCGCAAAATAAGGTGCAAGCAAAGCCCCTTTAGTTCCCAAGCCATTGAAAATGAAAACATTGGGATTCAATTTGCTTTGGCCAACAACGGGCCTTCGATCAATCATCGTAGGTCGAATGCCCGATACGTGTTCGACAATCTCGAAAGGCGCGTCGAACATCTCGTGTAAGTAGCTAAGTATGTAATCGCGCCCTTCCGCACCCGGCAGCGTATCATCGAAATGCCATCTGTAAGTGCTGCCAACCCAATAGTTATCATCGTCCATTGGGACAAGCAACATGGTTTTTTTGATCATTTCGGTGGGCATGGTATTGATAGTCTGACTACCAGTCAGACTATCAATTTGTTCCCGAAATCGAATAATCAAGGCCTCCCCTTTGGAAACACGAAACTGGCTTTCCGGGAAAAAAGGATTGGCCTCTGCGCGCCATCCTTCACAAAAAATGATATGGTCGTATTGCCGAAGCAGGGTTTCAACATCCTGGTAATCAATACTTTTTTCAATAAAAAAACCCGCTTGTTGGGCTTTTTTCCGAAAGGTAGAAAGGAGCAAAGGGAATATTACGCGGGCAGATTTCTGAATTAGGCCAAAACGAAAACCGGGTTTTAAAAACGCTCCCCAGGCGCCGGCATTCTCGGTTTCGCTCAAATGATCGGCATAGTCGGGTTGGGCACAACGGATGGCCCAATCGTTGGCTTCTTCCGGAGTGCCAAGCAGGCGCAGGGTAGGGCGTTCTTCCCAAATAGAAATGCCGAATTCAAGTTCGATTTGCTGATAAATCTCTTTTGCAACCGGAAAAAACTCGTCGAAACGCCACGATTTCACAAACCGCTTTCCAGTAACAGGATTAATGATCCCTGCCGCAACATTGGAGGAGCTTCCCGCCAGGGTTCCATCTGCAATGAATACAGAACACCCCCGCCGACGCAGCGACCAGGCCAACATAGTTCCAGCAATGCCCTGGCCGACGATGAGTATTTTTTTCATAAGTCATCATTTGGGAGCTCCGTCATCGAGCTAATATCCCAATATCCCAATATCCCAATTTCCTAATATCCCAATTACTTATGCCGCCTCCGCACCAATTTGATAAACGCCTTGGCGGTGTCAAGCCGTTTTTTATCGGTCCAGGTGTAATAAACAGCACAGCTCTGGACGAGGAAGTCGCGTGCTTCTTCAAAGTTCCGAACCGTGTTGAGCGTAGCAAGCGCCTCTTCAAATGCTTTGCCGTCGCCCGAAAAAAGTTCGCTGGTGTACAGCAGCCGGTCGTTGAGCGGGATGGCTTTTTTAAGGTCTGCGATTGCAGTTTCGGCCAATTTTTCTGCGATTTCCTTGGCTTGTTTTTCCTCAAATAAAACATCCAGTCCTTGGGGGGTGGAGACGGACGGACGAGGTGGGGTTGGCCGAGGCTCCTCGACTGGTGGCGGAGGTGCGGGCGCTGGGGGCTCTTCACGCGCAGGAGCTGGCGGTGCAGGAGGTGGAACTTCCGCCACTGCCGGCGGGGGTGGGGGAGTGGGGGCAATCTCCACAACTGGCTCTACAATTTGTGGGCGATGGGGTAGGCGGACGGGGGCTGGCTCAGCCTTTGGGGGCGTGTCGTAAACGTTTGATTGCGAAAGAACTGCATCATATAGTTCACGGACGTATGAGGCCATGATGTCTACGTCAAGCCGGATGGTATTTTCCGGGTCTTTGCTCATACGCGCGAACTCGCGATTGAGTTTGTCGAGATAAAATTTTGCTTTTTGAAAATCCATTAGCGGGAGGGTTTGATAACAATGCCTATTTTCACCGGCGAATTTCCGAAAGTTTTCTATGTTTTTAGAACCACATTTCAAAGGACAGCGCAGAGGCTGGATAGAAGTCGTCTGCGGCTGCATGTTTTCCGGCAAAACGGAAGAGCTTATTCGCAGGCTTCGGCGTGCCAAAATAGCCGAGATGAAAGTCGAGGTTTTCAAGCCTAAGATTGACACTCGCTACGACGAAACGGCCATCGTGTCGCACGATACCACGTCCTTGCTCGCACAGCCAGTCGGAGATTCTTCCAAACTCCTGGAAATCAGCGTTGACACCACGGTAGTGGGCGTGGACGAGGCACAATTTTTTGACATGGAATTGCCCGATGTCTGTCAGGAACTCGCCCTGCGCGGTATCCGCGTCATTGTAGCGGGCCTGGACATGGATTATCGCGGCGTACCCTTCGGGCCTATGCCCGCGCTTTTGGCTGTGGCGGAATACGTGACCAAAGTCCATGCTATCTGCCCACATTGTGGCAATCTTGCCACACATTCCTATCGTTTGGCCGAGGAGGACTCGGTGGTGCTGCTCGGCGAAAAGGGGCATTATGAGCCGAGGTGTCGGTCTTGTTATCAGATGGGGAATATATTGAGGTTGAAGTAGCCCTCCTTCGCTGAAGCTACGGCGGGTAAAATGGGGAATATTTTGCGGCTGAAGTAGCCCTCCTCTGCTAAGGCTACGGCGGGTAAAATGGGAAATATTTTGCGGCTGAAATGAAAACCGAGCTGAGCCTGAGTTGGCCGGAAAAATCTTCAAAAAGTGTCCTTTTTTTGACTCAAAATGGGCTGCACTTTTGTGCATCCCCAATGCTATATTTTATTTCGCCTAGTATCTAAAACAGAACTTAGGAACGGGTTATTATTCCCCCGTTCCTTAGTAACTGAATTCAAATCAATTTTATCATGAAAAAAATCTTTTCCTTTCTCGCTGCGACCCTTTGCGCCCTTACCCCACTCTTTGCCCAAGCACCAGCTATCGAATGGCAGAATACTATTGGAGGCAACGACGCAGACTTTCTCTTTTCCCTCCAGCAGACTGCCGACGGGGGGTATATCCTCAGCGGATCTTCCACTTCCAATATTTCGGGCGACAAAACTGAAAACTGCTTAGGAAATTGGGACTACTGGGTAGTAAAGTTGGATGCTACGGGTTCTATTCTTTGGCAAAACACTATCGGAGGGATTGGTCTCGACCGACTAGAGTCTATTCAACAGACTTTAGACGGTGGGTATATCCTCGGCGGGTATTCCACTTCCAATATTTCGGGCGACAAAACCGAAAATAGTCAGGGGTATGAAGACTATTGGGTGGTGAAATTGGATGCTCTTGGTGGTATCCAATGGCAGAACTCCATCGGCGGGAGTAACGGCGACCAACTCATCGATCTCCAACAGACTTCCGACGGCGGCTATATCCTCGGAGGACATTCCCAATCCAATATTTCGGGCGACAAAACTGAAAACGGTTTGGGGGAGGATGATTTTTGGGTGGTGAAGTTGGATGCCACAGGCACTATCCAATGGCAGAATACAATCAGCGGAAATAAATCAGATCGGCTCTATTCCATACAACAGACTGTTGATGGCGGGTATATCCTCGGCGGAGCTTCCTTATCCAATATTTCGAGCGACAAAACCGAAAACTGTTTGGGAGGCAACGATTTCTGGGTGGTGAAGTTGGATGCGACGGGCTTTATCCAATGGCAGAACACCATCGGTGGCACCCTCTTTGACACAATGCTTTCTGTTCAACAGACTGCTGACGGCGGCTATATCCTCGGCGGATTTTCCTATTCCAATATTTCGGGCGACAAAACTGAAAACTGTTTGGGGCATCCAGACTATTGGGTGGTGAAGTTGGGTGCCACAGGCACTATCGAATGGCAAAATACCATCGGGGGAAACGACGAAGATTACCTCCAACATCTCCAACAAACTGCCGACGGCGGCTATATCCTCGGAGGATATTCCTATTCCAATATTTCGGGCGACAAAACTGAAAACAGTTGGGGGATGGAAGAGGATTTTTGGGTGGTGAAGTTGGATGCCACAGGCACTATCCAATGGCAGAAAACAATCGGCGGAACCGAAACTGATCGGCTCTATTCCCTCCAACAGACTTCCGACGGCGGCTATATCCTCGGCGGATTATCCGATTCCAATATTTCGGGCAACAAAACCGAAAACTGTTTCGGCTCGTGGGATTACTGGGTCATAAAACTCGCCCCCGAAACCGTACCCACGGGAGAAGCGCCGACCACCCTGGAGGGCATCACAATATACCCCAACCCTACCGCAGATATCCTCTCCGTGCGCAGCGAAACAGCCACCACGCTCTGCCTGCGTAATGCTTTCGGGCAGGTACTTTCGACCCCAACCATTCAGGGTCAAGGTGAAATAGACCTCTCGGGCTATCCAAACGGCATTTATTTTCTGATGGAAATGGAGACGGGAATCGGGCATAAAATCGTAAAAAACAAGTAGGGCTTAACATAGGTCATTCCGAATTTTGTGCATTCTATGGTTTTTTTGAATGATGATTGACGAGTACATGATTGTTGATTTTTGATGGAATGGTGGATTGAAAATGGCCGATGTGCAGCCATCGTCAATAATTACATCGTCCATTACTTCAAAAATCAACAATCATGTACTCGTCAATCATCATTCAAACCCAAAATAGACTCAAAATTAGGGATGCCACATGTTGAGCCCCGACTTTCTACCTTCGCCCCATGGAACTCATCAACGGCAAATACCAATTCCCTGGCGGCATAGACCCGCTCGAACTCTGCAAACAATACGGCACTCCCCTTTACGTATACGACGCGGCCACTATCGAACGCCAATATCGTCGTATCACTGCGGCCTATACCTATCCGAAATTTCGCGTCCACTATGCTTGCAAGGCATTGAACAATCTCGCCGTCTTGCGTCTTTTGCGTCAAATGGGCTCGGCTTTGGACTGCGTATCTATCGGCGAAGTCCGACTTGGGCTTCTGGCAGGCTACCCGCCGCAGGACATTCTTTTCACGCCCAATTTTGCTGGAATAGACGAATATGAAGAGGCCGTCGGCCTTGGCATTAAAATCAATATTGATGCCATCCCGATGCTCGAAAACTGGGGGCTTCACCATCCCGACGTGCCCTTTTGTATCCGCATCAACCCGCATTTGATGGCTGGTGGCAATGAAAAAATAAGTGTCGGCCATATAGATTCCAAATTCGGTATCAGCATTCACCAGCTGCCTCACGTGATGCGAATCGTTGAAAATCAAAAACTTAAGGTGGAGGGTTTGCACATGCACACCGGTTCCGACATATTAGATGTGGACGTGTTCTTGAGCGGTGCAGAAATCCTTTTTGAAGCGGCCAAAAAATTCCCCGACCTGAAATACATAGATCTTGGCAGCGGCTTTAAAGTGCCTTACAAACCCGACGACATCGAAACGGATGTGGAGGAAGTGGGTGAAAAACTCAGCCAGCGTTTTGTGCAATTTTGTAAGGAATATGGCCGCGAACTGACCCTGATGATTGAGCCGGGCAAATTCCTGGTGAGTGAGGCAGGCTATTTTTTTGCAAAATGCACCCTGGTGAAACAGACTACATCAACTGCCTTTATTGGACTCGACACCGGGTTTAATCACCTCATTCGTCCTATGTTTTATGGCTCGTACCATAAAATCGTGAACGTGTCGGAACCAAGCTTCAAACCCCGAATTTACAATGTTGTGGGTAATATCTGCGAGACCGATACCTTCGCTGCTGATCGTCGAATAGC
The DNA here is from genome assembly GCA_046160625.1 of Saprospiraceae bacterium. GTDB lineage: Bacteria > Bacteroidota > Bacteroidia > Chitinophagales > Saprospiraceae > M3007. Next base: position 47,004 of record JBJXGZ010000035.1, read on the forward strand.
CGAAGTGGTGGAGGGCGATATTTTGTGCTTTTACAATGCCGGTGCATACGGCTTTACGATGGCTTCTAATTTCAACTCTCGTCTGCGTCCCGCTGAAGTGCTGATTTACAAGGAGAAAGCACATTTGATTAGGGAACGTGACACGTTCGAGGATTTGCTGCGCGGACAAGTAGAAGTAGTGTTGTAATAATTGAGTTCACATTTTCGATGGCATGCTTCATTTAAGAGGCTTTCAAATTTTTCATTTCACTTTTTCTAACCACCTATACTAATGAAAAACATCTTTTTACTTGCATTCGTGCTCGCTGCCTGCTTTTTGTGTGGCTGCGATTCCTGCAAGGTTGTCCGAGTCGCGCAAGGGAAACTCTATTTTTTCGATGGCAAAACCACGGATATTCCGCATTGGAATGAAGAAGGCTGGACCCACTTTTTCTTTGTGCGCCATGCGGAAAAAGCGGTACTTGCTCCCGGTGCTCCCGATCCTCCAGGCCCCCCACTTTCGGGGCAAGGCATGGCCCGTGCCGATCGGCTGGGCGAAATCATGAAAGATGCAGGCCTTGATGCTGTGTACACGACCAATTTTAAGCGAACCCGTACGACTGCTGAAAAAGTGCAGGCACACTACAGCAACATTCCGTTGCCTATTAATTATGAGTTTTCGGATGCCTGGCTTGCCAATCAATTGATTATTAACCGAGGCAAACGCATTTTCGTAGTAGGTCATTCCAATACAGTGCCTCGAATGGTCAATAAATTGATGGGATCTGGTTCCACACTTCCTGACCTTGATGAAAAAAACTTCAGCGCATTCTTCGTCGTCGCTTCCCGCAATATTGGAGATTCGGAATACCTGTGGAAAGAATATTAAACGCTGATTGCTCGTTGCGGTTTCCAAATTAAATTTCTAAAAATAGATGTATTTTTAGACTATACCAAAGAAAATTTGCCAAATAACAATGATTTGAATTTGTTTGGAAATGATATTCCCTAATCATATACATTAGCGCAGTTAATCACTATTTCTTTTCATCAAATCCAAACTGTTCTTTTACATGAAAAAACGTTTTCTGACCCTCGCCGCCCTTGCGCTTCTTTTTGCAGGGCTTAATTCCTGCTCCAAAAATGATCCAACCAGCAACAATGACCTAGGCCTTTCTGCAGAAATCAAAGCAAAAATCACAGCACTTGGTTTCGGTTCGGAGGATGCATTCGCTGTCGAAGGTGGCTACATTGTTGAAAACGACATTTTTATTGCCAACGAAGACCTTGACAAGCCTATGAATCTGGCCCATTCATTGATTGTGGGCAATGAAGAGCAGTACCGCACTACTAACCTCGTGACTGGTTTGCCACGGGTTATTACGATCAGCCGTTCTAGCAATTTCAGTACCAATGCGAAAAATGCTGTTACTGCTGCTATTGCGCGTTACAATGCTGAAAACCTTCAACTAACATTTCAGGAAGTAGGCAACAGTGGCGGCAATATCCACATAAGACGTGTCAACGGTGGAAATTACATCGCTTCTGCAGGTTTTCCAAGTGGCGGGAATCCCTACTCTGAAGTAAAGTTCAATAAAACATACGAAAACTATTCCCTCGGCTTCGTGACCACTGTGATGGCACACGAAATAGGGCACTGCATCGGTTTCCGCCACACTGATTATGCGAACCGTTCTTACAGCTGCGGCTCCGGCGGCAACGAAGGTGATGGTGGCGTAGGCGCTATACACATACCTGGTACGCCTACTACTCATGCTGTCCCAGATTCCTGGATGCTGGCTTGCCTCAGTGCCACTACCGACCGTCCTTTCATAGCCAGTGACAAAGTAGCACTGGATTTTCTATATTAATCGGCACTGATTTTTAATATTGTTGGGCGAAGTTTATTTCGTCAATAAAAATTGGCCGCTCGAATAAAATCGGGCGGCCAATTTTGTAGGGCGAAATTTATTTCGTCAATCAAGTCGAAATAAATTTCGAGCTACTCAACTACCAATCTTCCTCCCCCCAGAAACACTTTCCCATCATGGACTTTATAAAAATAAATGCCCTTGACAAGCCCGCTCAATGGGATTTCAAGCAACAATTCATCTGCTGTTTTTTCTAAAACAAGCTTGCCCAGGGCATCATACAAGTAAAATTCAGCCTGCTCTTCCGGGGACACAGCGAGGTTCAAAATACCCTGAGAGGATACCGGGTTTGGAAACACCCACCATCCGTTTTTGCCGCTATAATAAACGGTGACTGGATCGCCCAAAAGCATTGCACCATTGTCAAATAATAGGCGGGGACGATAGGTATTTGCACCAGTTTGTAGACTTTCATCCGTAAATACAAATTCCTCTTTATCTGCGATTTGCTCATTCAGAACGGCAAATTCTCCATCGGAATACTTTTCAAAAAACACTTTGGAAAGCCCATACGTTGTGCCGATACCCAGGCTCAGGTCCACCTGATCATCAGCGTTCAGATCAGCCAAGAAATTCCTGAAATAACATTCCACCCCTTGAGTCGAAATATCGGGCGCCGGGCTGCGCGGCCCCAGGGCATTTCCTTGCACCAACGGGGCGACAGCAAAGCGTGGTTGTTGAAAGGCAGGTTTAGGTAAAATGATGAAAGTGTCAGACACGATTGAAATGGGTTCGAGGTATTTTACCCCCAAACCGAAAAGTTGGTATTGAGCGCTTGGATGAACAGCATTCCAATAAAGCATCACCGAATCTGGGCAGTTAAACCCGATTTTCATGCGCAATTCTTTGGAAACCAGAAAGATGTCAGAAAGAAATTCCTGGCCTCCAACAAGCATCCGAAGCTGACAATCGGCAAAGGTGTCAGGCAATTTCCAACGCCTCAAGCCGGGTGATAGCATTGCAGAATCCTCAATTAATTGCCAATCGGGGCTTGGCCAAGCCCGCCATTCGAGCCGGGCAAAGGTGTCAGGAAAGTTCGTTTTCCAGCGAAGGATTACTTCTTGATTGGCCGGGGCGGGGTCGTTTAAGCTTGGGTAAGACCATTCGAATTGCTGGAGTAAATCCCAATCCCATGCAAGCGCAAAGTTTTGTAAGCCTGCCAAAGATTGCGGCGCCGCTACCCGGATTTCCCAGAGACCTTCGCTCGGGAAATCAATCATGATTTGCTCCACATTATTCATGGAATCGCGCCCGCGATGGGCAGGCTGACGCAGCGAATCCTTGTGCGGGAAAGCGTTCAAAACCCAAGGGTAATATTCGTTGCCAAGGGGGTCGAGCAAACTCAGATCGAGGTCGTGGAGCAGCGCTTTTGGTGTGAGCATTGAGGCAGTTGGGTCGTTCCAGACAAGGGTGATCTTGAGTTGGCGGACATTAGCGGGAATGTTGAGTGGTATGGCGATGGTTTGTCCTTGCGTGATTATTTCTGTCGTATACCTTTGATTGTAAATGGTTTCCACAGCATTTTTTAAATCCAGATTGCCGAACCCACTTTCAAAATCAGGTCCCGGAGATATTAGATCGTCGGCCGAATTGATCAAAATTGCCCGCACCAGGTCTGATCTGTGAATACCGTTGGGCGAGGAGTTTAGGCTCTGTTGAATCACAGCGGCTGCCCCACTGACAAGTGCTGCTGCCCCGGAGGTCCCATCCAATCCAAATGCTACCAAATCTGGCTTAATGCGGCCATCGTAGGCGGGGCCTCTCGAACTGAGTGGCCCCATTTGTACCAACGAATCCACGGCGCCAACTACCAGCACATTCTTCGCCATTTTGAAATTGCCCGTAAGGTTGGCGAATCCCGGTATTCCTGCATAAATGCCTGATTTAGAAAGGCTGTCCCCTTTGTTTCCTGCAGAAAAGACGTGGAGCAGCATATCGTTTTCTATCGTAGTCTGGTCGTATGCAGCGGCCCCAGAGCCGTACCAATTCTGAATATCTATCCCGTAGGAGTGATTTTGAACTGAAATGCCTTGGGTGGTATAATCAGCGTCCGGTTGAAGACCAACGAAACTCGACGATACCAGCCAACAACCCGGGGCCGCGCCCCGCCCCTGTAAGTCAGAATTGCCTGCACCACCCACCAGCGACGCTACGATATTGGCATGAGTAGTTAGATTTGTCGCGGAATTGGGTGAAGCAAGCACACGGCCCCGAAAATCCACGTCCTTCGTGTCAAATCCGAATTCCTTGATCGAAACCGTTATTCCTGAACCATTTAGACTTGGGTCAAGCGTTTGAGCCTCTGCAATGCGGTTTACAAAAAGGTTTTGCCCCGGCACAGGCAGTTCTTCCTCTTGGGCTTGCGCCAAGAGCGGTAAAAACAGAAAAAATAAGCGTAGATGTAGTTTCATGTATTTAAAAGTAGAATGCGGATAAAAATGACGATTAATGACCCGATGACCCATATTAACTCCACAAAAAAAGACAATTCCCATCAGGTGCACTCCCTTTTTACTTTTTACCGCACCTTTGCTTGCCCTTTCCACAAGTTGTCAGAATATGGACCCGCTGAATTACCTCAAATCTGTAAAAGACGGCCAACTGCATTTTGCAGACGGCTCCATACAAGCTATCCCGCATTGGGGCGACCCTGCATGGACGCATTTTTTCTGTGTTCGCCACGCCGAAAAAGACGACAATGATCCCTACGACCCCGAACTTTCTACAGCAGGGGAAGCCCGTGCCGAACACCTGGGGCGGATAATGGCTGATTCAGGACTGGATCTGGTCTTTGCCTCCGGCGCCCGCCGTGTTCAATTGACCGCAGAACCCGTGCAGCGACGCGCCCATACCGCAGCCGTTCAGATGTACGAACCCGGAAATCAGGAAGAATGGCTTTTGGAATTGCTGCCCGAAAGTCGGGGCAAAAAAATAATGGTCGTTGGTCATCAAAACACCATTCCCTACTTGCTCAATCAATTGAATGGCGGCGGTTTTGATTTTGACAATATCCCCAATTACGATTTTGGGAAATTTTTTGTGGTAGCGACAAAAGGAATTGGGCAGACGGAAGTGATGGAATTTCGATATTGATTAGCGTAATTTGAACCACAAAAGGCACAAAAGGACACAAAAGACCTTTCGTGCTACTTTTGTGCTCTTTTGTGTCTTTTGTGGTTCAAATTATATCAAGTTTGATGTTGCACCAATCACTAATCACCAATCACCAATCACCAATCCACCAATCACCATTTCACCAATCCACCAATCACCATTTCACCAATCCACCAATCACCATTTCACCAATCACCATCATATGTTTACCAACGTAAAACCTGCCCTCCAAGCCGAAATTCAGAGCATCCGCGATGCCGGTCTGTACAAACAAGAGCGCGTCATCACCACGCCCCAAGGTCCGGTCATTGACACCACAGCGCAGCACAACCTGCTCAATTTCTGCGCCAACAACTACCTTGGATTAAGCAGTCACCCCGAAGTGATCGAAGCCGCCATTGATGCTATCCGAACACATGGTTATGGTCTATCCAGTGTGCGTTTTATCTGCGGCACGCAGGATATCCACAAAGTACTCGAACACAGTATCGCCAAATTCCTCGGTATGGAAGACACCATTCTGTACGCAGCGGCTTTTGATGCCAACGGCGGACTATTCGAGGTTTTGCTCGGCGAGGAAGATGCCATTATCAGCGACGAGCTCAACCATGCGAGCATCATTGACGGCATCCGCTTGTGCAAAGCCAAACGCTACCGTTACAAGCACAACGACATGAATTCGCTGGAAGACTGCCTTAAAGAAGCAGCAGGTTCGCGCCGTAAACTCATCTTCACCGACGGTGCATTCTCCATGGACGGCACCATAGCGCAACTTGACAAAATCTGTGACCTCGCCGAGCGTTACGAGGCCATGGTAGGTATTGACGAGTGCCATGCCTCCGGCTTTTTGGGCAAAACCGGCCGCGGTACCCACGAGTATCGCGGCGTGATGGACCGAATTGATATTGTCACCGGGACACTAGGAAAAGCCCTTGGCGGTGCGAGTGGCGGCTTTACTTCTGCCAAAAAAGAAATCGTTGAAATGCTGCGCCAACGGTCGCGGCCCTATCTGTTTTCAAACACGGTGGCCCCAAGCATCGTGGGCGCTAGTATCAAAGTCCTTGAACTCCTCAGCGGCAGCACAGCCCTGCGCGACAAACTCGAGCGCAACACGAAATACTTCCGAACTGCTATGACTAAGGCAGGCTTCGACATTATCCCCGGAGAGCACCCCATCGTGCCTATTATGCTTTACGAAGCGCCCCTGGCGCAAAAATTTGCCGCGCGTTTGCTCGACGAAGGCATTTATGTGATCGGTTTCTTTTTCCCTGTGGTGGCCCAAGGCAAGGCCCGGATTCGAGTCCAACTTTCTGCCGCACACGAAATGGAGCATTTGGAGAAGGCGGTGGCCGCGTTTACGAAAGTGGGGAAGGAGTTGGGGGTTGTTAATTAGCATAGGTGCTGACGCACACCGCTGCCTGTTGCTTTTCCTTGCACAAACGGTCTTTCTTGCTTCCATGAAGGAAAAAAAACATCAGAAAATTTTATAGTTCGGAATCCTATCTATATTTGCTGTCGATTCAATGGTTCGGATACCGAACTTGTTATTGCAACTTAAAATTCAATTTCATGTCAAATCAAATTCCGGGCTACACTTACGGGCTGGCAGAGACCTCGCCCGTTACATTAACTGCCCTGCTTTGGTGCCATCCGTACATCAAAGAAGGCGAATTTTAACTTTTAATAGCAATGAAAAATAATAGCTTCCTTCACAAATTCGGGCTTTCACGGTTCAGTTTCTTACTGGTGATAGGGCTCATTTGCCTTGCCATAGGCGGGGCTGCTCTGCTCAATTTCAATTCTAAAAATGATTCACCCATGCAATTGAAAGTTTCTGTTTACGACACCTACGTCCCCAAAAAGGAGGGCGGCGTGATGCACTTCGACATCCTTGTGGATTCCAAAGAAAAGGACTTGGAAAAAATCTACGGCTACGGTAAGGAGTACCTGCACTCGAAAGGGCAGGACGGGCAACCGCTGACCGCTAAGCAATGCCGGTTTTGCCACGTTGAAAATGCCAAGGGACCGATGGAGGATTCCATCACGGCGAAAGGCTACTACATTATCGAGATGGAAGGCTGCAACTGATTTTTTTTGACAAAAAAATTAGGACTACTCCAATTACGGAGCGGTAGGATTTCCCTGCCGCCCCGTTATTTTATACCTATGAACGAAAGCGTTTTCGATCCGCAAGCCCAAATTGGCAACCCTGACCTAAAAATAATCGCCTCACTCGAACGCTTAAGCGAGGGCTTCCGTGTATTGCTCTGGGAAAAGGCAAAAGTGCTGGGCATCAGCCCGATACAAATCCAGATTCTGATATTCGTCCGGTTTCACAGCGACGACAAATGCAAGGTCAGTTATCTCGCCAAGGAATTTTGCCTGACCAAGCCCACTGTTAGCGAGGCGGTGAAATCGCTCGAACAGAAAGGTTTTATTGAGCGGCAGACTGAAATCAAAGACACCCGTAGCCACACCATTCACTTGACAGAAGCGGGCAAATCTGCGGTTGCCCAGACCGCAAATTTTGCTAACCCGATGCTAGGCAGTCTCACCAAAATCCCAGCTGCCGAAAAGGGTATCCTGCTTGAACAACTGCTTGGCGTGGTCCGGCAACTGCAAGGCGCGGGCATCATCGGAATGCAGCGCATGTGTTTTAATTGCGCCCACTACCGCCCCGGGCAAGAGGGGCATCGCCATTTTTGCCAACTCCTGAACGCCGCACTAAACACGGCGGATCTGCGAATGGACTGCGCGGAACACCTGGCGACAGCGAGGGAGGTAATTTTTCAAGAAACATAAGCTGCCATTTGTGATGGCCGCTGCAATGCAATTTTTTCAATTCAATCCGCCGCAAAAGGGGTATTGAGTTCGATTGTCGCGGTTTTATTTCACTTTTTTGTCCGCAAACGTTTGCATGGGTGCCGTTTACGGCTGCGCTGGGCTTGCGGGTTGGGCTTGCTGCAAATAGGAGATGTGGTGTTGGCTGCTTTATTTATCTTTCATAGACCAATTTGCCCTTTAAGTAGGTTAAATCCACCTTCGTTTCGCTGATTTGACTGACAGGTATTTCAAATATATTCCTGTCCAGCAATATCAAATCCGCTTCCTTTCCGACCTCAACTGTTCCCACTTTGTTTTCTTGCCGCATTACATAGGCGGCATTGATGGTATATGCCCTGACCGCATCTTCCAAACTGATTTCTTGTGGGGTGCGGGTTACGGCATTTTCTAATCCGATAAATGGGTTTAGGTCGCTTACATCCCAATCGCTGCTCAAAGTCAACCTTGCACCTGCCGCTTTGAGGTCTTTTATTGGGATAATCTTGCTGGCGAGAGCCGCTCCCACAAGATAATCGTTGTCGTGCCAATGAGTGGGTTGGGTAAAGTCGCCTGCCACCTGTGCATCAGCCGTTACATTCAGCGAAGCAAAACGACCGTAATCGGCAGGGTCAACATACTCAACATGTGTAATGCGGTGTCTGCCCATGCTTGTTCCGCCTTGTTGAACGGCATTGAGCGATTCGTGGATACCACGGTTTCCAAGTGCATGGATGTGAAAGTCGAAACCTGTGCCTTCTAATGCGCTGATGTACTGTGCAAGGCGACTTTCAGTAAAATAGTTCAAGCCTTTATTCGTGCCAAGTGCAAAATAATCAATCAAGTAGTCATCGTGCATGGCGGCGGTGGTGTTGTGAATAATGCCATCGGCATAGACTTTTATTTGGTTGATTCTCAACAACTTGTTCGGGTCGTTGCTGTACAGGGCTTTGATGGAGGCAATTTGTGTCGCATCCTCTTCTATGGGGTAAGCCCACAAACCAAGGTTTACCCGACAGGTTAGTTTGCCGTCAGCCTCGATTTTCTTCCAGGTGTCCTGTTGATTTCTTTTCCAAAATGTGCGGGCTTCCGAAACAGAGGTAATTCCGTGCTTTGCCAATTCGGGGAGCGCAAATTCGACCAAGCCTTTGTAATCATTTTCCATGCTTTGTGCCGTTGGGGCAAGTGCCAAAGCCATGAGCAATTCGCCTGCATTGTCAACAAGGATGCCATTTGGTTCGCCGCTATTGTTTCGCATGATGATGCCGCCTGTCGGATTGGGCGTAGAGGAGGTAAAACCAAGCAATTGCAGGGCTTTCGAGTTGCACCAGATGGAGTGGGAGGTTTGTTCCATGATGGCAACTGGTCGGTCAGACACTACATCGTCAAGGATTTCCTTTGGGTCACGTGTTGCTTCCAAAATGGTTTCGAGTAAATGCCCCCAGCCCAACAACCAGCCGGTTCCGGGATTGGAGGCACCGGCATTGGCGACATCATCGGCATAGTTTTCCGGGTCGGTTTCATTATCATCAAGAATAAATTTGAAGTTTTCTGATGCCGCTTCGAGCGGGTGCACATGCACATCGTGGATGCCGGGCATCATAAATCCACCTTCTAAATCAATTAGTTCTGCATCTTTGGAAGCCATGTTCTTTGCCGCTTCATTTGTGCCGACATACTTTATTATTCCGTCCTTAACATATACCGCATCCGCCCAAGGACTGGCGGGGTTTACCGTATAAATTTTTCCATTAAAAAAGACGGTTTCGCCAATTCCAGTTATAGGGTCATCCCCTTTGTCGCAAGCAAAAAAGGCAATCAATAGGGAAAAAATTGAAAGGCACATCGTTATGATTTTATACTTCATTTTTATTTATTTTAATTTTTCGATTGCAGCCAACGCAGACTGTGAAAAAAATCCCCTTCCCCGATTTCAGGCCGCCCGCCTCGCCACCTGAACCGCCGTGGACCGCCACGCCACGCCGAAATTTTCCGCGCCCAAATCCCGGTCTTGGCGCCCCAT
>JBJXGZ010000036.1:0-38120 GCA_046160625.1 Saprospiraceae bacterium
AGAGCTTGGCATTGGTATTGTCATGAAAGAAGCCACGAATGCCAAGCTCTGGCACAACAAATAACCAAATCACCAAATCAACAAATAACCATATATCCACACTATGCGACACTATTTTTTAACTGCGCTCGAATCCGCCCTCACGAAATAAATAATCCGCGTAAGCCACTTGGCGGTATCGGGTTCCTGTTCAGGGCCGGTCACATATTCCTCAATAACGGGCGAGACATACTGGAGTTTTTTATCCGCCAGGTAATCGTCCATAGCAGCGTGCGCCTCTGCCGTAAGGGCGAAATCGCCGAGATACTCTATCACCAGGGCCTTACCACCGACACTAATGATTAGCACGTCATTGGCCATTTTTACTTGTTTGTCGAGCGGGATAGCGGCGGCCATATCTGTATTCATAGCAATGGTATCATAACTCCAAAAGAATCCGGTTGGATGCCCTATCATTTTTGCACCCGCTTTGCTTGATTCCTCGATTACTTTGCCAATGTTTTCGGTAAAAAACTGTGGAATATCTTGAAAATCAACCACATCACGCAGGGCTGCGTAATAAGTAATGGGTCTTTCGGTTTCGCGCACCACATAGCCCCGGTATTTTTTTGGTGCGAGGGCCTCGCAGTATTTTTTTAGATTGACGAGGCCGGTTTCGTAATCCTCCCCTACAAAGGCGTTTAGGTCTGTGAATAACCCACCCACCCGCATGGAGAATGGCAAGTGCATGTCCATCACCCAGGTAATTTTGGTCATTTGGCTATCACCTTGGATCAGGAAATAACTCTGTGAAGTGTCAAGGCCAAAATCTACTTGATAATCTATTCGATCTGGCTTGACCGACACAATTTTCTGGTAACCCACCCCCACTTTTTTATTGGTGCTGTTCCATTTGTACACCGTGCCCACTTCCCCATCGGGGCCTTCAATGCTGGTTTTCATGGTTGTGTCCATAAAATGCCAGGGCGACCAGTTGGTGAAATTCTTGAACAAACGCACTTGCTCGTACACGATTTCTCGTGGAGCTTCAATCTCCATGCTGCGTTCAATACGGTAGGATTTTTTGGCAAAAAAGCTCAACAAAAGCCATAAAGTGGCAAGGCCAAGCACGATGAAAAGGAGGTATTTTAATGCTTTCATAATTATGAGAATGGTGATTGGTATAATGGGGATTGGTGGATTGGTATTGTAGTGATTGATATAATGGCGGAGTTGGGTTAAAATAGTGCCAATTGTTCTCCGGCGGGGAGCAATTGAAACGTGCGACGATGCCAGGGCGAAATGCCGTGCTGTCGAATGGCTTTTCGGTGCAGCTCGGTGGGATAGCCCTTGTTTTGCTGCCATTGATACTCTGGATGCGCTGAATGTAGCCTAAGCATGGCCTCGTCACGGTGGGTTTTTGCAAGAATAGAAGCCGCCGCAATGGAGGCGTATATACTGTCGCCTTTAACCACACAGCGGTGAGGTGTAGCAGGGTAAGGATGGAATTTGTTCCCATCCACCAGGATGAACTGTGGGCGGGTATTGAGTGAGTTGAGCGCGCGGTGCATGGCTAGCAGCGAGGATTGGAGTATGTTGATTCGGTCAATTTCTTCTGCACTTACTTCCGCTACTGACCAGGCAAGACTTTCCTTTTCAATTACTTCGCGCAGCTGGTCACGTTGGATTTCTGAAAGTTGTTTGGAGTCGTTCAACAATGGGTGGTGAAAATCTTTTGGCAAAATTACCGCAGCAGCATAGACTGGCCCTGCGAGGCATCCCCGGCCTGCTTCGTCGCAGCCGGCCTCCAGGAGTTCTGACTGATGGTAGGGGAGGAGTGCCATGGCGCGAAGGTCGGGAAATAAATATCCAATGTCCAACAAGGAATGTCCAAGGGAATGTCCAAGGGAATGTCCAACAAGGAATGTCCAATGTCCAAAGAAATAGGGAATGGCATTACTTGTTGCCTTTGGGTAGTTTTTCCTGGGCAGTAGAGATGCTCTTGATGAAAATGGCAATCAATTCGTCATTTTCTTTCAGTAAGGGGAGTAGTCTTGCTTCCGGAAAAAAATTTCGTTTCAAGATGAATTTGAGATTTACCATGGTTTCTCGCAGTTCCTTGAGCGCGACTTTCATTTTGTGAATAAAATCAGGCCTAGATTCAGCAGCTTGCGCTTCTCCATAATTCAGTGCTGGAGCCGTACCAGAGCGTACCAACTGTCCGCTAAGATGCTTTCCTGAAGTTGTGTCAGGAAGTGACTCCGCCACATTGATGACTCTTGACCCAAATTCAATCAACCTTGTTTCAAGGTCATATTTTGTAGTTCTCTCTGGATTCATTGTGGGAAAATTTATAGTAAATTTATTGCCTTTATTTCATAGCTCCAAATCTGACTCCATCAATTTTTCGGGTGAGTCCATCTTTGAAAACTTGGAAATTGGACATTCCTTGTTGGACATTGGACATTCCCTTGGACATTGGACATTTTTTTGTCGAATCGCCTAACAAACAAGTGAGTTCCTATTTTCATACCTTCGCGCCTCTTTTCCAGAACCTTGGACATTTCTTGTTGGACATTGGACATTCCCTTGGACCTTCGGGTGCCGCAGTTTTCAAATTGAAAATGCGCACTTCCGCTTTTTTTGGCCTGCTTTTTGCCAACGCACCTTTGTTGTTTTAATCCTTCCGTTGCAAGAACGGTTTTCCCGGTAAGGAGCCATTAATCCACGGCTCATTTTCTGACATCACCAATTGTTATTTTACCCATGAATGTTTGCATACGCAACACATTTGTAAGCCTTTGGCTTTTATTTGGAGCATTGTCGCTATCAGCGCAAGGGGCAAGTTTTTACTTTCCTTTCATCAACAATGCCGCGCCTGGCAGCAACAAACTTATGCCGCTCAAAGTGCTGAACTTTGACAGCGTGGTGGCTCTGCAAATGGTCGTCCGTTGGGATCCCACATTGCTGAAGTACCTTGCAATAGACAATTTCGGGCTCGACGGTTTGACCCTGGGCGATTTCAACACTGCCCGTGCGCTCGACAGCGGCTTCGTCCGCTTGCAGTGGGAAGGCGATTTCTCCCTTCCTCCCGGCCATTCTGAGGCCGACAGCACCACCATCTTTCGAATGCGTTTCAACGTGATTGGGCCTGACAGCACCTGTTCGCCCGTTGAAATCACCGAATTGCTCACATTCCCTCCTTTGAATTTTGAACTGGTAAAGGTCTTGCCCGACACAAGCAATGTCGGTTACAACATAAATGAATGCCCCCGTACGAATGGGTTTGTCTGCATAGGATTTACCTCTGCGGCCTACGAACCAGCGGCGAACGAGATTCCGCTCTCGGTCTCGCCTAACCCATTTTCGGTATCCTCCCAACTAAAATTTGAATTGGACGAAACGACTGACGCTCAGATGTTTATCTCTGATGCCTTGGGCCGAATCGTCTTTACAAGAGACTTTTTCAGGCTTCCGCCAGGCCAACATGGCATGGTAATTGAAAATGGTATGCTCGGCGCTCCGGGGCTTTATTTCCTCACGCTCCAAGCCGGTCGGAAGACCGCCACACGCAGCCTCGTTCTTTTCTGAGTCATAGACATCTTAACTTTTTTCCCTCATCCATCTACTCTCACCCACCCACCGCAGTTAAAGAATATGAAACCGATTCTAACTCAATTTTTTGCAGGGTTATTCCTGTTGCTTGCTTCGCAGGCCTTCGGACAAGCCATATCCACCAGCTTTGTGGTAACACAGCCTGCCGCTCCACCTTACCCAATAGGTACACATATTGTGGTCGAATTTCGTGTGACCAACTTTACCAATATTGAGTCCATGCAGTTCCCCATCACGTACAACAATGCCGTGATGCGCTTCGACTCGCTCTCCAATGCGGTGTTTGCCAATTGGGTTTATCCACCCAGCCTCGCAGCCAACCACCAATCGCTCTCCGCTCAATCACGCATTGGTATCTCCTGGTCGGCTGATCTTGGTAACAACCCATCCGGTATGACATTGAGCAACGGAGCCACTGTTTTCAAACTCCACTTCACTACTTTGGCAAATGGCGTTTCCCCGGTCAATATCTCTGGCACTCAGGGAAGCAATCCACCCATTCCGCTGGAAATTGCACGTCAGGGTCAAGGCCCTATTACGGTAAACTATCAAGGTGGTGGTGCGGATATAACTATTGGCACGGGCAACCCGCCCCCTCCTCCCCTGGTAGGTTTCAAAATCGTGGCCAATAATATCTATATCCCACAAGGCGAACGGGGATGTATGCCCCTGACCGTCAATGATTTTGACCAAATCATAGCCATGCAGTTTCTGCTCCACTGGAACAACGCAGTGCTTAACTTTGAATGTTCGCGGAATTTTAATATTCCTAGCTGGTCTGCAAGTGATTTTGCGCTGTATGCTCCCAATCCAGGCACTTTGGTAGTGAAGTGGGACGACCCCACACTTGCAGGGGTTACCAGACCGGATGGTGGACGGATTGCAGATGTGTGTTTTAAGGCAATAGGCGCACCAGGATCACAGACTACTGTCACCATTGATGGTGTTGGAGGGCCTCCAACTTTTGGCAATGCAGAAGCCTACAACGCAAACAGTGTAAACGTGTGGACACTTAGTGGCCCCAATGGCGCCTCTGGCGTGAGCGCTCCAATCAATATAATTGTAACGCCCCCCGCTCCTACCTATGTCACCTACACCATAGATACGGTGGCGGCAGCCCAGACCACGAGTAAATGCGTGGCCGTGAAGGTTAAAAATTTTACTGCAATCACCAATTCAGAGTTTGCACTGGCCTACAATCCTGCTCAATTGACCTATAGTTCTGTACAATTTGGCCCCAATCCGCTGGGCTTGATCCCCTCCAATATAACGGTTCCCACATTCCCGCCGCTACCCACGCCACCTCCAGCGCTCAACTACGTCAAATTCCTTTGGTCAAATACCAACGGAGTAACCGTCACCAATGATTCCACGATATTCTCGGCTTGTTTCACCGTGATTGCTCCATCCGGCACTACTTCCAATATCAACGTCACCACAACCGCCTGCCCAGGCATCACGGGCATAGGCACTGCCAAGGCTGCTGGCGGTGCTCCGATGACATGGAACAATGGTTGGGTCAAATCAATAACAAATGGGCCAACTCCGAACGTTACCAACGTTAATTGCAATGGAGGCAGCACTGGATCTATCAGCCTTGACAACGGCACAGGGCCTACGCCTACGGGCTATTCTTGGGCCGGCCCAAATAACTTTAGCTCCAATTTACAAAACATAACTGGCCTTAAAGTTGGAACGTACACCGTGACGGTTACCTATTCCGGTGGCAATACACTTACCGTAACCGCCACGGTCTCCCAACCTCCAGCACTTTCAGCAACACATACCGTCAACACGGTCTCTTGCTTCGGTGGTAGCAATGGCGCCATCAATCTCACGCCTGCAGGCGGTACCCCCGGGTATACTTACTTGTGGCTTGGCGGTGCAACTACAGAAGATCGCACCGGACTTACTGTAGATGTTTATACCGTCACTATTACAGACTCAAAGGGCTGTACCTTTACAGTCGCCAATATTCCTGTTTCTGGCTTTACTGAAATCAAGCAAGCAAATAACAGTCCAGTAGTCACCAATGTCACTTGTGCCGGGCTTTCTACGGGCGGCATTGCCATCACCACAACTGGAGGCGCAGGTGCCAACACATACCTGTGGAGCAACGGTTCCACGGCAAAAGATTTGGCCAATGCCCCGGCGGGTAATTACTCGGTAACTGTGACAGATATGAATGGATGTACCAAGGTGTTCTCGGGGGCAAGCTTTACCATTGGCTCACCGCCACCTTTGGCAGCCCTTTTTGATGCCAAAACAAATGTAAAGTGTATGAACACGCCAACGGGCAGCGCCAGCATCTCAGTTTCGGGCGGCACTCCCGGCATGAGTTACTGCTGGAGTACGGGCCCTGGCCCATGCGCATCTAATATAGAAGACCCAACCAACCTTTCAGCTGGCACTTATACCGCAATCGTGACCGACCTAAACGGCTGCACAGCTACCGTGGCGAATGTGGTCATTTCCAACCCAGCCAACGCGCTTTCCGTAACAGGGAGTACAACACCTTCCCCTTGCTTTGAACAGGCCGCTGGCGCGATCTGCACCACCCCTGCCGGCGGTTGGGGCAACTATACCTACGCTTGGGCTGGGCCAGTAGTTGTACCTGCGATTGCATGTCCAAGCGGTATCCCGGGTGGCCTTTACACCGTCACAGTGACGGATGCAGGCCAGTGTACCATTACCCAAAACTTTACTGTAACGGGTGCACCGGCTATTGCAGCAAATACAATGGTTCAGTCAGTAACCTGCTTTGGTACGAACAACGGAGGCATTGACCTTAATCTTTCAGGTGGCAACCCCCCGTATACAGTAGTTTGGAGTAATACAACCCTTACTGGGGAAACTATTGGCAACCTCGCTCCCGGCTCTTACCAGCCTACGGTGACAGATGCCCAGTCCTGTACCAAAGTTTTTGCCGCGGTTGTGGTTACGGGCCCTCAATTGCTCGTAATTGACACAAGCATCATCGCAGCCAACCCGAACAATGGCACCATAGACCTTGAAATTTTAAGCGGCGGCACACCAATCTTCAGTTATTTGTGGAGCAACGGTGCGACTACGCAAGACATTTCAGGTCTGGTAGCAGGAACCTACACCGTGGTGGTGAAAGATTCAAACGCTTGCGAGCGCACGTTCTCGTTCACGGTTCCGAGCGGGAATGTATTGGGCCAGCCATTTGTTACCGCCACCAAAAACTCCTGTGACCACGATGGCTGTTTTTGGCTTGAGATTGCACCCACAGCGACCAATTTCACCCCCTTTACAATCAACTGGGGTTTTGGCACGCTTCAGACGAATTCGCTCACCCCACAGATATGTGATTTGGGCGCTGGTCTTTACAACGTGACCATCACCGCTTCTAATGGCAACTCTTCGGTGATTCCGGGCATTCAAATTGGTCAAGACGACCCTGCAAGTGTGAACAGCAACACGACAAATCCATTTGATGAGTTGCACAATGGCAAAATCACGCTGAATCCTGCACCTGGAGTCCTGGGTCAGTTGACCTATCAATGGGGACCACCGCTCAATACTACGGGCAACCAGGTCACCAACCTCGACTCTGGCTTGTACATCGTGACTATTACGAACCAATTGTCGGGTTGTACAACGGTCATAGAATTTCCATTGAATCGGGAATATGCTCCATTTGTATTTGTCGCCTTGCAAGGCTCGGTTACGCAACCCACTTGCTCTAGCGCAACCACCGGTGCTATTCAAATCACTCTACAAGGTGGCAATGCACCTTATATATATCATTGGACAGGCCCAAATGGTTTTGATGAAACTACAGAAGACATAATTGACCTCGGTCCAGGATTTTACAGCCTGACGGTCACGGACGAAAACGGCACAGTTCTGGATTCTTCCTGGACCCTTACTGCCCAATCGAACCTCAACATTACGAATGTCAACGAAACCTCGCTGTATCTAAGCGGCCACCAGGTGAGCGGTTTCAATATGTGCGACGGCGAAGCAGCTGTGGTGTTTATCCCCGGCGTAGGTATCAACAATATCCTGTGGAGCAACGGCGTGACGGGGCCGAACAACAGTACGCTTTGCGGAGGCGCTTACTCGGTCACGATAACTGACAATGCGGGATGTACCTCAGTTTGGTCCGACGCATTGACCTTCCCTCCTGCGATCACTTCCACTTCAGAATTTGTTGGTGCGACTTGCTTTGGAGATTGCAATGGCAGTGCTAAGATCATTGTAGCAGGTGGCTTTGCACCCTATAAAGTCATTTGGTCAACCGGCCAAACTGACCAGGCGGTTTTCCCGAACGGATTCTCGCAAGCGGTGAACCTTTGTGGCGGTGTTTACTCTGTGACCATTACTGACAAAAACATGGTGGAGACCGTCACCCAGGTGAACGTGCCAGAGCCTCAGGAAATCGTGGCAACTTTTGCACCCACCACTCCACGCAACTTCAACGCTTGTGATGGCTCCCTTTTGATAGACTTAACAGGTGCAGTAGACCCCGTTACCTACGTTTGGTCGGGCAATTTCGGCCACACGGGCAATGGCGAACGCGCTGACAACCTTTGTTCTGGCGAGTTTGTGGAATTCTACATTACCGATGCAAACGGTTGCACCGCTTATGCTACCGATAGTGTACCCTATCCGGAAGACGGTTGTTTCCGCCTCAGCCCGGTCATCACGCCCGGTCAGCAAGACGGTAAAAACGACAATGTGTATATCACCTGCATCGAAACGACACTGGAAAATCACGTAGAGATTTATAATCGTTGGGGTCAACTCGTCTTCCAGACGGACAACTACACCAATGAGGACAGTGATCGCGAACACAACTGGAACGGCCTTACAAACTCGGGCGTTGCACTTGCTGAAGGGGTGTACTACTACGTGCTTACCTACACTTTTGTAGACGATCAAGGTCAACAACATGAGGGCGTTCGCAAAGGCGCCATCAATTTGCTTCATTAAAATTTAGCAGCACGCTTGAGCGCGTTGAGCAGTTGGGAAACCAACGCTCAACGCTTTCAACATGCGCGATTCAAAATTAAAGCCTGCTACGGCGGCTAAATCATCCACACCCTCCTTCGCCTCCACCGCTGCTAAAACTTCCTTCCAGGTTAAAACTTCGGCGGATTAATTAGCGGATAAAAAGGCTTCGGCGGGTAAAAACTCGGTTTACAATGAAAAAAATACTTTTTACCCTCATCTTCGGTTTCAGCGCGCTGACCGCTTTTGCGCAAGAGCAAGCCATCTACTCCCAATACCACGCTTTCCCGGTGCTCATCAACCCTGGTTATACTGGTTTTGAAAACCAACACCAGTTCATTGCCAACTACCGTAGCACCTGGACGACGTTCCCCGAAAAGCCCAGCACCTACACGCTGATGTATAACGGCCCGGTGGGTGACAAACTCGCGCTCGGTGGGGCACTTTTCTCGGATAATGCGGGCAAGGTGAGCACCACCAAACTCCAGATCAACTACGCATTCCGTTTCCAGATCAAAAAAGTACGCATTGGTCTCGGCCTGTCTACCGAGTTTCTCAACCGCAAAGCCGACGCAGCGCTCCTCAACGATCCACTCGTAGAACGGAACGACGAAGTGCTCGAAAGCCTCGTAGATGGTCAGCAAATCTTCGATGCCTCCCTCGGTGGCTACGCTATTCACGACGACAAACTCTTTATCGGACTTACGTTGCCCAACACCATTCGTACCCGATTGGATGAGGCGCCCGTAGCTGGAGAAGAAGAACAAGGTGGCAAAAATTTGTTCGAGCACTACATCTTCCAAATGGGCTACAAGTTTGACAATAAAGACCAGAACTTCAAGATCATTCCGAGCATCACGATGCGCAAAATACGAGACACCCCTTATCAGATTGATCTGAATATTCAGGGGCGTTTCCTGGATGAAAAACTCATTGCCGGCCTCACGTTCCGCCCCGGAAACAGCGGTGCTGCTGTGTGTATGCTTGGCACCAAGGTCAGCCAGTTCCAATTCTTCTACTCTTACGACCTTTCCTTGTCTAACTTCCAGCGTTACACGGGTGGCTCGCATGAATTGAGCATGGCTTACACCTTCAATCGCAAAGCCAAGGTGGTTTCGGTTACTCCTTCTGCATCGGATCCGATGAAAAAATAAAAGTGTGGCACACCTCGAATTTAGGTGTGCCACACTTCCTGAACACCCTCGAAAAAATAACTCAAACTACTCGTTTGTGTAAAGAATAGATGTCTTTAACAATTGGTTTTTGGGATGGCCTCTCTACGAAAAGTCGTATGGGGGGCTTTTTTATTCCTGAAACTTGCCTAACTTTGCCCTTTCAAAAGCGTATTTGCCCGACTGACAATGCCGCTTTTATTGCGATGCTCTTCTTTTTACCCAATTTGGCTGCCGACCCCGCTCGGCAAATGGAGCAGCCCCTCCTGCGTTGAAACTTCGGCGGGAACTCTCCCCGATTTCAAAAATTATCCTCCGCTCGCTTTCTTTTTTACAGACACCCGACAATGGGGCTTTCCTGTTGAGAAATGGTGTTTTTGCTGATAAACGCCCGACGTTTTGTCTATGCTAATCTTTTTGCCAACGGTTCATAAACGGCAAGATTTGTCATTCAACATTCACAATCCAAATAGTAGAAAAATATGTCCCTCTCTCGTTTCAACGCACTCCAAACAATGGAAAGTCGCGTAGAACCATTTCCGATTGATCTGGCGGAAGGCGTAATAGAAAACATCGCCTCTTATTTTGGCGAAAACGTTTTCAACGACGAAGCCATGCGTAACCACCTCCCTGAAAACGCCTACCTGACGGTGAAAGCCGCGGTGCAAAATGGCCAGAAACTTAGCCGCGAAATTGCCGATGTAGTGGCGATCGGCATGAAAAAATGGGCCGAATCGCACAATTGCACCCACTTTGCACATTGGTTTCAGCCGCTTACGGGCAAAACTGCTGAAAAGCACGACTCGTTTTTCACGCTCACACACGACGGCCGCGTCATTGAGGAGTTTACAGGCTCCGCACTCGTGCAGCAAGAGCCTGATGGTTCTTCCTTCCCCTCTGGTGGTATGCGCAGCACTTTTGAAGCACGCGGCTACACTGTATGGGACCCCTCCAGCCCGGCATTTATCATGGCTGTGGGCGAAGGCAAAACCCTTTGCATCCCAACGATTTTTGTGACATATGGCGGGGAGGCGCAAGACTACAAATTGCCGCTTCTGCGCTCGCAGTCTTTCCTCGACAAAGCCACCGTGCCAGTGGCGCAGATGTTCGACAAGGAAGTGACCAAAACCTCTGCCACGCTCGGATGGGAACAGGAATATTTCCTCGTGGACGAGGCGCTTTACAATGCACGTCCTGATCTCGCCATGACGGGCCGCACCTTGCTGGGCCGCCCCGCTGCAAAGCACCAGCAATTGGAAGACCACTACTTTGGTTCTATCCCTGAGCGGGTGTACTCCTATATGCGCGACCTTGAAACTGAGTGTCACAAACTTGGTATCCCGGTGCGTACCCGACACAACGAAGTGGCGCCGAGCCAATACGAACTAGCACCCATTTTTGAGGAGATCAATGTGGCAGTAGACCATAACCAACTCTTAATGGACTTAATGGAGCGCGTCGCACGTAGGCATAAATTACGTGTGTTGCTCCATGAAAAACCTTTTGCTGGTATCAACGGATCGGGCAAACACAACAACTGGAGTCTGGGTACCAACACTGGGGTGAATCTGCTTTCGCCGGGCAAAAACCCTGGTACCAACCTTCGTTTCCTCACCTTTTTTGTAAACACCATCGCGGCGGTGCACAAGTATGCCGACGTTTTGCGCGCGAGCATTGCCCACGCAGGCAACGATCACCGTTTGGGCGCAAATGAAGCTCCTCCTGCTATCATTTCAGTTTTCATTGGTGAAGCGATGAGCAAACTGCTCGACCAAATTGCGAAGGGCAAAGACACCGACGCAAAGGAGGTGAAACGTGCACTTGACCTGATTTCCAAGTTGCCCAACTTAGAGATGGACAATACGGATCGAAACCGTACCTCGCCGTTTGCTTTCACCGGCAACAAATTTGAAATCCGGGCGGTAGGCAGTAGCCAAAACTGCGCAGGCCCTATGGCCGTGATGAATGGGATGATGGGTTTGCAATTGGTGGAATTCAAAGCCGACGTAGATAAATTGATCAATAAAGGAACAGGACAAGATGAAGCGATCCTTGAGGTGCTGAAAGGATACATCCGAAAATCAAAAGCGATTTGTTTTGAGGGAAACAACTATTCCGACGAATGGAAAGCCGAGGCTGCGGAGCGTGGTTTGAACAATTTTGCCACCACGCCCGAGGCACTCGACGTGTTGGGCCAAAAGTTGGCGCAAGATTTCTACACCAAATCAGGTGTGATGAGTAAGGTGGAATTGGAGGCATTTCATGCGGTTCAATTGCACGGCTATTGCACCAAACTTAACATCGAAGCAAAGGCATTGGAGGAAATCGTAGTGACACAGGTGCTCCCTGCTGTAATGCGCTACCAGACGGAACTTGCACAGAACATCAATGCCTTGCGCTCAATTGATATGGTGCAAAGCAGCCGTTTGCAGGTTGATTTGGTGAAACGTGTCATTGTCAACGTGGAGGCTATACATAGTGGCCTGAAAAAGATGAACGAGGCATACGACCGCGCTCATCATGCAGATGATATTCGCGTTGAAGCAGGCATTTTCTGCCACGAAGTGAAGCCGCAAATGGATGCTATCCGCGCTGCCGTGGACGATCTTGAATCTATTGTAGACGATCAATATTGGCCTTTGGTGAAGTATCGGGAATTGTTGTTTTCCTTGTAGGAATAAGCGGTTTTTCCTGGGCGCGTTCGCGCAAAAAGCATGTTTAACCAAAAACAGGCAGCATCGGATGTCCCGAATGCTGCCTGTTTTGTTTCCTTTGTGTCTAATATCTTAATATCCCAATTTCAATCCTATAAACATGCCACTCTCCGAACAAGATGTCTTAAACCTCCAGCGCAAAGTAGAACGATATAAAGAGGTGCTGCACAACACAAAGCACTATCGCGAGATCTGGAAAAAAGAACTTAAAAAAAACATCATCGCACACCTTCGAGCATTGGCTGTGGCGGGTGGTTTGCCTGCTACCGTGCAAGAAGTAGAGGAAATTCAAAACCTTGAAGCTGTGGTACTTACCCTGGGCACCTCAGAAAGTGGCCTCGGTGAATCCGTTGGGGACGACCTTAAGCGAGACCTGATCAAACAGAATGGCTCTTTGGTGTACCAGCAGCTTTTCAACGGTAAAATCCTGGTGCTAATCAATTTTCCGTTTATCGAAAAATATGGCCAGCCTCAAGCTCCAAAGACCATTGCCGTCTACAGGCCTGAGGAATTGAAAGAACCTTATTTCCAGCGTCATGTCGAAACCTTTGTGACGGATGTCACTGCCTGGGAAGACTATGACGATGATGTGTTGGCTGAACCGAATCAGCGCATAGGGTTCAAGATGAATTTTGGGAAAGAGGAAGAGGGATAATTGATGTGTATCAATATCTCCAACTCTTCAAATCAACCCCCTCCGGCGACCGCTTCTGCACCTCCTCCGTCCATTTCGGAATAAAATAGCGGTGATAGCGCAGGCGCGAAATCGCATTGGGTTGGGAGTGATCTCCATTCCAGCAGTGCTCGGCGCGGTCGCCGTAATCTACTTCGCCATCGAAGGGAGGGTTGTCTTGTGCGCGGAGCATTTCTTCAGCCAGATAGACTGCGTTGTTCAGGTAAAAATTGTCCATATCACCGCAGTAGAGGTGGATTTTGCCACGCCATTTTGCGCCATTTTTGGGCCAGTCGCGCTTCATTATCCAGGCCAAATCATAGTTTTCTTTCCAATAAGCCGCTACGGCAGGATTTATCTCCCCGGTCAGTTTGTCCCAAATCCGTTCCGGATAACCGTCCTTCCCCAGAGGCGACGACACGGCTTCCCAAATATCAAATTGTTGTCCGCTGCGGCCATTGGTGCCCAAGGCAAGTTCATAATGATTGACGCTTTCCATGGTTGCGCTCAGGTGACCAAGGTAATTGCGTGTGGCCGGACGTTTTATTTTGGAAAAACCGCCTTCCCGATAATAAGCGTTCTTGTCTGCATAAAGATCAACCGTTACAAAAGCCCGAAAATCAATCGGATCGGGACAAGCCGCATAGCAGCCATTGAATTCGTCGGGGTAAAAAACCTGCACTGCCAGCGCCTCCCAACCACCTGTGCTGCCTCCATAAGTGAGCCGTGCCCAGCCTTCTCCAATGCCCCGGAAACGGCGCTCTATTTCCGGTATGAGTTCGTACATGATCGCGTCTCCATAGGGGCCGACATTGACTGAGTTGACCGCATACGAATCGTCGTAAAATGGGCAAGGATGCTGAATCTCTACCGCCAAAACACGCGGGAAACCTGGCCCCGTCCATAATTTGTAAAAATCGTAGGCTTCTTGTTGCACGATGCGATTGTAGCCTTGCAGTTTGAAACGTTCGCTGTAATCAGGCACTAAATCCGGGTCGGGCGGCTCCGTGCGGAACCCATCAAAATCTGCCGGAAAATGGCCGTGGTAGATCGCCAAAGGATAACGGACATTGGGGTGCTCGTCCCATCCTTCCGGCAAAAGGACGTGTGCGCCAAGGGTCATTGGGCGTCCCCAAAACTCCGTTAGCAACTTGCTCTCGATTTCTATGTGCTTAATGTATTTCGTGTCGGCGGGTTTCTGGATGGGGGGTATTTCCTCCGTAAGTTCAATTTTCAGGACATGCTCTTTCAGCATATTTACCTTGATTTTCATTGGTTTGGAAAAGAGATTCCCTGGTGCGCGGTTCCATTGCTGGCCTTCGCCTCGATCCATTGGCATCTTGACCGTGTGGCCGTCTTTGCGCTTGAAAGTTTCGTACTTGTGCAAAACTACCTGAACAAAATATTCCCCGGCAGGCAAATCCTGCAACGTCTGTATGGGGTAGCCAAACGCTTTGCCATTGAAAAAACGAATGTCTCCTGCCTCCCAATTTTCTACGTCCTGGCCAAATATCTGGGCAGATTGGTAGTCATCACGTACTTGAAAACGCGGTTCTGTTTCACCGTTTTTGGCAAAAATGAGCAACAAACGGCCATCCAGCGGTTTGTCAGAAAAATGGGCAGGATAACTTACGGTAAACGCGGATTGAGCCATAACTGCAAGCGGTAAGCATAGTACAAGTAGAAGGCAGATTCTTTTCATAGCCAAAAATTTTGCCCAAAAGTACATTGCCGTTAGTAAAAGGATGCCCATTCAATAAAATGGGGCTTATACCAAATTGGCATAAACCCCAAGGAAGCGAACTCGAATCGCACTTTATTTCAGGAAGTAACTAAATCCAACCCCTACTCCAAAGACAGAGGTGGTTGTCTTGACTGTTCCCTCAAACACCTCGTCGCTGCTTGAAGTGCCGCTATAATCCAGGAACAAATCGAGGGAGGTACGGTCGCCAATGAATATGGCCCCACCGACTTTTGCTCCATAGAGCGTTGCAGTTTCTGAATCATCGTTATCTTCATTTGTGCTAATGCTCAAAAAGCCTCCACGGGCTTCGGCATAAGGACGAACCTTGCCACTCTGCTTGAAATAATAGCGGAGCATTGGGCTTGCACTAAAAATATTTACGCGACTATCGTCATCATCGCCCTCATCTTTACTGCCTACCGTAAGAAAACCAATGCTGGCGCCCAGCATAAAACCGTCGGACACGAAGTAGCCTGCCATTGGAGAAATGTTGATAGCATTCCATTTAGAGGTGTATTCTTCACCATCGTACTTTTGAGTGGTTTTCCCAAAGCCGATGGCGAGTTGGTTGGAGGGCATGAGGCCTTGCACAAGACCAAAATCACTAAATCCTCCGGTAATGTTTGTGGTAGCGCCGAGAAGTACGCTTCCTTTTTGGGTTTGGGCCGAAGCCATGCCAGTAAAGGCGAAAAGGGCGAGTAATACAAGTGTTTTTTTCATGACTTGAAAAAGGTTTGGTGAATAAATTGGTGAAATTCGTTTGCTTTAAAACCGAGGCAAAGGTTTAGCCATGCCCCGAGTGTCTACAACCCCTGAAACCGTGATTTTAAATCTTCACGGGTTTCCGGGAAAACCACTTAGACCGGTCTGGTTTCACCACAAAAGTACTTGGGCAGCCTAGGGCTGTTTTACTGATAATCGTCAATGTTAAATATGATTTTATTCCATTTTACCAAGATGGCAAAAAAGCAAAAGCCCATTCGGATATTTCCGAATGGGCTTTTGCCGCCATGCGTGGGTCTTATGACTCCTGATGGAAAAGGAGTCAATAATCTACCACATTCCCCACGGGATTCGTCTTTTTCTTGTGCGCCAATACCAGTTGGTTGATTTTTTGGAGCACCACTTCCTGGCCTTCGTAACGGGCGTAGAGGGTGACAGGGAAACTTTTTTGCTCGGGGAAAATGCAATTCACCTCGCCGTTCACGAAAGGCCGACGTGGTTTTCCGTCGCCTAAGTCCAGCTCATAGCTCGGGCCTGTTGTGGACTCAATCAGGTAAAACTTAAAGGGCTGCCCAGCTTCGGGGAGTTTGTCGGTCTCCAGCAGTTTACCCGTTATTTTTTGGAAGGGCGCCGCTGTCTGAGTATCACTGCTGACCTGTTGGCTTTCGGTCTGCACGAGGGCTTTATCGTCAGAATCTGAGGGGCCTTTTTGTGCAAATTGCAGCACGGCCAAGCCCGCGAGGCCGAATACGGCTACTACGACGAGCAGAATGGTTTCTCGGTTTAGACCCTTAGTTTTTGTCATAGATATGTTTGAAAATGTGGTTCAAAGGTAGCAAGGAATCCGAACTGTTGTCTGGCTACTGCTACTGCCACCTGCTACTGCCTCCTGCTACTTTACCACCAGCTTCCCTGCTGCGTCACCATTCACTTTCAGGAAATAAAGTCCGGCAGCTGTCTCACTTGTTTCTATTTCCCAACGGTTCATCCCTTCAATGGCGGGGAATGTTTTTTCAAAAACGGTTTTCCCCTGAACATCCCGCATTTGGATAAGGCAATGTCCTTCAAGTTCAATATTTGACAGGATCGAGAAATAGCCATTGGAAGGGTTGGGCGAAATCAAATAGCCAGAAGGCGTAGGAAGTGCCGATAGCTGTAGCGGGCGAATCTTACCCTCCGAAATGTAGGCTTCAGGCTCGAGGCCAGTGCCTGAAAATCGCAACAAATCAGAGAGTCGGCCACCTTGAGGCGCGGTGATTTCGAGGCTCAGCACAACTGCTCCGGCTGCGAGGTGTTGCCCCTGCGCTTGAAGCCAGGAAAGGCTCAAGCGCTTGTCGCTCAAGTGGTAGGATTTATTGTCAAAGCCTTCCAGTGTTTCTGTTTCAACAGCATTGATTTTTAAAAAATTAGGGTCAAAATCAAAGCTGCATTGCAGGCCATCCAATTCGATGTTTTCCATAAAAAACAAGGAAACCCGGGCCTTCTCGCCAGCCTGAAATTCATGTTCGCGGAAGAACAGGTTTTGTGGCAGCGAGCGCGTGTCGGAAGGGTTTGCAAGGCTGTCGTTGCAAGGGCCGGCGTTCACATCACCAAGTTTTACACCTACAAAATCCTGGCAATTACCGTTGGAAACCGAGGCGGAATCGGGCATGAATCGCCAGGAGCCATAGGGAAACGTGTCTGTGATGCCGAGGATGACCTTTCGCGCGGTCACGATGTCGAAGGTGGTAATGCTTTCCGAGTGGTTTACATCGGCGGCTATGATCTGCCAGGGACAATTGAACGGTACGATATCGAGTATGTGTTTGGAAATCAGCACCAGGTCATAGGTGGTGAGGCCGTCGTAAGGGCTACCGATTTTGCTGGGTTTAAGGGTATAATCGCTGTTTTGAAGCGCAGCAACCTGAGAAAGATCGTAGATGCTATTGGCGAAAAACGAGGTGTCGAATGCAGGCGCGTCCACGGTGATTTGCACTTCTTCGAGTGGGCTGCCAAAGGGGTTTTCAAGGCTGCATTCTTTTGGGAAAAGGGATTCGATTTTCTGCTGGAGCAGGGCGATGGTCTGGCTGGGCGTGTTGCCGCGAATATCGAAAAACACTTCGCCAGTACCAGGCGCAATTACGATAAATGTCGGCGTCCCTTGAAACTGTCCGTACAGTCCATTCAAGTAAGGTTGTAAGGCTGTAATGCTTCCGCCGTCGTTTCCAACGCCGGGCATGGTAAGGCCCTTGCTGGTTTTGTACTGCGCTACTTTCACATTCGTATCGCTAAAAAGCGTACTGAGCAATATGAACTCCATCTGCCCCGGGTGGGCGGCCTGCATGGAAGTGTAAAGATTTTGGAACAACGGGGCATGGGTGGCGCATGGCGGACAGGTGGTAAAAAAAGCTTCAATCACTACCAGTTTCTGCTGGTTGATATAATCCTGATAGAGCTTCTTTACTTGTCCATCGGAGGTGGTAACGGTGAAATCCGGGGCAGGTCCTTGGCTGTAAAGTGGGTCAATGACAAACAATACTCCAATAAAAAGAAGGGAGATGGTAGATAGCTTTTTCATGTGTATCGGTTTTGAAATTCAAAATTAACAAACCCCTTCAAAATCAAATGGTTTCAAAATGCCGAACACTTGATTTGTCGGCTATCTTACCTTTGCAATTATGCAAAACCGCCTGTACTTTTCGGGGTTTCTCCTGTTGGCACTCTTACTGTTTTCCTTTGCTAGCCGACCTGCCCAAACGCCGGAGCAGCTGGGGGAGCACCTTTTTTCTGATCCGATCCTTTCGCTCGACAGCACAATCAGTTGCGCCAGTTGCCATATTCCGCAATTTGCTTTTTGCGATACCGCCCTTTTTAGCCGTGGGGTAGGCGGGCGATTGGGGAAGCGTAATTCGCCCAGTATCACCAACATGAGCGCACGTCCCCATTTTTTTTACGATGGCCGGGCGGCTACACTTGAGCAACAGGTGCTGATGCCCATTCAAGATACTGTAGAAATGCGCGCCACACTTACGCTTGTAACCGAACGGCTGCGAAACCACAAAGAATACGACGCAGCATTTCGCCAACTCTACAGTGTCCCGGCAGATGCGGAAAAGTTGGCGGCGGTATTGGCCGCTTTTGTCCGTACACTGGAAACCTCTGATACCCCTTTCGACCGCTGGATGAATGGCAAACCCAACGCAATGGGCGAGGCGGCGGTGCGGGGCAGGGAGGTTTTTATGAAGAAAGGGAAATGTTTCGACTGCCATTTTTCGCCAGATTTTACGGGCGACGAATTTCGAAATGTGGGGCTTTTCACGGGTCGTCGCAACTTGGCCGACCGAGGGAGGTTCGACGTTACACACGACAGCACAGACCTTGGCAAATTCAAAGTTCCGGGCCTGCGAAATGTGGCGCTTACCGCGCCATATATGCACAACGGAATGTTCCAAACCCTCGAGGATGTCATTGAGTTTTACGACGTACCCAACCAAACCGTGCCGGGCGGCTTCAACCGCGATACGCTGCTCAATACACCACTCGGACTTACTGTAGAGGAAAAGGCGGATCTGAAGTCGTTTTTGGAGGCGTTGACCGATGATCGTTTTAAGCGGTAAAAATCACGCGCTTTATACAGGGATGTCGGTATGCCGACATCCCTCATTTGTTTTAAAATGGCGCGGCATCTTTTTGGCTGTTCGCTTGTTGGTTTGTCCATTTCAACGCGGAGTCGCAGAGGCGCAAAGATTTGATTTTCACATTCTTTGCAGCTCTGCACCTCCGCGGTTTATTTTTGCTCGTTCAATTTAGAAAAACATGGAAAACAACACTCAAAACTGGAACACCCTCACACCCGAAGAGGAGTATGTCATCGCCCAAAAAGGCACAGAGCGGGCTTTTACGGGGGAGTACAACAACTTTAAAGCAAAAGGGTATTTCATCTGCCGTCGTTGCAATGCACCGCTGTACAATTCTTCCGACAAGTTTGACAGTGGCTGCGGGTGGCCATCCTTCGATGACGAGATACCGGGAGCGATCACCCGGCACACCGACATTTCTTTTGGAATGAAAAGGGTGGAAATTGTGTGTTCCAACTGTGAAGGACACCTTGGCCATGTGTTTGAGGGCGAACGCATGACGGAAAAAAACACGCGCCACTGCGTGAATTCGCTTTCTATTCGGTTTGTGGCAGAGTAGGACGAAATTCATTTCGTCATTAAAAAGGACAAGAGCCGTCTCGATGATTTGCTGTGGAATCCACACATTTTAGCCACAAACAGGCCAGTCAATCTTGTTTTGAATGGCTATGTCCGGATTGTAGGGTCTGAATGATTTTTACGCCTGCCTTAGTTGCTAAAATAGCAAGTTTTTTCAAAACTTTTTGTGTGAAAAAATGTTTTGGCGCAGTATTTTTGCCCTCTTGTTATGGATTTTAAAATCACTTCAGAATACCAGCCCACTGGCGATCAGCCGCAAGCCATTGAACAATTGGTGAACGGCATCAAACAAGGAGATCAAGCTCAGGTGCTGCTGGGTGTAACAGGCTCTGGCAAAACTTTCACGATGGCCAACGTCATCGCCCAACTTAACCGCCCCACCCTTGTGCTTACGCACAACAAAACCCTGACCGCCCAGCTGTATGGAGAGTTCCAGAGTTTTTTCCCCGACAATGCGGTGGAATATTTCGTCTCGTACTATGACTACTACCAGCCTGAAGCCTACCTTTCAGTATCCGATACATACATAGAAAAAGACCTGCAGATCAATGAGTTGGTGGACAAACTCCGACTCCGGGCTACCAGTACACTGCTTTCTGGCCGGCGTGACATCATCATCGTGGCATCCGTTTCCTGTATCTACGGCATGGGTAATCCAGATGATTTCAAGACAGGCATCATTCGCCTGCAGAAGGGAATGAAAATGCCCAAGACCCAATTCCTCTACGCGCTTACTGACAGCCTTTACTCGCGCACAGAGACCGACTTTTCGCGTGGCACATTTCGGGTACGTGGTGATACCGTGGACATAAACCTGCCTTATGCAGACACAGGTTACCGCGTCATTTTTTTTGGCGACGAAATTGAGAGCATCGAAAGTTTGGAACTCGTTTCCGGCCGGCGCATCGAAGCCGTTGATACGGCAGCCATTTTCCCTGCCAACCTCTATGTTGCACCAAAAGATCGAATAACCGACATCATTCACAATATACAGGACGAGATGAACGCGCAGGAACGCTATTTTATCAGCGAAGGCCGCTCGGCGGAGGCAAGACGTATTAAAGAACGCACATCTTTTGATCTTGAAATGATCCGTGAACTGGGCTACTGTTCCGGCATTGAAAACTACTCGCGATTCTTTGATCGACGCAAGCCCGGTACCCGGCCGTTCTGCCTTTTGGATTATTTCCAGGATGATTTTTTGATGATTATTGATGAGAGCCACGTAACCATCCCACAAATACGCGGGATGTGGGGCGGCGATCGTGCCCGCAAGCAATCGCTCGTCAATTGGGGCTTCCGATTGCCCTCCGCTATGGACAACCGTCCGCTCAATTTTGATGAGTTTGAGGGTATGATCAATCAAGTGATTTTCGTCAGTGCTACCCCCGCTGATTACGAATTGGAGAAAACAGAAGGTGTTGTGGTAGAGCAACTTGTGCGCCCTACAGGACTACTCGACCCGCCGATTGAGGTACGCTCATCACTCAACCAGATTGACGATCTGATCGAAGAAATACAACAGCGTGTAGAGGCGAACGAACGCGCTTTGGTGACCACCCTGACCAAAAGAATGGCCGAAGAACTGGCCAATTATTTTGACAATATCGGCATCAAATGCCGATACATCCACTCCGAAGTGGAAACCTTGGAACGGGTGGAAATCCTGCGCAATTTGCGTCTCGGTGAGTTTGATGTGCTCATAGGTGTGAACCTGCTCCGCGAGGGCCTCGACCTTCCCGAAGTTTCACTCGTCGCCATCCTGGATGCCGACAAAGAAGGTTTTTTGCGCAACGCACGCTCGCTCACCCAAACCGCTGGCCGCGCTGCCAGAAATTCCAATGGCCTCGTCATCTTTTATGCCGACAAGATCACGGATGCCATGCGCAATACCATGGAGGAAACCACCCGCCGCAGAAGCATACAAATGGCATTCAACGAACAACATGGCATTACCCCCACTACCGTTACGAGAACCAAAGAACAGATACTCGCCACACGCAGTATTCTGGACGTACGCGATGTGATTCCTACCAAATTCTATGTTGAAAATGAAGAAATTAGCCTCGCTGCCGAACCTATTGTAGCCTACGCCACACGCAGCCAGCTGGAAAAAATGGTGGCTGACTCTGAGAAGAAAATGAAAGCCGCTGCAAAAGATCTAGACTTCATCAGCGCAGCGCAATACCGCGACGAGATGAACGCATTAAAAAAACAATTGGGAGAACGGTTTGGATGGCATGAAGGTTGATTTGTTATATGGGGATTTGGTTATTTGTTGCTCCAGAGCTTGGTATTTGTGTCAACCTTAAGAAATACAAATACCAAGCTCTGGAGCAACAAATAACCAAATCCCCATATAACCAAATCACGAAATACTCGAATCCTCAATTCCCCAAACTATTTTTAGGTTTCACCCGCGGCACCACCTCGGCATTGAGATAAACAATATGCCGTCCATTGGGACGCGTGTTGTCGTAGACCACCACCCCTGGTGTTGTGCGGCCAATCTTGCCACGTGAATCAAACTCGATTCGAACAGAAGCCGTTTCGCCAGGCATCAAAGGGAAAGTTGGGCGGCGCAGCACTGTGCAATCGCAGGTTGTCTTCACGTCCTTGATGATATAAGGATTAGCCCCCGTATTGGTAACGAGAAAGGAATCGGTAATTATTTCCCCTTCTATCACTTTGCCAAGATGAATGGTATCCTGTGCCCAACGTACTGTAGTGCGGTCGTCAACCAGCTCCCCTCCCTTTCTCTTCAGAAGCTCAAGACGGACGTATTGGAGTGCACGTTCTTGTTTGTCTTTGTCCAATTGCAAATACGACTGTGCTACCTCCCGGTCTATGCTCGATCCGAGGTGCCGCATGTACTCGAGCAGATCCAGCTTTTGCTCTAAAGAAAGTGTGTCCAGATAAGGCCGCATTTCGCCGATGGCCACCGTTTGGGCAGACAACTGTTTGAAAAAGAGGAAAAAGAAAAAGAGCAGAAAAAAACGTGGCGCGATTTTCATGGGCGAAGTAATTTTTTTGCAAAAGTAGGGGGGATAAAATAAAAATGGATCATCCGGAAATCAGAGAAATCTCAAAATTCCGGATGATCCATTTCTATACTGTGCGGGAGGGGGGACTCGAACCCCCACACCCTTACGGGCGTACGCACCTGAAACGTATGCGTCTACCAATTCCGCCACTCCCGCAATTAGGTTTTTCAAAAAGAAGCGCAAAGGTAAATCCCTTTGACATTTGCGCAACCCCTTTCCCTTTGAGTTAAAAAAAATATCAAAAAAAGGTAGGCTCGTTTGTGGTCTCCAAGGACCGGTACCACTCCGAAAGGACGACTTTGGATAGGGGTGATTTCAAGAAGCGGCGGGTTTTTTAAAGGGAACGGCGGATTTTTGGCGGTACGCGGCGGATTTTTGAAATTTTTTTTTGATTTGATAAAATTTCGCGCATTCGCATTTCTTGGGGCATCTATTCCACATTATTTTAATTGAAGACAAAGTTTCATTGCCTTTTTAATAATAATATTTTCATTGTTTTACAAATACAATAACGAGAAACGGCCTGTTTTTGGAGTTTCAAGGAGGCCGACGCAACAGGGAATGCAAAAAAGCGTTCATATTTGCAGTACGATTTGCGGCAAAAAACCACCACTCCTTTTTGAAAGCCTACCACTTTTGAAAATAACAACACAAAGAGCAGCAGATGCTTTAGACGAGAAAACTAATAGCGCTGCCTTTGAATAGGAAAATCAAAACAGACCCGAAAAATCATTTGTGATGAAAATAGTGTGACTTAAAAGCGAGTACACACGTCAAAGATAAAAGCTCGAAAGAGCAAAGACAACCGAAGGCGGGGGCCCTCCGGTCCTTTCAAATGAGAAAGGGCGGAGGGCTGTTTTTTTATAGCCATTCCGTGGCCTACAAGACTCCGGTTGCCAAGAGCAGCGCAATGCCAATAATCATAGCCGCGGTCAATTTATGGACAGTTTGCATGGTTGTATGCTTCAAAAAACGTTTTCCCAGAAAGGCTCCTGCAAATGCGCTTAATGTTGCGATCAGCAACAAAGGCCATTGATTTATTAGTTCTCCGGATGAAAACCGGGTAGCATAAATAGGCAGTCGGGTAAAATCTACCAGGCAGGCTATAACTACACCCGTGGCAATGAACGCCTCCTTCTTGAGGCCACAATTCACCAAAAAAGCCGTGCGTAATGCGCCTTGGTGGCCACTCAAGCCACCGAAAAATCCGCTCACTAAACCACCTAAAGTGAGGTGCTTACCCGTGAAATTCAGATTTTTCAATGCAGGCAGTATTTCCATAAGTGCGAAGACAATCATAAGCACCGAAATCGCCAACTTCAACAGCGTGACTTCCAGGGTTCTCCCGCAGCATTCCCAGGTAAATAGTATAGGCAACTGGCTGAGTGCAGCCAATGCAATAGCACCGACAAACCCGCCTGCCACGGATGGTATACCAAAACGCAGCACTAATTCACGAGAAGCATTCTTGCCCAGAAGGGTAAGTTTGAAAAGGTTGTTGAGTAGATGGACTATACCCGTAAGTGCAACAGCAATGTTCAGGGGAAAGAAAATGCCAAATATAGGCGTGAGGATAGTGCCTAAGCCAAAGCCGGAGAAAAGGGTGAGTAAAGATGCTGCAAAAGCAGCCAGTGCGATAATGACTTCCATCTACAAGGGCCATAAAAACGGCGATCAATTTTCCGCTTCGAGCAGATCTTTTTCCTGTGGGTCAGGATAGAATACTTCTACTTTTTCGGTGGTGAGTTTGCTCAATGGTACAATGATGGCACGTTCAGAAGTTTGTAAAATCATGGAGGTGCTATCGATAAGCACCACTTTGCCGCGCTCGCCAACAATACGCACATCATCGCCCACACGCACCTTGTTTTTGTTGTAATAACTCGCCAAATAATTGGAAACCAAATCTTTGGAAGCAAGCCCATAGCCGAAGGCGAAGGCCAACGCTCCCGCGCCGATGATCACTACAAGACTGGAAGAAATGAACTCCGTATTTATCTTGGCTTGGGCAAGTGCGCTCACGGCTATTGTCACAAACAGAAAATAGAAGACGATGGAGCCGATCATTTTGGCAGAAGCAATGCCCAGCGATTGGCATAATGTGACGACTGCGCCTTGCACCATATCCGCTAAGAACAGGCCCAGCATGAACACAACCGAGGCTGTGAGCAAGGAGGGCAAGTAATTCATCAAGTCGGTAAAAAGCTGTGTAATGGCAGCCACCCCCAATGTTTCAGTAGCTGCAATGATGAAAATGAGCATCATCATGTAATACACGATCTTGGCGATGATGGCCGAGAGTTTTTCTTTCAACACGCCCGTACGCTGTACCACATCTATGTCGTCGAGCATATCGGCCAGACGATCAACCCCAATGTTTGCCAGCACCTTGCTTAAAATTTTTCCCACGGTGCGAGACACCACCCAACCAATAAAAAGTATGGTAAGTGCTCCGATAATCTTGGGAAAAAAGGTCGAGAATTGCGCAATTAATTGGGCAACAGGATCGGAAACAGGAAGAGAGTCCATTTTTATGTTGAAGAAGATTGTTTGCGAAAATCAGCTCAGATAGGGCTTGGTGCTGATGGGGCCGGAGGCGTTCGCCAATCCATATTGGCGCGCGCTTGACGACGAGTTTCTTTTTTTAGGCACGGCAGGTCTTCGCCTCCTACAAGCCGAATCACGACTTGCAAAGCGTTGGGCACAAACACCTCGATGACGTTGCTAAACAATGATAAGGTGCCAACATGCTGCGAAATGCGGTCTTCTAGCTCCGGAGGCAACATCGCTTCCCGCTCTGCTTGCAACTTTTTTAAGCTATTATTCATGACTGCCATTTTTTGTGCGCCGAAGGCAAGGCGCATGATTAGATCGGTTATGTGGTAGTTGTTTATTCGGGGATTCGGGGATTTGTTTATTTGGGGGTTTGTTTATGCCCCAATCGGTTCTGTCCCAAACATCTCTGTATAAATAAACTGTGCTTTGATTTTAGCCCGCATTATCTGCATTTTAATTGCGCTCTCTGTCTTTTTCAGCACTTCACCAATTTCTTTGATGGACATATCATCCGTATACTTCATGTCTAAGATGGCCTTGTCGCCCACCGGTAGTTTGTCCATCACTTTTTCCAGACGATTGGTTTCCATTTCCAGTATTACGCTGTCCGGGATTTCCACTTCTTTTTCTGTGCTGACGCGGCCCATATCCTCGGTGAAAATCAGGATGTTCTTCTTCTTTTTGCGAATCAGGTCAATACAATAATTGTACGTAATAGAATAGACCCAGGTAGAAAAGGAAGATTGTTCGGTGAACTTCGAAAGGTTCAGCAGTATCTTGATAAACACATCCTGTGTAGCATCTCGTGCCATCCCATGGTCGGCAAGCATGGAGATGCATTTGGCAAACACCTTGCCCGCATAACGGCGGTAAAGCTGGCTGAAATATCGCGCATCCTGCTCTTGCAAATACAGAGCAATGAGTTGCGAGTCAGAAAGCACGGCGGATGTCGAAGTTTTTCTGGTAGCGACTGCGGTCACTTCAGGCGGTTTTAAACAGACGAGGTCTGCGATTCAATGCGCAAAGACACGAAAAAAAGCGACAGAAAAGGAGGAAAAGGGCCTCGTTTTTTCAAAACCGTTAAAAAGACGTTAAGGAGTGCCATGCGTCACCCCGAATTAAGGGTTCCTTATTAAAAAAGTCAAAGTTTAACACTTGATAGGCTTGCATGCCTTAACCACCTGTGACAGTCTATACTTTATTACTGCCAGCTAATAGCAATATTTTGACACCACCCCGACAAAACAGATACTAACTTTGCCACTCAAATGCAACGATTTATCTCTCGTCTGCTTGTCTTTGGCCAAGCCTCTATTCGGGACGGTTTAAACACTGCACTATCCGTGGAATCGAGCAACATAAGTGAGTGGGCAAAATCAACCCTTTGCGTCTCTGTACCTCTGCGGTTTATTTTGCCCGCTCACTTATGTGCCTTTTGTGTTTAATAAACTAATTATGTGTTCCTAATTAGAATCGTCAAACCCAACAAGGATATATTATGAATCTTAAAGCATTTTCCCTCGCAGCTTTTGCCGTATTATTATTGGCCGCTTGCCAACAAAGCACCCCTAAAACACCTGCAGCAACCGCGACCAGCTCGGAAACCCTGCCCTGGGCTACGGATATTGACCTGGTTTGTGAAATGAAAGTGGACCAGACGACCGAAGACACCGTACACTACAACGGGAAGATTTATGGCTTTTGCAACCCTGGTTGCAAAGAGAAATTTCAAGAAAACCCCACGAAATACGGTGCGAAATAGCCAAATAGCTCTTTTGTTTGTTCTTTTCAACCGCTTTATTGCGATTGATTTTTTTAATTTGGTGAACAGAAGTTCGCCTTACGACCGATTCAGTCATGAAAAAGATTTGGATTTTATCCCTTTTTTGCCTTTTGACAATCACGCTGTTCTCGCAGGGTTATAACCCGCTTGATGAGAAAATCATCGAGGCCGAAAAAGCCGCCTGGGTTCGCTCCCAGCATAAAGCCTCCGACCGCGATATCCAGAACAGTGCCGACAACCGCAGCGACATCCGATACTGCCGCATGCACTGGACGGTGGACCCTGCGGTAAAGTACATACAGGGCGAGGTGATGACCGTGTTTGAGCCGGTAGAAACGGTTGGAAGTCTCGAATTCGATTTTTCAGAGGTCTTAACCATGGACAGCATTCGGTTTCATGGCCAAAACCTTGCTTTTTCCCAAAACGGCGACGTGATCGTCGTTCAGTTCCCGGCCCAATTGCCCGCTTTTTTGACTGACTCGCTCACGTTTTATTATCAGGGCGCACCAGATTCAACAGGTTTTGGCTCCTTTAGGGTAGACACGCATGAAGGCACCCCCGTCCTTTGGACACTCTCCGAACCTTACGGTGCCATGGAATGGTGGCCTTGCAAACAAGCGCTCAATGATAAGATTGACTCCGTGGATATTTTTGTCACCAACCCGGTGGGAAATCGGGCGGCAAGCATTGGGCTTTTACAATCCGAAACGACTGCAAATGGTTGGATCACAGCGCATTGGCGACATCGCTACCCCGTAGCGGCATACCTGGTTGCTATTGGGGTGACGAATTACACGGTCTTTTCCGTACCCGCGCCTTTCGGTGGCGACACGACGCCCATACTCAATTATGTCTATCCAGAAAGCCTGGCAGATGCCCAGTTTGGTGTTAACGAAAATGTGGAAGTCTTCAAATTGTTCAGTCAGCTTTTTGGCCAATATCCTTTTCATGCGGAAAAATATGGCCATGCTCAATTTAGCAGGCTTGGTGGTATGGAGCATCAAACCATGAGCTTTGTCTCTTCATTCGGTTTTGACCTCCTCGCGCACGAATTGGCGCACCAATGGTTTGGCGACAAAATAACCTGCGCCTCCTGGTCAGACATTTGGCTCAATGAGGGTTTTGCCAGTTACCTAACCGGGCTTTGCTACAATTTCATAGCGCCCCAATACTGGGAACTTTACAAGGCAGATCGCATAGAAAAATCTACACAAATACCCGATGGCTCGGTTTGGGTGGAGGACACCACCACCGTTGAACGGGTATTCAGCAGTCGTCTCACTTACGCCAAAGGGGCCATGTTGCTCCATATGTTGCGCTGGAAATTTGGGGACAGTATCTTTTTTGCCGGACTGCACAACTACGTGAACGACCCTGCATTGGAATATGGCTATGTAACAACGGATGATTTCAAAGCCCACATGGAAGCGGTGTCTGGGTCAAATCTCGACGAGTTTTTTGCCGATTGGCTTTATGGGAAAGGATACCCTTCTTACCAAATCGGCTGGTCAGTAAACCAAACCAACGAAGTCAAAATAACGGTTGGGCAAACGACTTCAGACCCATCGGTTTCATTTTTCGAAATGCCCGTGGCCGTAAAATTGAGCGATGGCGTGAAAGATACTGTGCTGGTTTTGAACCACATATTCAGTGGGCAGCAATTTACTATTGCGCTTGATTTTTCGCCGACAAGTCTGGTTTTTGACCCGGATTTGTGGCTCGCCAGTCGTAACAACACGGTAGTCTCGATTATTGAAGATCCATTGCCTGAACTATACATAGACCTTGCACCGAACCCAGCCAGAGAGAACTTTGTCTTCTATCTGCATGCTGACAACAGCGAAAATGCAAAAATGACGTTTTGGGCAGCCGATGGCAAATTGGTGATACAAAACCAGTTGGAGATCTTATCAGGTTACAACACCATTCCAATAGTGGTAGGCCAGCTGCCCGCGGGCCGTTATTTGTTGCGGCTGGAAACCAAATCGTGGCAGGCTGAACGTGCTGTGATTCTTTACTAAGATATATCTAATAAGGGCTTTTTTACCGCAGAGGCGCAGAAACGCGGAGTGATTATCAACAACTCCGCGTCTTTGCGCCTCTGCGGTAAAAGAAAAACGCCGTCAATTTATCGCATCACAGCCACGGGCATTTTCGGGTCGTAAGTGCCTTTGATGACAGGGCTTTGGCGATTCCCTGTATAATCGCGTACCTTTTCGTTGATGTAGTCGAACAGTTCCTGCACCGTTATAACTTTGTCTCTGTTCAGATCAGCCTCCCCTTTGAGACCGCGAATCAGGAAGTGACTAAAAACGCCCTGGCGCAAACCAGCGGATTCGAGCGAGGTCTCTTCGGCTTTGCTCGACATCAGGAGGGCCGTTCCGCTCACAGCTTTGGCAAGTGAGGAATAAAATTTTACCAACTCTGGTTCTGGCTCTACCGAGCGCATGGCAATAAGGCTGCCCGAATGGCAAGCATCGGCGAGGCAGAGTTTGAAGCGAGCCTTGCTTTTGTTGAACGAGGCGGCGACTTCTTCGTGGGCAATTTTATTGTTGTATCCGTCAAAATCAATGGGCAAAAAAGAGCCATTGAGGCCGTGGCCCGAAAAATAGAAAATGATGAGGTCATTAGGCCCGGCCATTCCAAACAACTCACTCATATTAGCGAGTACGTTTTCGCGGGTTGCTTCTTCGTCAATGAGCACGCGCACCTGTTCGTCGGGCAATGCGCCGCCTTCCAGGCTTTTGAGGAAAGCATAGAAACGGTATGCGTCATCGTCAGTATAACGCAGCACCGGCATGTGGTCATAAGAGGCCACACCAACCACCAAGGCCCAGACTTTCGATTGAGGCATTGCCATAGGCGGAGGCGCAGGCTTTTCGGCTACGGCAACTGTTTCATAGTCAGTAGGTTGCTCTTTGCCCACATACTCGCCTTCGCGCCAATAACCGTCCACCACCGTGCCATCTCGAATGCTCAAAACGCCTTTTCCAAAGAACGCGCCAGCCTGCCATTCGCCCACATACCGGTCGCCGTTGGCGTAGTCGCAAATGCCGTAGCCATGAGGCATTCCATTCGAAAATGTACCTACATATTTGGCCGCGCCTTCTTTATAAATATAGGTGCCTTTGCCGCTTTCGCAGTCGCCTGATACACAACCGACATTTCCGCTTTGTACGAAACTGTGGCCTAAAAATTCGCCTTGTTTCCATTCGCCTGTTTCCTCTGCGCCGGATTCTTTTACAAAACGAGTGCCTTCTCCATCCGGGTAGTTTTCTTTAAAACTGCCGACATATTTGTCGCCGTTCGAGAAATAAAAAGTGCCCTCGCCGTCAAACTTCCCGTTAAAAAAATTCCCTTCATATTTGCTTCCGTCAGGGTAAGCGAAAATGCCCTGGCCGCTTTGACAATCGCCTGAAAGGCAGCCCGATTGAATGTTGGTGCCGTCGTCGGCGCGTTCTTCTTTTTTCTTGGCGATGTATTCGGCCAGTACCGTGCCGTTTTCATCCACGGGTTTGCCTTTGAGCCAAAGACCCGTGCGCATAGTGCCATCTGCGTAGGTTTTTGTGCCTTTGCCTTCTGGATAACGGTTTTTCCATTCGCCGCTGTATTTGCTTTTATTGGTGTAGTAGCACACACCCACTCCGTGGATTTCGCCGTTTTTGAAATCTCCCATGTATTTGGCGCCGGAAGGGAAAATGAAGGTGCCTCGACCGTTTTTGCAATCGCCCGAAACGCATTGGGCATCAAGGTTTTGAAAAAATAAAAAACAGAAAAGGAGGAGAGAGAAAATGCGTTGGAACATGGTTGGGCGCATCGTGGATTTGATTTTAAAACACTAAGGAACTAAAGTCGGCTCGCTAAAGCCAGATCAACGGATTACAAAAGGTATATGTGGATGCGCGTATTAACTTTGGAGTGGGTGTTTTATTGTTTTTGGGATTGTGGCAGTTGAGAATGTCCAATGTCCAACTATGCGGTTCTTGGACATTGGACATTCCTTTCCTCAGTTCCCCACCAGCACTTTTTCCGCGCTGCTCTTACCCTGCCCTCGCAGAAACACCCAGTATATACCAGGCGATTCAATGCGAACATCCAAATTGTTTGCTCCGGGCACGGGGTGGTGCTGGCTGATAAGTCTGCCGTGTACGTCACTGATATTGATCTGTTCCACCTCCCTGCCATCCCAACGAAGTGAAATAGGGTCGTTCGCACGAGCAGGGTTGGGAAAGACCTCGAAGTCTACCTGGGTGCTTGTGTATTCTTCCACCGAAGTAAAAGGAGCGCAGCTTACATAGGGTTGCTGTTCGCAGACCACGTCTTGATTGAGTATAAAATTAGAAGCATCAGCCAGGTCGTTTATCACTACGCCGCCTACGCCGAGCGTACCTGGTGCGTCATCGAAGTCAAATGCAGGATCAAAAAGCGAGGTGAAGCCCGTGTAGTCGTTGAATGCGCAGCTTACCTTAAAATCGACATCCAGATTGATCAATAGTGGGTCGAAACGATTGCCATTACCGCCATAGCCCGTCCAGTTCGTGAAACCCGCAATCAAGAAACTGCTTTCTTGAGGGTGGGGTAGGATGCGCGGATAATGCGAACTGCCGAGGTTGTAGGTTTTAAGGTTCACCAAAGATCCTGTGGGTGTGAGGGTAAGCACAGCGTACTTATTGCCCACAAAA
This sequence comes from Saprospiraceae bacterium, assembly GCA_046160625.1. Taxonomy (GTDB): domain Bacteria; phylum Bacteroidota; class Bacteroidia; order Chitinophagales; family Saprospiraceae; genus M3007. The sequence goes on from JBJXGZ010000036.1 coordinate 31,859, forward strand.
CCAATGGTCGGGAAGGAACTGGTAGCACACATGATGGCAAAATCTCCATTGGGTTTTTCGACTGCACCGCTTGCGTTTTCAAACAAATCCGGCCCGCCGCCGGTTACGACGCGCGACCATTGTACCTCGCCTTCCGCATCTGTTTTGATGATGAGAAAGTCGCTGTAACCCTGAAAATTGGGCTGCAAATTAGTGGAAGAGCCTGTCACCAGCAGCCCGCCGTCAGAAGTAGGCAAAACACCGTAAGCGTGATTGGCTTGTGGGGCCGTCCCCTCGCCAAACACCTTGTGCCACAATACGGTACCGTTTTTGTCCATCTTCAAAAGGTTGGCGTAGAACGTTCCGCCAGTGTGGATATAAGACCCTGCGGCCACCAGGCTTTGGTCGGGCAGTTCAATAATATCAAAACACCGGTCCACCTTTTGGGAATTGCCTACTGTGCGGGTCCAGAGGATATTCCCCGCAGGACTGACTTTCATAAAATACTGGTCGGTATAGTTGTTGTTCGTGCCAGCGTCTGTGCCCCAGGAGCCTGTTTGGCCGGCTATCACGATGTTGCCGTCAGAAGCAATGATGGCAGATTGTGCCACATCCTGGTTGTTGGTGCCGCCGCCGATGCGACGTGCCCACACTGTATTGCCATCGCCGTCTACCCGCGCCAAAAAGATGTCATTGCGAGGTGAGGTGAAGTAAAATCCAACGTTCCCCACCAGCACGAAATCGGTTTCTGAAATTTGCAAAACGCGCCCGGCCACATTGTTCGGCGTCTCTGTAGCGTGATTGAACATTTTGGCCCATATTACCCGCCCTTGGCAATCTGTTCGGTAGAGATATGGATAATAAAACGCACTGCCGACAGGGCTTTGTACCAATCCTGAACATACATATCCCCGGTCTGCAAGGGGCAACACATCCAATAAGAACATGGCAGCCCCGGATTCTGATTCATATCGCCATTGGAACGAGTGCTTGTCTTGGGCAGACATTTGGAAAGCGATGGCTAGCAACAATACGGAGAGGATGTAATGCTTTTGCATGGCAAAAAATTGATTTTAGTTGGGCAAAAATAATACTCCCCGACACTCAATTTGTAAAATCTCAATCATAACGGTTGCGGGGACGTTATTACCCCGCGAGGCTGAAAACAAATCGCTCTAAATGCTGTTTTTGTGCCATTACGGTCGTTTTTCAAAACCTCAAATCTGTCCTATTGAAACCGACCCAATTGAAACTCTTAACTTGAAACCTGTTTTCAACAATGCCTGCTTGGTTGCTCTATACCCTCATCACATTGGCCGCGTATGTCGGCATGGAATTCATGGCCTGGTTCACACACAAGTTTGTGATGCACGGTTTTCTCTGGAAATGGCATGAAGACCACCACTTGCCCAAACATGAAAAAGAAGGTTTTTTTGAAAAAAACGATCGCTTTTTCCTGGTATTTGCCATCCCCAGCATGATTTGTTATATGATTGGTGGGCTTACGCCCAATTTCTGGGTGTTGTTCATCGGGGTGGGAATTTCGCTTTATGGTCTTACTTATTTCCTCATTCACGACGTGTATATCCACCGCCGCTTTTCCTGGTTCAAGCAATTGGACAGCAAATACAGTCGCGCCATTTTGCGGGCGCATGGCACACACCACTCCAAGCGCGACAAAGAGGATGGGGAGTCTTTTGGCTTGTTGGTGGTAAACCCGAAGTTTTTCAGAAAACGGCCAAAGCGTGAAGAGGAGGCTTTGATTCGGAATAATGAGGCATAAGAATTTCTGACAATCATCGCTGCCCTGTTTGGTTTCGATGTGCCAAGTCAACCACAAGCAATCTTGCCCACCCGATTTGCATGCCTTCCGCCCTCAAAATCGGTGCTGAGGAAAATGCGCACCATTGCCTGCGCCAATATTTCCGGTACAAAACGGGCTGGCAAAGCAATAATATTCGCGTCGTTGTGTTGCCGTGCAAGAGAAGCCAATTCCTCCGTCCAACATAGGGCGCAGCGGATTTGCTGGTGTTTGTTGGCGGTGATGGCCACACCATTGCCGCTGCCGCAAAGGAGAATGCCGCGCTCTGCCTGGCCACTTTCTACTGCCTCGGCCACAGGATGCGCAAAGTCGGGGTAATCCACCGAATCGAGCGAGTGGGTTCCAAAATCGAGCACCATGTGCCCATCTGATTGCAACATCGAAATGATGTCTTCTTTGTACGGGAACCCCGCGTGGTCGCAGCCAATTGCTATTTTCATGTTGTTTGTGTTTTGAACACCGGTGTTCAATTTAATCAAAGAATAGTGGCCTTCGCAGCATCCAACATTACACGGCATTCTGCGAGGTTTGGCCCCTGAGCATACACCCTCAACACCGGCTCCGTGCCTGAAGCGCGAATCATTACCCATTTTTCGTCTCCAAAACTGAATTTCCAACCATCAAGGTCTTCTACCCCTTTGATTTTGTAAGCGCCGAAAGCCGTGTACGCGCGGTCTTTGCAATTTTTAATCACGTTTTGTTTTTGGGCTTCGGTGATGTGCAGGTCGTCGCGGTCGAAAGCAAATTCGCCCACTTCTTTATACACTTCTTGGACAAGACCTTTTAGTGTTTTACCCGTACGAGCCATAAACTCAAATACCATCAGGCCAATCCACACACCGTCGCGCTCCGGGATATGGCCTTTCACCGCCAGACCGCCAGATTCTTCGCCGCCTACCAGCACGTCTTCATTGATCATGATTTCGGCAATGTACTTGAAGCCAACTTTCGTGATTTCGTATGGCAGGCCATATTTATTGGCCATCTTTTTCAACTTATCGGTCACGGAAAACGTGAATACGACTTTGCCGCTCAAGCCCTTGTATTTGTGGAGGTACAACAAGAGCAGGAGTAAGATGTGGTGGCTGTCCACAAAGTTTCCATCCTCGTCGTAAAGCCCGATACGGTCGGCGTCGCCGTCGTTGGCAAGTCCGGCAACGATCTTGGGATTCTTTTTTATGGTCTCGCTGAGCAGCGTCAGGTTGCGGTGGATTGGTTCGGGGGCCTGGCCATGCATCCCTGGGTTGTTGTCGCAGTGCAGGAAAACACAGCGCGGAAGGAGTTTTTTCACGGCATTTTGGCCAGCACCATACATCGCGTCGTAGGCTATTTTTCCGGCCGATGATTTGATAAGTTTCAAGTCAAAACTCTTGCGGGCGTGTTTCAAATAAATGCTTTCGAGGTCGGCTTCTTTGAGCAAATTCTTTTCCCGCAAATCGCTGAGCGAAGGGAGTGTATTCAGGGAACAAACGTCAGGAATAAGAGCCTCCACTTCAGCCACATCGGAAGGGATGGAAGGGCCACCAAGGCTTGATTTTAATTTATAGCCGTTGTAGGAGGGAGGGTTGTGGCTGGCGGTGATAACGATGCCGAGGTTTGCCTTAAGTTTTACTACTCCAAGCGACACCATTGGCGTACTGACAAAACCCGTGCTGGCGATGTGGCACTGGATACCATAAGCGCCCAACACCCGTGCCGTGGTTGTGGCAAAAAGCAGCCCCCCAAAACGGCAGTCGTGACCGATGACGGCGCGTTTCATCTTGTGTTTTTTCATGAAAAGAGCGGTGGCTTCGGCCACGCGCATCACATTTTCCACGGTGTACTCGTCGGCGATGATGGCTCGCCAGCCGTCGGTACCGAATTTGATTGGAACTGCCATTAACTGTTGATTTGTGTAGATGTTGATTCGTTGATTTTTACCCGCCTTCCATTGCCATAGGCTTGCCGCAGGTGAACCGAAGCCTACGCGAAGGAGGGGTTGATTTGACTTCCGGGCAAAAGTATTCGTTCAAAACGTACTTTCGCACTTCATTTTTCAATTTTCAAACCACCCCTCCTCCGCCAAGGCTTCGGCGGGTAAAAAAATCAACAAACCTTGACCGACAACTACCGCCATAAAGGACAACGCAAACGCATGGTAGATGCGCTTCGTCGAAGGGGAATCTCCGATGAGGCCGTATTGGCTGCTATGGCTGCCGTACCGCGTCATTTTTTTCTGGATAAGGACTTTGAAGAACATGCTTACGAAGACAAACCGTTCCCGATTGGCTGCGAACAGACTATTTCACAGCCGTTTACAGTAGCATATCAAACGGTACATTTGAATATAAAAAATGGGGATCGTGTATTGGAAATCGGCACAGGCTCCGGGTATCAGGCCGCGATTCTGGCGGCTTTGGGAGCCAAGGTTTTTACGGTAGAGCGACAGGAAGTACTTTATTTCAACACCAAGAAACTCCTGGATGAATTGGGATTCAAAACCGTGAAATGTTTTTTCCGCGATGGCTCAAAAGGACTGGCCGAGAAAGCTCCGTTTGATAAAATCATCGTGACTGCGGGCGCGCCTGTGGTGCCTGAGCCTTTGAAGGAACAACTTGCAATTGGCGGGATTCTAGTTATTCCGGTTGGAGAATCGGTGCAGAAAATGTTGAAAATCAAGCGAATCTCTGCAACTGAGTTTCAGGAAGAACGGCTGGATAACTTTCGGTTTGTACCGTTTTTGGAGGGGGTGAGTAGAAAGTAGAAGTTGGCAGCGGCAGTCAACAGGACTGAAGAGCCCCTACCCATCAGATATTTCAAACTCGACCCGACGGTAAATTTCATGGAGCGGAACTTCGCAGTCGCCTATGCGTGGTACATCTTCAGGCTCGTAAAATTCTGTGTCTATCCATTTGCCTGCTTCGTTTTCAAGGATGCGGATGTGTTGCTCTTTTTGAGACACGAATACCATCTGCTGCAAGCCGGGGATCTTTTTATAGCACCTGGTTTTATTGGTTTTATCAAGATGCTCTGTTGAATCCGAGAGGATTTCTATTACAACCGAAGGGTTTAGGGTAGCCTTCATTTTAGGCCCTGCAGGGTAAAATTTATGCTCCCCGCATACCACAAGCAAATCGGGGTAAAAGACCTGATTACAGTCTTTAACGAAGAGCATACGGTCGCCAGTGAACACTTGACAATCATTGGCTCTGGTACAAATTCCGAGCATGACATCCAGATTGTGGGCAATGATGCCGTGTGCAGGCGAAGTATACGCCATCGCGACAATTTTACCATCTATAAATTCATGCCTCCCCTCTGCTTTCATTTCAAAAGCAAAGTACTCTTCCAATGTAGGAGTAGGGTTAGCAGTTGGTTGCGGCATCGAACGTGCTTGTGCAGTCATGGGTGGAATATTTTGTACAAAAATACTTTTTATTTCGGTTCATTCATCTTCAACAAACTTTCCAGTGCATCCAAATGGGCCTTGAAAGCAGCCTTTCCCGCTGCAGTTGCGGCATAGGTCGTCAGTGGGCGGCGACCTACAAATTGTTTGCGGTATTCCACATATTCGGCAGCTTCGAGGGGTTTCATGTGGCTTGCCAGGTTGCCATCGGTCAGATTGAGTAATTCTTTGAGCGTGCCATAGTCCACCCAATCGTTCACCGCCAGAATAGACATGATGCCCAGTCGGTTGCGGTGGTCAAAAACAGGATTGAGTTGGGTGAGAATATCTTTCATCGGTCATATTTGTAGTACATCCAGCCGCCGTAAAGAATGTGTAAAACACCAAAACCAATGGCCCAGAGTTCAAGCCCACGGCCAGGGAAGAACATCCCTATCAGCCCAAGCCCAATTTGCAAAAGGCCCAGCGAACCTACATCGCCAAGGGTGTATTTGCTGCCGTTTAGGAGTGCAAGGCCATAAAAAACCAAGGTTGCCGGCGCCAAAAAAGCGATCAGATTCCAATACAACAATGCCAGACAAAAGACCCCGCCTGTGGCTAGTGGTATGAGCAAGGACCACAAAAGCCGTCTGGAACTTGCCTCCCACACACGCTCCCCGCGCTGCCGCGCTTTCCGGGCGGTAAAAAACCAGCCTCCGGCCAAGGCCGTTACTAGCACAATCAATGCAGTCAGCACGAGTGTGGCTTCGTAGCCCAACTCAGTATTTGAGGCACCCCCTGAACGGTCGTAATACAGATCGTTGGTTTCAAAATTACCCAGGTATTGCGCCTCTAGATAGTTGCGCACAAAAAATGCCCCCACCAGCGCGCAGCAACCTGCCCATACTCCGGAAAGCCCGCTCAGGCTCAAGAATCGGGTACTGCGCTCCATGAGCGCGCGCATTTCTGCAAGGTGTTCGAGATGTTGTTGGGAATCATTCATATCAAAATACTTTGTTTTGCAAAGTTATGGTGGCGTTTTTCAAGAATTGCCCATTTAGAAAAATTAATTTTGCCGGGAGGAAGCCGTTGGATTA
>JBJXGZ010000037.1:0-5376 GCA_046160625.1 Saprospiraceae bacterium
CACGCAACGACGCAACGGCGCAACGTATGGGGTGTAAAACGTTGCGCCGTTGCGTCGTTGCGTGAAATATTACGTTGCGTCGTTGCGCCGTTGCGTGAAATATTACGTTGCGCCGTTGCGCCGTTGCGTACCCCCTTATTCACCATATTTCAAATGCAACACCTTCGCCCTTCCTTTTTCTGAAACTGTTGCGATGAATAGATTATCGTACTCAGTATCTGGCAAATTCGGATAGACGTTACTCTCCAAAAATAAATTCAACAGACTCGGTACGGTGTTTGAATGTCCAAGCACCAGCACCGTTTTACCCCGGTACGCACTAAGCCAATCGCCTACCAACGGCGACTGATTCAAAGGATCGTAAATGTTGACCGTCAAGGATTTATCGTCGGCGGTAGGCTGGGCGGTTTGTTTGGTTCGGTTGTAATTGGAGGCAAAAACAGCGGCCAGCGGCACGTTCGCCAGAATACGGCGGAGCTCTTCGGCGCGCGCCAGTCCGGCAGCGCTGAGGTTTGGATTAGTGCCTCCGCCCGTGGTTTCGGCGTGGCGCAACACAATGAAGGTCGTGGCGGTGTCCTGGACAATTTCTGTCAGCGTCAGTGTATCAGTCACCTGAACAAAAACCGTATCGTGATGCGCCACGAAAATAGTGTCGGTTTCGACGATGGTTTTGGTGATAACCTCCGGGTCTTTTTCGCAGGAAGAGAGTATGGAGACAAGGACAAGAAAACAGGATAACAAGAAAAAGAGAGATTTTTTCATAGAGAGGGCTTTGCTTAAATGGATAGGCGAAGTTCGACGGTTTTAGCAAACCAGTGAAGGCAATAATTTTTGGCGAAATATTCGCAAGGTATATAGGGGTGCAGGTTGTTGCCGTAAACTTGCAGATTCTAATAATTTTCGTCTCAACCAATGCCTTTCGATGCACAAATTGCTGTTTTCCTGCTTTTCCCTCCTGACTTGCCTGTCGCTCTCTGCGCAAACATTCTCAAGTTCCGTTAATCAGCCCATTCCCGATGATGGCACGATCGTCACGTTTGATATACCTGTCAGCGGCTTGCAAGGTGTCATTGATACCAGCTTCGGCTTAGAGCGGTTCTGTATCAACATGACCCATACCTACACGGAGGATATGACCGTGAAATTGAAAGCACCCAATGGCTATACTATTATGCTCTTTGGCGGGGTTGGCGGCGGCGGCGACGATTTTATCAATACCTGTTTAGAGGGAACGGGACCTTCACTGTTTGCGGGTTCCCCGCCTTTCACGGGTACATTTCAGTGCATGGGACAAATGGGAAATATGAACAAAGGGCAGGATCCTAATGGTACTTGGACCCTGATATTGTACGATACATATGCTTTTGCAGACGAAGGATTTTTGATTGACTGGAGCATTACTTTTGGCAATAACCCAGCAAGACCCTTTGTTTTTCCCAGTAGCAATTTGCCCATAGTCAAATTAACCACCATTAATGATCCTATTGGGGATGATCCCAAAGTTCCGGTATTGATGCAAATCATTGACAATGGCCCGGGGGTCCGCAATGAAACTGAGCAGACCGAATACGCTTATGAAGGCTTGATTATGACGGAATGGCAAGGGTTTACCGGCCCTTATTACCCCAAGAAAAACTATGATTTTGAGCTCGTGGATAGTTTGGGGAATCAAATGGACACGACGATTCTCGGCATGCCCAAGGAAAGTGACTGGATTTTTAAGGCAGAATATCTGGATCCCACGCTGCTGAAAAACTCGATTGCCTACGAAATGGCCCGCAGAATGGGCGGCTATGCTCCCAGAACCCGCTCTTGTGAGATCGTGCTGGATGGAGAATATATCGGCATGTATGTCTTGACGGAAAAAGTAAAGAGAGATGATAAACGGGTGGACATCGCCAAACTTGCCCCCAGCGATACCAGCGGACTTGATTTGACCGGCGGCTATATCATTGAGATGAACATCAATAACGTACCGGGGGATTGGAATTCGCCTTATCTTCCTATCAATTCGGCGACCTGCGGGGCACCTGTGGAGTTCAAACACGTTTATCCCAAAAGCGAAAACCTTTTGCCACAGCAGCGCGATTACATACGCGCTTATGTTGACACCATGGAAAACGCACTTTTAGCGCCGGGCTTTGCCGATCCTGACACGGGTTACAGACAATACCTGGATGTTGATGCTTTTATTGACTTCTTAATTGTCAATGAATTTAGCGTCAATTATGATAGTTACGGGCGCAGCACTTATCTCGTGAAAGAAAAAGACAACGATGGCGGGAAATTAAAATGTGGCCCGCCCTGGGATTATGACCGGGCAATGGACTTTTTTAATCCCGGGACGACCGAAGGCTGGGTCTGGGAGATTACCCACCCTTACTGGCCTTTCCCGTTCTGGTGGTCTCGTATGTGGCAAGACGATGCTTACCGTAAACAATTGGCTTGTCGTTGGACGATGTTGCGGCAAAACACCCTGCAAACTGAGGAATTCATGGGCTTAATTGATTCCCTGACTGGTCAAATAGACGAAGCCCAGGAACGTAATTTCAGGCTCTGGAATACTCTCGGTACTACTATATACCATGAAAATATTAATAGCCTAAAATCTTACATGGTGCAGCGGCTGGAATGGATTGATGCGACTTTGGCCGTTGAACAAGTGGCCGCTCCAATGTTTTACCTGCCATCCGATACCCTTTTATGCGCAGGAAGCATTTTTGACGCGGAGGCAATTAACGGACAGCAATACACCTACAACTGGCAACCCGGCCCGGATACATCCGTGATCCGCTTCCCACAAGATGGCTTGTATCATTTGCTGGTGACGGATGCTTACGGCTGTTACGGCAAAAAAGATATTAACATAGTCCTGGCATCACCCACCGATGCAGGATTTAGCAGCGAACAAATTGACAGTACTTCCACTTGGACTTTCCTTCCAGACGACCTCAGTGCTGATACCTATCTCTGGGATTTCGGGGATGGCAACACCTCCATGGAGCAGAACCCGCTTCACCATTATGTCGGACTGGGTGCGTATGTCGTTTCTTTGACTACTTCTGATTCAGTGGGTTGCCCCGCGCAAACCCAGCAGGACACGATTCAGTTTTTATTCTCCAGTACCTTCGATCCGGGTGATTTTGCGGGGATTGCTTATCCAAATCCTTTCCGGGAGAAGATACAGATAGATTTTGCGCAGCCCTTGTCGGAGGGGTTTTCGATTTCGCTGGAGAATGTATGGGGACAAGCCGTGACTACTGCCAAGTACTCATCCGGGACAGAGCGCTGTACGATAGCGACGGAGGATTTGCCTGCGGGGGTGTATTGGTTGCGGATTAGGCAGGGGGAAAAGGCTTGGGTCTTGAAAATGCTGCGTTTGTGAAATGAGGTGGCAACACGTTTTATTCGTCAGACGGCTTTGAGCCGTCAGACGAAGCCACTCGGTCTGACGACTCAAAGTCGTCTGACCGATAAATGCTGCTAACCACTTGATTTTCCTAGTTTTCGGAAGGCTTGGATGGTTTGGTAGACAAAGTAGGCGACGAAGATGCGGCTGATAAAATCCCAAAATCGTGCGGCAGGCGTGAAGTCTTTATCTGGCAATAGAAAAACAGAATCCATATCGCGTAGAGGATTGAGATAGTAGGGCGCATAGGAAACGACTTCCCAGAATCGATCTACATCGTCAGGGCTATTGTTTTCAAATCTGTAGCCAATGAGGTAGCAGAAAATGGAGTAGAAAAAAATCACGGCTAAAAAGGTGACCCCCAAGCCGCGCTGCCAACTTACACCGTAATTCGTGGAAAGTTTGTTTGACCAAAGCATGGCAAGTTCGCCCCGATTTTTCCACCAGCCTTCCATTTGGAGTTGTTGACGATATGCTTCCATTTCAAAAGCGAGGTAAGGGAGAGAACCAGCGGTATCGCCTCGTGCCTCGTAGATTTTTTTGAACTGGCCATAGGCGAGGCGTTTTTGTTCTGCGATTTTTAGAGGATTTTTCTCGTTGTTTGGAAGACAAAAAGCACTGTCATTTGGCATTTGGCTACCAGCCACAAAGACGTCTAGCATTTTAGTATTGGAAAATTCGAAGCGATTAAATTCTCGTAAATCGCAATTGATAAATTGTGCTTTGCCTAGATCTGACCCACTTAAGTTAATAATGGTTCTAGAAGTTTCATTTTCATAAATGGCAGGGTCGCTTTTGATGCTATCAAAATCTGGCTGTCTTTTTAAAGGTTTTAGATTGCTAAAAAAAATACTCCCATAATTGCAAAAGTTTATTATTGATAAATGGACAATTAAACAATCAGAGAGTCTCATTGTAGTAAATTCGGAGAAAACAGAGTTGTTTAATTCGATTTGCCCAAAACTGCTCTCCGTAAAAAGCAAAAGTACTGGCCCTCGAAGAGATAAACTGCATTGAAATAGGCCAATAAAGCTCTCTAATGATACTTCAATTAGTTCTATATCACTATGATATACTTGAGTTTTTGTGATTTTGCTTTTTTTCTTAAAACAGAGCACAATTGCTTTAGAACCTATAATTTTAAATTCTTCAGCTTTGGAATTTACAAACCATAGGTTTCTAATGATAGATTTTCTTCGAATTAAAAAATTCTCTACAGTTGAGTTTATTATATCAAAGCTTTCGGTAATTGATTCCGATACATTTAAATAACCTGCTATTTTTGAATCTTCAATTCTGAACCGCCCAGTCTTTGAGGTAATAATCTCAACGCTTCCAGTTTGGGAGTCTTCAATCATAACATCTCCAATTGTAGAATCTTGAATTTTTAATCCTTCAATTGTAGAGTTTTGCTGAATTACTATAGTACGCGCTTTGGCATTTGATAACTCACAATTGGACAAAGAGCAATTGGATAATATTAAGTGAAGTAATGGTTCTTGAGTGTTTTCAACTCGAATAACCTCTTCTATTTCGACATTATAAAATGATACCCGCCTTATTCCTTGGAATGTATCAAACTTAACACAATCCTCCCATGCTGACGCATTCGGGATATTCCTCCATATTAACTCAAACACACTTGCTGGCATCTTCTTAAGCGGAGAAATAGTGTTGAGCGTATTGGAAATGTCCATTAGGAAAGTATCTTGGTAGTTATGATTTTTTTACCGCAGAGGCGCGGAGACGCAGAGAGCGTGTTCCGTCTCCGCGCCTCTGCGGTAAACCCCTCACTTCTTCTTCATCTCCGCATAAAACTTATAAAAATACGGAATCGTCTCAATCCCTTTGTAGAAGTTGAACAAGCCGTAATGCTCGTTAGGCGAGTGGATATCATCCGAATCAAGGCCAAAGCCCATGAGCACCGATTTAGCATTCAACACCTGATCGAACATCGCCACAATGGG
>JBJXGZ010000038.1:0-4903 GCA_046160625.1 Saprospiraceae bacterium
ATTCCCCTGCGGTGATCGGTTCGTAGTGCAATGGATTGTTTGCTGTAACGCAACTTTTTAGACAGCTCAAATCCATCGTGCTGACAGGGTGCAGGAAGAACGGGATGCTAAGCCGCGGCAAATGCCATTCTTCTCGGGGCGGGTTTACAACGCGGTGGGTGGTGCTTTTTAGATAGTTATTTGTGAGACGCTGTAGCATATCGCCAACATTAATCACGATTTCGTCGGCCTCGGGCAAGATGGAAGCCCATTTGTTTTCTGCAGTCAGGAGTTGAAGTCCCCCTGCACTGGCTCCAACGAGCAATGTAATGAGATTGATGTCTTCATGTTGCTCCGCTCGTATGGCGCTGGCGGGCTCCTCCTTTATAGGCGGGTAGTGGATACTTCGAAGGATGGAGTTCCCGGATATGATCTGTTTTTGGAAATAATCTGTCGGCAGATCAAGGTGGATAGCAATGGCTTCGAGAAGTTGTCCTCCTGCTTTTTCAAATGCGCGATAAAGCTCGCCGCCAAGTTTGGGCATTTCAGGCGTTTCTGCTACCTGCACATTATCAGGGTATTGTGCCTTCAAAGGATGGTTTGCAGGCACTTCCTGACCAATTTGGAAAAACTCTTTCAAATCCGCCACTTTCGACTGTTTGGCATGCTCTTTTCCAAAGGAAGTATAGCCTCGTTGGCCAGCCAGTCCTGCCACCTCATACTTTCGTTTTACCGCCTCGGGTAAGGCAAAAAATGCCTTAGAAGAAGCATAAAAGCCGTCAACCAGCGATTTGGGGATGCCGTGGTTGACCACTGCCACAAAACCAACTTCATGAAAAGCAGCACCGAGTTGCCGCACAAATTCTTTGCGTTGGTTCGCGTCTCCTTGGGTAAATTGTGATAGGTCTACGGTAGGGATACCTTTTGCTGTCATAATTGTTGTTGATTTGTTGAAATGGGGATTTGGGGATTTGTTGAAGTGTGCAAAATTCAGAAAATTTCTGTGATAAAGGTAAGATAAGCACCTGAACAAAATCGTTCTGCCCAAGGTCGGAATGCTCCATATTTTTGATTATCAAAGCGTTGTGTCGTTGTGTCGTTGTGTGAAACAATTTTGTCCACACACTTAACCAGCCTAAAAAGGAACTCATATTTGCTTTGTTTCTAAATTCGCCGTTTATTCAAAACCTATAACCGATGCGCAAAATCCTACCCATCCTGCTTCTTTTCACCCTTTCAACCACCTTCGCCCAGTCCTTCAAAGTCATAGGTTATCTGCCTTACTACCGCTTTAGTTGGCTGAATGACATTGAGTTCGAGCGACTCACCCACGTCAACATCGCCTTCGCCAACCCGGACGCTGATGGTAATTTATCAGTAGAAGGCACCAACATCGCCCCAGCGGTCAACATTTCCCACCAGCACGGCTGTAAGGTGTTCATTTCATTGGCTGGTGGTTATCTCACGCCCACTCACGAAGCCAACTGGAATAACCTTTGTTTGCCTGCCAACCGTCCCGCTTTTATCCAAAAAATTGTACAGTATGTGCAGGCAAACAACCTTGATGGGGTGGATGTTGACCTGGAATGGCAATACGTAGAAACATGGTATAGCCCATTCGTACTGGAACTAAAAGCAGCCCTCGAGCCGCTTGGCATCCCACTCACTGCGGCTTTGCCCGGCAATTACCGCTACCCACAAATCACAGCCTCGGCTTTGGCAGCTTATGATTGGATCAACATGATGATATACGACCTGCGTGGCCCCTGGGACCCAAGCAACCCCGGCCAGCATTCGCCTTATGATTGGGCAGAAGATTGTATCGATTACTGGCAAAATCAAGGTGTTTCAGTTCAAAAACTGACGCTCGGGGTGCCGTTTTACGGGTACGATTTTGGGGTTAACCCAGTGGTTTCCTTCAATTATCGCGGCATCGTCGCCCAGGATCCCGCCAATGCTTTTCTCGATAACACTGGCCAGAAATGGTGGAACGGCATCCCGACCATCAAAGCAAAAACCGAACTCGCGCTTGATGAAGTGGCCGGCATCATGATCTGGGAAATCGGGCAGGACGCGTTTGGCTCAAACATTGAGTATTCGCTGCTCCGCGCCATTGATGAAGTAGTTGATGCTGCCACTGTAGGCATTTCAAAAGACAATCCGATGGCGCTTCGGGTGTTCCCAAATCCGGTTCGGGAACGGCTTTCGGTTCAATTGGCCGAAACGAATGATTATCGTCTGGTAATCACAGATATGCAGGGGAAAATTGTATTGGAAAACACTTTTGCAAGCAATGAAATGCCTGAAATAAACGTGCGCGATCTGTCAGCAGGGATGTATGCCATTGCAATTTATTCCGAACAGGGTATACGAATCGGGAAGTTTATGAAGGTAGAGTAGATATTCGAAACCTCGCAGGCTTTAAAAACCTACGAAGTTTAAAAGCAATTGAAAATCAATCTCTTCAACTATTGAAAAGCCTTACCCCACCACCACCAAATACTTATTCTTCTTCCCGTTTTCCACCATCAAAAACTTGCCGTGCAGCAAATCAGCAGGCTTAACCATCAGGGTTAAGTCGGCAATTTTCTGCTTGTTCAGTGAAATAGTATTCGCTTGAAGCGCTCGTTTGGCCTCGCTCCGACTTTCCAAAATCCCGGTAGTTTCAGAAAGGAAATCGAGGATATTTTGCCCGTTTTGAATGGCAGAAAGTGCAATCTTTGGGGAAGGAATTTCCTCGGCCACCTGTGCCAGGGTGTCCGCATCGAGGCTGCGAAGTGTGTCAGCATCGGCCTTGTTGTCGAACAGAAGTTTGGAGACTGCCAGTACCGATTCATAAGCCGTTTGGCCATGAATACGCACCGTCAGTTCTTCAGCAAAAACCCTCTTGACATCTTGTGCAGACTCCTGTGCCTCCAAGTGTTCGATTTCTTCCCGGTTTTTCAGCGAGAAATAGCGCAGAAATTTTGGCAAATCCCGGTCGTCAGCATTCAACCAAAACTGGTAAAATTTATAGGGCGTGGTCAGGGTCGGATCAAGCCAAATATTTCCCGATTCGCTTTTGCCAAACTTGGAGCCGTCGGTTTTTGTCAGCAGCGGCGTGGTGACCGCAAATACTTTTGCCTCATCAATCTTACGTGCCAATTCCACCCCTGCAGTTATGTTACCATATTGATCGGAGCCACCCATTTGCACGGTGGTGCCGTGGTTGCGGTGCAAAAGCACAAAATCGTAGCCTTGTAGCAATTGGTAGCTGAACTCCGTGAACGAAATACCCGTCTCACCCTCAATACGCCGGCGAACGCTTTCTTTCGACATCATATAGTTAACTGTCAGGTACTTGCCTACATCGCGCAGGAAGTCAAGGATGTTCATGTCCTTGTAAAAATCGTAGTTGTTCAGCAGCAGCGCATGGTTGGGAGTGGCAGGGTTAAAATCAAGCATCTTTTTGGCCTGCTCGGCTAGATTGGCCATGTTATTATCCAATTCATCAAAACTTTTCAAGTCGCGCTCCTTGTCTTTTCCACTCGGGTCGCCGATTCGTCCAGTGGCCCCGCCCATCAGAACAACTGGCTGGTGGCCAGCGCGTTGGAGGAAAGTGAGCAACATAATTTGGACGTAATTGCCAATTGTTATCGAGGGCGCGGTAGGGTCAAAGCCGATATAGGCGCGCACCATTCCTTTGTTGATATGTTCTTCCACACCTGGTGTGAAGTCATGAATAAGACCGCGCCATCGGAGCTCTTCAAGAAAGTTTTTGTTCGCTGCCATATTAAATTTTGAATCGGAACAGATTTGGGGCTGGCGGCAAAATTAAGATTTGCCCAGCAAAGACTTTGCCTTTACAGAGCAAACTTCGAGAAAGTTCCAAAATTTATTCCGTTTATCTAAACACAAGCCCAAATGCCTGAAAATTTGGACATTGGACATTCATTGTTGGACATTGGACATTCACTACCACTCCATCCCCTTTCGCAACCAACTCAAAGTCTTCGCTTCCGCACTCCCCGCTTCAGGCTGAAGATTGTAGGCCCACTGCGCCGTGGGTGGCATGGACATGAGGATGCTCTCCGTGCGGCCATTGGTTTCAAGGCCAAATTTGGTGCCGCGGTCCCAAACAAGATTGAACTCTACATAACGGCCACGACGCAGCATTTGCCAGCGTTTTTCGCGCTCGCCAAAGGTCCTGGGAGCCGCACGTGAAAGAAGTTCTGTATAGGTAGGCGCAAAGGTTTTGCCCACCGCCAAGGCAAATTCCAGGAGTTTTCCTTGAGAAAAGCCCGTTTTTTCGTCCAGATAATCAAAGAATATGCCGCCAATGCCGCGTGTTTCCTGACGGTGTTTCAGGAAAAAATAATCATCGGCCTGTCGTTTGAAATCAGGGTAAAATGTGGGAGAAAACTGTTCGCAAGTGCTACGCAACTGATGGTGAAAAAATTGCGCATCTTCCGGAATCACATAATGCGGTGTAAGGTCAATGCCTCCGCCAAACCACCATTTTTCACCACCTGCCGTCTCGAAATACCGCACATTCATGTGTATGATCGGCGCCATCGGACTGTGCGGGTGCAACACGATAGACACCCCTGTAGCAAAAAAATCGGTGGGCGCGAGGTTCATGGCTTTGGCGGTGATTTCCGGCAAAGGCCCATGAACGGCAGAAAACATTACCCCGCCTTTTTCAATGGTTTTGCCTTCGAGCACACGACTCCTGCCGCCGCCGCCTTCGGGGCGTAACCAATTGTCTTCCAAAAATGTACCGCCCCCATCAGCGGATTCGAGGGCGCGGCAGATGTCGTCCTGCAACTGGCGGAAATGCTCGGCAATTTGTTCTTTATTGATCATGGTCTTGATATTCACTTGACTGGAAAGTAATTTTTTTGACAGGATGGACAGGATAAACAGGATGGTGTCGGCTTCGCCG
>JBJXGZ010000039.1:0-33445 GCA_046160625.1 Saprospiraceae bacterium
CCGTATACAAGGCTTCATCAGTACTTGTCGTAAGCATCAACTCAATGTTTTCAATGAACTTCGTGCTGTCTGCAGCACCGCTGATTTATATGTCGCACCCTTTGGGTGCTAAGTAGTTACGAAGTAGTTACTGTTTAATTTGACCGTTGGGGATACTCCTCCTTGTATATTATTCCATTGACGGCCATTTAGCCCATATTTATACAACCCTTTCCTTCCATGCCCGAACTCGGCCAAATCATCCCGCTCCCCAAAACTGGTAAAGAACACCTCACCTTTCAGGATCAGCCCCTCGACACCCGACTCCTTGATTTTTGGCGTTGGAGTATGTCGGATCTGGTCAGCAATGCCACGCGTGGAATATTTGCGGAATTCATCGTAGCACAAGCAATGGATATCTCTCACGATTCTATCAGAGACGAATGGGCGCCATATGACTTAATCAGTCCTGAAGGGATCAAAATTGAAGTCAAGTCTGCGGCTTATTTACAAAGTTGGGCCCAGCACGATTTTTCAAAGATTGGGTTTTCGATTGCCCCCGCCAGGTTTTGGAATCCTCAAACCAACGAATATTCCTCCACGCCAGGCAGGTCTTCCGATGTATATGTTTTTTGCCTGCTCAAACACAAGGAGTCAGAAACCTTGAATCCACTGAAGCTAGACCAGTGGGTATTTTATGTAGTACCTACCGTTTTATTGATTGAGCGATTCCCAACTGTAAAGTCGCTTGGTCTGAAATCTCTGGAAAAAATAACAGACGAGATTGGATTTGACGGGTTGAGGGAGAAGGTCTTGGGGGTTTTCAAGGGGTAGAACTGCCGCGTTCTGCAGAATAATGGACCTATTGGGTCGGCAGAATATTTAGTACTAAAATTGAAACCTTCACTCCGCCGCTTCGACCGGAGTATGTTTCCATACCTTTTTAAAGAAATCCTACAAAATCTGAATGGGAAGGTGAATCTTTGAGAAATTTTAAGCAACCATCCGAAATACTTGAATTTGAAGGTTCTTTCCGCTTCTCCATGTGTTCTCTCAGGCACAATAACACATCTCTTCGCTGCGCCAGGGTAGTTTAAGGTCACAGATGAAGTAAAGGAAACACCACTCAGGGCATAATTCACATAAATTTGGATAGATCGATATGATTACAACTATTCCAACATGGGAATTAATTCTAAAAAGCAATTGCTCGATGTTTCATGAGGTAACCGCATCCGCGGAGCCAGTAGCCATGAGAGTAGTGCTTGCAACTTACAATGAAAGAGTTATTCCTTGTGTGATACTAAAATGTCCTGACTCAAAATTTCGCACTTCTTTAAGTGATAGCACACCATGCGTTTTATTGGTTGATATAGTAACCGTTTTGCCTTTTCCAACGCCGTTTGCTTATGTAATGCCTGTAATTTTTGATGACATTGAAGATCCATATTGGAAAATTTGCTGCCTGAATTTGTTCCCAATTGATAAGATTGGAGGAGTGGATTTATTGTTTAACAGTGCTATTGACCCTTTGTATAGTAGAACAATAATGTCCAGTTTTTGTCAAATAAATCCTGAATGTGGGATAATAGTCCTGAATCAACGAAATGAGATTCAAAAATCTGAAATAATAAAATTTCCAGATAATGAGACGTCACGCTTTGGGGAAATTAAGGAAGTTTTGGATCATCTGAACAATTTCCAAGTCAAAAAAGACTATTATGAATCTGTATATCCACAAGAAATATTTACAAATAATTGTTGTTTTTTAATAGAAAATCCTACCGGTAAGAAGATTTTTGTCCCTAAAAAACGTTCCTTAAAAAATGCTCAGGATTATGTTTTCTCGATAAAAGTAGCGCACAGGCGCTTGATTGATAGAAGGGCCCTTGATACAGATTTTAACACTGATCTGAAATATGACCTGTTTGTCTCTCACGCACACATTGATTCAGAAAATGCTAATAAAATAGTAAATTCATTAAACGCCATCTGGCCCCGCCTTGATATTTCCATTACTAAACCTCAGGATGATGAAACTTTTAAAAATAATCCGGTTTATTTTCTGGAGAACTCTATACAATCAAGGTCTATAGTATTTATTGCTTCACCGGATAGTATTAACCGCCCAATGGTTCAAACAGAGATTGGCAGGAATGCAGGCAAACCAATAATAATATTGTTAATTAATGGCTTAAGCAGGGAAACGTTTATCGATAATTTTGCTAATAACCTATTTATTAGTTTTGATGAAGATAAGATAATCGACCTGAATGGTCAAAAAGGCTGGGATCAATTTATTGTCCTCATAGGTAGCACTTTAAAAATAGTGCTTCCTGATTCAATAACAGAAAACCCGGTTTTGACATATAAAAAAACGGTTGACATTGAGGATATTAACCTAATTGACAGCTACGTTAAAGATCACGAAACTATATATCTAAATAGGGATAAAAATCAATCCTATGAAGATGCATGTCGTATCGTAGAAAATGCTTTCCAAGAGTACATTGATCAGTCGCCGCTCCAATATAAAGCCCAATTGTTAGTTGTATCAAGGCACCTTACTACACCTCAAGCCAAGTTGGTTTTCATGATGGTATCCACTAATGATGAGACATACTGGATTAATGTTATTGATGCGGTTCCAGCCTTCATTAATGAGAAACTGGTTCATGAAATTGATAAGCAAATTGAAAGTTTGGAAGAATTTGATGATACAGGACTTATTCAAATACTTGTAAACCTAAAAATGTTGATTCAGAAATCCATTAAGAAATAATGCTGGCGACTCAAAGGCTACATCTTTTCCGCCCTGCCTGTTCTTCCATTCCAAGCCGCTTGCCTCAGCTCCGTTGACCCAAAACCGATCTCCACCCCACCCCTCTGGGTGTTTTCACCCAGTGCGCGGCAAAGTGAGTCCTCCTGGCTAACAGCGCAGGGCAGGAACATGCCCCAGTCAATGGAAAGCCCCCCCCGTCTATCCAACTACTTTAAAAACTCAACCCAGACCGAAGCCGTCCCCCCACGGCATAATCCTCCAATGCCAATATTGGGCATCAAAGGCATCTTCGCAAAATATTGTTACGAAAAAAATGACCGGCCGCACTTTTTACAAAGTCCCGTCCTACATTTGCCAACAATCAACTTCACATAGAATAAGTAATCAAAAAAGAAATATTATGAAATACGCTGCATTTAAGCCGGTAATCCTTGCATCACGCAAATCATCCATTAAATACTTTACCCTTCTAAAGGCGGTCTCCGCAGTATTGATTGTGGGGATGGGCCTTGGCTGCTCGCCCGTGACTAAAAACGTGTTAGAAGAACAAGAAAACAGCGATATCCATGTTGCGTTTGCCGGAGGTGGATGGAGAGCTCATACGGGTCATGCTGCATGGGTTATGTCATTGCTACAGTCAAATGAAGCAAATGGCTGCACACTTTCTGGCACTTCAGGCAATCCAGATTGCTTAAAAGCAGCATTTAGCAACGTCAAAACCATTTCGGGTAATTCCGGTGGAAGCTGGTTCAGCACGATGCTGATGTATGACCCTGATTTTGTCAATGAAATTACAAGCAAAAATGCCGTTGAGGATTGGGGATCTACCGACTCGGGCAATCCGAATCAGGGATGGTTAGGAAAACAGCAAAACTATTTTGCGTCATTCAGCCCTAACTGCGGTTCCAAGCATGGAGCAGACTATTTGGAATGTATTCTCGAGAATTACTTCAGTCCCAGCGTAATTTTACCTACGCCTAACTGGAGCCAGTTTGTCCAGGGTTTGGTCTACAAAGGATATAACTGGCAAGCATATCGCAATTTGAATTCGAATACACATCTACCCTGGGCCAAGGATAAAACTTTGTTGATGGCCGGAACATGGCTAACGAATGCCGTTGTTCTCAATGATAACAATGACTTCAGCGATGAACTATTCTATCAGGCTTGTCCGTCACCAAATGGAATCAAAACGGATGGAGATGATGGATCATGGTGTCTTGATCGCCCAAATGGCCAAAAAATATCAACACCCGATGTCTTACCTGTTACATTTTCCAGCCTGGCAGAAAATGATTCTACGCTGATTGCACCCGCTTTTATTGGCACCCAGGCGACTTTGTTCAATCTGGAGTATTCAGGGGCCTATGCTTTTTCTACCACGCCCACTAAAAGCAATACCCTGCAATCCGGAAATAACAAAACCGACCATGTTCCTGTCATGTGGGCTTCTGCCGCATCCAGCGCAGCAGCAGGATACGTTGCTAGTTATACGGTTTCCAGTCAGGAGAGTGAACATTGGGCTTTTGCTTACCATGCCAGAAATTTGGCACTGGGCTTCAAGGTGCCGAATGGTACCAACCAAGTCGCTTTTGTACCGGATGACACCCTTGATAACATAAGTCTGGATGATCTGAGCACTGATAGGGTGATAAGAGTAGCCGATGGTGGAGCGCTTGATAATTCAGGTATCACGCAGCTTATCCAATACTTACAAATAAATAAGAAAGACACCAACTTCGTTATTGTAGCCTTTGATGATATTCAGATCAATGATGCCAGCGACAGAACCAAATATCCAAGTTCAGATATATCCTATATGTTTGTTGGCGCGCCGGATTCCGGAGTATGTGTACAAAGTGTATGCGTACAAGTACCTGAACTCACTATGGTAGCACTTGATCCGACTGCATCAACCCCATTTACCAAACATACCTGGACGGTGGTTGGGCCAAATGGTCAACCAACCAGCGATTCTTTGCATTACTATATTTACAAGGTGCAAACGGTCGCAAACCCACAGATCAATATAAATGGTGGTAGCAAAGGAACGCTACACATTTTTGCATCTGAGTTTGGCTGTGCAGATACTGCACCTGAAAACAATAATGACTTTCCTTGTTATAACGGCATGCTGGAGACCTTTGGCCCTACCTTGTTGAAGAAGCCCAATAATGGGACATCAGCCAAAACCGGCTTTGACTTTTTGCATGAGGTGTTTGGGCTTTAAGTGAGCGATTATGGTCGCGCAGCACGCACGAAGCTGACACCTTATTGCAGCTCCCGAATCTTCGCAAACAAGGCCGCTTCATCGCCTGTCCGGAAACCCTTATGCTGATACGCCAACTTGCCATTTTTATCAAAAATAAATACCTGTGGCAAGCCATTCAGTCCGCCGGGCATAACTGTACGGAATAGGCGATCCCGGTCCCAAAAGACCGGAAAAGGGAATCGTTTATCCTTTACAATGCCTGCTATTCTGCGGAAGTTTTTCGGGAAGTCGATGGAAATGGCGTATAAGTTGAAATCCGCTTGTTTTTTCCATGCTGCGTAATGGGCAGTATAGGTAGCCAGTTCGTGGTGGCATGGAATACAAGTCGTGAGCCAGAATGCTATGACCGTAGGATTTCTATCCTTTTCTTTTTTAGGGATCGCCATTATCTTTTTAGAATTCGACAGCTGGGTGCTGTCAATATTCAACAATGGAATATTAAAAGGAAAGAGGGTGTCGGAACGATAATTTCCCTGAGAAAGATTGTTGTTTTGGGAAAAAAGTGGACATGCGAAAAATAGAAGTCCGGCAATAGTTGCGAAATGTTTCATGTCAATATGTTTTGAACCACAAAAGGCACAAAAGAGCACAAAAGTAGTATGAGACGGTCTTTTGTGTCCTTTTGTGCCTTTTGTGGTTCAAATTGGCACAAAACGCTGTTTTCCCTACTTCTTACCATTCGCCAAAATAAGATCTGCATCGCTCAAGAATTTCAGCTCTTCTTTCCCAATTTCTGACCCTGCAGGATAGCCAAGCGAACCTAGCGCATTTAGATTAAGGTTTTTGGTCGTTGGGTCTTCGGTGATGTAAAATATCCAGATGGTGGGATAGCCTCTCACTTGAAAAGCCTGTTGGAGGCCCTGGTTTTGCTGCGCAAGTTCAGCGGGCAGCTGTTTGCGACGTGGGAAATCCAATTCGAGCAATATTACATTTTTATTGGCCCAAGTGATAAAAGCTTCTTTATCAAAAACATTGGCCTCCAATTTGTGGCACCAGCCGCACCAATCACTGCCTGTAAAAAAACCAAAAATGGGCTTTTTTGTAGCATCAGAAAGCTCGCGGGCTTTGGAAAGGTCAGTAAGCCAGTTGAGCTCGCCGACTTTGGCCGCAGACGGTTGAGCCGTACAAGCATATTGAGCGGCTACTAAAAACAAGGAAAGAAAAATAACTGACTTCATTCAAATTGATTTTAATTACAAATTCCGACGAAGGTATAGGGGCTTGTGAAATGTGGCGGAGGATTAACAAAGCGTTCCCAAAATCTTGCGGAAATGAGACTCCGGCTTCTCAGAACTGGATCCCAACCACCAAAAATACCGAGCAAAGTATCAGCAGCATCACCAGTAAGGGGGTGATAAACTTCAGCCAGACTTTCAGGCTTACATTCACCAGAGCCAGCGAAGGGAGCATCAGACCCGTGGGCGCTACAAATGACATGATACACATGCCGTACAAATAGGAATTTACAACTTCTCTTCCTGGTATATTTACGATCACCGCCAATGCACCAATGATGGGCATTGTTAGTACGGCCATGCCCGAACTCGATTGTATAAACAGGGAAAAGAACAGATAGAATAGCAATAGCGAGAGAATGAAGAGTGCAGGCGGTACCCCTTGCATCATATTGGCGGCATAATAAAGGATCGAATCGCTCACATTCCCCTCATTTAAAATGATGGTTACGCCCCTTGCCACGCCCACGATAAAAGCGACGCTTAACAGGCTCTCCGCCCCTTTTATGAACTCCTGTGTAAATATTTTTTCATTCATGCGGGTGATCACGGCAATCAGTATGGAGGAGCCAAGGAAAAGCGCCGACATTTCCACGGTCCACCATTTTAGAAACACGACCCCGCCGATCATGACAAGGAAGGTTGACAGATAAATCAGCAACAACAATTTGGTTTGCAATTCCAATTTGGGCGTCGTGGCTTCCTGGCTGATATTGACTTCATAAGGCGGCTTGACTTCGCCATCTATCTTGAATACCAATGAGCTGGAAGGGTCTTTTTTCACTTTTGCAGCATAACGCAGGATGTACCAAATCAATAAACCGGTCACGATGACCCAGAGCAACAATCGTTCTGTCAATCCGTCCATCCAATTGATTCCTGCTGCATTAGAGGCAATGATTACCGAAAAAGGATTGGAAAAAGAAGCGATGCAGCCAATCGAAGTGCCACCAAAAATGATGGCCAGAGGCACCAACAAATCGTAACCTGCCGCTAAAAATAGCGGAACGAGTATAGGGTAAAAAACAAGCGCCTCTTCGGCCATGCCATACGAAGCAGCAAAAAAGGAAAGTAAGGAGGTCAGTATTCCGATCAACATAGGTTCCCGTCCCTTCATGGTGTGAGAAAGCCAGGTAATGCCCTTTACCATCGCGCCGGTTTCGTTGAACACGTACATAAAACCACCAATGATCAGTATAAACAGGATGATGTCTATACTCTCCATAATCCCTTTGATAGGCGCATTCAATACGTCAATAAATCCCTGCTGGTTTTTCTCCAGTTTTTGATAGGTACCGGGAATGGATACAGGTTTGCGAATATCGCCGTCTATAAATTTTTGTATTGGGATGCCAATGCCCAAACTGTCTAATGTACCTTGTGTGAATGGAAGCAGTGTTTCACCCGATGGAGCAGTCATTAAAAATGATTTGTCCTCGCTGACCGACAGCCTGTTATACTGCCCGGCAGGCAACAACCAGGTGCTGATGGCTGCAATTATTATAACCAGCATCAAGATGCTGATAGGGCTGGGAAAGGAACTTTTGTTGGACATTGTGTTGGTTGATTATCTGGATGTTGAAGAAAGGAGGGCTTTCAGGATATCCAAGAACGGCAAAGAAACTACAATTTATGGTTGGAGTTACAACAGGCCCAACAATTAGAAATCAGCATTTCTGATACTTATGGACGGACTTTGTTTAGAGAACAAGAATTTCTTCAAGTTGGAAAGGATATGCATTGTTTGCCAACGGGTATTGCGGCGGGGGAATTTTGGGTTAAGGTGATGGACCAACTGGTGAATAGCCGTGTGCTTTGTTGGATAATATTACTTTGAATGAACTAGGTAAGAAAAATTATGCCTATACGATAGTAGATAGTATCAGATACGACAAAGGCAATTATCAACTTTCAACCAAAATATTGAACAACAATGGAAAATCATCAAATTCTTGACCCCCTGAGCGAACCCTCAGCGAGAACGCCTGAACAAGAAAAAGAAGTTTACAGGCTCCGATACGATGCCAACATGTCATTGGGGAGAATTCGGAATGCTCAATACGCGCTGCTTGCCCTTGGGCTTTTTACCATCATCTCTGGACTAGTGAGTTCACAGGATCGCACCCTCGAATTTTCAATCCTACTTGGTGTCTATTATTGGTGCTGTGGGCTTATTACTTTAAAATTTCCGGTAGTGGGCATTTCGATGGCGCTTGCAGTATTTACAATCCTTAACGTACTGAGCATGGCAGAAAATATCGCAAATTTATTTAGTGGTATTTTAATCAAAGGAGGGGCCTATTATTTTCTGATTCATGGCCTTTTGGGGGGACAGGAATTAAGAAAGACTTCAAAAGATGCTTTTGATCTTGGTATTTCCGAGAAAGAATTAAGGGAGCCAATATGAACGGCACAGGCACAGAGACGCGGAGGGTTAATTTTCAAACGCTCCGCGCCTTTGCGTCTGGCATATTTGGGGAAATTTGTGAATCAATGAAAAACCGGCAGCCGCGTTTCGGCGAAACGTCTTTAGATGGGCCAAGAAACTGCCGGATCAACCAAAGCTAAAAATCGCTTGCCAGCCCTCAGGTTGAATAAAAAACTTACTAAACATTGTTAAAAACAATATCCTGCTGTACGTTTGCAGCTTATGAAATCACCTTTTCTCTAGCCTACTCATTCCTTCTATTATGGCAAAATTGAGCGCCGACTTATATTCCCCAGGCCTGTTTGACATCAGACAGGACATTATTGGCAGTTTACCCCTTGCATTGGTAAAAGATTGGCTGGAAACAGGACAAAGCAAGTCAGATGCACAGGCTTTGTTGGCTAACTATAAAATAAAGGGATTTAGCGTTTCTTCAGACGCTGCTGGCTTGAGCAAGCTCTCCAAATCCAGACCATTATTAGAAGTATTGGCTTTGGTTAATCGACCAAAGGAGATCGTGTACACGATAGGAAAAAAAATCGGAGGACAAAGTATCGGCATTTGGGCTGCAGACAATACACAGATGTTTTATCCAGCTGATGTCCAGGCTGCTTATTTATTATCCGCATTGCTTACTGCTCAGGCAGAAATCAATAAAACCTGTGAGGTGAAAATCGGGTTAGGGGCGCATTTTGGAGAATATTACCATATCAATGGCGGCTTATACGGCGAAGAAGCAGACGCGATCGAAGATTTTGCTGAAAATGAAACGGAAGGGGGTGAAGTACTTATTACCCAAAGTATTTTTCAGATGCTGCCTGCTGACCATGGTTTTGAGATCGTAAAAAAAAGATCTGGCAAGAGTATGCTTGGACAGGTCTATTCAGTTGTATCGGGACCCTTATTGCCTGAAATCCCCAAATTGAATAAGCATTATCCAATTCCCTATTCCCAAGATTTTTATGAAGATTTGATTGAATTTGAAGACGATTTGTCTAACACAAGCCTGGCGGATTCTTTGGTAAAAAAATATTTGAATCAAAAAGTAGTCGTGTTGGTAGAAAGAGAAAGCCAGGAATCGTCAGAGCACATGGTCAATATGTTCACAGACATGTCCTTTTCTGCTTTGATGAAAGACGCAGGAATCCAACTGCTGACAAAACACGCGGGTGATGAAATAAAAGTAGTCGGTAACCTGGGCATTTATGTGTTTAATTCACCACAAATTGCATTTGCCTTTTCAAAAGAGTTTCAGGATGTCTTGAATCGCCAAAATGTAGAAACGCGTATCGGAATAGATAAGGGCCCCGTACTGGTCTTTGACCTGCCAGCCGGGGGAAAGGATATTGCCGGGATGCCTGTCAATATTGCTTCCAAAATGGCGCAGGATAAAGGGCGATTTGGCCATGTTTATGTCAATGGCCATCTGCGTGAGTCCCTGGATGTCAGTGCGCTTACCCAAATCAAATATACCGTTTCTGATATAGAAATGACAATTTATGAAGGATAGTTTAGACCACTTCTGGTCGTCCTTTTTCCCAATCCCACACAACCACCCGCCAAACCTCGCCAGCTACCGCATCTGAAAAAGTATGAAGGGTCTCAAAGCCTACCCGTTCGTGTGCGCGGATGGAGCGGACATTGCGTTCAGCAATTTCCGTGATGACAAAATCAAACTCACTTTGACACACCTCCTTCATTTTCTGATACATTCCGTCAAAAACGCCCATGCCCCTATATCCCTCGGCCACACAGATTTGACCCATGGCAAACCATCGGGAATTTTCACACAATGGAGTGCCTTGCCAGGAAAGTGTATCGAGCAAATCGAACATCGGTTGCAGGATCGGAATGTCCGCAGAGAAACTGCGTGGCATCACCAGCGCATAGCCCACCACCCTGCCACCATCCTTGGCGATGATGCTCGGTGCAACCTCGTTCATTCGTTGTAATACGAGGGGATCATGTTTTACCGTGACAAATCCTTGTTCCTGTGCCACGGCTGGCGAAACATTTAAAACATGATTTTGTGCCTGTAAATCAAGTATTTGGGTAACTTCATCAGAAGTAGCAACAGAAGAAAAAATGATTTCCATGGCGCAAATTTTGGAAACAATTTCTGACTTTTAGAAAACGTGGTACTTTCGGCGCGCTAAACGAACTGGCAAACATTTTCATTCTGAATTATGAGGGTTTTCTTTTGCATACTGACGTTGCTTTTTTTATTCTCTTGTAAAAAAGATGAAGAGCAACTCCCGCCGGTTGAAAAAACAGTTACGCTCCTTGGAAGATGGACAGAATTTCTCCCTAAAACTGCCCTTTGGGACTCCAATGGAAACGTGATTGATTCAATCGATGTTAATTCGACCTATGAATTCAAGAATGATTATACCTACTCATTATGCAGGAATTACATTACTGAGGTTGAATATGGGAGTTGGGCCCTTGATTCATCATTATTTCAGAAAGTCACCTTCAACCCAGTTATTTACCCCAACAACGGTCAAGCGGATCATTGGTGGAGAATCACGAGGCTAACCACTGATTCTATGAAGGTTGAGCATACTTACAAGGTTACATTGCCTACCCATTCATACGGTGTCCTGCAATTCCGAAAATTTGTAAAAATTTATTAATGCCGAATCAACTGAAAACTTGCGCCACAAAGCGAGCCTCCAGTTTTTCGATGACCTATTTTGTGAAAACCTGCTACTTTCGCTGCCGCAAAATCGGGGGATTCGCCAATCTTCCCGATCCCGATTTCTACAGGATTAAACTTTCAGGAAGTTGCTCGACAACCAATCACCCGTTCAACAAATAAACAAATCACCCGCCCAATGACACTTGGCATATTGAAAGAAAGCGACGGCGAACAACGCGTAGCCGTAACCCCAGATTCCATCTCCGCCCTGAGCAAATTGGGCTTTGACAAAATTCTTGTAGAGCGCGGCGCGGGTGCAACCGCATTCTTTGACGACGCAAGTTACGAGGCACAAGGCGCACAAATCGCTGATAATGACGCGGTTCTGAAAAACGCCAAGGTGCTGGCCAGAATCCATCCGCTTACCCCTGCAGCCCTTTCCAAAATGTCGGCCGGACAAATCGTGGTTGGGCAATTCAACCCGCTCGGCAATCGCGAAGCGGTGGACAACCTTCTCAAAGCAAATGTCACGGGGTTCAGCCTCGATATGGCCCCGCGCAGCACACGCGCTCAGGCGCTCGACGTGCTTTCCTCAATGGCGACCGTGGGTGGTTATAAGGCCGTGTTGACTGCAGCGGGCCATCTGCCAACTTTCTTCCCAATGTTTATGACTGCAGCGGGCACGATCAAGCCGGCCAAAGTCCTCATCCTGGGAGCAGGTGTGGCGGGCCTCCAAGCCATTGCAACGGCCAAACGCTTGGGCTCAGTGGTTGAAGCTTTCGACGTGCGCGCCGCGGCCAAAGAAGAAGTGCTTAGTCTCGGCGCTAAATTCGTAGAAGTAGAAGGAGCGGTGGACGACAAATCTGCGGGCGGCTATGCAGTGGAACAAAGTGAGGAATTCAAACAACGTCAGGCGCAACTCATTCACGAAAAAGCAGTTGCGGCAGATGTCATCATTTGTACAGCACAGATTCCAGGTCGCAAAGCCCCGGTGCTTATCCGCAAGGAAACCGTGGCGGGTATGAAACCCGGCGCAGTGATCGTAGACATGGCGGCCTCTACCGGCGGCAACTGCGAACTGACCGAAAACGGTAAAACAACCCACCCGCACGGCGTTACGCTTATCGGTGACTCAAATCTCGCGGGTTCTGTGTCCAAAGATGCGAGCGTGATGTTTGGCAAAAATATCGTCAACTTCCTCAAACTCATCATGATCAAGAATGAGTTGACGCTCAATTGGGAGGATGATATTGTGGCGGCTACCTGTGTGGCGCATGAAGGGAAAGTTGTGAGCGAGCGGGTGAAGTCTGTAATGGGAAATTAGGATATTGGGATATTGGGATATTGGGATATTTGCGAACAACCTAACACGCTCCTACCCTGCTATGGAACAAACTGCCCAACATCTTCTCGAAACCCTTAAAAAAGCCCTGCCCCTGCTTCATCAATTTTCAGAAGCAGAAGCATCGGCAAAACCGCGCCCCGAAAAATGGTCGAAGAAAGAAATACTCGGCCATTTGATTGACTCGGCGAGCAACAACCAGCACAAATTTGTGCGGACCATGCAAGCCGAAAAGCATGTGGATTTTGTGGGTTACGCCCAGAATTTTTGGGTAGAAACACAAGCGTACAATATAGCGAATTGGTTGGAAATCATTGCTTTGTGGGAACACTTCAACCGCCACCTCGCACACATCATACGAAACGCCCCAGCAGAAAAACTAGATAACACGATTTCAATTGAGGGTTCTGAGTCCTTCACGCTCCGATTCATTATGACCGATTATGTGGAGCATTTGAAACATCACTTGAAGCAAATTCTGCCCGATGGCGGATTTGCGAGTTCTTTTGAAAATCTTTACAACACCTGACAAGGTGGTTGCTTGATAAGTAAGTTTTTTGACAGGATAAACAGGATAAACAGGGTTTAAGAGATTTTTTATCCTCGAATAAATCCTGTTTATCCAGTAAATCCTGTCAAAAAAAAACATTCCCTTGTAACATCCATCTCAACGGCAGTTAACAGTCAAACTATGGCAAGTTTTTTTCTTGAAAATCAACACCTTATCTACATCGTCATCCTCAGCATTTTGCTGGGAATCGAGGTAATTTCCAATGTGCCGGCCATCCTCCACACCCCGCTTATGTCGGGCGCAAATGCTATTCACGGCGTAGTAATTATCGGGGCCATAATCGTGATGGGTCATGCCCATTCAGATGATTACCTCGCCCTGATTCTTGGCTTTTTAGCCGTTTTACTCGGCACACTTAACGTGGTCGGCGGCTTTGTAGTCACCAACCGAATGCTCCAAATGTTCAAAAAGAAAAAATGATGTCAAGCTTTCTCCTCGAACTCTCCTACCTCATTGGGTCTATCACGTTCATCATAGGGCTTAAACAATTGAGCGGCCCTGATACCGCCCGTCAAGGCAACCTGCTGGCCGCTGCCGGAATGGGGATAGCGATCCTCGCCACCATCCTTTTTCACCAAAAAGAAGGCCAACCCATTGGCAATATCCCCTGGATACTCGGCGCTATGGGTGTCGGCACCGTTATTGGCTGGTTGATGGCCATGAAAGTCAAAATGACCGCTATGCCGCAGATGGTGTCGTTTTTCAACGGCATGGGCGGAGCCTGTGCTGCCATTATTTCACTCGTAGAATATCACTCCCACCCGGAAGGATCGGCTGGCTATTTGCTCATCGTTTTTTTAGGGCTGATCATTGGCAGTGTTTCGTTCAGCGGCAGTATTGTCGCGTATGGCAAGTTGGATGAAAAGATTAAGGACATATCCTCTAAGACGCTTACGTATTTCAACCTTTTGCTCCTGATAGGGATCATCGCTGTGCTAGCCCTGGCGGTGGCACAACCTGAAATGCTTGGTCATTCGGTTCTATGGATATTGTTGCTGCTGTCCCTGCTTTACGGTATCCTATTTGTGATGCCCATCGGCGGTGCGGATATGCCTGTGGTGATCTCCCTGCTCAACTCCCTCACGGGTATGGCAGCTGCTTTTGGCGGCTTTTTGTACAACAACCCCATCATGCTCACGGGTGGTATTTTGGTCGGTTCGGCGGGTACGATTCTGACCGTTTTGATGTGCAAAGCCATGAATCGCTCGCTCCTCAATGTCATCATCGGCTCCTTTGGTGGCGGTGGCGCAGGTGGTGCAAAAGGCGCTTCGGGCGACCAAACAGTAAAAGAAATCAGCCTAACGGATACGGCCATTTTGTGTGCCTATGCGGGCAAGGTGATGATCGTACCGGGTTATGGCCTGGCTGTAGCGCAAGCACAGCACATTTGCCATGAATTGGAGAAAAAACTGGAGGAAAAAGGCGTAGAAGTAAGTTTTGCCATTCACCCGGTAGCGGGCCGTATGCCGGGTCACATGAACGTCCTGCTTGCAGAGGCCGACGTTCCCTATCCGAAACTCGTGGAAATGGAAGACGCCAACCCGACCATGAATTCCACCGACGTGGTCATCATAGTGGGTGCCAATGACGTGGTGAACCCTGCCGCTGAGAACGACCCAAGCAGCCCAATTTACGGGATGCCCGTGCTGAAAGTGTGGGAAGCCAAAAATGTGATCGTACTAAAACGCTCCATGCGCGCTGGCTACGCTGGTATTGAGAACGAGCTTTTCTTCCACCCGAAAACCAAGATGCTTTTTGGGGATGCCAAGGATACTTTGCAGAAGTTGGTGGGAGAATTGAAAGATTTGTAATTTCCTGATTCTAATATAAAAAACGGCAGCCCGGCACAACGCGAGGCTGCCGTTTTTTTATGCTAATAACTACAAACCCATTTTACCTTCGCACTGCATCAAACCCTTCAAACATCTCAAACACCTCAAACACCTCAAACCAATCTTCATCATGCAACAAAACAAAACCACCCGCCGTAACTTCCTCAAAACCAGCACCGTACTCACGGGCGGGGCCATGCTCTCCGGCCTTCCGCTCGCCCAGGCCGCCCAAAGTTTCGTGGACGACACCATCAAAATCGCCCTGGTTGGCTGTGGTGGTCGTGGTACGGGTGCTGCCGTGCAGGCCCTGCTCGCAAACCAAAACGTGAAACTGGTAGCCATGGCAGATGCTTTTCGAAGCAAAGTGGACGAAGCCTACAAAAATATCACAGCTGAAGATTTGCAGGATGTGGCCGGTGTAGAAGGTTCTATGAAAAGCCGCGTGGATGTGCCGGAGGAGCGCAAGTTTGCAGGTTTTGATGCATACAAAAAAGCCATAGCCTTGGCAGATGTAGTCATTTTAGCAACCCCACCTGGCTTCCGACCCACCCATTTTGAAGAATCTGTCAAGCAGGGCAAACATGTTTTTATGGAAAAACCCGTGGCCGTAGATGGCCCGGGCATTCGCCGGGTATTGGCCGCAGCAACAGAAGCCAAGCGCAGAAAACTCAACGTCGTCGTCGGCCTCCAACGCCATTACCAACCGATCTATCGCCAATGGATTGACAAGATCCAGAACGGAGCCATCGGTGACATCATCGCTTCGCGCGTCTATTGGAACATGGGCGCACTCTGGATCCGCTCTCGCAAAGAAAACCAGACCGAAATGGAATACCAGATGGACAACTGGTACTATTTCAATTGGTTATGTGGAGACCATATCGTGGAGCAACACGTCCACAACCTCGACGTAGGCAACTGGGCGAAGCAAGCCTACCCTATTCGTGCACATGGTTCTGGCGGTCGCCAAGTCCGCATCGGGAAAGAAACCGGGGAGATTTATGATCACCACAACGTAGAGTTTGAGTACGCAGACGGCTCGCGTATGTTCAGCCAATGTCGCCAAATACCTGGCACGAAAGACAGCGTAACTGAAGGATTCCATGGCACTAAGGGCACGGCGCCCATGCCGGGCAAAATCCTTTCCAGCAAGGGTAAAATGCTACTGGATTACGATGCAAAAAAAGACCCCAATCCGTACCAGGTAGAACACGACGAACTTTTTGCAGCTGTTGCCAAGGGCGAATACAAGTACGCCGATGCTGAAAACGCCGCAAAAAGTACCCTGACGGCAATCATGGGCCGACTGGCTACCTACTCAGGTCAAGTGGTTGAATGGGATGCCGCGCTTAATTCACAAACGGTGCTGATGCCCGAAATGATGGATTGGAACGCTTCACCGAGGGTGCTTCCCGGGCCGGATGGCATTTATCCTTGCGCAGTGCCGGGTGTTTTCAAAGTGATATAAGCTGCGTAGCAAAAGACGAAAGGCATCGTGGTTTCATCTACTTTTTGTACATATTTGCTGCTCATATTCAGCCAGTTAACTAATTTGGGTTCTGGCAAGATCACCCCGTTTGAGTGGAACGCCAATCCCAGGAGTTGTCTTTCTGTCGGAACCTGTCCACGCCAAGTGCGCGTACCCCGAGCATTTACCTCTCTCGGCACTTCATTGGCAAGCACTCGGGCAGAGCGCACTTGGCGTGGACAGGTTCCGACAGAAATACAACTCAACGCCCTCACCCTGTCTCAACCCGATTCCCTCCGCCGCTTCGAGTTTACCCACCCTCAAATGGGTACGGTGTTTCGATTGGTTATGTATGCTAAGTCCGAGTCACAAGCACAAATCGGTGCTGCACAGGCATTTGCAGCTGTAGACTCTATGAATGCGAGCATGAGCGATTACTTGCCCGAAAGTGAACTAAACCGGCTTTGCGCTACAGCAGGAAGCGGCAAAGATGTTCTAGTTTCCGAAGATCTATGGCAGATTTTAAAACTGTCCAAAAAGTTTTACCACAGGAGCAATGGATCTTTCGATGTAACCGTGGGACCGCTAACCCGCTTATGGCGTAGGGCGCGAAATTTGAAAGAATTGCCCGATTCCACAAAGGTTGAGGAAGCGCGGCAATTGCTTGGTTTTCAAAACATTGTCTTTAAAAAAGGCAAAAAAATCGAACTTAAAGAAGCCGGAATGCGACTTGATTTGGGCGGCATCGCCCAAGGATACGCAGCAGATCGTTGTTTGAAAATTTTACGACGAAACGGCATCCGCCGGGCGCTTGCAGACGCAGGTG
The DNA here is from genome assembly GCA_046160625.1 of Saprospiraceae bacterium. Lineage (GTDB taxonomy): Bacteria > Bacteroidota > Bacteroidia > Chitinophagales > Saprospiraceae > M3007. The sequence goes on from JBJXGZ010000039.1 coordinate 17,377, forward strand.
GGGATATTGCCCTGGGCGATGCTCCGCCAGGGGAAGCAGGTTGGGCGATTGAGGTTCTGTCCAAAAGTATCGGGGTGAATTCGAATCACCCCGGCACGATGAAACAAACCCTTAGACTGTCAAACTGCGGCATCACCACTTCTGGCGCGACGTTCCGCTATTTAGAAGCCAATAGCAAGCGCTACTCCCATATTGTGGACCCACGTACGGGCTGGGCGCTGACACACCGGGTATTGGTAACCGTACAAGCCCCCGACGCGACCACCGCCGACGCCTGGGCGACAGCTATTAGCGTAATGGGTGAATCGGGCTGGCAAAAGTTGAAGCCCAAACACCGAACGCTAAAAGTTCAACTAACCGAAACCCCAATCACGAATCACTAGTCACCAATCACTTACCACTTATCACTAAGTATCCCCTTTTTAGGGGAGACAAAAACCCTCGTTTTGGTGGATTGTAGGTAGGAAGCGGTTGCGGGCACTTTTGTGCCATCATTTCGCAACCACTAACTAAAAACATCCACCATGCGATTACTTTCCTACTTTTTGCTTCTGGGGTGCCTCACCCTCTTTTCTTCAGAACTTTTTGCCATCACTTTTGTCGGTGGCTTTGAAAACAACATTTGGACCGACAGCCGCAACTGGTCGCCCCAACAAGTACCCGGCGGCGGCGATGAAGCCGTGGTTCCTGTTGATAAACTTGTCAACGTCAACGGCAATATCACAGTAGGCACCCTTATTTTGGGTGGCACATTGAGCAACAACGCTGACCCTGATTCCAAACTGACCATAAACACAAGTTTCAGTTTGACTGGTGGTTCGGTCAATTGCCCAGTTTATTTGCTGCAAGGCTGTGCAAGTCTTTGGCAAGGCAGCTCGGGTATAAATGCCAACGTGTTCAACCACGGCGAAATCACCGTGAGCGGCAACACAACTGTCAATTATTCAACCATCACGAATGAGGAAGATGGTATCATCAACCTTTCTGGCGGCTACAAATTCCAGATCATTAACAACCCCGCTATCCTAGCCAACTACGGCACATTGAAACGCACGGGCACGGGTGGTGGCCTCTTTGAAATTTTGCTGGGTGGGCATACGAACTATGCAAATTCTGAGACCATTGTTGAAGAAGGCGAACTCTTTGCAGCAAGCCTAGACAACTATGCACCTATCACCATTTTGGGTGGCGCGACTTTCCGGACCAACGACATGCGGATTTACAACGGAACCTCCATTACAGGAGGCGGCACGTTTGTTTCCAACACTAACGGGATTTATATGAATAACACCGATCTCGTAACCATAGATGTTTTAGAAACCGAAATAAACAGCCAGGGCGTAAAACAAACCGGGCCTGTAACTTTTACTCAACACGTGAATTGGAAGGCAGGGACTATGTTCGCACAAGTCACCTTTGCGACGGGTTGCGTGGTAGACATTAATCCAGGCGGTCTAAAAGGCATTACCAATACCACCACGAATAATGGCACGATAAACGTGAACGATTCCTTCGGTTTTGACACGGGCCGTCTCGACAACTACGGCACAATGAATCTCAACGGCGCGTATACGAACGGGATTTATCACGCTTCGGAAGGCATACACAACTATGGAACGATCCAGAAACCCGTAGGCGCATTCGGCACCTACAATATGGCAGTTCCCCTCTACAACGAATCCAGCGGCCACCTTTTAGTCCAGGAAGATGAACTTTTTGTAAACTCCAATCTTTTCAACTTCGGTGAAATCATCGTAAACGCCGATGCAACCTTGCGCACACATACCACGAAAACACACGACGGCGGCACCATCAGCGGCCCCGGCACTTTTATCATACAAAACAACGGCTTGAATGCCGTCAACACAAGCCCAATTACCCTCGATATTGAGGAAATTGTTTTGAATGCAGGCATGAGCGGCGCAGGCTCCATTACCATAACAGGCCATGTAAATTGGACACAAGGGGACCTGGCTGCTCCTGTCACTTTTGCCTCAGGCAGTGTGATTGACCTTAATCCCGGTGGCAACCACGGTATCACCGGCACGACAACAAACAATGGCACCTTCAACCTCAACTCAAGTTTCACCCTGAGCGCCGGTCATATTGACAATAATGGTCTTATGCTGCTCAATGGCGCCCACACTATCGGCATTTACTACGGCACACCCGGCATTTTCAACCACGGCACGGTGAAAAAAACGACCGGCAACTCGGGGGTTTTCAATATGGGTGTACCGCTTATCAATTATTCTGACGGTCAGGTAGTTGTAGAAGAGGGGGAACTCCACGTGAGCTCAGAATTTACCAATTCAGGTAGCTTGAATGTTGCTACAAATGCTATTTTTAAGGCAAACAAAACAGTAGTGGAAAACGATGCTGCTTTTACGGGAGCAGGCACTTTAATTATTCAGCACAATGGCCTTACTGCCAACAATAGTTCCAATGTAAATTTTGACATCGCCGAAACTGTTTGGCTTGCTTCTTTAAATGGCACTGGCCCCATCACCTTTACCCAACACGTTTCTTGGCAGAATGCCAACTTGTTTGCTGCCGTAACCATTGCCAATGGCGCAACACTTGATCTTACTACCGGCGGTGCACATGGCATTGGCGGTTCGAGCACACTCACGAACAATGGTACCATGAATGCCACCGTCAATTTCGGCGGCGGAACTTTGAACAACAACGGTACACTCAACCTTGCTTCCGGCCTCAATTTTGGCGGCGGTACGCTGAACAATGCCGGCACAATGACGAACAATTCAGGCGGCAACGTGACGACCGGTTATTTTGTGAACAACACAGGTACGATCGCCGTAACGGGTGGGATATTCACCTTCGCTTACGGCTTTTCCAATGCTGGCACTATTGACGTGGCCGCTGGCGCAAATGCTCATCTGGAAAATTACCATCAGGACAATTCTTTTGAAGACGGATCTGTCCTGAGCGGCGCCGGCAGTTTTACATTGAAAGCCAACTGCACCGTAAATGGAGTGGTAAATGTTGACATCGAGACCTTTATCCTCAACTCCATTTATTACGGGATCTACGGCACCGGTACCATGACGTTCAACCATAATTTTGATTGGCAAGCCGGTATTGTGGGCAATACCATCGTCATTGCCTCTGGCAATTCAATTAATCTGACAGGAGTTGACCCCAAAACACTCAATGGCACGCTCACGAACAACGGCACGGTGAATTGTGATTCGGAATTATTAACAGGTTACGATGCGATTGTGAACAATAATGGCAGCTTCAACCTGACGAGCGATAACGTTTTTGGCGTCGCTTATGGTTTTGCCGGACAGTTTAACAACACCGGAGTTTTGAACAAAACCTCAGTTGGCACGCTCGTTTTCGGGATGTTCTTGAACAATCTCTCCGGCGGCACAGTCTCCGTACAAAATGGGGTCATGGAAATTGGCAAACTCGACAACGCGGGCACTCTTTCCATTTCTGATAATGCTACTTTGACCATTAAAGCCGGCAGCAATCTTGCTGGAGGAACAGCCAGCGGCATCGGCACAGTGCGTATACAGGACAATGGCTGGCACCTGAGCAACACCTTGGTTATCAATAGTTTGAATTTCGAAATCGCAGGAAACCTCACGGGCGACGCCGGCGCTAACGTCGAAATAGAAAGTGTGGCGACCTGGTTTAGCGGGAATTTGGCTGTGCCATGCAATGTGGCAGCCCTTGGAGTCCTTCATATTCCCGACGGCGGATACCTGTCGCTTTCTGCCCCTTTGGTCAATGCGGGTATCGTCAATTGTAATACTGCGCTGTCTTCCAACGCCAATATTTCAAACACAGGAACGCTCAACCTCAACGGCAATTACAGCGGTTTTTTTGGCTCTGATACGGATACGTTACACAATACTGGCATCATCAATGCCAATTCAATCTACTACAACTACATGTATTTGAATGTTGTAAACGACGGAACCATTGATATTTTATCAGGTGTGGCGTATTTCAACAATGGCCTGGATAATAATCAGATCATCTCCATAGCCCAGGATGCCGAAATGTACCTGGCCGGCACTTGTGTTTTTAGCACCAGTTCGAGCGTAACAGGGGCGGGAAGCATTTCTTCGGACGGAACACTCACTTTGGAGGAAAATTTCTCATTTTCTGGAGAAATGTTCAAAATTGGTGATGGCGCACTGCAAGGCCCTGGTGACTTGACCGTGCATTCAGCCATGACCTGGCAGTACGGCGACATCGAAACTGATGTGGATATTGAGTCTGGCGCTACCCTGGTAATCGGTGATGACAACGGTGGTGGCGGTGGCAACGATTCCAGATCGCTGAACCTATCTAATTCCGGATTTACCCTGTACAACACCATCACCAACGATGGAACAACCACCCAAAACACCTACTATTATATGGACGGCGGCGTATTCGTGAACAACGGCACCATTGACATGGATAATGCTGGAATTTACGACGACAACGGAGGAGGTGGCACTTTCAGCAACAATGGAATCTGGAACGTCCAGAACTATTTTTCTACGGATATAAATGCGACCAACGACGGTACACTTGCTGGGTCTGCTGAATTAGACTTCAGCATTGAATTGGTCAATAATGGTATCGTCATTCCGGGCAATTCCATCGGACAAATGAATTTCAGTCCGAATTATTCCAACGGTTCGGAACTCCAAATTGAAATCGAGCACAACGATGGCCCCGGGTATGGACACGATTTTGTGCAATCTGATGGAAACATCCAGCTGAACGGCGCTCTGGTAGTGACCGAAACAGGCAGCCCATACAGCGCAGAATATGTAATCATGCAATGCAACGCTGGCCCGGGCTGCCTTACTGGCACATTTGCAAGTATTTCAATGCCAAGTGATTATACCATTGAATATACTGGCGAGGAGGTAATTTTGACAAAAGGGACCCCGGCAACCATCAGTCCGGCAGATACAATGGTTTGTTATAACAGCCCCGTGACTCTAACTGCCTCGACGGGTGAATCTTATGTATGGAGTACCGGCGAAACAACCCAATCCATCGAAGTGATTGCCTATTCCGACAACACTTACTCGGTATTGGTCACCGACGCAAATGGTGGGATATCAGCTGCTTCAGCGAATGTATCTCTCTTTGATTCCCCATATGTGTACGTAGACCCATACTATACCGTCATTTGCGAAAACGAATCTGTCACACTGACCGCTTATTCCTACAACAATGAAACCTATGAATGGAGCACAGGCGAAAGCACCCATTCCATCAGTGTTTCTCCGCTAACATATACCACCTATACTGTAACGGCTACAGATGCCAATGGCTGCACTGCATATTCTAATGCATACGTGGATATTAGCGGTGAGGCAGTTGTACCTGATATTACTGGGGTTCCGAGCTCGATTTGTCAAACGGATACCCCCATTGATCTGCCAACGGTGCAGGATGGTTATTCAGGCGAGTGGAGTGGTCCCGGTGTTTCATACAATGTATTTGACCCGGCAGGGCTTTCTGGCAATCAAACGCTGACATTTACGCCCTACACCGGCCAGTGTGCTGCCCCGGCAGATTGGATAATAAATGTAGAACAGCCTTCAACCTATTACCAGGATTCTGACAATGATGGATTTGGTAATATCGCAATTACTCAATTGGCTTGTACAGCCCCAACCGGTTTTGTTTTAGACAATACCGATTGTGATGATACAGATGCTGCGATAAATCCAAACGCTACTGAAATTTGCAATGATTTGGATGACAACTGCAATGGTCAGATTGACGAAGGTGTACAGTCCACATTCTACGCGGACGCGGATGGCGATAGTTACGGCAATGCAGCGGTTTCGCAAATGGCCTGTTCGGCGCCTCCAGGTTTTGTTAGTGACAATACTGACTGCAATGACAATAATGGACAAATCCACCCTGGTGCCACCGAAGTTTGCAATGGCTTTGATGACGACTGCGATGGTCAGGTGGACGAAGGCGTTCAAAACACATATTACGCCGACGCTGACGGTGATGGGTACGGAAACGCAGCGCTTTCACAGGATGGATGTTCGGCTCCAAATGGCTATGTTTTGGACAATACCGACTGCGACGACACGGATCCAGAAATAAATCCTGGTGCTTCAGAAATTTGCAACGGTATTGACGATGATTGTGATGGTTTGGAAGACGAAGGCGTACAAACCACTTTTTATGCAGATGCCGATGGGGACGGTTATGGCGACGCGAACGTGACCATGCAATCATGCGGGCCGGACGAAGGTTATGTTGCCAACAATACTGACTGCGACGATACTAACCCAAATATTCACGATGGCGCACCGGAAATATGCAACGGCCTCGACGACGATTGCGATGGCCTTGTAGATGAAGACGTACTGGTTACCTTCTATGCGGACAACGATGGCGATGGTTATGGCGATTTGAACAGTACCACCTTAGCATGTTCCGCGCCGCCAGGGTACGTCAATGACTCCAATGACTGCAATGACAACAATGATCAAATCCACCCTGGTGCGCAGGAAACCTGCAATGAATTGGACGATGATTGTGATGGCCTTATAGACGAGGGCGACATTTGCGATGGCGATGGCGACGGCTACACCATTTCTGAAGGTGACTGCGACGACAGCAATGCCAATATCTATCCAGGTGCGATTGAAATCTGCAACGATCTGGACGACGACTGCGATGGCTTAATTGACGAAAACATAGGAACAACCTGGTATGCCGATGCAGATGGCGATGGCTATGGGGATGCATCTGTTACGCTCACTGCTTGTTATCAACCAGAAGGGTATGTCAATAATGCCTCTGATTGCAATGACAGCAATGACCAGGTTCACCCAGGTGCAATAGAAATTTGCAACGACCTCGACGACAACTGTGATGGACAGGTAGATGAAACCACCCTTAATGTCAGTCTTTCTGCCGGAGATATAGCTTGCAACGGTGGAAGCACAACCATTACAGCCGATGGCACAGGTGGAGCGCCTCCCTACCTATATAGTTTCAATGGCGGCACATTTGGCACATCCAACAATTTCAGTGCCACAGCAGGAAGCCATTATGTCACGATAAAGGATGCAAACAATTGCCTGAGTACCAATACCATAGACATCAGTGAGCCTGAAATCATTACGATCGATCCTATTGAAATCACCCATGTAGCTTGTAGTGGCGGTAACACCGGAGCAGTCAATATCACCGTGTCTGGTGGAACAAGTGTTTACACTTATCGTTGGTCCAACAGCCGCACGACTCAAGACTTGGCAAATGTGTCGGGCAATACTTATACTGTCACAGTTACCGATGCAAATGCTTGTACAGCAACTGCTTCTGCAACGGTAAATCCGAAACTGACATTGACTTTAACCAAAACCAATGTTTTATGCAATGGCGGTTCTGACGGTACTGCTACGGCAACAGCCATCGGCGGCACACCTGATTATAGCTATGAATGGAGCAATGGCGGGACGACGGAGACCATTATTGGCCTTTCTGCGGGTACCTATACCTGCACCGTTATGGACGCCTTGGGATGTACCCGCAACAAGTCCATTCACGTCGGTCAACCCTCCGCCATCGGCATTTCCGGAATAGTGACAAAAGTTACTTGCCACGGAGCTGCGAATGGTTTGATTGCCATCACCATCAACAACGGCGTTGCACCTTTTACTTACAACTGGAGCGATGGCGCAACCACAGAGGATCGAAGTGGTCTGGAAGCAGGGTCGTACACCCTTACCGTCACCGATAACAACGGTTGCACTCGCGAAAAGACCTTCAACGTGACACAGCCTACTGCACTAACTTTGAATTTAAGTGTAGACAATGTGACTTGCCACGGTGCTGCAGATGGAACAATCACAGCCAGCGTCACAGGTGGGGTTAAGTTTTCAAATTCAAACCTTTGCAAAGGGGAGCGCTACTGTTTTGAATGGAGCCATGGCGATACAGCACGCATCACTTCGGGGCTTGAAACCGGGATTTATACAGTTTCGGTCACGGATGCCAATGGTTGCAGTATTGTAGGGTCGGCCACCGTCACTGAACCAAGCATGCTGGAAATCACCGAGGTTTTGGTTGAATCTTTGCCTAATGGAAAATTCAAGTTAACTGTGACGGCAGAGGGTGGTACGCCAAATTACAAATACCGGCGAATCCCGGGTGGTAGTTATCAGAACTCCAATGTGTTCAACAACGTGCCATCGGGCACCTATGATATTGTAGTGCGTGATCATAATTTCTGTACCGATACGACCACAGTGGACGTGGGCAATGCTGGCAGGCCAGGAAATCCGGACGAGCGTCAGGATACAGGAGAAGTATTGATTGTGGATGCTGAAAATCCAGTATTAGCCTATCCAAACCCTGCTTCCGAACGTTTCCATTTGCTCCTTGAAAAAGAATACACCCAGGCCAATGTGATGATCTTCAATGCACAAGGGAAATTGATGGAAGAACGGAATTTTGAAGCAAACGCCGATCTCGGAAGCTACGAAGTGAATACCTGGAAGAGCGGGCTATACTTGATTGTGGTTCACTTGGATGGCGAGCGCTTCATGCAAAAAGTAATGGTTGCAGGTAAATAGCCCGAATATCATTTCGCAAGGATGTTTTGTATGTTCAACAAGGGCTATTCTGGGTGACCATGATAGCCCTTGTTTGTTTTCTCACCAAATCCTTTCATTAACTCTTAATTTTGGCGGGATATTTGTTGCTGTTTTAAAAAAAAATTTTGGAAGTTTAAAATCCTTCTTACCTTGTCTCGATTTTAGTTTTTTTAATCCGTTTCTCATGAAAATGTGTCTGTAGGTATTGCCCTTTTGGGCAGCAACAGGACCCTACCCGCTCCACTTTTTCAGCAAAGATTTCCAATCCGATTTGTTTTCATCTCACCACTCCGGTGTTGAGGTGACAATGCGTTTTTATCCTGGCAAACCATGTTTGGAATACATTCCCGTGTCTTGTTTTTGCTGAATCTTTATATTTAATTTTTCTCATGAAAAGAAATTGTTTACACCTTCCCAGCACTTCATGTTTTTTTGCGATGGTCGCTTTCATAAGTTGTGCCATCCTCAGTTTCTCCGCTACTACAGTGGCTGCTCAAACCAATGCATCGGTTGCTGCTCCCATTTCAATGGAAGACCTTCCACAAGTACCGGAATGGAAATCGCCCACAGAATATTCAGCCGTTTTAGTTACTGAGCGTGCAAATGCTGCTCAGATACTCGCTGCGCCCACTACGAAGGAGCTTGCTTTCGCCCTGTACACTGGCTACGACCGCATGCTCTCCTATATGGAAACAGACATGGCCGCCGGCGTTCCAATCGAGAAAATTGCAGTTAACAACTTCAACAAAGTGAACCAGGAAGCAATTTCTGACCCAGCATTGGTGAATATGCAAGCTGCTGAATTCAATGCCTTATATGAGGCTTTGCTGGTAATGCTGCACCAATAATTCTGTAGTATAATTCTTTTCTCCAAGGCAAAAGCATTGGATAATCCAATTTTTCATCCTCGTAATTAATTGTCATGAATAAAATTTCTACCATCTTGAAATTGGGAGCAATGGCGTTGGTATGCCTTTCCCAATCGGTTAATATCACAGCACAAACCACCTTGATCAGCCCGACTGGTGATGGCGGGTTTGAAAACGGTGCAACCTTCGCTGCCAATGGCTGGACCGAGGCCAACGCCGCTTTCAACGGCTTGAACAACAACTGGTTTGTTGGGGCAGTGTCTACCCCTTCAGCAGGCGCAAATGCAGCATACGTTTCGAATGATGTGGCGGGTGCGACCTATAATTATCTCGTTACAGATGTGTCTACGGCACATTTCTGGAGGGATGTCACTTTCCCTGCCGGTGAAACCAACATCGTCCTGACCTTCAAATGGAAGACATTTGGTGAAGCGAGTTTTGACTATGTGACGGTCTATTCCATGCCTACTTCCAACACGCCTATAGCAGATAGCCCTGCAGGGGCATTTCAAAGCTGGTTGCAAATCCCGGTGGCTTACCCCGGGGCTGTCATCCACTGTACCCCTCCCAACCTGAACGTTCAGGCAGCCTACCAGACCCAGACCATTTGTTTACCTGCGGCCTATGCAGGAACTACACGGCGGCTTGTGTTTATGTGGTCAAACGACCCTTCGGTAGGCACCCAGCCTCCCGGTTCGATTGATGAAATATCATTGGTGTCCAGCCTTCCTCCTTCTGCCCCTGCCAACTCCCCAACCGCCCTTATACTGACCCCGATTTCTATTACTCAGATTGATGGCTCTTTTACTGCTGCAGGCGGAGCGCCGGATGGCTACCTTACTGTAAGGTATCCTGCCGGATCAACTCCTACGAATCCTGTAAACGGAACAAGCTATGTTGCGGGCGCCTCTCTGGGTCTTGGGAAAGTAGTTCAGTCGAGCGCTGCCACTACTTTCAGCGCAACAGGGCTTAGCCCAAGCACAGCCTACGATTTTTATATATATTCCTATAATAGCGCCCCTTGCGCAGGCGGCCCGCTGTACAAAACCACAGCACCATTGTTTGGAACAGCCTCTACATTGGCGTGTACGGGTATTCCGGCAGGCACCTATTCGGTGGGGCCGACAGGAACATACGCTTCTTTGACAGCGGTTGCTGCGGCACTTTCCAACGGAACCGCAGGCCCGGTCATTTTTGAACTGCAGGCCGCTTACCTCAGTACCGTGGAAACATTTCCTATCACATTTTTAGGGCACCCATGTCCGCAGAATGTGACCATACGCCCAGAAGCTGGCGCAGTTGCGCTTTCTGTTACTGGAGCTGATGCAACAGGAACGATCAACTTTAACGGTGGCGACAATATCACCTTTGATGGGCGAGCCGGTGGTGTTGGTCCATCTCAATTGACCATTGAAAACACCGCTTTGACTGGGTATGCTATCCAGTTTATAAACAACGCCACACTCAACACCATCAAACATTGCACCGTTAAAGGTGTAAATACAGGCACGGCCAGCGGTGTTATCGCGTTCTCAACGTCTACGGGTCTTGAATTCGGCAATAGCAACAATACCATTGATAATTGTGACATCCGGGACGGCGCTACCACGCCCACCAACCTGGTGTATGCAACTGGTACTACCACAACTTATAATTCCCAAAACAACAACAACACCATTTCAAATTCTTTGCTGCACGATTGGTTCAACGCAAGTTCTACCACTGCAGGTGCGGCCATAAATGTGGTGACCGGATGTTCGGACTGGACGATTACAAACAATAGTTTTTACCAATCTGTATCCAGAACATTTACGATGGTGAGCGCCACCGACCAGGGAGCCATACATATCAACTCCACGGTCTTTGGCTTCAATTTTACCATTACCAACAATTTTGTGGGTGGCTCAGCCCCGCTTTGTGCCGGTGCCCCATGGACCTATACGGGCGGAGCAACCGGTACGCCTACTCCACGATTGATCCGTATTTCAACTTCCATCGGATCGCCTTTCAACACGATCAGCAACAACACGATCAGGAATATCGCGATTACAAGTTCAAGTACCTCCACGGCACATAGTCTTATCTCGCACCTGAACGGGAATATTAATATCAACAACAATACGATTGGTTCACAAAGTGCCCTGAACGATATTACGTTCACACTAGCTTCCACCTCTACGGCGCCCTTCTTTTTGCCGATTTCTACGGGAACCGGGGCTTCGGTGAGCATGATCAACATCACTAACAACAACTTCGGCGGCATCAATGTAAACACTTCGAGTACAGGAGCCGTTAGCTTCCGGGTGATTTACGCACAACCTCCTGCGTTGAGCAAGGTCACTGTGAGTGGAAATACTATTGGGGGTACTGTAGCGAACAGTATCAGACAGCAAACCGGTGGTGCGGCCGCTGGTAACGGCCTCTTGTCAGCGATTATGATCTTGAACCCGACCATCGGAGATGTCGTCACGAACAACATCATCCGCAATTTGACCCAGGACAACGCGCTCGCTGGCGGTTCCCTCTCTGGCATCAATGTCCAGGCAAGCGGCGGTCAGCACACGATCACGGGAAATACCATCTCCGATCTCACCACCAACGGTACAAACATTGCGATAAATAATGCAGCGTCTGTGGTGGGCATCACCATGACTGGCAGCACCATTGGCGGCAGCAATATCAGCAACAATACGGTCTACAACCTGACCAATACCAACGCGACGGTGGCCGGATTTATCCAGGGGATGTATTTTGGAACGGGCCTTTTCCCACAACAAAACACCATCATCTCCAAAAACTTTGTCCACAGTATCAACCTGGCTTCCCCACTGGGTGGTATGGCAGGGATTAACATCCCGAATACGGGTAATGCACGGATATTCAACAACATGGTAAGATTAGGGGTAGATGCTGGCGGCGCTTCCATTACCACCTCGCTGCAGATAAACGGCATCTTGAAAGCCTCTACTGGCGCCGTGAGTGTTTTTGCTAATACCGTTTTTATCGGTGGAACCGGGGTAGCAAGCGGTCTGGTGAACACCTTCGCATTCAGGAGAACTGCTTCGCCATTGGTTGGCAATGATACCATCATGAACAACATTTTCTATAATGCTCGTTCAAACGCCAGTGGTACAGGCAAACACTATGCGACAGGCCTGAACGCAGGTACTACGCTGGGTTCTGACTTCAACGACCTTTATGTGGATGGTGTAGGCGGTGTGCTAGGCCTGTTTGTTGCTGCCGATCAGGCCACATTGGCTGCCTGGCAAATTGCAGCGAATCAGGATTGGAATTCCGCTTCCGGCGATCCAATGTTGATCAATCCAAACGGCACTTCCGCGACGGTGGACCTGCACATCCAAGCTGCTTCGGCTACAGTGGTTGAACAGGGCGGATACAACCTCCCGCCCAACACACAGGATTTTGATATGCAAGTCCGCAGTGGTTTAACCCCGGTGGATATTGGTGCTGATGCAGGCAACTTCCTGCTTCTCGATAAAACACCTCCTGCAATCTATTACAATACATTGAATTACACCTGTAGTACTGGCGACAGAACCGTAACAGGCGTAAATATCACGGATGCAACGGGCGTTCCTTTGGCTGGCGCTCTTAGACCAAGGATTTATTACCGGAAAAATGCGGGGGCTTATTTCTCTCAGCCCGGCACGAACACAGGTGGAACCACCTTCAATTCAACCTGGGACTTTACAATTGTAGCGGCAGACATGGGGGGACTTGTTGCTGGGGATGTGGTGTCGTACTACATTATTGCGCAGGACAACGCTGTGCCTATCAACATTGGCTCAAACGCCGGTGGTGCAATCGCTACCGATGTGAACACGGTTACAACACATCCCGTTACGCCAGGTACCTATACCATTAACGCCACTTCTTTGAGCGGCACCTATACTGTTGGCGTAGGCGGTGCCTATACCACATTGACCGCTGCCGTTACGGCATACAACACGGCTTGTATCACTGGCCCTGTTTTGTTCTCTCTGATAGATGCAAACTATCCAACCGAAACATTCCCGATCCAGATCAATGCTAATCCGTATGCCAGTTCAGTCAATACCCTGACCATCAAGCCGGCAGCGGGAGTTGTTGCAACGATTACCGGAACAACGACTATTGCTCCACAAGGGATCATTGTTTTGAACGGTGCCGATTGGGTGACGATTGACGGTAGCAATGGGGCGGTTCCGAATACTATTTGTCCGCCTTCTGCGGCAAGCCGCGACCTGACCATTACCAACCTCAGCACGAGTACAGTGAGCGCGGTCATCTGGTTGCAGTCGATCGTTACCACAAACCCCGTTAATGGCGCGACCAACAATACCATCCGGAATATCAATCTGGTAGGTAACGGCAATACGCAAACCTTGTTTGGTATTGGCATGGGTTCCGCCACCACCGGTATCAGCACCGCAAGCCTGGGTGCTGGGAACAACAACAATAGTTTTATCAACAACAATATCAGCAAGACACAATACGGGATTTACACCCAAGGGGCGAACCTGTCCAATAAAAACACGGGTAATGTCATCAATCAAAACCTGGTCAATACCGTTGCACCAAACAACTGCAGGCAAGGAGGCATTTGGGTAGGATTTGAAGATGGCATTCAGATCAACGGCAATAATATTTCCGAACTCACTTTTACCTCTGACTTGTTTGGGATTGCGCTCGGTATGAATGCCATATCCACGACGATTTTCACTGGAAATGAAGTGACCAATGCGACCGTTACCCACAACAAAATCGGAACGGTTATCAACACGGGTACTTTTGCAGCTGCGGGCATTACGATCGCCAATGCGCTGAGCGGCACGAATACAATTGCCAACAACATGATCAGTGGTGTTTTCGCAAATGGCACCTCTACTGACTTCGCAGTAGGGATCTATGCTGGGGGAGGGCCTGGATCTACTACTAGAATTTATTACAATTCTGTTTCATTGAGCAGGTCAGATTTGTTGACCGGCACCTCACCGAATTATGCTTTGGCTATTGGAGGCGTCCAACCAATCGTTGATGTGCGCAATAATATCTTGTCTTCTACGGGCAATAACGGTACTGGAAGAAACATCGCCATCGGTTTGGCGTACACAGGGACTACGGGTAACTACCAAAATTTGACGTCGAATAACAACGATTTATGGGCAAGTGGTACAAATTCCGCAGTAGGTGTTACAGGTTCTTTGGCTACAAACGCCGGCATCTTTAGAACGACACTGGCCGAATGGCAGAATGAAACTGGTCGCGACGGGAACTCGTTCAGCGTGCTACCGAACTTTGTTTCAAACTCTAACCTTGATTTGCTTTCTGGTTCGAACCATTGCTTAGACGGCGGCGGCACACCGATCATTATTACAAATGATATCTATTGCGATCCTCGCAACGCTACAACGCCAGATATTGGTGCGGATGAATTTACAAATCCGCTTTTAACCCTTACTACTACGGGCAACAATTTGTGCGCAGGAACTCCAGTTACTTTAACGGCTACAGGAGGAGGTACTTATCTGTGGGCCCCCGGAGGAGCAACCACTTCATCCATTATGGTTAGCCCAATGGTCAACACAACCTACACGGTTACCGTTACCAATGGCACTTGCACGGACGTGATGTCAATAACGATTACGGTTCTTACTGCTCCGTTCCTTACTTCTATGAACATACCGCCCTCCAGTTGTACGGCCGCCGACGGGTCAATTGACCTGATGGTTACACCTGCTGGTCAAACATTAAACTATGACTGGGCAGATGTTCCAGGAACGAACAACACAGAAGACAGAGCTGGTTTACCGCCAGCATTCTACAGTGTCACCGTTACCAATACAACAACGGGCTGTACCAGGTCGCTCACCATTGACTTGACCGCGGGGTGTGTTTGTCCAACCATTCCGAACCTGAGCGCCACGCCCGCAAATGCAGTGTGTGCTGGTTTGAACTTTACCCTGACTTCCACGATGTTAACGGGCATGGGCAATATTTATGGGATTGTTTTCAAATCATTCCCCGGTCCTGTTGGAAACCCATACGCAGGTGGCACCATCCTTGCTACGGTGACCAATGCGAACTTGACCAGCAACAAAACCGTTGCTACGGCGGTTGTTTCTATAGCTACACCAGGCAACTATAATATTTACGCAATTCTTGACCAGCTTCCTGGTGACCCGACGTGTCGGCCGGCGGCTACATTCCTGCCAGCCTATGTCGTGAACGCCGTGCCGGTAGCGGCCACCACAGTAATGGAAACTTCCGGTCTTGCCAACAATGATGGCATTACCTGCGCAGGCGCCCCTGTAACTATCACTGCAACTCCGGCATCGGGGGTAACCTATCTATGGACCCCGGGAGGAGCCACCACAGCATCTATTACCGTTTCCCCTGTGCTTACAACGACCTACACTGTTACAGTGACTAACGCTGCAGGTTGTACAGGCACTGCCTCGCGAACGATCACCGTCAATCCGCTTCCAACTGTTTTTAATGTAACCGGTGGCGGTGTTCGCTGCACCACGGACAATGAGGGCTTTTCAATACTTCTGAGCGGTTCGCAAACCGGCGTAAACTATCAGTTGA
>JBJXGZ010000040.1:0-7363 GCA_046160625.1 Saprospiraceae bacterium
CCGTTTCGTCTCGCCGAAAAACATTCGGAAAGTTTGAAGTCGCTGAAACTTTTGTTTTTCGATGCGGGAAAACACGACGAATTCGCGCTTGATTTAGGCGCACGAATTTTATCGAAACGCTTAAAAGAATTGAATATAAATCACATTTACGAAGAATTCGACGATGGACATTTCAACATCAAAAGCGGATTGCGACGTTGGCTTTGGCTAGTAGCCCAATATCATGCTTTGAACCTTCCAACCCATATCCAGCGAAAGCGGATTGCGACTTTTGTATCCCGGCTTCGGCTGGCTGCTCCAGTATTCTTCCAACCCATATCCAGCGAAAGCGGATTGCGACCGTGCCTACAATGATTCCGCCAACAACCCAAACATATCTTCCAACCCATATCCAGCGAAAGCGGATTGCGACCGTGAAGAAAAGGGAGGCAAGATTAAACCACTCACTACTTCCAACCCATATCCAGCGAAAGCGGATTGCGACATAGAAGGTCGGGGGTTCGAGCCCCCTCATCCTCCCAACCGAGTAAATCCACTCAAAAAAAGAAAAATTACTCGGTTAACCCTTAACTTTGCGGCATGATTACCCGCGCCATTACCGAAACTATCCTCAAGAACTTGAGCGTTTTTCCCGCAGCCAATATTCTCGGACCGCGGCAAGTTGGCAAGACCACTTTGGCCAGGCACCTGCAAACCCGTCTGGACAAACCTTCTATTTATTTGGATCTGCAGGACGAGCAAGACTTGGACAAACTTGCTTCCCCCGGACTTTTTTTACGGGAACATGCCGAAAAATGTGTCGTGATAGACGAAATCCAGCGCTTGCCGACCCTTTATAGCCAGTTGCGCTCCCTGATAGACGAGCGACGAGACCCCGCACGGTTTATTTTGCTGGGTTCGGCCTCCCCGAGCATCATCAAGGGTGTCTCAGAATCTTTGGCGGGGCGGGTGTTTTTTTCAGAACTCATGCCTTTTTCCCTGCTTGAAGCCGAAGGCCTTGCCTCCTGGCAGGTACATTGGGTAAGGGGCGGTTTTCCCAATGTGCTGGCGATGCCCGATGAAGATTTGGTGGCAGAATGGTTTGACGGTTTTACCCGGACCTTTGTGGAGCGCGACTTGCGTGAATTGGGTTATAATCTTACACCCTCGCTTTTTTCCCGCTTGTTGCGGATGCTGGCCCATTTGCACGGGCAACTTCTGAACATTACTTCCCTTGCCAATTCCTTGGATAGTCGGAGTGTTATTGTCAATCAGTACATTGACCTGCTGGAGGGCGGTTTTTTGGTCAACCGGCTGTTGCCCTGGTATACCAACGCGGGCAAGCGACTGGTCAAAACGCCGAAGATATATTTGCGGGATTCGGGTTTATTGCACCACCTGTTGCGCATCCGCAATTATGACGCGCTTTTAGGCAATCCAGCTGTTGGCGCATCCTGGGAAGGTTATGTGATCGAGCAGATCATGCGCGTTACCCATCGGAAATGGGAATATTACTTTTACCGAACGCAGCATGGGGCGGAATCGGATTTAGTACTCGTCAGTCCTTCCGGCGAATTGTACTGCATTGAAATCAAATTTTCGTCCGCGCCGGTTTTGAGCAAGGGCTTTTATCAGTGCATATCAGATTTACAACCCACCTATAAATATGTCATAGTGCCAGTGGGCGATGCATATCCAAAGGATGGCGGAGTTCGGGTGATCAATTTGCAGGAGTTTTTGATTATGGTGACTGCTTGATCCAATATTCTCTTGAATTACATTTGCCCCTATAAATAACTCCACCATGCTGTTCAAACTACACGATCATGTCCGAGTCAAGCCAGGCGTACTGCTGGAAGAAACAGGCGAACCCGTGCCCGGCTGGGAGGGAGAGATTACCGAAGTTCCCGTCAGCCTCAGCGACCAGGTATATCTGGTGGAACTGGATGCCCTTTCGCTCAACCAATTGCCCGAAAAATACCTGGCTGATTGTATCAAAGAAGGCGATTTGGCCATCGCATATTATTTTGGGGAAGATGACCTTGAGGCCTCCGTCCGCCGCGATACAGACGAGGAGCGTATTGCTGCTCAAGCGCGCCTCGAAGATTTGTTCTTTCCACCTAATGAGGACGAATTAGAACTTGCCCAGATAAAGCAGTTGCAGCGCGAGTTTGAAGAAAGTCCACAGTACGCCACGCTTGGGTTGGACGCGCAAGCGTCCGCACCATCCATTATTTTATCCTTTGCCGACTATGCGTTCAATTACTGTGGCGACCAGCTTGCCGATTGGACGATTGGTACTCTCCACGAGGTGAGCCTCGAACTTTTTCCAAGGAAATTCACTGCTGAAATCGAATATTTTGAACACATCGGCTTGGTATTGAACCAGTTTTTTGGCTTCCTGGAGGAAAAAAGATACTTGAAAAACGCAGGGCATTTGCAGCAGGAAATACAAAAGATCGCGCCACAAATCATTCGCGAGGCAAAAAATCCAAAGAACTGGGGCATGGCAAAAACTTTCGCCATGGAAGCCATTGATGCAGGCGTTGACTTGAGTGATACGAATGCGATGAACGGCTTTATGGCTAATTTCAACGCCAACTTGCTGCCGCATTTGGATTTTCCGGACTTCAAGCCTAAAATTCCACAACGTTTGCGTCCCGTCCAGGAAAACCCTTTTAAAAACCTTTCCCGAAACCAGCTGATAAAAGTGAAATACCCCGATGGCAGAATAAAAGAGGGAAAGTTTAAGCGCCTGGAGGAAGCATTAAGAGCGGGTAAATGTGTGTTGGTGGTTTAGTTATTATTATTCGCCCCCGGAACAGCGTTCCGTGATACGCCTTATCTTTGTCCGTAATCCCGAACTCCCACTTCAATTTTACGGACATGATTCCACGCCTTATCACCGATGAACTGCGCTCTCTGCTCCAGCGATTCCCTGCTGTCGGCCTGATCGGCCCACGGCAAGTAGGCAAAACAACCCTTGCAAAATCGCTCGCTCCCCGGTTGCAAAAGCCTATGCGCTATTTTGATCTGGAGCGCCTGGAAGACTATCAGCAATTGCAAGCCGATCCGGGTTATTTTCTGGAGCAGTATCAAGATGAATTCGTTGTAATTGACGAGGTGCAGCCGCTCCCTGGGGATTTCTGGCAATACCATTAAGCACTACCTTGGTTTTTTAGAAAGTTCTTTTTTCGTCTATGTACTGCGACCATATTTTGTAAACATGGGCAAACGCTTGGTCAAATCTCCCAAGGTTTATGTGGCCGATTCCGGCTTGCTGCATGCACTAGCCGGGATTAACCGTCCCGACGATTTGCCTGTGCACCCACTCGCCGGGGCATCCTGGGAGGGGTATGTTATTTCCCAAATTCTTGCGGTACTGCCATCCGGAATCGAACCGTTCTTTTATCGAACTGCCGATGGCACAGAATGCGACCTGGTGTTAATGCGCGGCTTAAGCCCCTTGGCCTGTATAGAGATCAAGTTGGGCAACGTCGCCCCCGTGTCAAAAGGATTCCGCAACGTAGTGGAGACCCTTGGAACCAAACAGAATTATGTGATTACCTATTCTTCCGAGCGGTATCGCGCAACGGACGAGATAACGGTAATGGGCGTAAGGGAATTTATATCGGAAGGATTGCCGGAACTGTTGAAGGGTTAAATACTCATTCCAGATATGTGAAACCTCAAAGTTTTCCCAAACGTTTACCTTCGTCCTCCAAACATCCTCGCCATGTCCAAACGCCGCCTTTCCGTCTTCGCTGTCGGCACTGCCGATTGGATGAAGTTTCGGCCATACACCCGTTTCTCTCCTCAATACGATGGCTATTACCTTAAACTTGCCAATCAGGTGTTCGAGGAATTGAACGACCCGGTCCGCTATTTTCGTACCGCCTTGAACCGCGAACAATTGGTCGAGCTCGCTGTGGTGCTGAGCTCCTGGTTTGAGGATTATGCAAACGAAATCGGGATTTGGTCCACGTTTGTGCGTAAAAACAAAGATTTATTCGGATACCAATTGCCCTTTTTTTCGCTGGAAAACTACAACGAGGAAGACCTCAACCCCGAAGACATAGTCTATCTCCTTTGGCACTATTGCTGTAAAACAGCCTCTAAATTTATAGACCCGCTCAGCCCTGGGCTTATGGAATTGGCCGAAACATTGGCAGATCTTTTCGATGAAGCGTTAAACGAAGCGCCTGGTACCGATTTCTATGACGATTTCCTCCATATCCCGGAAGACATCTATTTCTTTGAACTGAAAGGCAAACTCCATTGGATGGCCTTCCAAAACTACCTTCTGGGGCCAGAATTTGGGCATTTGATGAAGGAAGCTGCGCAAGAACTTTTCGAAAAACGACAAGAGATGTTGGATAATTACGGCGACCCCGGTAAGCTCTTGTACACCATGCAAGACGATTACCATTATAAAAAAAGTTCCTCTTTTTTGGCATATACTACTCCTGAATGGCTTGCTGAAGTGGCCGATTGCCCGGAAACTTTGCGGGCCGACATACGGCGATTGTTCCAGCGTATTATTGGAGAGTTCGTATATGAGGGAAACGAAGGGAAATACTATCAATTCCGCCATTTCTACACCAAACGATTGTTCAAGGTTCATCAGCAATCGGTTGAATTAAAGGGGATTATGACTGACGAACTGGTTTTTACCACCATCGTCAACTGGCGTGGTGACTGGTGGGTGACTGGTACACTTGCAGGTTTTGGGAACAGTAAGGACGCAGCAAGAAAAGCGCCCCAAAATTTTGAACCGGGCAGCATTTCTTACTACGCATACGAACCAAGCCAGCAGCAAACCTTACGCGAAATGTCTGCTGATATGGAACAAGCACACCTGGAGTTTTTCGGCGACCGGATGGTGTTCTTTAAAAACAACCGGGACTTGAAGGCGGCTCTCGAGAAACAAACGGAATACTACAACCAAACCAAATCAAAGGCCAAGGATCGGAAAAAGGACGACGCATCAGGGAAGCCTAAGTTTGATACACAACCGGACATTGATCTTTCAGACATTGACTTGGGCAAAGGGTTTGCCATCTTTTTTGAGCCAGGAGAAGGCCTTTCCATTTCCGCTTCGATTCCTATCATGGCCCAGCGGCTGGCGCAAAAAAATATAAGCCAAGACCACGCTGCAGAATTGTTTTTCGACCTGTTCAAGGAATGCAGCCCCACGGCGATTCGCTATCTTTTGGATAAATACTCTATGCGAAACCTGGCTTTCCCCGTCAAAACAAGCATAGAAATAGCGCCCCATCTCGAGTTTTTGATGCGGTTCTATAATCCTGGCAATTTCCGAGAGGTGTTGCCTAATACTACCTTGATGTTGGAAAGTTGACGCCTCTTTCAAACCGCATTCAGCACAGTATTCAGTGTAAGTGCCAGAACATCCCTGGCAATCCCTTCAAACTTGCTTTTGGAAACGACTGCTTCCGACAACAGTTCGATTTTTAACTGAGCCCAGCGGCCTTTTACGAGCATCTCGAAATCGGAGGGGTTGATTTTTTCATCGGCCAAAAGCTTGGCGTAACGCTTGGTGTCTATTTTGAGTTCGGCCTGAAGTTCTTTAGCCAATTTTTCATAGCGCTCTTTGTTGCGCTTGACGTGTTTGCCTACCAGCCCAACGATTTGATCGCCAAGATTGTCGAGGCCTTTTTCGATGTTTTTTTGTTTGTCCGGCATGGGAAGGTATTAGTGTTTAGTGATAAGTGTTTAGTGTTAAGTGCTAATTGATAAGTGTTTAGTGTTTAGTGATAAGTGGTTAGTGATCGCGTAACACTTATCACTAAACACTTATCACTAAACACTTACTTCCGAGCCAATTCAGCCTTTTTGATGGCTTCCAGGCTTTTGGTCACCTGAGCGGTGGATTCAGTTACCAGGTCTTTGTCGAGCATTCCTTTTTCTTTCCAACGGGCGAGGAAAGGATTTACGAGTTCGTTTTGCAGGGTTTTCCAGGACTCGGCGATTTCAGTATTCCTTTTGCGAGACTCGGCGTGTTTTACTGCGTTGGCAAGCGCATCGCTTACTTTTTTGATGGCATCGGAGTTGGCAGAAAACTTGCTGGTAGCTTTGCTCATTAGTTCTTGAAGTGAACTTGACAAGTTGGCCGCGTTGTCGAATCCTGCTTTGTCGAATTTGTTACATGACTGGATGGTACCGGCTGCTGTGAAGAGCAATAGGCCAAACATCAGGGTATTTAGGGCACTGCGGAAGGTTTTCATACTTGTGGTTGTGTTTTGTACCCCGGAAGCTTGTTCCGGGAGTTATTATAATAAAATTGTCCCGGAACGGCGTTCCGGGTTACGTGGTTGTCCCGGAACGGCGTTCCGGGGTACGTGGTTGTCCCGGAACAGCGTTCCGGGGTACAATAAACGCCGTGCAAGTTATTGTCAAGTTCTCAAAATCCAGATGAAATTTTTTCAAGGGCTGTTTCTAAAAGCCTGCGGACACTACGGGCAGGGTTTTGGCTGAATTTACCTTCGGCACGATTGGCTAAAATCGCACTGAGCGACACCGCTCGATGGCCCAACAATTGTGACAAACCATAAATCGCAGCCGTTTCCATTTCCAGGTTAACAATTTTTCTTGCTTGAAATTCAAAGCTTTGCAGCAGATCCAGATAATGCGCTTGGCGAACGGGCGCACGGAGTTGTCGGCCCTGGGGACCGTAAAAGCCTGGGTTGGTAGCCGTAATTCCCTGATGGAAATTTTCAGAAAAATGCTGTAGCAAACCCTGGTCAGCATCAACGAAATAGGGCGCGAGCGGAAAATCCCACTTGCCCTTGCAATGACTTCGCAAAGCGGTCAGGAGCGGATGGTTTTGTTGCTCATTGGCGTTGTAGAATTGCATCAGCCCATCCATGCCAATCGCCCCGGACGAAGCGACGAATGCATCCACCGGAACCTCCCCCTGCAAACTGCCCGCAGTGCCCAGGCGGATGAAGGTCAAGGAAGTAAGATAGGGTTTTACTTGTCGTGTTGCCAGGTCAATGTTGAACAAAGCGTCCAATTCGTTCAACACAATGTCAATATTGTCAGGGCCAATGCCCGTGCTGATAACCGAAAGCCGTGTTTTGCCAATCCAGCCAGTGTGGGTCACAAATTCCCGTTTGCGCACGCGGTATTCAACCCGGTCGAAATAACGGCTCACTTTTGCTACGCGCTCCGGGTCGCCCACGGTGATGATGAGTGGGGCTACTTGTTCGGGTCGTAAGTGGAGGTGGTAGATGCTGCCGTCTTTGTTGAGGATGAGTTCGGAGGGTTTCATTTTTTAAAGGATGGATGGGCGGCCCGTTGTGACAGGGGGGCCACGGATGACACGGATTGGACACGGATTGCACGGATTTAATACACAAAGTAA
>JBJXGZ010000041.1:0-41737 GCA_046160625.1 Saprospiraceae bacterium
CCAGCCTGTGGTGGAGGAGCCTTCGGATTTGCGTCCGCAGCTGGCTAGAACGAACACCAGTAGGGCAAAGTTCAACCCGTGAATTAGTGTTTTCTTCATTGTATTAAAATACAGGTTTTGAAAAAAATGAGTGGCAAATGTAGAAAAAGTAAATTTCTCTATGGGTGTGTTCCTGCTAATTTTAACGAAACTAACAAAAATCATTGAAACATTTGGGTGCAATCGTTGATATCTGGGCGTTTTTGGTTTCGGAAAAGGAGTCCCAAGGTCAATTCAAAGGTACCTCCTGCATTGTTTGCCAACCCTGAAACGGTGGCATCATAACTAATTCCAATCTTAATAGGCCCTTCTCTGAACCCCGCCAACAAAATGACCGCATCGGAATTTCGAAAAGTATGCCTAAACCAGGTCCCGGCAAAAATCGACCCCAAACTCGCATAAGCACCCACATTCAATTGTTTGTATGGGCCCTGTGCTACAAACAGGAAATTCGGGGAGACAAACGAGGCCTCTTGACGTTTATTGCCCTTTTTAACTACCCACTCCGTTCCTCCATGAAAAGTATAGCGGATTGGTAGTCCGGGCACCAGGTTGTTTTTCAAACGAAGGATGCTCTGGTTAGGCGTGTTGAGGTGTTTTAAGCCCACTCCGAGATAAAATTTTTCGCTCAAAAGGAGCATGCCGCTTGAAATGTCGAGGTCCGTGCGGCTCGTCATATCCGGGCGAATTTCCTCGGTATTGTAGCTGATACCATTGATAGGGTCAAGCTGGTCGGGAAACAAGAGTTTTTCCCAATCGAGGTTTACCTGATGAAGGCCCATTTCGAGGCCAAGTTTGAGTGCTATGAAATCATTCACCCGCAAGCGATAAGCATAAACGGCTGAAAACCGGTTGGTTTTGAAAATCCCATTGCCGGCATTGTCGCCCTCAAGGTGAAAACCGATACCGCTGTTGAGGCGATCGAAACTTTGCTCGTAATAAGCGGCATAAGTACGGTAGGCACTTTTGAAGCCCGTCCATTGGTTGCGGTACGCCACGCCTGCCCGAGGGGCACGCGCACTTCCTGCAAATGCGGGGTTTATCTGCAAGGGCATGGCATAAAACTGCGAAAAAATAGGGTCTTGGGCAAGCGCCTGTGTTGAGGAGAACAAGCCCGCCGTCGTACACGCCGTCATTAAAACCAGGGCGTGAGAAAAGGCTATGGCGGGTAAAAACGAAAGTAGTTTTTTCATGCCGGGAAGTTCGTGCTTTGAGTGAATTACGCAAGCGCAAACGCGTCAGTTTGCAATGAGTTGCCAAAAAAGTATTCAGGTTCAAGGTTTCAAGTGCCAAGTTACAATCACTCCATCACTTCATCACTTCATTAAAAAAGGCTTACGTAACCAAGGTGAAATTTCGTTGCCCGGAAATCCACCGATTGGCCAACATCTCGCCGCCCAACGGCTGCCGAAATGCCAAAAATACCTGCCCTTGTTTCAAAATTAATCCCAGCACCGAGGCCCAAAGGACGCAGAAATATGCGGTTTTGTGCCGTCAAATTCTCCAAATAGGCCCAGTCAGCAAAGGTTGAGAGAAACGAATTGGGGCCAAGGAGCAGTCGCCACTCCGCCGTACCCACTATGAATCGCGTTGCAAATATGCTTTCTTCGTCAAAACCACGCAGAAGTTTGTTGCCCCCGAGTCGATAATTTTCATTTGCAAAAACAGGTTTTTCAGAAAAAATGCCAGCTCCGCGAATTCCAATTTTTATCGTGCTGCGCACCAATACAGGAATGAAAACTTCGCCTCGTAGTTCGGAGCGATAACGAGCTGTCCGCCCAACAACAGAATCATACAGTATTGAAAAATCATAGGCTGGATCGGCAGGATCCCGGAGGTTTTCGATCTGCGTGTTCCGCCGAATGTTGTTGAACCCCGCCACAACTTTGAGTGTGAGTGACCAGCCCTGACGAGGATTGTACCGATAATCGAGGCGCGAAAAAGAACTTTCGATACCAAAGCCGTTTTGTCTGAAATCGAGGTTGGGAGGCAATTGCCGTGAAGCGCGCACGGTTAGCGTGTCCACTTTTTGGAGCGAGGAGCTTTTGTTTTCCCAAAAAAATCGCACAAAATTGGCCCCTGTAAAAAGATACGAGACCCCTGCTTCGCCTTGCGCATCGGTCCAGGTACTGTCGCGGCGGAAAATACCGAGCCTCCCTTCTGCTCCAAATGGGCTGCCAAAAATATACGGAATGCCTGCTTGAACATCTATTTTTTGGGTCTCCGGGCGCAAGCGTTCCAGCTCGGCAGAAAAACGTTCGCCGAGGTTCAAGGCATTTTGAAAAGCGGCGCTGAGCGAACCCGTTAGCAGGAGTTTGGTGTTGGTTGCGTCTGGTTGTGGCAGCAACCCTATGATAAAATCAAACCTGCTCGCCCGCTTTTTTTTGAGGAACAAATTGATGGTGGCCTCGCCCGTTCGTTCACCACCCCGGAGGTCTTTGAAGACCTCCGGGGTGGTGGTGGCACGGTTCGCAAAAGTGACCGTTGGATTGGAGGTAGATTCCAAAAAAAGCAGTGAACGCAATTGTTCCCGAACCCGCAATACACGCGCCCTGCTGTAGGGGGTGCCTGTTTTTATCCCCAAATAATTGGGCAAAAAAGCCTTTGGCAATTTTATATCACCGTTGATTTTCAAAGTTTTGAAAACAAAAAATCGCTTGCGGTCTACTTGTAAAATGGCCGATACAGCACCACCGCCGTCTACAACCACGCTGTCGAGCCAGACCGTAGCAAAAGGGTAGCCGTTGTTTTCTGCCTGCTCCAAAACGGCTTGTTCAAGTTTCAAAACCGCTCCGTAGTGGAGTGGTTTGTCTTTAAAATTCTTTGCTCTAAAACCTGCATCAGACAACCAATTTTCATCTTCAAAACCAGCTCCCGCTCGAAGGGAGACCCAACGCAAGGCAGGCCCCAGGGTTAGGAAGTGGTAGGTTGATGGATTGTTTACCCGCCGTAGCCTTGGCGGAGGAGGGGTGGATTGGTGATTGGTGATTGGTAGATCAGTTGAGTTTTGAAAAGAGTCAATTGAAACCAGCAAGAAAGATTTTTGGCGGAAATAATCGAGCAGACTGAGGCAAAACGAATCAAGTGAAGCGGGTGAGGCAAGTTTAAAAGTAGCAGTATCACCCTGATTTTCAAGTGGGAGCGGTTTGAAATCATGGATGTTTTCCCAAAAAACGCTTTGTTCTGAAGGATGGAGAATGAAGCGGGATACCATCGTTTGAGCGGGCAAGGCAAGCACAGAGAGCACGCTCACGAGCAGGGAAATGCAAAAAATATGTGTCACAAAACTTGCCATGGTCTGCATGACGGCTTTTTATTGCCAAGGTTGTTTTTCAAAAAGAAAAATTTGCTTTGATAGACCAAATGGCAATACATTTATCCAACAAAAACAGATTGCTATGCTAAAAGTAAGTCAAATCCTTGCCTCTAAAGCCATAAGCGCGGTGTACGCCGTTGCGCCCACCCAAATGGTCATTGAAGCGCTCGAACTCATGACTACCCGCAATATCGGTGCAGTAATGGTAATGGAGGGCGACCGCTTGGTAGGTATTTTTTCGGAACGGGATTATGCAAGAAAAGGAATCCTCCAAGACCGCAAAGCTAAAAGCACTCCCGTGAGCGAGGTTATGACCGCCAATGTATTTACCGTAAGCCCGCAAGCCAGCATCGAGGAATGCATGCAGATGATGTCGGAGAAAAAATTCCGCCATCTTCCGGTTCTCGAAGGGACTCAAGTGGTCGGGCTTATCAGCATCAGTGACGTGGTGACGGCCATCATCCATGAACAGAAAAACCGCATCGAGAGCCTTGAGCAGTATATTACCAGTTGAAACTTGCTAGCACCCGGCCAAAATTGTTTGCTTATTTCGCCGACATCTGTTTTTCTGTCAATGCCTGCATGAGTGTTGCGCCCGCGTTGATAAGTGCAGCCCCCATCGGGTCGCCCGATAGCGCGGCGTAACTTCCCTGGCCGAAATGTACGCCACTAGGTGTGAGCATATTCAAGCGAATTTGGCCAAATTCCGGTGGATCTGGACGTCTGCCCTTACCTTCCCAAGGCCCGATCTTTGGAGCCACTTCTTGTCCCACGGCCAGTAAATGGCGAAGCCGTCGTTCTATTTCAGCATCAGCGCCGGGCACATCCCAAATGACTGCAGCCCCGGTATAATTGATGTACCGCGCAGAACCGTCGTCGTAAGCCGCCAGCACATCCAGACCCTGTTCCATCCAGATTTCGAGCACGACACCCAGCACTTTTTGCCCAACAGGCGGCGCTGGCTCAATGCCCAGATTTTGCAGATGAAACCAGGCTGCCAGGTAAGTTCTGGATTCGAGGCCTGGCATTTCAGTCACTTTTTTCAGATGCTCAGCGGCAGATTGTTGATCGCCCGAGTCAAGCGCATTTTTGGCGGCCATAAAATGGGCAATATGGCCTTCACCTGAGCCTTGTGCACAGAGCATTTCCATGCTGAAATCGCCGAAGAAAGTTTCCCGAAGCGGGCTGGGAGGATTGACAGTTTGTTTTTTCGTAAACAGGTCGAACATGATAATAGGTGATTTAAAATGGGCATTTAGCCCTTATTCCTTCATATTTAAAATTTTGTCGTTAGGTGCTTCGGCCAATACGGGCGGTTGAGCATGAATGGGCTTGCCATTGAGTACCTGTTCGTAGAGACGCAAATAATCCTTTGCCATACGCTCGGCGGAGAAATGTTCCAGCGCATGTTCGTGGCAGCGTTTTGGGTCAAACGCCCCCGCGTTTTTGATGGCTTCCACAAGCTCGGATTTTTTGATGGAAAGGCATCCAAAGTCCGAATAGAAAGCGTCCACCGTGCCGTTCCAATTGCTTTTTTTCTGTTTGCCAGTTTCTTTTTTTCCCAATAATTCAGGCAGGGAACCAAAAGGTGTTCCAAATACTGGGCAACCAAAATACAAGCTCTCTACGATGGCAAGGCCAAAAGGTTCGTTCCATAAAACGGGGAAAATCAAGCCTTTGGAGCCATTGAGAATGGCATTTTTACCATCGCCGCCCAACATCCCGTGGAAACGGACGTGGGGTGTGAGCGTGATGCGCAGCCCCATACGGAAGTTGACACGTGTGCCGCCGATAACGTGCAGTCGCTCGCCTGCTTTACCTGCCAGGTCAATTGCCCCGCGCACGTTTTTGATGCGCCACGCAGCATTCCCGAGAAAGTGAAAATAAAGGCGGCGATTGGACAGATCGGGCTTGCCGTAATCTTCAAAATCAATGCCGTTGTGGACGAATACCGAACCGCCGTGCCGTTGGGCGTGGTTGTGCGAAATAAAAACGGTGTTCGAATCAAAGGTGTGCGGCTCCGAGATATTCCCGTGCAGGGTGGTGATATGCGGTTTTGGAAGTTCTTCCGTGGTTTCGAAATGCATGTGCACCACATCGCAGTCTTCGGGAATTTGCTCCGCGAGTGGCTTTTTTTCATTGATTGTCAACACTTTGGCAAAGGGGCAAGTAGAGCCAGCCTTAACCAAATAAGTAACCTCATGCCCCATCCGAACGAGCGATTTGCCGAGCCACCAGATGACGCGCTCAGTGCCGCCGTAAAGGTGGACAGGGATTTTGGTGTTGTTGACTAGGAGGATTTTCATCGCGATCTGAGCGAGATAGGGTATATTTGTGATCTAAAATTACAAGTCATGGCTGAATTAATTGCTGAAATTGCCCGATTGAGTGTCACTGAGCGCTTACTCTTGGTGCAGGAGATTTTGCACACCATCTCGCAAGACGAAACAGAATTGACTGCTGAACAACGGGCCGAAATCATATCCCGAGAACAATCCATTTCACAAAGGACGGTAAAAACTATAACGTGGTCTTCTATTCAAGGTCAAATTGCAACCCGCTATGGCCTTCCCAATTGAACTTCACGAAGCTGCCGAAACGGAACTTTGGGAAGCCATTGATTGGTATGATTCGCAAAAAGAAAACCTTGGCAAAGAATTCGCCCGCGAATTAGAACGTATCGTCAAAAGCATTTCCCAAAGCCCTAAAGCATTTGCAAAAGTGGAGGGTGACGCTCGGAAAGCGGTTTTAAGGCGTTTTCCAGATGTCCTAATTTTTATAACGAAAGATGACATCGTGACAATACTTGCTATTTTCCACACCAGCCGCTCCCCTAAACAGTGGATATTAAGGCAATAAACTCCGCCTCCGTCCAAATCTCCACCGTCTCCAAAGCCTGGGCTTTTTTGAGTTTTGAGCCCGCTTTTTCACCAACCACGAGGATGCTGAGGTGTTTGCTCACCCCACTCATAAGGCTGGCCCCTGCTGCTGCTGCTTTTTTCTCTGCTTCTTCGCGGGTCATTTGCGAGAGGGTGCCCGTGAATAGAATGCTTTTGCCATAAAGCGGCCCATCGGTATTTACGTCGGTTTTTTTGTCCTCTTCGGTTTGGTGAAGATTCACGCCGAGGCGTTCCATGGTCTCCAACAGTTCGACATTGCTTGGGTTCAGAAAAAAATTAGAAACGTTTTTAGCAGCCACCGGGCCAATGTCTTTAATGGTCTGGTATTTTTCCAAATCCCAGTCTTTCAGATCGAGCACGTGGTTGATTTCGGCAGCCAAAAGTTTGCTCGTGCGTTGTCCCAGATGGTGCACACTAAGCGAGTGCAAGAGGCGCTGAATAGGATTTTGCTTGGCTTTCTCCACAGCCGCTTTCATGTTGGCAGCAGATTTCTCACCAAAGCCTTCCATTTTGGCAATCGCTTCGTAATCAAGCCGATACAGATCGGCAATGGAATGCAGCCAGCCTAATTTATAGAATTTTTCGATGGTGCTTTCGCCCAGCCCCTCTATGTCCATGGCGTGTTTGGAGGTATGGAAAACCATACGCGCCAGCACCTGCGCCTCGCATTCGGCATTCTCGCAGCGCCAGATCGCCTCGTCTTCCGGCTTCACCAAAACGGAGCGGCAAACGGGACAATTTTTCGGGTAAGCAACCGCTCGCTCTGAGCCATTGCGCAATTCAGTCAGGCTTTTTACGATATACGGAATCACGTCGCCGGCACGCTCCACCAGCACCTGATCGCCGATGCGGATGTCTTTCGATCGAATGAATTCCTCGTTGTGCATACTCACATTTTGCACAATCACACCCGCCAAAGCCACGGGTTCCAATTTGGCTACCGGCGTGACCGCACCTGTTTTACCTACCTGGAATTCCACATCTCTCAATCGCGTGGTCGCCTGACGAGCCTTGAATTTGAACGCAATGGCCCAGCGCGGGTGGTGGCTCGTGGCGCCGCATTTTTCCTGCAATTCGAGGCTGTTCACTTTCACGACAATGCCGTCGAGTTCATATGGGTATTCATCCCGGTATTCCTGCCAGTCGGTGCAAAATTGAACGACCTCGGCAATATTTCGGCAGGTCTTTGTGGCTGGAAGGTGCTGTTTTGTACCACCTTTTGCGAGTGGAGTTTTAAAAGAAAGGGATTCTAAAAGGTGAATACTCTCATCGTGGCTTTTAAAATTGCCGAGCACGTTGTTCCCCTCATTATCAACGGCATAGCCCAGTTGGTATAGAAATGCCTCCAGCCCACGTTCGGCAGCTTCTCGGGGGTCTTTCATGCGCAGGCCGCCTGTGGCAGCATTGCGCGGGTTGGCAAAAACGGTTTCACCCGCTTCTTGCCGAGCCTTGTTTATTTTCTCAAAGATATCCTTTCGGATAAGCGCTTCGCCACGCAGTTCTACTTTTGAAATTCCTTTTTTGGAAAACGCAGCCTGGAGCGGGACAGAGCGCAGCGTACGGATATTGGCCGTTATTTCTTCGCCTATATAGCCGTTTCCGCGTGTAGCTGCGCGGACGAGCCGGTCGTTTTCGTACACGAGTGCAATGGTACCGCCATCGTATTTTGGCTCTACACAATATTCCACATCCGAGTCTACATCAAGCCCGCAGAGTTTTTTCACTGACTCGTCAAAGTCGTTCAAATCCTCCGCATTGTAACTATTATCCAGCGAGAGCATGGGGATAAGATGGGCCACTTGTGGGGCGTTTTCGGTCAGGTCTTTGCCCACGCGCTGCGTCGGTGAATCAGGGGTAACTAATTGTGGATGAGCATCCTCGATGGATTGGAGCTGTTTGTAGAGTTGGTCGTATTCAAAGTCGCTTATGACGGGATCGTTGCCCACATAATAACGCCATTCGTGGTATCGGAGCAAACGGCGCAGGTCTTCAACACGCTCCGCAGGAGGCTCGGCAAACAAATCTGCTTGCGAGGTGAAAAGGAGTTTTTTCGAGAGTTCGTAGAGGGCGCGTTGCTCTTCTTGGCTGTACACAGTGGGTGGAATTTTGGACAAAAGTAGTGCTTGCAATCAGATTCAATAGATACCAAATCTGCGCAAAATCTGTTGTTTAGATATATGGGTATTGCGGCGGGTTTATCGCTACCTTTATCATACCAATGGCGTTCAAAAATATTTTTCAAATATCTGTCCTGTTTTTGCTTTTGCCGTCCAGCATAAAAGCCCAGGATAGCTGCGTATATCTATTTACCATTCCTCAAAATGCCCATTTCGCTACGGCAGATCACCTTGCTAATACTTACCTTTTACATGGTTTTGAAGTAGAAAAATACGACTCAACAGGCAAGTTCGTTGCCCGGTATTCCAACAATCGGCTCGGTGTTCCTGCATTTCTGGATGCTTCCAACCCAATGAAAATATTGGTCTGGTATGCTGATTTTCAAACGGCAGTTTTTCTGGACCGGAATATGACGGAATTGGGTCGGCTGAATGTTGCAGAAGTGGGTTTCCCTGCTGTACGTTGTCTTGCGAGTGCAGCCGATGGAAATATTTGGGCTTATGACGAGGCAAGTTCCCAGTTGTTCAAACTTTCCACCTCAGGAGAAAAATTGATTGAAAGCCAACCGCTTAATCTGGAATTTGCGCAGCGCTTTGCCCCAATGTGCATTCGCGATGATGGTGGTCAAGCCGTTTTTCTCAGCGACCCGGTGCAAGGTGTCGCCGTGTTCGATCCATTTGCTCAATTGGATAAAATATTGATGTTCAAAGGTTTGTCGCAATTTGAAGTGGAAAACGGAGTGCTGTTTTTTGCTGAAAAAGATAGCATTCGAGCAGAAAATTGGCGGGGAGGTTCTTCTAAAAAGATGCTTCTCCCCCTGGCGGCACAATTGGAAGACACGATGTTTTGGCTTTCAAAAAAGCGGGTTTTTGTCCGAAGCGAAGCTGAGGTGGAGGTGTACAGTTTTAGCACAATGATATGGTGACACTTATGTAGTTTTTTTGACAGGATTTACAGGAGGAACAGGATGTGTGACACAAGAATGTTGGCGAAGCCGATTAACCCCTCTTAAATCCTGTTCCTCCTGTAAATCCTGTCAAAAAAACACCCTTAAAGGAGCACCCCGTCAATCTTACGGCGCCAAACGCTCAATCTTCCACTCCTCCCCAGTCCTGGTATAAAGAATCCTGTCGTGCAAGCGGCTCATTCTTCCCTGCCAAAACTCGAACATCTCTGGAATTACCCTGTATCCTCCCCAATTGGGTGGAAGGGGCAATTTTTCAACACCGGAAAACTTAATTTCGATTTCTTTTTCGCGTTTTTCCAGTACTTCGCGGCCTTCAATTACATGGCTTTGCGGACTTGTCCAGGCGCCGATCTGGCTCTCGCGCGGCCGACTCTGGAAATAGGCGAGCGACACCTCGGGGTCAATTTTCTCCACATTTCCTTCAATAAGGATTTGCCGCTGAAGCTCCAGCCAGGTGAACAGCAGGGCTGCTTGTGGATTGGCGGCGAGTTCTGCCCCCTTTTGGCTTTCATAGTTTGTAAAAAAAGTAAACCCCTGAGGCCCATAGTCTTTTAGCAAAACCGTTCGGGCGTTGGGTCGGCCATTCAGGCTAGCTGTGGCAAGCGTCATAGCATTGGGTTCCAACAATTGACTCGAGATCGCTTCTTCAAACCAATAGGCAAATTGTGCCACCGGATCGGGTCGAACATCGGTTTCGGAAAGTGATTCAAGCGCGTAGTGTTGGCGGAGCTCGGCGAGTTTCATAGGATGTATGATGTATGAACTATGATGAAAATCTGGTATAGGGATCCGGTTGGATGGAGATTTCTGGACTTTTTGGGCAGTATTTAACCTTGTTTTCTTTTTCCGTGGGGGAAAATCTACCTTTGCGGCGCAAAAATCGGGGACATACTTCTAAAGTTTCTGAAAGTTTAAAACTTTCTGAAAGTTTAGATAAAGTCAGCATTCACCCCATACATCATACATCATACATCATACATCATACATCCAAGAATGGCATATCTCTTCACCTCAGAATCTGTTTCAGAAGGACACCCCGATAAAGTGGCCGATCAAATCAGCGACGCCATCCTAGACGAGTTTCTCCGTCAAGACCCCAACTCGAAAGTTGCCTGTGAAACCCTGGTGACCACCGGCCTCGTAGTAATTGCTGGCGAAGTACGTTCCCATGCGTATGTGGACGTTCAAGACGCCGCACGTCGCACCATCGAACGCATCGGCTACACCAAGGCAGAATACCAGTTTGATGCAAAAAGTTGCGGCATCCTTTCCGCTATCCACGAGCAAAGCGCTGACATCGCACAAGGCGTTGACGTGGGCAAAAAAGAAGACGATCAGGGTGCGGGCGACCAGGGCATGATGTTCGGATACGCGACCGATGAAACAGCGAACTACATGCCCCTTCCGCTTGATCTGGCCCACCTGCTCCTGCGCGAACTTGCGGCCATCCGCAAAGAAGGTAAACAGATGAAATACCTCCGCCCCGACGCGAAAAGCCAGGTAACCATCGAATACTCGGACAAGCACGTCCCGAAAAAAATAGATACCATCGTTATTTCGACCCAGCATGATGACTTTGATGTGGACGAAAAAATGCTCGCCAAAATCGCTGCGGACGTTCAAAAAATCTTGATCCCAAGGGTGAAAAAACTCCTGCCCAGCCGCGAAGCACGGCTTTTCACATCCGATGTAAAATACTTTATCAACCCTACAGGCAAGTTCGTGATTGGTGGCCCACACGGCGACACGGGCCTCACGGGCCGTAAAATCATTGTGGACACCTACGGCGGCAAAGGAGCGCATGGAGGCGGTGCCTTCAGCGGCAAAGACCCTTCAAAGGTAGACCGCTCGGCAGCCTACGCTACGCGCCACATCGCTAAAAACCTCGTAGCCAGCGGATTGTGTAAACAAGTACTGGTGCAGGTTGCCTACGCAATTGGAGTCGCCAAGCCTGTTGGTTTGTATGTGAATACTTATGGTACCTGCAAAGTGAAAGGACTCAGCGACGGCGAAATCGCGCAAAGACTCACCCATATATTTGACCTGCGCCCGGCAGCCATTGTGCGCCGCTATGGTTTGAAAAACCCGATTTTCTCTGAAACGGCTGCTTATGGTCACTTTGGGCGTACGTCTGAGAAGAAAACCGTTAGTATCGGCCTCAACGGCAAAACGGAAACTAAAACAGTGGAAACCTTTACTTGGGAAAAACTCGAAGCTGTTCCTGATATTAAGAAGGAGTTTGGACTTTAGTTTTCTGACCAATTTTTCCTTTTTGACAAGATTTACAGGATGAACAGGATTTGAGAGGGGGTGTCGGCAAAGCCGACAATAAGGAGTTACACATCCTGTTCATCCTGTAAATCCTGTCAAAAAAACTTGCATGTCTACCCCTCTCATTTTCGAGACCCGCGCCCAAGGCAAACTCTTGCTCACGGGCGAATACTTTGTGCTCGATGGGGCACTCGCGCTTGCTGTACCTGTTCGTTTTGGTCAAACTTTGTGGGTGGAGGCAGGAGATTCAATCGGAAAGTTGAGTTGGCAAAGCCAAAACCCCGATGGTTCGGTCTGGTTTGAAGCTGAATTTATGTGGCCCGATTTCCAAATCCTGAATTCCTCTGATCAAAACACGGCCCAAACGCTGGCCGAAATTCTCCGCGCTTGCCAGGGTCAAAACCCTTCCTTTTTTATTGAAAATCAATCGTTTCGTGTGTTTACGCAAAACGATTTTCCTCGCGAATGGGGACTCGGCACGAGCAGCACGCTCATAGCTGCGTTGGCACGCTGGGCAGGTGTTGACCCTTATAAAGTTCTTTTCGAAACACTGGGCGGCTCTGGCTACGACATTGCCTGCGCTTATGCTGAAGGGCCGATTGTGTATCGTTTGGATGGGCAAACGCCCCGTATAAGTGTGGCACACCTTCAAGGTGTGCCACACTTGACCGACCAGCTATACTTTGTTTTCCTCGGCAACAAGCAAAACAGTCGAGAAGGCATCGCCCGCTACCGCGAACGAGTGTCGAAAAACCCAGAAATCATCGAGAAAATATCCCGGCTCACGCAGCGATTTTTGGAAGCCAAAACATTGGCTGAGCTCGATTCTGTCCTATTGGAACACGAAATCATAGTCAGCGAGACCATAGGGCTTCCCCGCGCTAAAGACTTGTATTTCAGGGATTTCTGGGGGGAAGTAAAGAGTTTAGGCGCCTGGGGTGGGGATTTTGTGCTGGTGACGAGCGAGCGGCCGGAAGCGGAGACGAGGGGGTATTTTATCGAGAAGAGGTTTAGGGTGATTTTGAGGTGGGAGGAAATGGTTTTCTAAAAATTCGAGCCAAGTTGCTCAATCGCAAATGAGTTTGCCCGACCTGATTAGACGGCCTTCCTTTTCTAAAAACCAAAAATAAATGCCAGAAGTGGGTAATTGCCCAACAGCGGTTTGCCCGGTCAGCACCGAAGATTGAATCCTCCTGCCAAAACAGTCCGTCACTATAAAATTCGCGTTTTGCAACCCCTCGCTTACAAACAAGGAGTAAAACCCCTGAGTAGGATTGGGCGAAACCGAAACAATATATTCTTCACTAGGATCATTGACGGTTGAAACATACTCAAGAAACGGGCACTCACCGTTTATCCTGGAGTAGATACTGTCTCCACTTTGAAAACAAACCAAACTGGTCGTGAATATGCCACCTGATACCAAAAGTAGAACGGGTTGATAATAAGTAAGTCCATTGCTTCCTCCCATCCCTTCTATGATGTAATTTTCTTCGGCGACAGGGCCACCTTCGTTATTAGTCGTGTAAAACTTTTTAACA
The DNA here is from genome assembly GCA_046160625.1 of Saprospiraceae bacterium. Classification (GTDB taxonomy): domain Bacteria; phylum Bacteroidota; class Bacteroidia; order Chitinophagales; family Saprospiraceae; genus M3007. Next base: position 13,153 of record JBJXGZ010000041.1, read on the forward strand.
GAAGTGCCAAAAAACGACACATTTTCTATGGAATCAATCACTCCTGTTGATCCCATAAAGGGGGATTGCATAGGCGTAGCCTCGCCTACTTGTAAATTGAAGTCATAGATGATTCTTTCTGTAGAATCAACACTCGGAAGATAATAAACCTTATTTTCAAAAGTATCGTGACGGATAAAAGTTGGCCCCACACTACCCTGACTGAATGTGGTCAATGGTGGCTGAGGGTATGGCAAAATAGCGGTGGTCGAGAAATGAAACGTCGAATAGAGTTTGTAATATAAAACCCCGTCAATCAGCGTATCACCGTGGATAATGTTTTGCTCAGTACAACCATGGATAAATGGCTGCCCTGGCTCGAAGCTCTCCGATGTATTATAAACCCATCTTGAGCCTTCAGTAAAAAAATCAGGTGTCTGCGCGCTGACAAATTGTGACAGCGAAAATGAAATCAGAAGTAGAAGTAGTTTTTGCATAAGAAAGAGATTTTAGCATCGCTGGTGTTTGCGGTATGCCTACCATGCGTGTAACCAAAAGTATATCCAAATAATCAAATTGCCAAATTGCCCTCAATGCCATACTGCCGAGATTTGAAACTCAACCTACCTTCGCACTTTCCCAAAAATGCTCCACGAATCATGCAGAAACTCGCCCTACTATTTGCCTTGTTTTTCCTGATTTCATGCAACAGCCCGGAATCGCGGCTGGAGCGATTGCAACACGATTTTTGGGAAAGATTTGCGAAGCAGGATTTTTTTGAAATCAAGTTAAAAGACGAAGTGCTCCATTTGCCGCTACCGTCCTCGTCCGAAGCACCTATAGCTCAAAAGGCATTGGCCGAAAAACTTCACCAAGAGGCCAACTCCATTGAAAAAGAGAAACTTGGTGCAGAAAGCCAAAAGCGGTTGGCACAACTCCGCCTGGCCTTGGGCGATTGTGTGGCACAGGCTGGCAACAGTTTTTTCGACCCTTCGCGCTATACCATCTCGATGCGTTTACAGCAATTTTCTGAACATCCTGAACTTCCACTATTACTCGAGAAAATCCCGGAATACTACGCCCAAATAGAGCAACGCTGGCAGAAGCCGGATGTCCGCTTTGTGCAAAAAGCAGTGGCTGAATCACAAATCACTTTGGATTTGCTGGAAGCCTTGGAGCAAAAATCGAATGGAGTAATTGTCGAGCGGACAAGAACTGCGCGGGCAGCGGTAAAGGATTTTATTGGCCTTTGTCAGAGCGCGCTATTGCAATAGTTGAAATTAATTTCGTCCTGCTTAAATGGACTTCGCCTGATTCTTGTCGGCAATAATCTCTTTGAGTTCTTTCAGGAAGGCATACTGTTGCGGGAGAACGCGCTTAAAGGCCTCTTTTACAGCCACATAGGTTCCTTTTTCAAGATCGTCCACCAGGTGTTTGAGATGAAGCCTGGCCTTTTCTTTTGCCACGCGGTAGTCCTCGTATACGAGTGCGCGCAGGGAGGGAATTTCGTGCCAATCGGCCTCTATGGCGATGGCTTTTCTGGTATCGCCGTTGGCATCTGCCACTGGGTCGAGCTCGATGCAATAGGCCGAGAGCCTGTCTGCCGGAGCGTCACTTGCAAAAGGCGCAGTAAGCGAACCATCACTTTCCTGGTTCACCAAAAACACTTCAAGGCCGTTTTCGCGTACCCTGTAAATAATTACATCCAGTTGTTCGGTCAATTGCACAGTGAAAAATATTTAGACTGAAACGCTTTGCAAGGAAAAAGGTTGGCTCATTTGGGTAGGCAAAGGACGGAAAATTCTTACACATCCAAGTAGGCGAGCACAACAATACCACAGCCCGACCTTGCTTTTAATCACTCTTGGCCTGGTAGAGATGAGAAAGCTTCGATGGCTAATTAAAAAGCCGCCAGAACGCTTGCGCGACTGACGGCTAATAAACCCCAAAAAACCAAATGAAAACTGTTGCAAAGGCCGGGAATATTTTTGAATCTGTCAAGTTTTTTGACGATTATTTTTTTCAAAACACATCTTTTTTTTTCAACAACAGGGCAAGCCCCCTGGCATCCGGCACGACGAAATCGGCTCCTGCCTCCCAAAGTTTTTGTCCATGTCCATCATGGATGTGTGTAGCCCCTAAGAAGCCAATCACCTGAATGCCAGCGCTTTTCGCGGCAGAAATTCCGGTTACACTGTCTTCTACTACCAGGGTTTGGTGGGCTGTAAGCCCCAGTTTTTCCAGCGCAAATAGAAAGACATCAGGCGATGGTTTAGGATTGGTCACCTGTTCCGCGGAGAATATCTGGCCATCCAAAGCACCAAGCAACCGAACTTTTCGAAGGCAGTTTTCTACGTGAAGGATACTTCCGTTGGACACCATGCTTTTCGGAACTTTCAGGTTTCGGAACACGGTCGGCATTCCTTTTATGGCGCGGAGCGAGCGGTGAAATCCATCTTTGTGTTCGGCATGTATTTTTTGAATAAAATCTGCGGGGGGCTTGAAACCTTCCTCGTTTTGAAGCGCAATCACAATATCCCGGGTTCTGAGCCCGGGGAAACGCATGTTGTAATCGCGCTCCGAGAGTTGCAAACCATGTTGAGCAAGGAGCCTCAACATGATGCGAGCGGCAATTATCTCTGAATCAACGATGGTTCCGTCATTGTCGAAAAGTATGTGTTTGATAGACATGGTTGAAAAACAAAAAACCGCAACAGTGCCTTCGCCCTTTGCGGTTTTTATTGAAAATCATATTCTTGTGGCGAATTACCGACCGAAATCCACTACGGAGCTGCGGTTATACAGCATCAGTATCACTGCCGTGAGGAAAAACAGACCCATAAGGATGTAGAGAATGCAGTATCCCTTGCCACGCGAGTTTTTGATGTCTTCCATATTGTCCTGCAAAATTTTGTGGTGCGAAAAATGTGGCGCAAAAGTAGGAAAGCACAATCCAGATTCTGATAGAACGACGTTATTTTTCGCTTTTTCAGAAAGGTTTTAAAAAAGGGTATACGCAAAAAAAAATATTTTTTGATCAAAAAGTGCTTTCTTTGAAACTCTAAACCCTTGATTTCCAAAATGGTTAGAAATTAGCCTGACCAAAAGCGGCACGTTTTCTGTTAATATGTCGCCAACGCAAGCCTTTTGTCATGAGTTTTTTTCTGGAAGATCCGGTTCTTTTCTGGCTCGTGTGGGGCATCTTCACACTGGCTGGCACTATTATCGGCTGGTCGTTGCGCGCCAACACTGCCGAAAAAGAGGTGCGTGGAGCACTGGGCCGAATCGAGCAGGAAAAAAACACGTTGGCCAGGCTTTACACCCAGATAAAACACCAGCATGATTTGCGTGAGGCTGATTTTCGCCGGGCATCTTTGGATGTTGAAAAACTTCGCGCTATCGTACAACTTCTTGAGGATGAACGCGCTACACTTTTACCCGACGCACCTTTCAATGCAGCCCGCATCGCCAGCGCCGAAGCTGCGGCCACCCAATATGCTCAAAAAGTAGCCGCGCTTGAGGTACTGGCCAACAGCCTCCGGACACAGAATGCCGAACTCTCTGAACAACTTGTTGCCGCCCAAAAAGAGATGGGAGATTGGGATACATTGTACCGGGGATTCAAAGCCACACAGGAGCGGCTGGCGGCTTTCGAACAAAAGTCCATTGCGCTGGAAACCGAGCGCGACGGGCTTCTAAAACACCTAGCACAAGCCCAAGCAGAGATAGAAACCCTTCAACTCGAAATCCAACAAAAGGGCGAAACTCAAGCCCAAAAACTCAAAACCTCCCGCAAGGGTAGCGTCGCAGCACCACAATTGGATGATTTGAAAAGTATCAAAGGGATGGCGGCCTTTGTGGAACGCCTGGGAGGAATGGGCATTTCGAGCTTCGCCCAGATTAGCCGCTGGGACGATGACACGGTAATTGCCGTGGCCAAAACGCTTGACATCAGTCCCGGCAAAATTTATCGCGACGATTGGGTAGGGCAGGCACAACGCCTGGTAGGCGAACGGAGGTAGTGGAGTGGGCAGTAGCAGTGGGCAGTAGCAGTTGGCAGTTGCAGTCCGCAGGGACGTGCCTACTGCTACTGCCAACTGCAACTGCCCACTGCCAACTTACTAAGGCTTTCTCAAAAACTTTCCCCACTTCCACCACACAGACCACTCGCGCCGCACTTGAAAATAGGGGCGTTGTATTGCGCCAAAATCGCGCCGACCTTGTTCTATCTCCCGCATCATGCTTCCCTCAAAGTCGAATATGGGTACTCCCACTACATTTTTCGCATACAGAATGGCCACCCATTGGAGCAGGACCGAGGCGCCGGAAGCACGCAATGCCGGGTCATCTCCACTCATCAGATAATAGGCTGAGTTGTTGTCCCAAACAAGCAGTGCTGCGGCGTGTAGTTGACCCGATAAGGGGTCGGAGGCGAAAAAAAGTTTGCCACAATTATGTTCTGACAACGCTGCAATAATTCGTTGAAAAAAAGGTAAGTCGAGGGGGTGTCCCAAGCCCTGACGCTTGAAACTCAAACCTATGAGTCGGTGCAATTCAGCTGGAGGCAAATCGTGATTGACGACTAATTTGGACGCTGCGGGACGGATTTTATTGCGGTAATTTTTTTCTATATTCTTGAAAATCAACTCCTCCGAATCGTTGAGGGAAAGCATATAAGAATACAAAGTCGTCTGCTGAAAACCTTGCCAATAGAACGGAAGCCAATTTGTGACTGAGTAATTGAAGTTTTGTTCAAAAGCCGCAAGCCCTTTGGGCAGCTGCTCTATCAACTCCTTGTAAAGGCGCATTTCCCATTTCAAACTGCGGTATTCCGGATGGAGGTAAGGCCCCAATTGTTTGCAGACCAGGGGCATTGTTACATAGCGCCATCCGAATTTTTGCTTCAAAAAATAGGGCAGAACAGCTACAGTCCGCCCACTTTTTTGCACTGTGACCGCATCCCAGGCACCGCCCTCGCACACGGCGTCGAGATACCACGGCTGCATGAACAGCGGCAAATCGGCAACCTGGGCAGCAAATACTCGGTAGGTTTCACGTTGAAGTGGGTTCATGTTGAATGCGAATTAACCACATTTATTCTTGATAGTCAGGATGTTGACGAAATAAATTTTGTTGCATTTCAGGAGCATTAAGGCGTCTTTTTTTAAATTCATAGTACCAACTTTTTAAGGTGGTCTTTAAACGATCCCAAACTGGTTTAGGGCCTTCGAATACTGCGTATTCAATATTCAAGTTAATCATGGCGCCTTTGCACATTTCACAAGGTTCATAGGTGCTGTACAGGATCATTTTTGAACGATCGAATGACTTCCAAGATGCTCGATGGTTCTTGTGTGCCATATTTAAGGCATTTATCTCAGCATGTCCACTCACTAAAGTATCGCGGACAACCGTATTATACCCCTTGCCAATAATGGAATCACCATAGACCAATACTGCCCCAATGGGTACTTCACGCATTTCCAAAGCTTTGATAGCCAAAGCATTCAAGGCAGATATGACATACTCAGGGGGCTCTGCCTTAGGCCAAACCCTGTAAATTTGGGACATAAAGGCAATGAATAAAAAGGTTAATAGGAGCAAAAAGAGAAGGGTTCGCTTCATAGTAGTATGCTGTTTTTCACATAAAAAGCATCAGAATCAAAGTCCAGTATTCACCCTCAAAAAAAATCCCCCCTCCCCAAGATCATTCCAAGTCCATTCACAACGTATTGATTTGTCGTAGTAAAGCACTAAATCAAGCCCAGGCCCATAGCCGTATAGTAAGCGATTAGACAGCGGATTGGTTGCAATGTAATGTGGGTCATTCGCCCAACCGAGGTCGTTGTTGAATGCGAGATAGACTTTTATCGGCATTTTTCGATAGGCTTTTATAGGCATGATTTTGCCAAGATTGAATTGTCCCTCGAACACACGCAGGTGCCATGAGGTACGCAATAGGCCAAAGTCAAGTCCGTCCACAACGTAATAATCGTAACCGCGCACCAGATTTCCACCATATCCGAGTGCCTGGTTGTTGCTCTGCGGAGGTTTTCGGCGGGGAAGGCTCGTGCGCGCTTTACCCACTAACTCCAGGCTCAGCCAATTATTGAACGAAATATACTGATCCCACTCGGCAAAAGCGCGGAAAATCTGAAGATCGTCTGTAGGCAGCAAGCCGTTTTTCCGTATTTCAATAATTGCCCGCCACCCTTTCAGCGGGTATGGCCGGATATCGCGATAATCAATCGAGAATGAATACACTGCGCTGAAATGCCGCTGTCTGGTGTTAGCGTTCAGAAAATAGTTGGGGTTTAGCACTTTGCCAATGGTGTCCGTCACGATATTATCGCGATATTCAAGCGTAAATGATTGACTTTTAAAGAGTTTTGGCCGCGAAATCAGGGTCACTGAAGCTGCAATCTGCTCGAGCTGCCACGCCTCCCGCACTTTCAAAAATTCAAGTTTGTTGGCAGTGGTCTTGTAAGAAAGCTCATGGGCACGGCTGTAGGAGACCCTGGCTTCCAGGCCCATTGTGCGGCTGTGATTGAGTCCGGGACTTCGATAAGCGAGTTCATATTGGTTGGTAAAACCAAATTGGGCTTTGGCCTTCATAGCGTCAGCGCGGCCAGTAAGATTGAGTTGGCTCCAATCGAGGCCGTAGTTCACCCGCTTGAATGAGCGGTCAAACTCGTTCCACCATACATTGAAGTTCCTGTCGGAGAGCGAAAGAATCGGTACCGGAAATATATACCATCCTTCTGCAACATGGACTAACAGACTGACCTTCCTTTCGCCGCCCCAATTGGCTACACTGATGCTCGCCTCCGAAAAAACACCAAGATTCATCAAGCGGAGTCGATTTCTCTCCAATGTTTCCACAAACTCAAGGGACGGAATAGAATCGCCTGTGGTGAATTCCAATTCTCTTAATACGGTGCCTGCTTTCGTTTTCTTATTCCCTTCTATCGTAATTTTTTCTATGAAAACAAACGACCCATGAAGTAAATCAGCTTGCGCTGCAAGCAATTGAGGAATAAAAAAAGACAGGATTAAAATCTTGGAGATCCTGTCAAAATGCATTTGAGTTTTTGTCACGCCCGCACACACTTTTCCAAGGGCGAACAATTGTCGAGCAAAAGGTTCCCTTTGTATTTGAAAACAATCCCAGGCGCGTAATCCGCTTCAAAAACCAACTGGGTAACATTGCCTGAAGGGCTAAGCTCGAACTTGTATTGCCGCCAATCCGAATGGTCAATCAAGGTAGAGCTTGCCAAAAGTTCCCGCTTGCCGCCTTTCTCCGACGAACCGTAAATGCGCAACCGGGTAGGCTTGTTATAGCCCACATACTTGGGCGCATGGGCAAGGTAGAGCGAGAAAGCATAGCATTTTCCTCCTGCCAGTGGTTCGGCCAATGCTTGACTGATATCCTCCCGGGTCCCGTCTTCACGCACGATCAGGCCAACGCAGGTTTTGCCATCCTGAGCAGGAAACATGACTTCCCAAGCCCCTGGCAACACATCAGGTGTGCTACCCTGATTGCCAGAATACCAACCATTCGGGCAATTTCCAGCCCCAGGCTCACCTTCAAATGAAGGGTTGCGGAAATAGATTTTCCCCGAAGGCTGCCCTGAAAACGAAGCGAGCGAAAGCAAAAGGAACAAAAGATTTTGCATCAAAATCAATTTGGGTTAATCACAGCCAACATGACTCATATTGAAATCACTACAATCGAGGCTGCTACCAAAACACGATGTACAAAGCAGCCAGTACGCCAATAACCAACAGGGCACCAATGGCAAACGACTGTGACGTCTTAAACATCGAAGTGTCCACTTCCATTGCCTTCGGGTTGTTTTTGCTTTTCGGGTCGGCCAGGCTGATGACAACCATAAGGGCTACCAGCACCAGGAAAACGTAGCCCATCTGATCAAGGAAAGGCACTTCTGGCATCCACTTTTTGAACATTATTCCCAATGGAATCGTGACAAGTGCTGCTACCAGGGCGGCATTGGCGGTAGCCCGTTTCCAGAAAAATCCCAGCAAGAAAATAGCCACTACTCCTGGCGAAATCAACCCCGTGAATTCTTGAATGAACTGAAAGCCCTGTTCAAGTTTTTGCAATTGGGGGGCCACCAAAACTGCGATGGCCATCGAAACAAGAATGGTATAACGACCAATCCGCACCTGTTTTTCTTCAGAAGCTCCTTTTTCCATGTACTTATTGTACAGGTCGAGCGTGAAAATAGTGGCAATGGAGTTTGCCTTGCCGGCCAAGGAGGCCACGATGGCTGCGGTAAGTGCCGCAAATGATAGTCCTTTCAGGCCTGGGCCGAGCAGGTTGAGCAGTACGGGGTACGCTTTGTCGGGCTTCACCTCGCCAGCTGCATTCATCATTTCTTGCTGGAACATGCCCCTTTGGTGCAGTACATAGGCCGCAATGCCCGGCAGAACCACGATGATCGGCATCAGCAATTTCAAAAACGCTGCAAAAAGAAGCCCGCTGCGAGCTGTTTCGAGTTTTGCGCCCAAGGCACGCTGGGTAATATATTGATTACAACCCCAATAATTGAGGTTGGCAATCCACATTGCGCCGAACAACACCGTAAGCCCGGGAAGGTCTTTGTAGTATTTGTTCGATTCGTCAAAAATCATGTGAAAATGGCTTGGCGCTTGTTCTCTGAGAAGCCCCAGACCAGCTACTGCGCCTTGAGTGCCAAATTGTTGTGCCACCAGGTCAAGTGCAAGGTAGGTTGTAAACAAGCCGCCCAAAACCAGTATGAATACCTGTATGACATCCGTATATCCAATCACTTTCATTCCTCCAAGCGTAATGAGAATGGCAAATGCCGCCAGGAAAATCGCGCAAGCCGTAAAGCTGAAGCCTGAAATGGTGCTCACTGCAATCGCACCGAGATAAATGATAGAAGTCAGGTTCACAAAAACATATACCAATAGCCAAAACACCGCCATCATCGTGGCCACCAAAGGGCTGTACCGCTTCTCGAGAAATTGCGGCATCGTGAAAATCTTGTTTTTGATATAACCAGGCATAAAAAACACCGCCACTACAATGAGTGTGGCGGCAGCCATCCACTCATAGGAGGCAATAGCCAGACCCATGGCAAAGCCAGAACCGCTCATACCGATAAATTGCTCGGCACTGATGTTAGATGCAATGAGCGATGCGCCGATGGCCCACCAAGTGAGCGCTCCTTCCGCGAGGAAGAAACCCGATGCGGTGTTTTCACCAGATTTCTTTTTAAGATAAATCCAATAGCCGTACCCCGAAACGATGAAGAAGTATAGCAGGAAAACGGCATAATCCAAAGATTGTAAAGCAGAACCCATAAGTGTCCAGTTGAAAAAGGTGAATTAAGAAAGGGTGAGGCAAAAAACTTGGGTTAGGCTAAGGCAGCCCAAATGTAGGAATGGTCTGGAGAATCAAGGGTTTGGTAAAGTAATTCTTTGCTTGAAATGGGTTTTGCCACCAATAGCGGGACATTTTCCAGAAAAATAAAATTCAGTGAGCCCTTGGATTTGTAAGTATCGAGGAAAAACCCGTTTCTTTGCACCCGCTTTGTCCGCCGGAGCCTTGGCGCAGACGGATAAAACTATATGGTTTCCTGGCCGAGTGGTTAGGCACAGCTCTGCAAAAGCTGCTACAGCGGTTCGAATCCGCTGGAAACCTCAAAATACAACGGCTAATTTTCTGATATTCAGAATCTTAGCCGTTTTCTTTTGAAAACCGGACCCTCGGGTCGGCCCAGGCATACAACAGGTCCGCTAGCAAACTGCCCAATATGGTGAGTGTAGCCGCTACCATCATAATAGCCGAAAGCAGCGGGAGGTCTTTTCCCAGGTAAGCCTCAAAGGTCTTATTGCCCATACCCGGAAAACCGAACAAGGCTTCTACCACCAGTGAGCCAGTAAATACCGCTGGCAATACACTCGCAAACACCGTGATGATCGGGAAAAGTGCGTTTCGGAAAGCATGACTCCAATACACTTCCTCCTCTCCAACCCCCTTGGCCCGTGCCGTTCGGATATAGTCTTCCTTCATTGTGCCGAGCACACCACTACGCATTTGCAAGGCCAAAATGGCCACTGCCTGGAGCGTCAATATCAATATTGGCAGCACGCATTTCGATGCATTGGCGCTCCACCAATCGGAAAAGGAAGTTTTGCCGGGTTGCCAGGCATCCTGGACATCAAAGTAAATGGTGGGCAGTATGGCTTGTCCCCAAGCAGTGTTCGTAAATACCATGATTAGCAGACCCCCCAGCCAAAATACAGGCATCGAATAAAGAAAAAACAAGGTTCGTTTCCCCCAAATATCCAGCCGGCGACCCTTTTTCCGAGCCATTTCTACACCAAAAGGAACGGCAATAAGGTAGGCCAATAATATAGCCAGAAAATTAATTGTAAGGGTTGAAATCAGACTTGATTGCAATTCCAACCACACTTCCACCCGCCGCCTCGTAAGGCCTAAATCGCCCGTCAAGAATCCCATGAGCCACTGATGGTATTGATTTTCAAACCCATGCCAATGGACAGCTGGGCTGCGGAGTTTGCCAGGAAGCTGTTGGCTGCGCAACGTATAAACCGCAGTATCCAGTTGTGAAAGCGCCGTAACCAGGTGTGGAAAAGCGGGTGCTGGTTCGAGTCGATCAGATAGTATTTCGTTCGGTTTTAGTGAAATAAAAGCAGCCTCCGGAATTTCGGCAGCCAGGGCATTTACTCGTTTCACAGCAGAATCGAGTAAAATCAGGTTTTCGGCGCGGATCAAAAATGTCAATTCACTCAAAAGCCTGGCACTTTGCGGAACGGAGGACGGAAGAGATTCAACAGCACGTACAGTTGCAGAAACAGCCGCATCGTATTTTTTGACAGCAGGCCAATTGCCTGTTTGCCCGATCAGTTTTTCCAATCGTTCACGTCGGTCAAGTGGGAAAATACGCCACAGTGTGTCAGGGTAAGCAACAGTAGTCAAAGAGAGATAAAAAGCGGGGCCATCAAGCCCAAGCCGCGCAGCGTTGGAGCGGTATCGTTCGGCCTGTTGTGCAGGGTCGAGCGTATTGTAGGGTTCTTCGCCAAAAACGTTCACTACTGGGTCGCCCGGCGCACATTTGCCTAAGCCAAATGCCAAAAAGGAAATGACCAGCAGGGTGGGTATGGCCAGGATTGTTCGGCGAAGGAAATATTTCAGCATAAAGAATGAGACATTAGACATTGGACTCAAGACAATGGATTACACCATTATCCAAGCCCTGTTAATCTTCCTCGTACGCTGTCAGTTGTCGGCTTTTTTCTTCTGAGGCCTTCAAGGCTTTTTCGCGTTTTCGCTGCACACGGGCTACCACCAAGATACTTATCTCATAAAGACCGTACAATGGAACGGTTACCAGCAATTGGGAAACCACATCTGGAGGGGTAATAATGGCCGCTACTATGAGAATGATTATAAAAGCCTGCCTACGCTGGTTACGCAAAAACGCCGGGCCGATCAATCCGATCTTTGCCAAAAAATAGGCCAATATGGGCATCTCAAAAATCAATCCCGTTGGCAAAGTAAACATGGTCATGTATGTTACATACGAATCCAGGGTAGGCGACACCTCAAGTCCTTCCAGGGTATATCCCGCTAAAAAACTGATGGAAAACGGCGCGATGATAAAATAGCCAAACGAAACGCCCAACAAAAAAAGAAAAGTGCAAATGGCAACAACGCCTCGCACTGCTTTTCGCTCAGTATCAAGCAACCCGGGGCGCACAAACTTCCAGAACTCCCAAAAAATAAACGGGAATGCCCCAATAACGCCCAACCAAAAGGAGACATACAAATGCTGCATCAATACTTCCCCCAATTGACGCGTGATGAGGTTGAATACTGGTGGGGTAAAACACATGGCCTCTCCTGCCCCGGCCCAGTGAGAGAATTTACAAAGTAGTCTATAAGTAATGAAATCCGGACTCCGTGGCCCAAAAATGAGGGTGTTAAAAATAAAGTCCTTGTTCAAAAAACACGCGATGCCTACCACCGCTATCGCTAATGCAGAGCGAAGGAGATGTGTCCGCAATTCGGTAATATGGTCGAAAAAAGACATTTCGTTGCGATCCTGTTCGTGTTGCTGATCGAGAGGCATGGTCGTTGGATTTGAAAGCAAAAGGCTCTTAGACCCGGCAAATGTAAAAAGTTAAGCCCCTATGCATCGGAAAAGGGCAAAACTTAATCCCTAGCACACGTTAAAAGTTTCTCTTCCCGATTTTCACCGTACTTTGTGCTACAACTTTGTATCATGATGCTTCTTAACCCGGCCATTGTTTTATGAAACATTTGTTTTTACCGCTATTCTTGTGTTATGTGTGTGGTTTGTCCGCCCAAACCAAATACAAACCCGACGATCGCTATTGGGAGGCCGGAATCCTATTAGGCGCTGCCAATTATTCCGGCGATTTAGCAGAAAAGGACATCCACCTTTCAGAAACACGTCTGGGTTATGGCGGTTTCATCCGGTACTTTCTCACGAAGCATTATGCTATCAAGGCGCATCTTTACGCTTGTTCAATCTCTGGCGACGACGCGAATGCCAAAGATCCGCTTGTTCGCCGACGGAGTGTTCGATTTGACGCGAACATACTCGAGTTGGGATTTAGCGGTGAATGGCACATTTTTGGGAAGGAACGTTATTCGAACACGGGTATTCACCAACATTTTGTTTCTCCATTCCTCTTTTTGGGTGTGGGGGGCGTATTGAATGCTGTGAATCCTGAATACTACGGATCTCCGCAAGATCGCGATAAATTTTTAGCCCTACCCGTGCCAGAGAAGGGGAAACAACAGCAGTTTATTACCACTCAAATGGGCGTTGGTGTTCGTATGAAACTCAATGAAAGACTTGTGATTGGTGCAGAGGCGGGCGTGCGCCCCATGTTTTCGGACTTGCTGGACGGGGTGAGTATCAATGGGAATCCCGATAAAAACGACTGGTATTATTTAGGCGGCGTCAGCCTCTCTTTCATTTTGAACAAGCCCGATGACCTCTGATAAAGGCGGTTTCAAAACCAGGGGTGCATCCTTGCGCACATTTTTACCTTTGGCGCGAAAATCAAAACCCTGTTGCTTTTCTCATGCAAAATGGATTGTTACTCAGCTTTATAGCCTTGTACCTGCTCGGAACTTTGGCGGTAGGCTGGTGGGCTTCAAGGCGCGTTAAAACGACCGCCGATTTTGTGATAGCGGGAAGGGGGCTTCCCATGTTTATGGTCGCTTGCGCCCTCTTTGCCACTTGGTTTGGCTCCGAAACGGTGTTGGGTGCAGGCGCAGAATTCGCAAAACACGGTTTACTGGGAGTCATTGAGGATCCATTTGGCGCGGCACTTTGCCTGTTGCTCGCAGGCCTGCTCATAGCCCGACCACTTTACAATCTCAAAATACTGACATTCAATGATTTCTATCGAATTCGATTTGGACGGCCCGCAGAAATCACCTCTGCCATCTTTATGGTGCCCTCTTATTTTAGCTGGATTGCAGCACAAATCGTTGCTTTGGCAATTGTGATGGAGGCTGTTAGCGGCCTGGAGCGCGAGTGGGGTGTACTGCTTTGCACCACGCTGGTAGTAGTCTATACTTATATCGGAGGAATGTGGTCGGTGGCTGTTACGGATTTAGTCCAGACCATTGCCATTATTATTGGCCTGTTGGTTTTGGCCGTTAGCATGGTTCTACAAGTGGGGGGGGTTGAGAAAATGGTGGCAGCTGCCCCGCCTAATTTCTTCCAATTTCTTCCTGATCCAAAACCGACAGAAATCATCCACTGGTTTGCTGCATGGATGACCATCGGTCTGGGAAGTATACCACAACAGGATGTTTTTCAGCGAGTTATGGCTGCTAAAAATGTGCGCTCATCAGTGTGGGCTTGTTACACATCTTCCTTCATGTACCTCACCATAGCAATGCTTCCGCTCCTCATCTGCTACTGTGCGATAGTGCTCTACCCAGAACTTCTGGAAGGCGATACGCAGATGATAATACCTAACATGGTGCTTCAACATAGTGGTCCGGCCATGCAAATTTTCTTTTTCGGGGCACTCATTTCAGCTATTTTGAGCACTTGTAGCGGCGCAATGCTGGCACCAGCCACCGTAATCGGTGAAAACCTGGTGCGACCCCTTTTTCGAAATATCACGGATATGCAACTTTTACGTATCATGCGCATTTCACTGGTCGGGGTAGCAATTGTCACAGGTCTCATGGCAATGTCACGCGATAATATTTTCGAGTTGGTGGGTGAATCTTCTGCGTTTAGCCTGGTTTCGCTTTTTGTGCCGCTCATTGCTGGACTTTATTGGAAAAAGGCCACTGGCACGGGTGCCATTGCCGCCATGATAGCAGGCCTGGTTGTTTGGTTTGGCACCAATTGGCTGTTGCCCCCATTGGTCGAATCGGGAGCGTTTGCAGGCACAACCCAGGTGCTGCTCGAAGTGCCCGCCATAATTTATGGATTGGCTGCCAGCACTTTGGGTATGCTTGTGGGGAGTTTATGGGGAAAGGCTAAAGAAGAGGAAAGCATAGGGGCGTGAGCCTAAAATTAATTTCAAATAAAAACAGCATGAACAAATCCAACACCTTGAAAATCACGCTTGAACTGCTTTGGTGGGTCATCACCGCCATCGTTGTTTGGGTCGTATTGCAGCCTATCCACAAGGCCATGTACGTATGGCCATTTGAATGGACAAACGTGCTGTTTGTAGTAGTGCTTATAACGCTGACCCGATACATCTTTCTGCTAAAACACACTTTTATCAGCAAGCAACAAGAGTTAAAAATTGTGCTGATGCTCCTCATGTTCCCGCTTACTTTTTGGTTGATCGAAAGGATCAATGAGTTTTTAGGGTTTATCGAAGAACAAACCTGGGAACCACTTACGGGGCACCTTCCACCTTATCAACAACCTGCTATTGAGGAATACATTTGGGGCGAAATGCTCTTTTTCGGCGTTGGAAGCGCTATTGCAGCCCCTGCATTTGCCATTCGGATGATGCTTTCTATTTGGCGCACCAGGAATCGGGGGACAGTTTGAAGGAGGTGGGTGCGAATCTTGAACTTTCTTTGATCTTGTTTGAATGATGATTGATGAGTACATGATTGTTGATTTTTGATGGAATGTGTGATTGATAATGGCCGATGTGCCGCAATCGTCAATAATACCATCGTCCATTCCATCAAAAATCAACAATCATGTACTCGTCAATCGTCATTCAGACTCAGATCTCATACTCCTCAATTATTTAAGTCTCCTCTTTTCGAAAAAATCCTCGCCTCCGGGAACTCTCGCCTCCCCCTCTTGTGTTGTGTGCGCCTATCGGCGACCTTTGCAGTTCCGAATAACTAAAACCGCAACCTCTATGGCTACCTTAACCTACAAGGCAAACAGCGCGCAAAGTCAAGTATTCGAGCAGGAATTCATTCCCTTGCTCGATGCGGTCTATGCGTTCTCCTACCGCCTGACTGGCGACAAGACTCAGGCTGAGGACCTTGCACAAGAGACTTTTATGAAGGCATGGCGCTTTATCGAGCGTTATACTGCCGAGACGAACGCCAAAGCATGGCTGTTCCGAATCTGCCGCAATGCTTTCATTAATGAGTGGCGCAGCCGCAAGACCCAGCCCCGCACCCGCGATATTGAAGACCCAACGGTGCGTATTTTGCCCGTGGCTGAAAATCCACGCAACGACCGTATGGGCGATGAGGTGATGTTGGCGATCAACGCCCTTTCGCCTAATTTCCGTACGGTGGTACTCCTTGACCTCGAAGATTTTAGCTACGAAGAAATCGCGGCCATTTTAGACATCCCGATCGGCACCGTCCGTTCGCGTCTGCACCGCGCCCGCAACGTATTGGCAAAAAACCTCGAAGTGTACGGGCGTTCAAAAGGCTACAGCATTCAAGACAACGAGGGCAAGGTAGGAGAAGACGAAGATGCGCCCAGCGCAGCCTAAAATAAAAGGGTTTGCCCGAAAGCAGTTTTAGAAACTGCCCAAGGCAAACCCTTTTTTTGCATAACACCTCAACAATCTCATCAACAAATAAAAACGCTATTACCATGTCATTCACTCGTCAGCGTTCTTCCACTGGTCAGCAGACATCTTTTGTCTGCTCCCTTTCATGTTTGAACCTCGTCTCAGCGTCCGCGATAAATTGGTCGCCCATATCAATATGTCTCAGCTCGGTTGGCAGCCGCAGCAGGCAATATGGGATACCCAGCGCTTGTGGCAAAGGCAGCTATGGAGGCAGCAATCCAGGTGACAGAACGCCGGCACAAACTCACGTCAGCATGAAAAACGCACGCAATGAAACTGGCATACCCGCCAGCGACAAACCCCGGGTCAATGGCCCGGAAGACCCTGCACTTTTTAAGGATCAGGTATTTGCCGAAAAACCGGCGCCCCGACAACCAGAATCTCCAGATGTGGAATCACTGCGCTCTTTGCTCAAAGCAAACCTGTCGCGCGAAAAAGCCTCCCCGGCACTTATACAGCGTATCCGAAGTAGGATACACGAAAATAAAGAGTGACTCCACCAAAGTTTTCTCATCTAAACTTATTTCCAACTTTTCCACGCATTGCGTGAAGGCTTCGCCGGAGAGATGTAATAGTCGCTCCGGCGATTTTTTGTCGTTTTTCAACATTCTTCATCAATTTCGTTAATGATGGTGTTCAAAATTCGGGTCAATTCTTCACGGTTCGCCTCTACTTCGGCCATATTTTTAAATATAGCCAAACGTCGGTCTTTGTAATTCCCTTCTAAAATCTCAGCGTTGATCTTCACAACACCCGGATAATGAAAAACCAGCAAAATCTCGTCTGATTTCCGGGCTGGCGGCCCAAAGGTTACCATGTCTGCTTTATAGTAATAACTCGGGGCATTCCATTTGATTCGCTCCGAAATCTTTGAGTTGGCGCCCTTGATAATACCGCGCAGGACTTCTATTGCTGGTTTGAGCGGATGTTCGAGTTTATCCATGTAGGCTTGCACCAGTTCCTCATCCGTCAACTTTTTGAAGCGATTTGGAGATTCCATCAGTGTTGAATTTTGTACAATTTCCCGCCGTGCTTGGTATTTTCACCAAGCACACAGCGGAGTGAGTATTTCAATTTTGGTTCCCGTTGATACTGTGCATTGTGAAATCACCAAGCACGGCAGCAAATTTTAAGAGTTGTTATTAACCTGTTCCTTAATCCTGCTGGGATTCTACATGTGCTTTAAAATTGTTCAAAATGGCCTGCCAGCCGCCTTGTTGCAACTCAACTGAATTTTCTGTCTCGGCTTCGAATGTTACAACCACTTTTGTTTCCGCTCCTTGCCCGGAAAAAAGCACTTCCGCTTTACGCCCGTCGCCCATGGTATAGGCTATTTTTTGGTGGGTTTTTACCTCATCGTACACACCCCAAAAATCAAACCCCATGCTGCCATCTTTGGCTGCCATGTGGGAGTTGAATTTGCCACCTGGTCTCAAATCATTGATAGCGGAAGTGGTGTGCCAATCCTCTGAGGCGCTGTTCCACTGTATGATGTGTTCGGGCGAGGTATAGATGGTCCAAACTTTTTCCGCCGGAGCGTGGATGACTGCTTCTACCGTGATGCTGGTTTTGTCTGATGAATTCATTGTTGAAAAATTAGAAATTGCTTGCTTTTGAATGTATTCATTTGGTACAATAATCGGGCATAGCCTCAAGGCGGTTTTTATTGAACACTAAGTTATTTGTTTTATATTTATTCGATTTTTATGCATGCAAAGATGCCGGAAAACAAGCATTCGACGTAGGATATGAATGCCACAAGTTGATGGATTACCCGAGGCAAAACTAATTGTTTGTTTTTATTCCTGAAAAAATTTTTTTATTCTCAGTCATTCAAACCCGCGCTTTTGCTGGGTAAACAGCAAGAATCACAAATGGGGTCAACTACGCATTCCGCGCAGCCACCCCACTCAATAGTATTTTAAAACACAAAAGGTTAATAGACAATCTTTTGTGTCCTTTTGTGCCTTTTGTGTTTTAAAAACTAATTATGTATTCCTACTCTATGTGCCTAATGTGTTTAAAAAAAATGCTACTTCAGCACTTACCAAGTTGAGATTGACTTTTGATTATTAGACTGCTCGAGCACTTTATCTCCGTTTTTCAAAGTGGTGGTACGCACAAAATCCTGCCCCCCTTCAGCCGCGTACTCGATTTTTTCAACTTTTTTGCCATCAAGTTTCAGCACAACTGGTTCTGGGACAAAGCGATACAACATTTCTGAGAGCGCAAAAACATCCCGTGGATGAATAGTCCGCTTCCCTTCTTTGGGGTGTTCTTCGAGGATGTGTTTTTTTCTCTTCTTTCGTCGGGTCAAATCAGTGAGTGAATTGTTCCTGTCAACATAGCTCGTTTCTACCAACACCAAACCATTTTCTCTTGATTCGAAAAACAAATCAGTATATTCATTTTCTTCGTTTTTTGATCTGGGAGCATTTATTCGGACGGCGAGGCGCGGGCTGCTCAGCAACCTGCCGTTAGCATTTTGAAAATCCCAATAATATACCCCAATCCTGGTTTCTTTTCCAGGATTCCCAAGGTTAATTTCCCGTTCAATTTTTGGTTTTTTGAAGAAAACAACCCTGATTTCGTCCACGAATGCCATCGCAAAACTGTCCACACTGCCTTCGTTTTTTGGGTCGGAGCAATCGCAAAACCACATGATGTTGGTGTTGTAAAACACGGAGTCAAAGGCGCATATATCAAAGCGGTAAATGCCTTCAGAAAATAATTTGAGCTCGGGTGGCGGGGTGGTATGCTTATTTAAACTGGTGTAAATGAGACCAGCGTTGCTAAAGGATGAGCGCCCGCCGCGACATCCAAGTATACAAAGAGCGGCGCAAAAAAGCAGGAAGATTGAGAAGTTTTTCATTTTGGGTTCTTGTTGAGGAGGTTGTAGTATTGGTTGTACTGAAAACTGCCAAGCACAACGGGCAAACATTTCGACAGCGAAACGTGTCTCGAATAGCCGAGCATCCGGTGCAGAAGGTCTTGTACGTCGCAATTCGGACACTGTCCCAAAAGGCCGATTCCAAGGTTAGAGCCGTTGATATTGCGCAAGGAGATGGAACTCAAGGCCCGATTGTAAAACGCCTGTTTCATGTCTTTCTGTGGGATTCCGCTGAACAAAAGTTCTTTCGAAAGTTTGTAACCCGTCTGTACATTTCCGGTAAAACGATCATAAGCATACTCGACAAACTGGCCCTGAAACCATGGGTTTTTGCGCGACAAATTGTTTCCGAAAGCATCCAAACCGTAGGCGACATAGCCCCCACCAGTCCAATATCGGTCAAAGGAATCCCCCGCGAAAAGGTCAAAGGGCCAAAAGCCGTCGTTATAATAACCGACCAGGATTTGGTCTACATTGAATCCCATGTGCCCAAGTTGTTGATTGCGGCCTTGATTGTTGACCAAAAAACTGGTGCCGTAAGAAATGGCGCCGTCAAAATTGTGGCGAATTGTGGTGGCGCTCATTTGGTTGAAGGTTCGGATAAATTTCTCGCGCTCATTTCCGCCCCAATTGTAGCCGCCTACTACATAAAAGGTAGACACGATGTCCAAATGACCGTTTCGGTTGAAATGGTCAATGACCGAAGTTCCCGGGCCTTTTGAGTAATAGTTGACCGTCAGCTGCCCACCAGGCAGAAAGTTCAACCTGTCATTTTGAAAATTTCTGGAAAGACCAGCGGCGACGCTCAAATTGTAAAACGACATCCGTTTGCCGCCGATACCGAGGTTCAATTTGATCGCAAGGCCAAAATTGAATTTTTCGCTGTCGCGGAATATTTGGCAAGTCGCGTTACGAGGCAGGAGTGCCGAACAGAACAAGGCGATAATCAGGGGTTTAAGTTTCATGTATTTGGTGTTGTTGGTTAATTAGCGGCAAAATTACTAGGCGGTATAAAAGCCCCACGAAAATCGCAATCAAAGCGTGGTAAAATCGCAGTTAAATGTTGCACACTACTTGTTCCTAAAAATCGTTTCCATGACCTTTCTTACCTTCGCGCACTTTTTGGGACAATACCATGCTCGAATTCATCCAGACCTTGATCAAAATAGTTCAAAACGCCTTCTCTTGGGTTCTAGATAAGACAATCCCCGTGCGCAACGCCTGGGCTAGGCTTACCGCTCCCCTTTGGACCTTGTTGCAACCGATCACAAACGCTTGGGCGCAGCTGACTGAACCCCTGCGTGTGCGTTGGGCAGGCTTTCGGGAGCGTTACCCAAAGCTGGGTCTTACCTTAGGGTGGCTTGGCTCTTTTGCCCGTTGGGGCTTGTATTTTATTTTGCTTTTAATTTTAGGGGTGTGGATTGGCATTTTCGGAAGGCTGCCAGCCACTTCCGAGCTCCGGGAAATTGAATCGGCCAATTCCACAGAAATTTATACTGCCGACAGTGTTTTGATCGGGAAATATTTCTTTGAAAACCGCACGTCTATTTCACTCGAAAATGTGTCCCCATTCATAATAAATGCACTCATCGCAACAGAAGACAAGCGTTTTCTCGAACACAGCGGCATTGACATTATGAGTTATATGCGGGTAGGTTTTGGCCTTCTTACAGCTCAACGGCATCGCGGGGGTGGCTCGACCCTTAGCCAACAATTAGCCAAAAACCTTTATCCGCGAAAGAACTACTACGTCCCCGGGGTGAGCATGATAATCAATAAGATACGGGAAAATTTTATATCCGTCCGCCTTGAAAGGGTCTACACTAAACCCCAGTTACTGAGCCTTTATTTGAATACGGTGCCTTTTGGGGAAAATTCATTTGGTATCAATGTTGCGTCACGACAATTTTTTGGCAAAAAGCCCAACGACCTCACCGTGGATCAAGCCTCCACGCTCGTAGGGATGCTTAAAGGCACCACCTTGTACAACCCACTGCGCAATCCTGAAAATGCCAAAAAACGCCGCAATGTGGTTCTGTGGCAGATGGTAAAAAATGGTCACCTTACCAAGGCTGAATACGACGAATTGAGCAAAAAACCTGTGGGCGCAAAACGCTACAACGTAGACAGCAACAACGCAGGCACGGGCACTTACTTCCGCGAACACCTCCGCACCGACGTGATGCCCAAGATATTGAAAGATCTCAGAAATGCTGACGGAAAACCTTACAATCTGTACACCGACGGGCTAAAGATTTACACTACGATCAACTTCAAAATGCAACAGTTCGCCGAAGAATCGGTACAGGCGCACATGCAAAAACTTCAAAAACAATTTGACCAACACTGGAAAAATTATAAGCTGGAAAAACCCTGGGGTGACGACAAGTGGATTGACAAACAGGTAGAAAATAGCAGTCGCTGGGAATCCCTCAAAGAAGCTGGACAGAGTGATGAAGATGCCCGAAAGTCTTTTGAAACGCCCACGCGCATGACCATTTTCACTTGGGAAAACGGCGGCTCTGAAATGGATACCATCATGACCCCCATTGATTCAGTCCGTTACTATTTCTGTATGCTGAACTGCGGGTTTATGGCCATGGACCATCGCAACGGTTACATCCGAGCTTGGGTGGGAGGCATCCATTTTAAAAATTTCAAGGTAGACCATACGCTTACCAAGCGGCAGGTTGGCTCCACGTTTAAGCCTATTGTTTATGCTGCGGCATTGCAAGACACCATTAAGCCATGCACTTATTTCCCCAACGAAATCAAGAAGATACTAGACTGGGAGCCGCACAATGCTGATGAAACTTATGGGGGGTGGTATTCCGTGATGGGCGCACTTACCCGTTCCGTCAACGTAGTCACCGCTCAGATCATTGAGAAAGTGGGAATCCAGAAAACAATTGATCTGGCTGCAAAAATGGGTATAACCTCCACTTTACCCCGTGAATTTGGCATCAGCCTTGGAGCAGCCAATACCTCGCTCTACGAGATGATGAACGTTTATGGAACGATGGCAAATGCTGGCAAACGCCCCGAGCCGGTCACTATCCTGCGCGTGACTGACCGCCGGGGCAATGACATTTACGACTATAAAAAAGCGCTCGGAGCCAACCCCAAGCTCGGCTCCTACCAGGAGGCCCTGACCGTCAACCAGGCCGCCACAATGACTAAAATGCTTCAAAATGTAGTGGACTATGGCACTGGGGCACGGCTTCGCGCTTATGTGCGCGGCGATTTTGCGGGCAAAACTGGCACCACCCAAAATCATTCCGACGGTTGGTTTATATGCTACAACCCCCAACTCGTCACCGGGGCTTGGGTGGGGGGTGAAAGCCCGGCTGTGCGCTTTCGCAATATGGCCCAAGGACAAGGCTCGGCCATGGCTTTGCCCATTGTGGGTGGTTTTTGGAACAAAATTGCAGGCGACAAAAAGCTCAGCAAACTCCTCATAGAGCGATTCCCTACCCCGAAGCCTGAAGTGCTCAATATGTTGGGCTGCCAGCCTTGGATCAGCATTGCCCCGGATTCCTTCCAGATGTTTATTCAAGAAGTGGGGCAAGATTCTACCCTGCGTGATTCTTTGCTCCAAATCTATACGAAGCGACTTAAGCCCGGCGAAACACCCGGCGGTGAAGTCCCCGTAGACGAAAAAGACAAACCAGAGGAGGAGAAGAAAAAAGGCCTTTTCCGCCGTATTTTCGGACATAAACCAGATAAAGAGCCAGAGAAAGAAAAACGAGGCGGCAACTAAAAACATCTATAAAGAATAAGAAGCCGAATCGGTTTTTTCAAAAAAAGATCGGGGTGCTTGGCCAACTGGCCGAGCACCCCGATTTCGTTTTGAAAAAGAAAACTTAAAGTTTAAACCGCATTTCTACGGTTCTGCCGCCACGTTCGAAAAGACACTCATCGCTCAGATGGCGCATCAGAAAAAGACCTCTGCCGCCGCAACATTCCAGGTGGTCAACATTGGTGGGATCAGGCACATTGTTCGGGTCAAACCCCGAGCCTTCATCCGTTACGCTGATGGCCAGTGCATCTTGTTTGCGTCTGAGGGAGATGGAAACGTTTTTACGGCAATCGCCTTGATTCCCATGAAGCACAGCGTTGGTGACGGCCTCTGTGAGGCTCACTAGAATATTACCATGTGTGTCGGGAGAAAGGTTGTACCGTGTGGCTACATCGTGGACGAAAGGTTCGACTTTGGATACATTTTGGGGATCGGACGGAAATGTGAGATTCGTGTGCAAGTCGTTCATTCGCAAATTTTTGTTACAGAATCTGGTTGTCAAAACACTCGTTTCCAAAAAAGCGATCGGGGCAAAGCGTTCGCAACCTGGATTACACAGTAAAGTAAAGGACTCGATTAAAACAACGACGGCAAGGATTACAGACACCGTCTGCGAATGTTCATGGATGTTTGAGTTGCCTCAAAAACTGGCACAAAATTAAGGTTGTTTTAACAACATTTGCAAGGGGGTGTTAAAAATAATCCCACTCGCTCAAAAAAATGACCGGTTAGAGACCATTTTTGGGCCTTTTCGTCACATTTCTTGCAAATTATTTATAAAAAACTTCCTTTTAATCCCCTCAAACCAGATTGTGGCACGAACTTTTCATTGTTACGGTTCACAAGTTGTAGGGTAGAGAACCCAGAGCATTTGGAGCGATCCCACTCAACTTGAAACGATCTCAGCCCCGAACCATCCCAGACCATGCAGCGCATAATCCTCTACAAACAGGTCGGCAACCGATGGCATTATGTCCGTATTACGACCATGCCCACTACCGAGCTCAGTATCGAAACTGGCTGCTGCGGCCAAAAACCCGATCACTCTGAAACCGCCGGAATCCCCGCCAACATAGATCCTATAGCCGCACTCCGCCAAGAGGGCGAAAAATGGATTGCCAGAGACTATTTCAAACCACATCCGCACAGTTTACAGGTGATGACCCTTCATTTCCAAATGCGCCGTTGGACGGGCTACCCTGCGGGTGCCCCCTGGTACGACGACTGGACTTCGGGCTACCTTGACCCTATTCAGCAAGTTCTGGACGAGACCTGCAACGGAATTCCGCGCGGGAACGAGCGTTTTTCAGGAAATTATTTGCACTATTACACGGTATTTAACACCGATTTGGCCCAGGAAGCCGTGGAAAAAATCGCTGCCGCTGCGCCTGTCAAATTCCTGCTCGACATCCATATCGCCAACCGGGAAAAACAGGTTCAGATTCCTATTGACCCGAATGTGCCGGAATACCTGCGTTCGCTTTTCAGGGTGATCGAAAAATCGGCACGCACTATTGCACACGAACTCCCGGTGCTGTTTCCTACTGACCCGCTGCAACCAGAATTTGTCCCCAATGACCCTGAAAATGGACGTATTTTGGGAGAAGAGGCCGCCCGACTTCGCCGTATGCTCAAAGAAAAATGGAATTTCGATTCCAACTTTTGGGATCCGCTTACGCCGCTCGCGCCTTCCGAGGTGGTTTTCCTCAATGCCATGACGGAGGATAAAAAACAGGCCATTAGTGCCCTTCTTACGCAAAAAATGCAGGAGCCACTTTACTTGCTTGATTGCGAGACAGGGCTTTTTGAGATTGATGCCGAACAAATTTTCGGCGGATTGCACGAGGGGATAGTGTTTGATGCAAGTCTTGCCTGGGTAATTTATTTTTCCCACCACAATACCATCACTTTTGGGGGGGACTGGCTTGTGGCAGCCGTCAAGGATTTGTACGCTGGCCAGCCGGAATTGTTGAACGCGTGGTGATCGGGTGCTGGATCTAAACCATTGTCATTCTTGCACTTTCACGCATTTTCCTGCCTTCACTGTTTCTCCCATAGCCCGTAATTCCCAGAAGTACATCCCAGGCGGCAAGCTTGAAGTTTCAATTTCTGTGATACCAAATCCCAACCAGTCCTTGAGTATAAGTCTGCCCATTTGATCGTACAAATTGAATACCGGGCTGCGAAGGTTGGCACTCAGGGCTATGCTGAGGTGGTTGCGGAAGGGGTTAGGTGTGACTTGAATACGCTCCTGTATTTCAGGGTTTTCGGCAATTGTGTTGCCAAGTTGGAGCGTACGGCAGAGTGTGTTGCTGGCATTGGAGTTGCTAATAGTAAGACACACATGGTATTCGCCCGGAGCGGAGAAAATGTGATTGGGATGCTGCTCCATGTTGGTGTTGTTCAAGCCGGAGTTAGGATCGCCGAAATCCCAAGCCCAAGAGGTAGGTTCGTAATAAGACAAGTCGTGAAAGGCCAGTAGCAGCGGGTCGAGCGTATCCTGTTCGTAGCGCCACCAGGAAATGGGCAGGTTGTCCAGGCCCAGCGTGTCGCAGGTTGAGCCGTCAAGTGGGCCTAGGCGGTAGTTGGGGAAGGTGGGCATGGAAAAGGTGTTTCTGGTAGGCAACTCAATTCCATGTTGTTGATACTGGCAAGCCTCGCCGGGTTCATCAGGGTTGTGGATGACATGGAGAGAGGAAACACTGTTTGTAGAACTGGAGTATATCTTCCCGTCAGGTGCGAGTTGCATATTGTAAAAAGTGGTGAAAAACGGATCCAGATAGCCGTCGTATTCTGCTACTTGCACCCGGCTTGCCCATATATCTGGGGCTTCTAAGTCGTACTGGTAGGCTTTGGTGAAATAGTTGATGTACAGATAGCGGGAGTTGGGGGAGAAAGCTCCCCCCCCCCAGTCGCCTGTAAAAAAGTGATATTGGCTGTGGTTGTAAAATAGCCCTTCGCAACGGTCGAAATCGTAGAGATCGATATAGGATCCAAGGGCGGTACTTATGCCATTGTAAAGAGCAAAATGTTCCCCATTGGGAGTGAACACAGATTGGCCCACGCCATCGTAAACGGTAACGCCAATGGTTTGGCTGCCCAGCACATGGATTCCATTAGGATCAAACAATAGCCTGTACCATCGGTTTGAGTTTTTTTCATTCACCATTACCCACCAGTCTCTTCCATTGGCATGTTTGACCGCATTTACTTTGCCTACTGCGAGCGTGTCTTCAATCACAAGAACATCTCGCTCTGTTACTTTACCTAACCCCATATTGTATGACATATCTACAATTGCGTAGTAGAGATTGGTGGCATGAAACGATAATGTGCTTGTAAAACCCTCCTGTTCATAAAAATAGATATGCTTCCCATCGTGTTCTGGCCAAGGTAAACATAGTATCCATTGACACCATAGCTCCCCCCCTGCCTCTAGGGCATTAGTAAGAGAGTCACCATTCTCCATTATTTCCCAGGCAGAATTCCCAATATGTACCGCGTTTGAATAACTTAAAACAGAGCCACTTGAATCGGAAAACGAAGTGTTGGTTTCCCAGAAATTGAACCTCATCAATTGAGTGTTCTGCTCAATTTTGATATTGCCATCTTGGAAAGTCAAAATTTGAATACCACGTTCGTTATCCAATATCGTATCATTCTTGTTCCCAAAGAGCCATGTATTGTCGTGCATTTGCGCAAACGCAAGCTGCGGCAGAAGAACAAAAATGAAAACCCATTTAATCATGTGATCCAAAATGGTAAACGTAGTACACCTGTTGCAAATATCATAATGATCAAATTGTTATTTTTGGCCAATTCTCCAATTCGGTCAATAATTTGGCCGCAGATAAAAATTCTTCCTACAGGCAGCCAAATTCAGAATTTCCTCGTCAAGCTTTCCGTTCTTGAGTCGCCTTAGACTTATGGAAGGCGTTCACGATAAAATCCATCTTTCATGCAAATCTCCAGTTCTTTCCTGTGCCGGAGTGCACTTCTTCTGTTTGTTTTTCAAGCCTTTTGTACCCCAAACCCCATTGAAACCACCGAGGCCAAAAACGATCGCGGCCAACTCGAACGCTGGCAACGACGCAAAGACAACTTTGCCAAAGAAGGGCTTTTTCAAAGGTTTTCGCCGGAAGGTGTGCTGCTCGAAGAGGCAAATTACCGTGCTGATTCGTTGGATGGTGAGCGGAAATTCTATTCTCCACAAGGCAAGTTAGAAAGCATTGAACGCTACCAGAACAACAAAATCCACGGTAAATTCCAAGGATTTTATGAGAATGGCCAGCTGAAAATCGAGCAGGATTTTGTAGAGGGTGCACTGACCGGATTTAGCATACGCTACCATCCAAATGGCAAAATCCAGGAAAAAGTGTTACTGAAAGACAACGTAGAAAATGGGCCTTTTTCAGAATACTATGAAAATGGAAACCTCAAAACCGAGGGCACATACGCTCCTAATGAAGACGGTGATGGCCTGGAAGAGGGCGAACTCAAAGAGTATGATGAAACCGGCCAACTCATTAGAATCGCCGATTGTAAAAACGGAGCCTGCCTTACTCGTTGGAAAAAATAATCAGGACATTGGATTGTTGGACATTAGACGTTGGACATCCAAGCTTTTTGCCTCCATCAATCAATCTTAGTCAAAAGCATGAATATGAACACTTTACTACGAAAAATCAATCTCGTTTTCGCAGCCTACTGCCTACTGCTACTGCCTACTGCCACTGTTACTGCCCAGGTCACAGGCGGGCAACACGTTTTCTCTTTTCTTACGTTGCCACAGTCGGCACGTGTAACTGGTCTAGGCGGAGCACAAATTGCCGTCCGCGACGACGACCCCGTGTTTGCCATTACCAATCCTGCCGCGCTCAACCCGGCTATGTCGGGCCGAATAGCTTTCAACCATAATTTTTTTCTTGGCGGTATTCAACATGGCTATATTTCCTACGCGCAGCAATTGCCCAAATGGGGCTTCACCATGCACGGAGGGATTCAATACATGAGTTATGGCGAAATAAAACGCGCCGATGAATTCGGAGATATTCAAGGCACAGTAAAGGCTGGTGAGACCGCATTCACATTGGGCGCATCGCGGCCCCTGACGGACAAATTATCGCTTGGACTAAATGCCCGTATGGCATTTTCGAGGCTAGATACTTATAAATCATCGGCGCTGCTGGCCGACGCCGGTTTGATGTATGCCGACTCATCCAATCGCTTCACGGCAGGTCTTGTAATTAGCAACGCAGGCACACAATTGTCCACGTATGACGACCTAAAAGAAACTTTACCCTTTGATATTCAACTCGGTGTGAGCAAACGGTTAAAACACTTGCCGTTCCGGTTTGCTGTCATAGCACACCACCTGCACCAGTGGGACATCCGTTATGACGACCCAAATTTACAGGGCGACGAGGTGCTGCTTTTTGGAGACGAACAGCCAAAAGAAAATCGGGCGACCGCAGCGATTGACAATTTCTTCCGCCACTTGATTTTCAACGGGGAATTTTTGCTCGGGAAAAACGAGGGCTTCCGCATCCGATTGGGCTACAACCACCTTCTGAAACGCGAACTATCGGTAAGTAACTACCGCAGTCTGGCAGGCTTTTCAGGTGGCTTAGGGATCAAAATCAGTCGCTTCCGTGTGGATTTTGGCTATGGGGCATATCACCTCGCTGGTGGCGTGGCGCATCTGGGCATTGGAACGAATTTGCGGGAGTTCTTCTAAGAAGAGGTGTCTGTTTTTCTTTTCACCGCAGAGGCGCAGAGACGCGGAGCCTTACAACTTGATTAGCACAAACTCCGCGTCTCTGCGCCTCTGCGGT
>JBJXGZ010000042.1:0-7340 GCA_046160625.1 Saprospiraceae bacterium
AGGTAAGTTTTTGTGCCGAAGTGTTTTCTGTTGGGTCAATGGTCAGCCAATTGGCCGGGCCATTCACCTTTTCCACGGCCCATGGTTCTCCACTACTGAAGAGCATGGTCCGAGTGCTAGCTGCTGACGGTATTGATAGCGTTGAAAACTCCGGCACAAAGTTGATGGCACTGATCTCTGTGAGTTTTGTGATGAAACTGAAACCTCCAGGCCTAAATTTCAGAGAATCAGTTACACCGCCGCCCGTTGAGGGCGCAAACGTTGGTAAAAATTGCTTGAAAGTGCCATTGTTATCGGCTTGATGCATAAACACATAAAAGGTGTCACCCTGAAGGTAAGAGCATTTCAACTGATCAGCTACTTCGTTATCCTTCCGCAGGCTAAAGTTTTGTGGCTGGGAGGAGTTGTGCCAATACTGGTTAGCCTCAATATTATTTGTCAGTTGTCCGTTTGTATCGCGATAGTAGAATTCAAAATAATCTGTATCTACATAGTTGGGACTGGCCTTTAAGCTCACGATGTGCGGGGGGGCAACGGCGTCAGAGGGGCAATTGAGGTCTCCAGTGAAATCTGTGAATGTAACTAGAAATGGGTAATTTTCACAGGTTACATTGAGTGTAAAATTCGGATTTCCGGCAAGGATATCCTTGTCTACTACGAGGTAATAAATACCTTCGTTCAGGTTAGCCTCTAATTTCGCAGAAGGGTTGACCGCGGAATTTTCAGCATAACCGAGGCAGTTGCCGCCACAAAGGAAAGAAAACAAAAATACCCCCATCGCACTAGGATTGGGTGCGCTGGCTGTAAGGTTTATGGTGACTTTGGTAGGCTGATTGAGCACGAACTTGTAGAATGACTCGTCGCCAGTATACGTTCTTTGGCCAGCATAGCATTGAAGATAAGTCGTGGTATTGTTAAATGGAATAGACGGAGCGTTGCCCGTGCCAACTGTTCCAGCTACAGTTGCACCACAGGCGATGAGTGGGGGGTTAGGCGGGCAGTTGCCATTGGGTATAATATTCAAATTGGAATAGGTCTCCCCAAGCGTCCCTGTAATGACCACATAATAAAATTCAGAGCAGGTATTAATCGCTACATTGGAGCCTCCACCAGATGGAATTACCTCCCAACAAACTTCCCCATCTACACAGGTGCCATTGTTGTCTTCATCACTATCGCAGACAAACACAAATGCCCGCACATTGGGATTTCCATTGTCTGAAAAATTGACGCCAATATTTTTGTTGTCCTGCCGAGCGAAAATATAGATGTCGGCATAGAGTTTTGGCGGCAGATTGTTCCCATAAGCCTGTAGTACACAAGGCTGTGTAAGCACCGAAGAAGGTGCACGGTCAGAAGCATCAAAAGTGCCAGAAAAATTGTCTCCACGATAGATGAATCTGCCCCCGAATTGGCACACATTGGCACATGGTTGCTCCTCATCTTTAGTGTAGAGCTTGCATTTAGCAGCAGTCTGATTGTTGTACTGTGCTCCGTTTTCAATGCAAATTGGGTCTATGGTTGGCGGGATAGTACAAGGCCCTTGACCTCGGAAACAAATGTTGTCTACCCGGTAACTAAAGCTTGCATCATCGGCATCAAAGCTTAGTGATTCCAGCCGTAAGAGTGAGCCATTACTGCCCACACTGAACTTCCAGGCGTGTACAAACTCCCCATCTATCCAAAGTTCAGCCACATCCAGGCTCATATCAATGATTTGTACAACATCTACCCATTCGCCATTCGGATAACTAAAGGTAGCGACATTGGTATTCGATAGCCCAAGCCTTACAAATCCAATTCCATCACTGTTGAAAATCACGCGATAGGCCGTATTTGAATTGGCTCCGGAGGCATTTGGCGCTTGATGCTGCACATAATAAATTCCATTTTTCCCTGTATCAACCCGCATTTCGAATGAAAGGCGGTATCGCGCCGTAGCGTTTGTTCCTAAATTAAACCATACGTCGGGTGTGGGCGTGCCGGCGGGTTTCATTTCTAAGTATTTATTTCCAGAAGCAGATCGCACAAACGCATCTCCAGCCGTGGTCGACCATTTGTTCCATCGCACAGAATTAGGACTTACCAGGGTATTGTTGGCAAAGCCTTCAAAACCTTCACAAGATCGTAAAACGCCTAGATCCAGTGCTTCAATACAGGTGCAATTACAAGAAAGTTGAATGTTGAAATTCCCTTGCGAACCATTAAAACCGTCTACAATAACATAATAAGTGCCTGGAGGAAGTGTAGCCTGAATGGACTCAAAAGGGGCAGTATTATTGCTATAAGCGTAGCAAATTGCCGGGTTGCAGGAGGACAGTAAAAATACATCAAGGTTCGTGTTAGCGGATAGCACCTCCATGGAAATATTTACTTCCTCGGTCTGGTTCAAGGTAAAGGTGTATAGCTTGTCTGGAGCACCGTATGGGGCTACACCTGATATACCGCAAGCTGAATAGGTATTTGCTGAATAATTGTTCGGTTGGCCTGCGGTGGTTTGTCCGGTCAATATTGGGCCACAGTTTAGCGTAGTAGGGCTATTGCAGCCGCATTGGAGACTAAGATGGTAATCTCCTTCAGCATAATTAAACCCATCAACTACGATGTAATAAACCCCTGGATTTAACGTGACGATGATCAGCTCGTCATCAAATTGGGTACTGTTTATGCTTTTCTCATAACAAATTGGAGGCTCGCAGTAGCTCATCAAGAACAGATCCAGGTCAACGGCTTGATTCAATATATCCAATGAAATGGTCACCTCTGCTTCTCCTTGTAACTCGAATTGGTAGATGCGGTCAGGGGCCTCATAATTATAAAGCGGAGTGCCACAATCACCATAGTCAAAGGCATCAAAATTACTTACCCAGCCACTAAAAGTCTTGTTATTTTGGAAAAGCAGGGTTTGCCCACACGTGATCATTGTAGAGTTTTCGCAAGGCCTTGTGCAGCCACCTTCAAAATCGAGACTCAAGTCAAAAGTACCTTCTTCGAAATTATATCCATCCACTACGATGTAATAAGTGCCAGGATTGAGATAGTATGAAATGTCTTCGTTAGAACCTCCGCCAAACGTGCTAGCGCTCACACACTCGGCAGGGAAGCAGTTTGACAGCAAAAACATGTCCAGATCACCTCCGGAAATGTTTTCCATGTGAATGTTAACTGTGGCAGGAAATGCCAGCGTGAATCTGAAGAGCCTATCTGGCGCATTATAATTCCAGAGTGGGTTGATGTCGCAGTTTTCGTAATGAACGCTGCTAAAATTGCTGGACCAAAAAACGGGTTTAGCCTGGCCAATGCCCACACCATAATTGTCTTGATTGTAAAGGGTTTCCCCGCACTGAATAATGGTAGGGCCACTGCAAGGTTGTTGCTCCATCGAACTCTGCCGAAGAGAAACCATTTCTTGCTGGATTAAAGTGTCGGGTGTAAAACTTGCCTTTAAAGGAGAAAAGGGCTTTTGCGCATAAGACTGCGGTAGGGTTTTTTGGGCAAAAGAAAATTGGAGAACAAAGGCAAAGGCAAGTGAAAAAATTAGTTTCATGAAAAGTAGGTTTGAGTGGTGAATAAACGATTTTTAAGCCCGCAGATAGTGCAGGTAAATCGACTTTTAGGATAGGAACGCTGAAACGAGTTGCCCAGGAACTGCGGGGACATGGGCTGAATTGCAAGGATTATAATAGCCTAGCTTAGCTAGCACTCAATGGTTGAAGTGCAAATGTAATTTGTCAAAATTTAAAACAACAATTTTTATGATTAAAATTTGGTAAATATACGGTCAAGCAGAATGTCAGAAAGGTGTTTTGCTGCAATATTTCGCCACAATGCTGCTTTTTTTAGCCAAAGCCTTATTTACTGACCACGAGCTTCCTTCAATTTTCGCGCTGCTGCCGGATCATCTGGCTTCAAGCGCAGGGCCTTTTCAAAACTCAAAGTGGCCAAATCATTGCGATGTGCCAGCATTTGGGTCTCTCCGTTCAGCATGTTTTGACGGTAGGCGGCATCCAGATCCTTTTGTGCCTGCATCGCCAAGGCTTCCAGGTGTGCATCCGGAGATTTGCGCTGGGCCGCTTGATATTGCTCCCCGGCCAGCCGGAATTCTTCTAGCCGGGCAAGGCTATCGCCAGTTGCTACCAATTGCTGTACCTGCAGCCAATCTGTGCGAAGTTGCTGGTTAGCCGATTTTTCAGCATCGTCGAGCACACTGAGAAATGGCTCGATTTTTTCCAATTGTGTGAGCGCTTCTTTATATTTTCCCTCAACTTTTAACGCAATGGCTACATTGCGATAGGCGGCTGCGGCGTTTCGGGCAGCATTTCGATATTGCTGCAAAGCAAGGAAAAAAGCGAGTGTTGCGAGGGCTGCCAAAGCAAACCCAATGATGGCAATACGCCTTGCCTGGCGACGTTTTCGACGTTCCTCCGCCAATTCAACCTGCTCCAATGCTACTGCCCGAACGCGGCTTTTTTCCACAAATTCATTAATTTCAGCACTTAGTCGAGGGCGCAATATGGGAAGCAACTCTTCCAGACTATTGAGCTGGCGGCGGCTTAGAAACTCCCCGGATTCCAGATTTTCCCGATAGCTGCTTTGAATGCGATTGAGGGCATCGCGCATCCTACGTTGCTCTGTGGTTCGTTGGTTGTCAATTAGTTGTGCCAGCGCATCGTGTGCTAGTTCAATGTACTGGTCTGCAAATCGAAGCAGTCTCGCCTGCTCCAAAGCGCGGCAGGTATAAGCTACCACTTCCAAACGGATTGGCTCAAATAAGGCTGCAGTAACCCGATCAAGCACAAGCGTCTCGCCTTTTTGTTCGTAGCCAATGGGGCGCTTGGTGCCTTCGTCTGATACAAAGGTGTCCAACACTTTCCGAACGGTATCTTCTGAAACTTCACTTCCAAATTTTCCTTCCAGTTCTTTTTGAATTCGTTCCCTTTGCGATCTCAAAAACCTTTCGAGCACATTTTCGATTTTTCCCAAATTCTTTACTTCCTGTCGGGTAAACTCAACAGGTTTCCAGGGCTCGCCTTCAACCGAACTTGAACCAGGGTAAGTGCGGGCAAAATCCTCTCGATAAAGCGTATCCAGGTACACTTGAAGGTAGGGCAGTTGGATACCAGCCTTTTCCCCGCTAATGTTGTCAATAATTTGTCCCAGGGTCTCTTCTGCCGGAGCCTGCACCGCAATGTTGAAACGCTCGAAAGAGCTGTTCAGCACACGTTTTACTTTGGCCGAACTCATAGGCTCTACACGCAAGCGTCGATCAAACAAGGTCGGTAAGGTGCGCTCGGTAGTGTAGAGTTGTGCGAGATATTCTTCCCTGATAATGAATAAGATACGGCATGGGATACTGGTTTCTAGCAACCCTCGAATCGTATTGGCAAAAGCTTGCTGCTCCTGAGGGCTGCCTAATACAAAGAGTTCTTCCAGCTGATCAAAAATGAGGTATGGCGTGCGCAAAAAAGTCTCGTACAAGGATTCTAGTGCAGCCACAGGCGATTCGATTTCAGGTTGGCCCAGCGCCAGTGCCAGGCGCGATTCTAGTGCGTGGTTCAGATCACCCTGTCGTCGCACAAAAAGCGGCAGCCAGTCAGTGGAGTCAAAACGGCTGGCAAGGCCGCACTGAACGAGACTGGTTTTGCCCGTGCCGCTCTGCCCATATACGAGAATGAGTCGATTTTGGGAGACCATGGTGTAAAGCGCGGCGACTTCCTCCTCCCTGCCCCAGAATTGGTCACGATCCTCCGCCGTGTAAGCGTCCAGAAATTTGAACGGGCTTTTCATAACTCGGCTAGCGGTTGTTGGAGAATCAGGTTTGAGAATGCTTCAAACTGCTCTTTCACGAGTGACAGGTATTGGTCAGATACTTCGAGCAGGGGGTCGTCGGGCTTGTTCACATATTTGAAAAACAAGGTGCCCGCGGCCTTTGACCAATACGAAAAGAAGTAGAGTTTACAGATCTCAGCGCGGTCGTGGAACGCATTTTCGTCAATTACAAAGGGCGAAAGATTGAGGTATTCCCAAGTTTCTTCGTTGAGCAGCAGGATAGAACGGTTGTCCAGCGAGCTGTTCAAATGGACCTGCGAAACGTCAAAGCCGCCCAAAAGATCGTGGAGCATCACCGTTGCGTGATTAAACGTCGGTTCTCGTCGATGGCGATATTTTTCTACATCTATGCCTTGTATCGTGGCGAGCCGATAGCGCGCCATGAAACCCATGTGGGCGTAGAGGTTGGCCAGTGCGTCTTCCGCACGGTTGCTCAGATAACTAAGTGCTGCGCGATCAAAAGTATTTTGACGGAGTTGAAGCCGGAGGCTGTTGAGCAATTCAAGAGATTGCGCGAATACGGGGTCTGTTCGCAGCAGTTCGTTGATTTCCAACAGCTCCTGGACAAAATAAGAGATTTTGTTTTGATCAAAAATCCCTTTGATTACAGCGATTAACGCCGCCAGGTCAATGGCTTCACGGTCTGTCTTGGAAAGGCGGAAGAAACTGCGTAGTGCGGCCTGTTGATCGGTTGAAATAACAAGCAGATCTGTTGAATCATGTGCTTCCCAGAGTTGTGCCAGCATGGTAAAGGCCAGCAATTCCATCGTAGTGTTATAGGCCTGTGCGATTTGCCGAAGCCTTGCTTCGCTTACCTTGTCGAACCCTTCGTTCTCCTGTTCAACGGGGACCAATAGTTTGCGGAGCGGCTCAGCGAGCGGGGCGGGCAATGCATTCAGTACGGCCATTCGCTTTTTGGGCAGGGGTACTTGTATGCCTCTTGCGGCTTGTTTGGCGAGTTTTTGGATGTCTTCGTTGTACTCCCCCAAGGCGTTGAAAAGTACGTCTATCAGGTGCAAATTGGGGGTAAAGCCTTCGGCGCTTTCAACCCTTGCAGGCGCTTTCGCGGGCAATTTCCAGTCTGAAACATGTTCGTTTTTGTCCAAGAAAAACATGCCCCACACTGGTTCTGCCACAGTGTCTGGATTGCGTTTGATATTCCGGTGTGCGGACATTTTCACCCCTGAATAAGCCGCTTCTGTTGCGCCTTTAGCCATGTCGAAGGCTTCCCGGAGGCTGAATTGTTTTTCTAAGGCCTCAAAAAAATGTACGGAGAAAAAGGTAGCACTTCGGTCATTGACAGGTGCACTGGTGGCAATGACCACGGGTATTCCATAGGCTAAAAGTTGATCCACTTGTCCTTCAGTAGAACATCCGTTAAGCAAGACCAACTTCAGCTGAGGGCACTGTCCAAGCATTTGGGCCAGGCCGTCACTATTTGCAATCCCGCCACCACCAAGTACCAAATGATCGCGCCCGGCATGACCAGAAAACAAGAAAATGCTCAGGGT
>JBJXGZ010000043.1:0-22405 GCA_046160625.1 Saprospiraceae bacterium
TTATAAGAACATGACAAGATTCGACAGTGTTTGGCAGTTCCAACTCGTTTGTTTTTGATGCGCTAAGTTATGTTTTAATCCGGTCCCCTCAATACCCGCCTCCGGCGGGTGCTAAACAGTTA
Organism: Saprospiraceae bacterium; assembly: GCA_046160625.1. Lineage (GTDB taxonomy): Bacteria > Bacteroidota > Bacteroidia > Chitinophagales > Saprospiraceae > M3007. The sequence continues at coordinate 123 of JBJXGZ010000043.1, forward strand.
CAAAATTAGAATCCATCCATGACGTGATAAGTCTAGGAATGGAATATAAGAAAAATTGGTATAGAGGTCATTCTAAATGCTACGGAAATTTGACCCCTAGAATCTTCCGCGAGGAGTTCAACTCAGATTTACATCAAACCGTATCCGACAATTTAGAGATTGACGTAGCGCATGAGTTTAAACGAATTGCCCCCTCTCTTAGCACTTCTCTTCCCAAATCTGATGATTATTTAAGTTGGTTGATACTGATGCAACATCATGGTACTCCAACACGATTATTAGATTGGTCTCAAAATATTTTAGTAGCCACATTTTTTGCTGTTTCTGATAATGTAGATGAGGATGGGGAGATATGGACATTTTATCCACAATATCTGAATAATGCTTCTGTAGGTGTTAGTGGGTTTCCTACGGAATCCAATCCTTTTTTAAGAGATTTAGCATTAGACCCCTTCATGGCAACAACAAAAAATGAAGAAGGTAAAAAACCACTTGCATTTTTCCCAATCATGGCTTTTTCACGAATGACAGCTCAGCAAAGCGTTTTTACCATTCATCCTAAACCTGATGGCCAAAATTCAATGGAAGCTGTATTAACAATGATTGAAAATGACCCCGAAATTGAAATTGCTCAAAATGTTAGAAGGCAAATAATAGATTCTTTTAGCATTCCTAAATCCGCAAAAAGAGAAATCTTAGATAGCCTTATTACACTTGGTGTAAGCTATAGAACCCTTTTCCCAGACCTCGACCATTTATCAATGGACTTTGTTCAAAAGTACAAGAATCCCTTTTGGAATGTTTGGGGGCAACCCGCTCGAAAACTATAATCCCTATGCCCTCATTGTTTGCACTATGAAATAATTCACGACTTTTTTCTTGAACTCCATACGTAAGCAGGTCTCCTTTTTTGAAAAATCAATAACTTCGCATCCCAAATGGCAGCCAAAGACAAATATCATGACCTCGTACGATCTGCTTTGGAGGCGGATGGTTGGATAATCACCAACGATCCTTTTTATATTCAACCAGAAAAAGGAGTCAACTATCCAATCGACCTTACTGCAGAACGAGTCTTGGCCGCACAAAAAGGAGCAGAAAAGATTGCTGTAGAAATCAAGAGTTTTTTGCAAGAAAGTACTTTGTACGAATTTCATCAAGCGATTGGCCAATACCTTGATTATCAAACGGGATTGGAAATGCTGAATAGTGCATACGAATTGATACTAGCAATTCCAGAACCTGTTTTCCAGTATCTTTGGTCTTTTGAGACCATTCGCCGCTCGGCACAAAAAGTGAACATGAAAATCTTGGTTTACAAGATTGAAACGCCCGAAATTGCACTATGGATAAGGTAAAAAAATATCAGCAAATCATCGAATCCCTTCTTGAGGAATATGCTGCGCAGATGCCGCAATCAACTTCTGGTGGCCCTGAAAGCCAAGTCGTGGCTGACCATAAGCGGCACCACTACCAACTTTTTACAATTGGCTGGGAAGGAACACGGTATGTTCAATTCCCCGTATTCCATTTCGACATTCGCGATGGAAAGGTGTGGATACAAGTGAACAATACCGATATGTTGATAGGCCAGGAACTTATCAAACGAGGTATTCCGAAATCTGATATCGTGCTTGGTTTACAACACCCTTTGATGCGTGAGGATTCTGGCTTTGCAGTGGCCTAATCTACTTCCCCCCGAATCCACAATATCTCCGGCTTTCGCTGGCGATCAAAAAATACCCTGATTTTTTTCTTGAACTCGCCGCGTTGGTAAGCGTCGTACTCAACCACTATTTCTCCGGAGTCACCCGGTGCGATGGGTGTTTCAGTCCAGGTAGCTGCAGTGCAACCACAGGAAGTGCGCACCGTTTGGAGCAGAATAGGTTGTGAATCAATGTTTTTGAAGCGAAATACAAAGGTTTTCGGATGCTCGTGCCGGAGATGCTGGAAGTCATGGTCGCGTTCGGTGAGCCACTCTACAATTGGTATTGGAGGTGACATCTCCTCGTGCCTCGGAGGTGTCACCTCCAATACCATCAGCAAATTCAAAATCAAGAAAAACATCATTTCAGATAAATTTGTGCGAAAAAAGCGCAACCTCTTCGGTTAAAGCCGTGTCTGAGATTGCGCAATTCAGAAAATTGGAGCGCAAAGCTCTAAAAATCTTACACATCAATCCAAAACAAAAATCTCTTTCCAATGCGCAACCTCCTTATTTTCATGTTTTTGGTCGCCGTATTTGTACTTGGCAGCCGCTCTTGCAATTTTGGCAACTTCAGTTTTGGCAGCGGTATAAAGGGCGAAGGCCCCGTTCACACTGAAACCCGGACTGCCCGTGATTTCCACGCGATTGATCTTGATATTTACGGCAATGTGGAAGTAAGCATCGGGGAAAATTATTCAGTGGAGGTCTCTGCACAGCAAAACCTGCTGCCGCTGTTGAAAACAGAAGTGAAAGGCGGAACCTTGCGCATCTTCTGCGATGAAAATATGAACAGCTCCGAAGACATCAAAATTCGGGTGACTGCGCCAACATTCGACCAATTTTCTTTAGGAGGAAGTGGCACAATACGCGTTATGAATGCTATTCGTGCTGAAAAAATGGAACTTAATATTTCAGGATCCGGTGATGTTTTTTGCCCACAATCTGACTTCGGAGTTGTGAACATCAGCATCGTAGGAAGCGGCGACATCGAACTTGGCGGCAAAGCCAACGATATGAATGCCGACATTTCCGGGAGCGGCGAAGTGCGGGCAAAAGGCCTGACTACCAATACATTAAAAGTGAATATCTCAGGCTCTGGCACTGTCACAGCAGATGTAGGCATGGACTTGAATGCTAATATTTCCGGGTCAGGGGATGTATTTTATTCCGGATCGCCCAAGGTGGAATCTAATGTGATCGGCTCTGGTTCGGTGAAAAAATTGGAGGCGCAATAGGGATTGGTCAATTATTCGATTGCCCGATTAATTCGATTGCAAGGCATGCTCATCTTCTAATCGAATTAATCGGGCAATCGAATAATCCAAAAATAACTACATAAACTTAATCCGACCTTAATCCCTCCTTCATGGCAGTAAGTGAATTTTGCGAGGTAAATATTTCACCCACATCTTTTCACCTAAAAATTGACTGTCATGACACAATTTGAAGTACTCGAAAACCGCGCTGAAACCATTGAGAACGAAGCAGGTGTTGCCGCTGAACACACTGAAGAAACGGTAGAAACACTCGAAAAAGTTGATGGTGACGAAGATGCTGAAGTAACCGAACCAAACGAGGAAGAGGAAGAAGAAAAAGAGGCATAATTGTCTGCATTCGGTTCAGGTGAAAACGGGGCTGCGACTTTGAGTCGCAGCCCCGTTTCGCATTTTGTGCAAGTTTTGGCCAGCCCTTTTATTCCTTCACAAACTTTCCTAGATACCCGCCTTTTTTTCCAGCGATTTTTACAAAATATATACCTGGCGCGAAGGAGGCAGTCGCGATTGAAAGCGCATTGCCTTGTGTTTCAAACGAAACCGAGACTCGCTGCCCGGTGGCGGCGAAAACTTCTACGGTTTGTGCAACATCATCGGCCAACTCAACCCAGGCAAAATCAGTAGTTGGGTTGGGCGAAATCTGAATTTGAGTGGCTGCTGCCTCGCCGGTGCCTGAAAGTACGGGATCGAAGCGAGTGCCGCTGTTGAGCACTTGTTTTGTAGTTACCTCTTTTACAAATGCAAGTACGTAAACTTCATTTGGATTCCAGTTGCCTTGGATGGTGTAATTGAAATTGTACACGGTGGAAGCGCCCACCGAAGGCACCGTGAAATCGTTTCCGGCAACAGCAGTCAGCATTTTCCGAAATACATTGTGGTGAACCGACTCGCCATTTGGCGTCTGTTGATTGATAGTCTTTTCAACTATCGCTGCAAAAATCTTGTAATTCCCTGCCGGGATTTCTCCGAGGGCTTTGGCTGTCACAATAACCGAGCGGTCATTATTTGGTCCTGATTCCTCCACTTTCAGGTGGAGCGGGCTGGTTTGACCCAGATACGTCAGGAGTTTGGATTCAGTGAGAATGGGGTTGGATGGATTTTGTAACGCACCATTCAGTACAATAGTTGGGGTGCCAGACACTCCATACTGGCTTGTCCAGGCCGAATTTTCAGCCGTGTTTGCCTGATAAAATACGCACTGTGGGTAAGGAAACATAGGATGGACCGAAACATGGTGCACATCGTCGGCGTATTGGGTCTGGCTGATCAGGTTGAAAAACGCCGGGTTTCTATTGGCGCAAGTTCCACAGTTGGAATTTGTAAAATGCTCAATGAGCAGGTATTTTTTGGTGCTTTCTTGTGCAGAAAGTACGACTCCTAAGCTCAGGCAAATTAAGAAGGTCGAGAATTTTCTCATAATGGATAATACCTGTACACCGACAGGCAAGGTTGAATTTGTGAATGCCACAAAGATATACGCTCCCTACCCCACCCCGCTGCATTTGCCATTTTTAAGTACTTAAAATGTCGCCACGCCAACCATTCGGGCAAACGTCGTATCCTTGCGCCAGAATTCTGAACCATTCAAATCACTTATGCAAGTACTTCTAATGACTATGCCGGATTTCGCTTCAGGCGAAGTCTGGATCAGCCTCCTGACACTCACATTTTTGGAAATCGTGCTGGGGGTTGACAACATAATATTCCTGAGTATCGTTTCCGCAAAACTTCCTGCCCATGAACAACCTAAAGCCCGCAACATAGGCCTGATCCTGGCCATGGGGCTGCGCATCATCCTGCTCTTCGGTATTACCTGGATTATGGGAATGGACGCCGCATTGTTCCATGTAGACTTCCTTGGTTTAAAAGGCGGGCTTACCGGCCAGGGCCTCATACTCCTGATCGGCGGTGTGTTCCTGCTATATAAGGCCACCAATGAAATTCACCACAAGCTCGAAAGCCCTGATGCTACTGACGATCCCAAGGTCGGCAAAGGCAAAGCAGCGCTCAATTCGGTCATCATGCAAATAACCCTCATTAATGTAGTGTTCTCTTTTGACTCCATTTTAACTGCTGTGGGGCTCTCCAACGACCTCATTGTGATGATAATCGCCATAGTGGCCTCGGTACTGGTTATGATGATATTCTCTGGCCCGGTGAGCAGATTTGTAAATGAGCACCCAACCGTACAAATGCTTGGGTTATCGTTCCTGATACTTATAGGGTTTTCATTAATTGCAGAAGCGGCACATTTGGGGCATTTCACCGAGGGTTCTGTGCCGAAAGGTTATTTGTATTTTGCCATTTTCTTCTCGCTTTTTGTTGAGTTCCTGAACATAAGGATGCGAAAAGTCCAAAAGCCAATCCAACTTCACGGCTATGGCGAGACGGCTAAAAATCGCGGCCTTTTGGACGAAACCCTGCTTGACGACGAAAAGCAGCAAAAAAGTTCATAGTTGAAAGTTTCAGCCAGGCGGGCAATAATTTTGGCTCAATTTTAGTCTTGCCACTTGAAACTTGCAACGGTTTGATTTCTATGAAAAAACTACTTTTTCCCTTACTCCCAGTGTTGGCGTTTGTTGCATGCCAAAACCAGCCCGTCTCTGTTGTGCAAACACCTCCGAATGCTAACGAACAAGTCATGCCAGAACCAGAATGGGCCAAGAGTGCAGTATTGTACGAATGTAATGTGAGGCAATTTTCACCAACGGGCGATTTTGCTGGTGTTCGCGCCGGCTTGCCAAGGCTGCGGGAGTTGAGGATTGATGTATTGTGGATCATGCCCATTCACCCCATTGGTGTGGAGCGCCGGAAATTGAACCCGGGCGATGAAGGCAGTCCCTACTCAGTACGCGATTATTATGCTGTTAACCCTGATTTCGGAACCGAGGCTGATTTGAAAAACCTGGTGGCCGAAGCGCATGCCCTGGGGTTGAAAGTAATACTGGACTGGGTGCCCAATCATACCTCCTGGGATTCGGAATGGAAAAAAACACATCCTGAATATTTTACGAAATACAATGGAGATTTTACCGTACCGCTCAACGAAAACGGCAAGCCCATTGACGACTGGAGCGATGTCTGCGATCTGGATTATGGAAATCCAGCTACCCGAAGCGCTATGATTGAAGCGATGCAATATTGGCTTAAAACTTGCGACATTGACGGTTTCCGGGTAGACATGGCGGGGCTTGTTCCAAATGATTTTTGGGCCGAAGCACGTCCTGCGCTCGATTCTGTGAAGCAGGTTTTTATGCTCTCCGAATGGCAAGACGAGCCTGCGCATTTCCACTCCTGCTTCAACGCAAACTATGGCTGGAAATGGAAAGACGTTACGAAGGACATCGCAGCAGGCAAGCAAAATGCCCAATCGCTCGACACACTTTTGCGGTTTTTGAACGGGTTTTACCCGGAAGGATATTCGCAACTTTATTTCACGCAAAACCATGATGAAAACTCCTGGAACGGTACGGAAACTGAACTGTACGGCGATGCGGCAGATGTATTCAACATCCTTGCGTTCACTTGGCAGGGGATGCCGATGCTCTACAATGGTCAGGAAGACGGACTTTCTCAGCGCTTGGCATTTTTTGAAAAAGACCCGATTCGATGGAAAAATTTTGAAAAAACACCATTTTTTCAAAAGCTTTGCGACCTGCGGCACAACAACACCGCACTTTGGTCTGGCAGACATGGCGGCAAACTTGAAAAAATTGAGACCAATCACGACGATCAAGTATATGCCTTCACCCGCGAAAAGAATGGCGACCGCTTGGTGGTAGTGCTTAATCTTAGCAAAAAACCATGTGCTGTGACACTTCGCCCCAGCGACGCGGTAGTATCTGGTATATATCTCAGTGTCTTCGGTGCAAGCACCGTGCAACTGACAAAAGACATGCAATTGAACCTGAAACCCTGGGAATACCTCGTTTTGACAAATAAATAGACAACCAAGCAATAAGTCTCAATTTACTTGCAACAAGTTTAAAGGCTGCGTGAATCTAAAGAGGTGTTACGCTCAACTTGAAACTTGTTACTCAGAAACAATGAAAATGGCCTCAAACGGCGATCAAAATTACCATCACCGACTTTCTACAGCCGGTCTCATTATCACCCTCGGCATCATTTATGGTGACATCGGTACCTCGCCGTTGTATGTGATGAAATCTATTGTTGGCGATGGGATCGTGTATAGGGAGACTATTTTAGGAGCGGTTTCGCTCGTTTTTTGGACGCTGACGATACAAACCTCCTTTAAGTATATCGGTTTAGTGCTTCGCGCCGACAATAAAGGCGAGGGAGGTATTTTTTCCCTCTACACGCTGGTTCGGCGACGCAGGAAATGGCTGCTATTTCCTGCCATGATCGGTGGTTGCGCCGTGCTTTCAGAAGGCATGATTACGCCCCCTATTACGGTTTCGGCGGCTATTGAGAGTTTGGCTTCCGTCCCGGCATTGCAGAATATGCATCTTCCCACGATGCAAATAACAATTGGGATCATCAGCTTGATCTTTGTTTTTCAACAATTTGGGACGGTGGCGGTAGGCAAGCTTTTCGGCCCGCTCATGTTGATCTGGTTTTCAATGTTAGGGGTGCTGGGATGCCTCTCCTTGTCGCACGATTGGACAGTATTGCATGCATTGAACCCACTTTTTGCGATCAAAATACTGATTCATCATCCGCACGCACTGGTGCTGATGGGCGCAGTTTTTTTGTGTACAACGGGCGCGGAAGCGCTTTACGCAGATTTGGGCCATTGCGGGAAACAGAATATTCGAATCAGCTGGATTTTTGTCAAAACCTGTCTGGTACTCAACTACCTGGGACAAGCGACCTGGTGCCTGCAATATGAAGGGAAAAAGTTGCCGACATTCTTGGCAATGGTTGGCGACAAACTGGAACCGCAGCATGTAAATCCTTTCTATGGGGTAATGCCCGATTTCTTTTTGCCATTTGGTATTGCTATTGCCACAATGGCCGCAATCATTGCCAGCCAGGCTATGATTTCAGGGTCATTTACCTTGGTGAGCGAGGCCATCCGCTTAGACTTGTTGCCAAAATTGACGGTCATTTTCCCGACTCAAATGAAAGGACAACTTTATGTTCCTGCTGTGAATACGCTCTTATGGGTGGGTTGTGTTTTCGTCACTTTCTATTTCAAGGAAAGCAAACACATGGAAGCGGCATATGGCCTTTCGGTGACGCTGACCATGCTTATGTCCACTATTCTGCTTTCCAATTTCTTTGTACTGAACCGTGTGAGGCCGATTTATGTCTGGATATTCCTGGTTTGGTATTTGTGTTTTGAAGGCGCTTTTTTTGCTGCCAACCTATTGAAATTCAAGGACGGCGGCTTCATTACTGTGCTTATTGCTTCTGTGCTGTTTTTCCTGATGTTCGTGTGGGTGCAAGCCAAAAGAATTAAAAACCGTTATATCCAAAATGTCAAGATCAACGACTACATTGACCAACTCATCCTGCTTGGCAGTGATGAAGATATACCTAAATGTGCCAGCAACCTGGTGTTTCTCAGTAGCACTAAATCGCCCAAAAAGGTTGAAGAAAAAATCCTTTACTCCATCCTTCAGACACAGCCAAAACGTGCCGATATCTATTGGTTTTTACACCTGGAAACAACTGACGAGCCGTACACTATGGAATATAAGGTGAACATGATAGCCCGTGACGATGTGTATAAAGTAAACTTCCGGCTCGGCTTCCGGGTGGAACAGCGCATGAACCTCTTTTTAAGGAAAGTCGTAGAAGACCTCATGGAAAACGATGAACTGAACATCCGATCCCGGTACCATATTGGCCACGGCGAAATTGCTACAGGAGATTTCAAATTTGTAATAATCCAGGAATTCCTGTCGCACGAAAACGACCTGCCCTTGCTGGAACAGGCTGTTATGCAGGTATATCTTGCCGTCAAGAGCGTTACCGCCTCGCCACAGAACTGGTTTGGGCTTGACAGCGATTCCGTTGAAATAGAGCAGGTGCCGCTTGTTTTGCGCCGGGTGAAGGATTTGCAATTGAAGCGGCTCATTTAAAACAGGCCGGCCACGCGACTATTCGCGCACCGACCTGGGTTGAGGGTAAAAAACCCCGCTTGCTATTCTTGTCTATTGGGCTGCTTGAGGTTCCCCATAAATAAAATTGTCCATCACAGACACATCAATGCTGCCGCCATCATTTGGGCCGAGCGGTGAATTGCCATACTCAATTTTGACACGGTGTATCACCGCCTCCGGGAACAATACCCCCAGAAATACATGCCCGTTGTTCAATACTGGTGTAGCATAAGTGCCAAGCGAGTTGTCATGTATGTCGAAATATTCAAAGGCCGTGTTTTCCACCCTGTCCACATCAACGTACACGGCTCCAAAGCCACGCACTACTGCCTTCTGGCTTGAACCTGGTACAAAAAAATAGATGTTGGCAATGTTGCTGCCCACTGGAGAGAAAAGTCGTTCACCACTGAATGGTGGGAAAATTGCGGTGTAAGTCGGGTTAATGTTGCCAAACGATGTGGGTGTAGCGGTAGGATTGTTGCTGTCGGCGCTAACCATAAGCCCTGTGCCGGGAGTACTTAGGACAATACCACGCGAGCGGGGGGCGGTAGGGCTGTTGAATAAGTCGGGAGTATAAAAATTGGGGGCAGATTCAGCATCTGTGAGACCGTCCCAATTTACTTCCCGAAACCCTGTAGTTCCTTTTGTTCCCGGGTCGCCTCCGTTGTCTGCGCCGAGCAAAGCTTTGTACTCGTCAATTTTGGCTTGAATGTTTGAGTTGGCTGTGAGCACGGTAGGATTAGTCTCATCTTTGTCTTTTTTGCAGCTGCTTCCGAAAAAAACGAGCAAAAGTGCTGCAAGGGTAATTTGCAGAGCAAGGGAGTTCTTCATATAAATTTGTTTTTGAAATGAATGAGATAAACTGGTTTCAATACATCTGTTCCATTCATGTCAAAAACCTAACCTGGAGACGGTAATTTTTTTCGGCGCGTGCCGTTACCTTCGACTTAAAAACGAGACCGATTTTATGAGAAAATATACTTCCTTCCTGATTTTCCTCCCCCTACTTTTCACCGCACTACATCTTCACTCCCAAACGCCCTGCGATTCTGTGAAGATCAGCGGCATGTTAACGAATTCGACGGCATTGTTGGACGAAGGGCACTACCAGGCGGCATTGGATGTGGCTTTGTCCGGGTTGAAAATGTTGGAAAACTGCCCGGAAAAGACTGGTTTTCATGAAGCGATGCTCCTGCAAACCGACGATTGTTATCAGGCATTGGCCGCTGACCTATTGCAAAGAGGCTTGTTCAACCGGTCTATTGACATGTCAGAGCGAAGTATCGCCCTACACCGGCAACTGCAAGGCGAGCAAACGGATAGAATGGCTAAGGCTTATTTGGTTCTTGGCGGCGCCCAAAATCTGAACGGAAATCCAAAATTGGCTATTGAGTCCGGTAACAAAGGGTTAAAAATCAGGCAATTAGCCAATCCTTCAGACCTCAAAATCGCTAACCATTTTGACCAAATCGCCAACTATTACCTTGCATTGGAGGATACTACCAGCACGCGGATTTTGCTACAAGAATGGGATGCTTTCCATCGCCTGGTCGGCAGCAAAGCAAGCATGCAATCGCGGATCAATCTTGCCAATTATTGGTCTACGTATTACGAATTGAAAGGGGAACTGCGAAAGGGGATCAAAATACTTGAAGATACATTGACCCGTTACGGCGAGGCTTTACGGAATAAGGGTGGTTTTGTGGGTATTGTGGAATTTCGCTTGTGTGAACTTTATGCACAGGTTGGGGATTATAAAAAATCCCATCAATATGCGGATAAGAATATCGCAATGTTCGAAACCCGCCTCAAACAACAAAGAGGCAAACTTTTTACCCGCACACATTATGCCTGGTGCCTGGCACAAGCTTCGAGAGCAGCATGGAAACAGTATACCGTAAGCAAGGATACCGCCTGGTACAATCTGGCAGAACGCCGATGCCGTGAGGGAGAGGATCTTGTTTTTGCCATGCGCGATCGAGCGCCCAACGATGGTTTCCGCGATTGGATCGCCAATGAGGTAGGTATTGTTGCCAACCTCGCCGAAGTACGGCAGGGATTATATGCCCAAACAGGAGATCAAATACACATCGATCGCGCTTTTGAGTCCATCGAAGCAAGCAAGAGTTTCGCTGTACAGGAATTCCTTCACGAAACATACTCCTTGCAATGGGGTGGACTGCCCGATTCTCTTTATCAGCGAGAATTGGCGTTCCGCCAGGAAGTGAACGATTTGGAGACAAATTTTTTCATGATGCGATCGCGCAAGAATGCCGACAGCCTAATCGCCGCAAATGATCAGGCACTTTTTACTGTACGCGACCAGTACCGTGTATTCCTCGCAGATCTGGAGAAAACCCAGCCCGAATATTTCCGTTTGAAATATAGTCAACCAAAAGCCAGCATCCGCCAGGTGCAAACCCAAACCCTACGCCCAAACCAATGCCTGCTCGACATTTTCATCGAAAACAGTCTGGTATTTACGCTCCTCGTTCGGCCTGACACGGTGGTTTGGCTTGCCTCCCCCTTTGACAGCTTGTTTGAGGTTGCCTTACAAACGCTAGAGCATGAATCCCGCCATTTTCCGGAATATCTAGACTTGCCAGAAAAAGAATATTTGCAACGGCTCCAGTCTTTTGCTGAAGCCTCACACTTGGTCTATAAAAAATTGATAGCGCCATTGCGGCCACTACTCCTAGAAGAAGTACTACTAATACCCCGCAACGAACTTGCCAACGTTCCTTTTGGTGCGTTGCTCACGCAACGCGAGACCAATATTGGCCGGCCATTCCTCTGGCATTATCTCGACAATGAGTTGATAATCAGCCAAGCGTACTCTGTTGGGCTGTTTCAATTTGTACAAAACCGCCCAATTGCCAAAAAACCTTCGGGCTCTGTGCTGGCGCTTGCGCCGTTTTTTGAAGGTAAAATTTCTGAAGAACTCGAAATGCCAGTAGGCGATGTAGCTGCACTTACCCGTGCCGAAATTTTCAAACCTCTGCCCGGTAGTGGTGCAGAGGCGTTGTCAATCGCTCAATTAACCAGTGGGCAATCAATTGTAGGGACCAATGCAACCAAAGCCAATTTCCTGAAAAAATGCCAGGACTTTAATATCCTTCATCTTGCTACCCACAGCGCGGCAAACGACGTCTTGGGTGAATATTCTTTTGTGGCATTGCACGCTGAAAACCTAAATCAAAAGATTGATTTGCTTTACGCTCGCGACATCTATGGCCTCCGACTTTCTGCTGACCTTGTGGTGCTTTCAGCTTGCGAGACCGCCTTGGGCCAATATCGTAATGATGAAGGAGTTGTCGGGCTAACCCGCGCTTTTACCTGCGCAGGCGCCCGAAATGTAGTCGCATCACTCTGGTCGGTAAACGATGCGAGCACGCAAAGGTTGATGGTCTTGTTTTACCAAGAAATTAATAAAGGAATACCCTACAACCGGGCGCTGGCGAATGCTAAACGGACTTTTATAAAAGAAAACCGGCAATACGCACACCCATACTATTGGGCGGGTTTTATACTAAATGGACGCTAATTATGCAATAGGCGTTGGCCTCCCATGCTTCTGATTTAAGGTCACATTTTCAAAAGTCCACTCCAAACGCCCTTCAAAGGCCGCTTTCCGCACTTCACAATCTTGTAACGGGCATACTCGGCACGATCCGGGCGGCACGCAGCCATCCGTGTGTACAAACAACTCCAAAGACTGTTCAAATTCCTTTGTGATGAGTTGGTCGAGCGCATCCAATTCTGCGTGGGCCTGATTGACATTGAAATACCATGGCACCGTGATATGACAATCCAAGTGGAGCACAGAACCATATTTTATTACCCGGAGGTTGTGCAAATCAATCCAATTGTCTCGTTTATGCTGATTTAGCGCTATGATAAGCCGCCTTAAAAGTTCAGCATCGGCCTCGTCCGTCAACCCTGCAATTGTTTTTCGGATAATTTTACCGCCTTCAACAATGATAAAAACTGCAAAAACAAGGGCGACCACGCTATCAATCCACACAATGCCTGTGAAGCGCAGCAGCAGCAACCCGACTACGATGCCCGCTGTCGTCCAGGTATCAGAATGCAGGTGTTTTCCACTAGCTTCTAATGCCACCGAATGTTGTTCTCTTGCAGTACGTATGCACCACCAACCAAGCGCGTAATTTACAATCGCAGTAAAAGAAACCATCAGGATACCAGTATCTAAATGCCCTACTGCATGGGGATGTATCAGGTTGACAAGTGCCTCATAGACAATGATTAATCCGGCAACTAAAATTAAAATCCCCTCAAATGAAGCAGAGATAAGTTCGATTTTACCGTGGCCATAGGGATGGTCTTCATCGCGGGGCTTTGTGGCTAAACGAAGGCTGTAGAGGCCGGTAAAACCCGTCACCACGTTAACTGTGCTTTCCAGAGCATCGGTAAGTACTGCTACGGAATTAGTCAGAAAATAAGCAGCTACCTTCAGGACAAATAGGATGATAGATGTAATCACTACCCATTGTTGAACCCTGATCGTGACGGACGGTTTAGCATTCATAGTTCATCGTTCATTCCCAAAAAGTTTGCTCAATTCGCTCTACAAAAGGCAGCGAAGCCAATTGGAACAATACGCGCTGGTAGTTTTTTTGGTGCGTGCTGCCTATGACGAGCCACTGTGTGTCTTTGCAACCTATCCTACCTTTGCCAGAATTTTTCTGAACGGAAGCATCTATTTTTTGAACCTTTCGCCAGTACCTTTCCTCAGCAGGAATGCAGAATTCATAGTTCATGGCGACCTTGCCTTTGGTTGGCCCAACCAGGCCCTCTGCATCTAGTTGCTTGAAATCCAACTTTATTTTTTTCCAGGCATCGGGGTTTTCAGGTGGCTTTTGGGACTTACAGGCATATAAAACCACCATTAGGACTAAAAGGCAAACGCGATTCATACAGTCGTGATATTTTGCGCCAAAATACGCCGAATCAACGCATCACCAAATCAATACTCAACGCATCACCAATCAAACACATCAATCAAATATATTGTGAACTCACGCCGAACCTTTCTTCAAAACACCCTGCTTGGCGGCCTTGCTGCTGGCACTGCCGATTTTTGGGCAAAAACCCTTCCCTCTTTTGATAAACCCGACAAAAATGTCTTTCCGGTTGTCATCGCTACCTGGGGCCCCAATCTAAAAGCAAATGCTGCAGCCTGGGAAGTCCTTTCCAAAGGAGGCTATGCCCTCGATGCTGTGGAAGCTGGCGTTCATATCCCGGAAGCCGACCCCAATGATACCAGCGTAGGCTACGGTGGTTTCCCAGACCGCGACGGTCATGTGACACTAGATGCATGCATCATGAACGAACATGGAATGGCCGGATCGGTTTCCTTTTTGGAACATATCATGCACCCAATCAGTGTTGCCCGTCGGGTGATGGAAAAAACCCCACATGTTATGCTCGTGGGCGAAGGTGCCTTACAATTCGCACTGAATGAAGGGTTTAAGAAAGAAAATCTGCTCACTGAAGTGGCACGAAAGGCCTGGGAAGAATGGAAAAAGGAATCCAAATACAAACCAATCATTAATGTGGAGCGGCACGACACGATCGGCATGGTGGCCATTGACGCTCAAAAACGCATTGCAGGGGCGTGTAGCACCAGCGGCGCGGCATTCAAGATGCACGGCCGAGTGGGCGACAGCCCTATTATCGGTGCTGGTATGTTTGTGGACAATGAAGTAGGTGGCGCAGCCAGTACCGGTTTAGGCGAATTAGTGCTCCGTACCCTCGGCAGTTTCCTTGTTGTAGAAGAAATGCGCCGCGGCGCGCATCCGCAAAAAGCCGCAGAGATAGCGGTGAAACGTATCGTTCACAAATATCCAAAACAAAGCGCAGAAGCTCAGGTTGGTTTTATTGCAGTGGACAAAAGAGGTCGGCATGGGGGATTTGCCATCCATCCGGGATTTAATTATGTAGTTTATCAGTGTGGAGAAAACAAGTTGTACGAATCAGCAAGCCTGTTGGCAAAGTAGATTGGACATTAATAAAATCTCTTTGCCCAAATTTGCGTTTAAGCACACTTAAACCCGCTGTTAATTAAACACGAACTATCCATGGTGCTGCGCTATCTTTTACTTGTTTCTATTTTTTTTGTCGCACAAATCAAACTTTGGTCACAAGCCAATGCCGACTGCGTGACGGCAATGGAGATCTGTGACAAGCGAAATCTGAGCGTAAATTCAACTGGTGGAGAAGGCTCCAACCGCAGCGAGGCCGATTTTATCGCCTGTTTCATGAGCAGCGAAAACAAAGGCCAGGCTGAGGAAAACTCCACCTGGTTGAAATTTGAAATTGCAGAAAGTGGCTCGCTCACTTTCACAATCACCCCGCACAAAGCAGACGACGATATTGATTTTGTGTTATATCGTTCCCTTGACGGAAGTTGCAAAAACATGAAAATTGTGCGTTGCAATGCGGCGGGCGATCCTTCCGACTGGGCTTCCCACAGTAAATGCCTTGGTCAAACTGGTCTGCGTAGCGGCGAAACAGATTCAAGCGAAGATGCCGGTTGCATGGATACTGACGACAATGCCTGGCTTGCCCCGCTCAATGTCTTGAAGGGTGAAAAATACATCCTCCTTGTCAGCAATGTAACCACCAGAGGGCCAGGATTTAACATTGATCTGGGCGGCTCGGCACTCCTGCCATGCGAAAAGAAAAAGCCCATCGCGGCAACAAAACAAAAGCCCAAACCAAGCCCAACTAAAACTCAAAGCAAATCCGCGGTGGTTTCAGCGGCAAAACCAGCCCCTGAAAGTATTGGCGGTAGAAAAGTAGAAGTGAGTGAAGAGGTAAAGGTGAAAGGGCGAAAAATCAAGATTAAAGTCTGGGATAGTCAGGTTCAGGATGGCGATATTATTTCTATCTACCTCAATGACAAAAAAGTGATTGACCGCATTTACCTCAAATTGAAGCCACAAGAATTTGAAATCGAACTCCCTGCGGGGAAAGAACACTACTTGACTGTGTTCGCTGACGATTTTGGGAAAGCCGAACCCAACACGGCCATGGTACTTATCAGCGACGGACAACGCGAACAGACTATTGACCTCGTGGCTGGACGCAGTAAGCAGGAAAGTGTGAAGATTATTAGCGAGTGACCGCCTCCAACATCCCTACCAACACATCATTCAAATTCCTGATTGCCAAAGGCAAATCCCATGCATCGCGGTTGCGGGGTTCCACCCGATTGGAAATGCTTCGGATTTCGGCAAAAGGCACCCCTGATGAAAGGCAGGCATAAAAAAACGCTGCCCCTTCCATGCTCTCTACTTGTACATCGGGGTATTTCGCTCTGATTTTTTGAATGGATGCCTCCGTGCCGTGTACTTTATTCACTGTCAAGCCATTGCAGCTCGGTAAATTTGGGATTGGCAGTTGCGGATTGGTCAAAAAAGATTGGGGCATAAAACCAAGTTCGGCCACATCCGTAAATCGCCCGTCCGCTTCTTCCACGCCAAGGTCACCGAAACGCTCAGTGGCAATTTGAATCACCTCACCCAGATTCAACAAAGGATCAAAGGCCCCTCCAATTCCGGCATTAATGGCCCAATCAGGCCGATTTTGCGCAAAATAACGTCCAAGATGGAACGCTGTGGCGGTGCTGCCGACTCCTGTTACAAGTGTTTGCACCATCAAGTTTTTCTTTTCAAAAACACCTTCAGATTTTTGCTGAAAATTAGACTCAAGCCAAGCGATCGTTGGCGCAATTTCGAAAGGCGTGGAAGCTACAAGCAGGATGTGCATTTTTATGTATGATGTATGATGTATGATGTATGAACCCCAGTCCGCGAATGTACCTCGAAAAGATATTCATACATCATACATCATACATCATACATCATACATCATAGATTACCTTCGCTGCCGCAAAATGGACTTTGATGAAAAAAGAATGGTTCGCGGAGTGGTTTGACTCACCCTATTATCACCTCCTTTACAAAAGCCGCGACGAAAACGAGGCCAAGGCAGCACTTGACCATTTGCTGCTCGCACTCCATCTGTTGCCTGGTAGCCGGGTGCTCGACCTGGCTTGTGGCAAAGGCCGCCACTCCCGATACCTTGCCGAAAAAGGTTACGAGGTTACAGGGCTTGACATTTCTCCGGCAAGCATACTTTTTGCCCGCCAATTCGAGCACGAGCGGCTGGAATTTTACCAACATGACATGCGCAAATCCTTCAGGGTCAACTATTTCGATGCCGTGATGAATATGTTTACCAGTTTTGGCTATTTCAAAACCGATGCTGATCATTTGTTAGCACTGAAGAATGTGGCAAAAGACCTGAGGTCAGGGGGGCTGTTTTTGCTGGATTTTTTCAACGCCAACTTTGTTCATCATAACCTTGTGCGTTCTGAAATAAAGACCGTAGACAAGATTACCTTTCACCTAAAGAGATGGGTGCGCAGTGGCTATGTTTTCAAATCGGTGGAATTCGAAACAGCGGGGCGTTCGCTCCACTTTCAAGAGCAGGTGCGGCTTTTTGAATTGGCTGATTTTGAATCCCTTCTTACATCGGCAGGCCTTCGATTGCGTCAAACTTTTGGCAACTACGATCTTTCCGCTTTTGATGTAAACACTTCCAAACGCCTGATTTTCATCGCTGAAAAACCCTAATCTCCATGTCAGAAATGCTTCAACATTGGGACGCTGCATTTTTCCAATTTATCAATAGCGGTCTTAGCAACCCGGTCTTTGATACGCTGTTGCCATGGTTACGTGAAAAGTGGTTCTGGATGCCTGTTTACTTTTTTGTAGCGGCCTTTGCAGTCATCAATTTTAAAGGGCGTGGATGGATTATCCTTTTGGGCCTTGTACTGGCTGCCGGGCTGACCGATTTCACGAGCAGCACCTTGGTGAAGAAAAACGTGCAACGGCTTCGGCCTTGTAATGACGTGGAAATGATTGACCGTGTGCAACTTCGAGTTCCTTGCGGCGGAGGTTACAGTTTCACTTCCAGTCACGCCGCCAACCATTTTGCCGCAGCTGTTTTTCTGATCGGGATGTTTGGCGGTTTGGCCCGTTGGGTGCGCCCAATAGCCCTTACCTGGGCTGTGCTGATCGCTTTTTCCCAAGTATATGTGGGTGTGCACTACCCTGGAGATGTGTTGTGTGGGGCTGCCTTGGGCGCGGCCATCGGATGGTGGACGGTGCTTACCTGGAGAAGGAGATTTCTCGCGATTAGTTAAATATTTTGACTACAAAAAGACGCTTTGTAATTTTCGGCGTGGTTTTTGGCTAATCTATTTTCAAACGCATTCATTTTAACCCAAATCATTGAAAATCACCACTATTTATGAAACACCTTTTCAACTTTCTGCTGCTTTTTTTAGCTTTTGGATCTGCCGCTCAAAATTTTAAATCTGTAGACAATTCGCAAAATTCCGGCAAAGTAGAATGGCTCGATCGTCAGATCACAACGAGCAATGTGCCCTTTGGCCAAGCCGTAACACGCGAGTTCAGGGTCAGGAATATCAGCAGCGAAAACCTGATGATACTGCAAGTAAAAAGTACCTGCCATTGCATTACTTCTGAGTGGGATCAAAACCCCATTGCGCCCGGCAAAACGGGCGTCATTAAAGTAACCTACGACGGCCAAAGAGAGGGGGATTTTTACCGTATTGTCACTGTGATTACTAATTTTGATTCTATGCAGTCTATACCGCTGGCTTTGGTCGGGAAGGTGGACAAGAAATATGAGGCGAGTTCGGGGAATTGAATATTAGGATATTGAGATATTAAGATATTGACCCGTCCTGTGGCTTGAAGCTGCAGGACGGGTTTTCTTTTGCCTAAAGCCGTACCTTGCCACTTCTTTTCAACCGACCCGAAGCACTATGGATTTGATTTTCAGCAATTTACCCACGCTTTTTGTCACCGCATTTTTTGCCATTCTTTTTCTTCAATCGGGACTTGACAAGCTATTGAACTACCGCGGCAATCTCGATTATCTCAGCAAGCATTTCAAAAACAGCCCCTTGGCCGGAAGCGTTAGACTGCTTTTGCCTACCATTACAGTACTCGAAACCCTGACAGGCCTGATTTCTGCCTGGGCTTTTTTGCAGGTATTGGTGACTGGTCAGAGCGGCGCGGCAATTTTCAGTCCTGCCTTGGCCGGTGTTTCGATTTTGTGCCTTTTTTTTGGGCAGCGTGTTGGAAAGGACTACGCTGGCGCGGCATCTCTGGTACCTTATTTTGTGGTGGTGCTGCTTGGGCTTTGGATGATAAAAATGTGAGGATGGGCCACGGATGACACAGATCAGACACGGATTTTCACAGATCAAATAAATCTGTGTCTGATCTGTGTCATCCATGGCCCATATGTTAAGTGAAACAACTCAAAAAATCTCTTCATGAACATCAAACCCACCATTCGCCGCAGCCTTGGCGCGATTCTGATTCTCCTGATTTGCTATTTTCTGGGAATATTTGTGTACGGCTGGGCAAACGACTGGCAACCGGGGGCTGCGCCTACCGCGCTCAGTTTTCAGCAGATATCTTCAGAAAACACATTGCCTGACAGCATATTCACCCTTGTCACCTGGAACCTTGGCTTCGGGGGCTTGGGTGCAGAATCAGATTTTTTTTACGACGATCAAGGGATGTGGTATTCCGGCAGCAGCATGACACGAACTCCCAGGAATCTGGTAGAGAAAAACCTGGGGGGCGCTTTGGGTTTTTTCCAACAATACAGGGATAGCGCAGATTTTTTCCTCCTGCAAGAAGTAGATATGGAATCGGACCGCAGCCATCGCATCAGGCAGTTTGACGCCTACCAAAAATCGCTACCGGGTTTTATGGCAGCTTTTGCGATCAATTATAAATGCGATCGTGTACCGATTCCCTTGCTCGAACCCTGGAACGCCTACGGGGCGGTGCTTTCAGGATTGGCCACTTTTAGCCGCTATCAGCCCGTGGAAGCCACACGTCATCAGCTTCCGGGCCATTATCCTATGCCCGACCGCATCTTCCAGCTCGACCGTTGCGCCGCTTTGCATCGCTACCCTACCCTTCGTGGTAAAGATCTGGTTGTCATTAATTTACACAACTCAGCCTATGACCCTGGCGACAAAATAAAAGCCATACAATTGCCTTATCTCCGTGATCTTGCACAAGCTGAATATGGGAAAGGTAATTATGTGATACTCGGTGGTGACTGGAATCAATGTCCACCTAATTTCCGATTTGATTCGTTTATGCCGGGCAATGCGCAAGGCTATTCCCAGGGCAATTTGCCGCCCGATTTTTTTCCGGAAGATTGGTCTTTTGCCTACGATCCAACGATGCCTACAAACCGCAAAGCCCGTGATCCTTACGTTAAAGGGAAAACTTTTGAGACATTAATAGATTTCTTCCTGGTGTCGCCCAATTTGCGCATCCGTACGGTCAAAGGTGTTAATCAAAATTTTCAATACTCAGACCACCAGCCAGTCATGGTAACAATAGAACTTCAATAAAACTGCAAATTGTTTATTCTTGAAACTCCTGCTTTTTAAATATTTCTTGAAAAAATCGAACTGTTTTGTACTTTTCGCCCTGAATAACCACTTTGACAAAACAAAACGGGGAAATATAATCTTCTTTTAATCTATTGTGAAGTATGCGCATCCAATTTACCCTGACATGCCAGAAGGGAACAATCATTCCTATAAACTACCAATCGGAAATCTCCAATTGGGTTTTCAGCGTCCTTTCCAAGGCAAGCCCGGAAATGTCTGCATGGGCTCAAAAGCGTGGGTATGACTTCGCATCGCGAACTTTCAAATTGTTCACATTCAGTCCATTAGCCATCTACCCATACGAAATGGATCAGGTGCGGCAGGAGTTTAAACTTCAGGGCAATCAGGTAAAACTTACATTTTCTACTTTTATTGACCCATCTTTTGAGCAGCAGATCATACAGTTATTCCGTCAAATGCCACTCACTTTGGGTCTGATTGAAGGCCAGCCGGCGCGTTTTGAAGTGAAACATTGGCAGGTAATGCCCCACCCAAATTTCAAAGAAGGCATGCAGTTCAAGGCTAGCTCCCCGATCTCAGTCACCAATGTTGACGAAGATAAGCCAATGCCCAATCCTTACTTGATGCCTGACAACCCTGACTACGATGTCAGTTTTTTCACACATGCCGTCCGCCGCTTCAAAGCAGCGACTCAATATAAATCGTTGGCCGCTCTAAAGTTGATTGATCCTTCTTTTGCAATGAATTTCAGGATGTTCGGTCAATCAAAGTCAAGGCTTATACACCTGAAGCCAAACGCAGACGGCATACAACAACTGCGCGGCTTTGTCTATGATTTTGAGGTTGCTATGTCCTTGCCTCTGCTGGAATTTTGCTACTACGCAGGCTTCGGCGAGTACCCGCAGCTTGGCTTTGGCTATGTCGAAATAAAAGAAAAGGAGAAAGAAAAAGAAAAAAGTTACGGTGGCGGCAACAAACCATATGGCAACAACCAAGGCGAAGGTCACCATAGGGGTCAAAACTAACGCCTCATCGGCAAACCTTCATGTAAGTGCCTGTTTCCCAATTAAATGCATATCGTTCCACGGTGTTAGCCGGCACAGCCCGATTCACGTCATTGTCTGGTTCGGTACCTTGCGTCACCAAATCAAATTCCCACCAGCCAGTGACTGTTTCCACTGTTGGGAGCAATTGAATAGCCTTGTCAAAGGAGTACGATCGCTCGAAATCTTCAGCGAGCATCCCCATGTTGTCTTCGTGAATGGTAAGGTTGAACACCTTTTCCAGATCCTCCAGATTGAGGAATGAAAGGAATTCAGCATACACCCCTTGTCCCATCCAACTCATCTGGAGGCTGAGGCATGTTTGGTTCTCGCCAAGTTGGGCAAGGCCGATTTCGCCTCCATAGCCGCCGCCTCCAAGTGAGGTATGGTGTTTTGCAAAGCGTTCAATGGTCCAATTGCCGTCCGCTCTTTTACCAAAAATCGCGATACTGATTTGCGCTCCACAATCATGGCAATCGCTGACGGCTCCACCTTCGTAGTGCAGCGTCTCAAATACGGCAACTGCCCGTTCAATATCGAATGTGGTGTAAAACATGATTGTGTCAAGCCGTGTATGCATCCAGCCATCGTCAGAAAGATTGGCTGAAAGCTCATCCGCATACGTGTACGGCTCCCAAAGTGCTTCGCCATTCTCTGTGATGGTATCGGCATCAAAAAGCC
>JBJXGZ010000044.1:0-66016 GCA_046160625.1 Saprospiraceae bacterium
GTACGCCCGTATACAAGGCTTCATCAGTACTTGTCGTAAGCATCAACTCAATGTTTTCAATGAACTTCGTGCTGTCTGCAGCACCGCTGATTTATATGTCGCACCCTTTGGGTGCTAAGTAGTTACGAAAAAAGAGCCAAAAAATGAAGAGAATTGCCTCAAAGACAAAACGGCTATTCGCTTGGCAAAGCAACCGGACTCCAACATCCCGAAAGTTCGGGATATTCTGCGCGCTCTTTTGTTTTTCGCTCCAGATCCACGCCCAGGGAGAACTACGCATTGACAGTAACCATGTGGAAACAGGCAATCCGTTCGTCATTTTATTCCGCATACCGCATGCGTCGGGCAAACCCGATTCCTTAAATTTTGATGTCTGGCGGGAATTCCTGCCTCTACAAAACATTGTGAATCAAACACAATGGCAAAGCGATGGCCAATATTATTACAAATCTGTCACGGCCCTATTCTTTGGCGAAGATTCAATCCAGCTCCAGCCAATGCCCATCGTATTGCAAACAGGTGATACGGTTACTACAAATGCGCTTCAATTTGTGGTCAATGCCACTCCTTCGCCGGATGACTTGAACGACATGGCTCCCATCAAAGACATTCATCGGGAACCCACCCTATGGACTGATTACCTCCCTTGGGTATTCGGTGGCTTAGCCGCCTTGGCCTTGTTGGGTTTGTTGTTGTGGTTGGCAAATCGAAAATCCAAAACCAGGATTCAAAGCCGGAATATCAAGACTCCTCCGCATGAACTTGCCTTAAAAAAATTGAATGTGCTTGTTCAAAAACAGTTGATTGTCAATGGTTTTGTAAAGGAACATTACGTTGAATTGACCTTTATTCTTCGGGAATATTTGGAAAAAAGCTTTAGCATTCCAGCCCTTGAATCCACCACAGAGGAGACGATGAGACATTTGGAGGGCAGCGCGCTTCCGCAAGACTTGACCCAAGAGTTGCAACATCTACTGGAACAATCTGATCTGGCCAAATTTGCAAAAATAATCCCACCCGAATCCTTCCATGAGGAGGCATTAGAAAGCTCCCGAAAGATCATCCTCCAAACAACCACTGATCCACCAATCACCAATTAATGACCCTCGCCGATCCATTCTGGCTGTTGCTTTTCCTTCCCCTTGCCTGGCTCGTCTGGCGCAAGAAAGCAGGTATTTCCCTTAGAATGCCGCAACCGAACAGCCCAACGGACGATCCCAGTTTACGTACAAAAATCCGAGCTAAACTTAGCTGGTTGCGTTGGCTTGCTTTGGCCCTGCTCGTGCTTGCGATGGTTCGGCCACAGCGCAAATGGGAGGAAGAAAAAATTAAAGCCGATGCGCTGGATATCGTTTTGAGCATGGATATTTCTCCTTCTATGCTCAGCAAAGATTTTGAACCTGACCGACTTTCCGTGGCCAAGCGCGTAGCGGCAGATTTTGTAGCAAAACGACCACACGACCGCATAGGGCTTGTTGCATTCTCTGCTGAAGCCTTCACACAATGTCCCCTCACCACCGATCGGCGCGTGGTACAAACCTTTATCAACGAACTTGCAGTGGGCCGTCTCGAAGACGGCACCGCTATCGGAATGGGACTGGCTACAGCTGTTAATCGCCTGAAAGACAGCCCTTCGCGAAGTAAAATAGTAGTGCTGCTCACCGACGGGGAAAATAATGCAGGCTATATCGCACCACTTAAAGCGGCGGAGATTGCCCAAACCCTGGGCATTCGAGTTTATACGGTTGGGATTGGTACGGAAGGGGTAGTGATGTCGCCTGCTCAGCGAAACCCGGATGGCTCGTATTCGTTTGCGCAACGGTATATGAAATTCGACACGCAACTTTTGGAAGAAATCGCAGCAACTACTGGCGGCAAATTTTACCGGGCCTTTTCTGAGCGCGATCTGGAGGCGATTTATGCAGAAATTGACCGATTGGAAAAAACAAAAATCGAGGTCAGCACCGTGCGCCGCACCACGGACTATTTTCATTGGTTGATTGGGGCGGCAGTAGTTTTGTTGTTGATAGAGGTTTTGGGGACTTGGGGGTTGATGCGGTCGGTGACACCCTAAATCAGTTAAAAGTAACAAGTTTCAAGTTAAAAGTAATAAGTCCCAAGCAGCATCATGGCCACTTGGAACTTATTACTTTTAACTTGAAACTTGTTACTTATCAGCCCTTCGCCAACTTCTCGCATTCCGCCAGCAAAAACTCCGCCTTAGGCCGGAAACGGATATTCGGGTCGTTCTCCGAAAAAGAGCGTTGAAGGTATAGCTTCAGTTCCACGAGTGCTGCTGCATACCGTTTGGCGTGGTAGAGACAATCGGCTTTGCGCAAACGTGCCAACCAATAAATGGGCTGTACTGCCAGTGAGCGCTCCATAGTATTCTGAAAATCCTGAATGGCACTATCCCACTCGTTTTTAAGCATGTTTATTTTGCCACGGCCATAAAAGGGCTCTGGATTGTGACCGTAAATGGCGATGCTTTTGCTGAAGTCGTAGAGGGCGTCGTTGTAGTTCTTGAGTTTGTAATTTACATATCCCCGGCGCTCGTAAGCCAGTGCGTTGTGAGCATATTTTTCGATGGAATTGGTCAGTGCTTCAGAAGCTTGCTCCATGCCGCCTTGTTGCACAAGTTCGCGCCCCCTCAAGTATTCAGATACAGAAACCTTGTCGGTCTTTGGCTCGATCAGATGTTGGTCAAGCACTTTACCGTTAGCCACCCACCAAGCGCCTACATTTCCTGCAAGTGCGAATTGCGCTACTTCGTAAAGCAGTGCGGTAGTGCTGCGCCAGCGCTTTTGAGTGCTCATCAGCGTTTGTTGCGGTACTGTGAGTGTATAGCCTTCTTCGCTGAAAACCTGTTCTGCCGTGAACAATACATCGGCCTTGAAATAGTTCTCCACACGGGTATTCCAGTGCTTCAATACCATATCATAGGTTCTTTGCGAACCAAATTCGAGACGGCCCCTGAAGACCACCTTTAGCTGTAATGCTTGCTGTTGTATTGTCATCCTGCTGCTAGTTTAAGTTTGAACGGTTTTCAATTGGCAGGGTACAATGATGTTCACAAAAACACTATGAACGTGTGCTTACGTTCCAAAAGAGCGCAAACAAATTCCATTTTCGACAGGACATACGCAATTGCCTTTTCTGTCGAAAAATAGGGACGATGCTAAGGACAACAACATTCTTAGGCTGTTGTTGACTACTAAAAACAAGAAATCGTTGAATGATGCCCTCTAAATGTGGTAGCCAGGATGAATGCGATTAAAATTCCAGACTACAAAAGGGTGCTTTCCCACACAGAAAAACAAAGGTTGCAATTTCTTCTTGGCTGTGCAAGCAAATAGGTTTATTTTTTTTCTACAAAACATTTTGTTTTATAGTGTTTTGGGCAATTTTATTCTTATTGGGCCATAGTTCGGTGTGGGTAACAAAATATAATAGGCGTTATGTTGTATTAAAAATCGAACGAGTCATCCCTAAATACGTCGCCGCATCACCCAACGCTTCCTCAATCCATAGCAATTGATTGTACTTCGTCATCAGGTCTGAGCGAGAAGCCGAGCCAGTTTTGATCTGGCCTTGCCTTAGATGATACCATCCCATTGGCTACATTGGCCTTGCGCTTCGACCGCATCTGACCTATAGATGGATGACGTGTCAGCGCACGTCACCCATTCCATTGACAACAATCATTCTGCCACTTTCTTATCTGTGCAATAAATTCGATACTTTTGTTACGGCTCTCTATAAAAAACAAATCTCTATTCAATATGAAAAACAAAGTTTTCTTATTCCTACTGCCGACGCTGGCAGCCGTATGGCTAACAATGCCAAGTTGCCAGTTTACTTCCAAAGAACCCCAATATAAACCTGCTGCCGGGCGAGTCCTCGAATACGGCACGCTCACACCAATCGAGGGCGCTTCGGTGTCCCTTTATGATTGTGAAGGCGAGTTGCTGGGCAATTTTTCCTGTCATATCCTCGACTCAACCCTCAGCGATAGCGAGGGCCGATATGCCTTTTCCCAAACAGGCTTCCTGACCAATGCCCGTAAAGATGGCTACTTCACGGACCATACTACCGAAGCGCAAGTGCTGTTCGGCAGCGAAGACAAGACTGACATTATTCTGCCGCCTCATGCTTGGCTGAGGGTCACGATTCGGAATGAGAGCGGGGTGTATGGCTTTGGATCGTCCCAACTATTGGAGGAGAGATTAATTCAGGCTCAGGGTCAAGAACACACAGTGGTCAAACTTGTAAAGGGGAATGCCCTATACAATCTGATCTTCTTTATTTTATTAGATGATAATACTTCAACTACTGACATTTCAAATATTAAGGTATTAGACGAATCCGGCAATGAACTTCCTATTACTCAAGGAGTGTCGCTAAGTGTTTTTGCAAGCCCTATTGGACACGATACTACCAATCTTTTCATCACCTACTAAATTTTCCACGAATGAAAAACCTTTTCTTTCTGGCCATGCTGCTCTGCATTGCCCATACCACCAATGCCCAATGCCCAAATGATCCGGGTACTGATGACGTGCGGGCGATACCCATCAGTATTAAAACCAGTCACCAGTACTTCACAAACAATGGGGAAACCAATCTCATTTATGCAGCTAATTTAGAAGTCTGCAAGTCATGGGCACTGCACAACGAGGTGCATTTCTTGCCATTTTTGAACCTTGAATCTTCAGACCATAATATCAGATTTAATTTTGGAGATGGAAGCCCCGAAGTAACCTTGGAGGATGGACAAATGGTGGAACACACCTACCCCGTGAATGCTACTGGAGTAAATGTGGACTATCAAATAAAAATAACGTGGACCAACCCGCCTCCTGATGGTGACTATTACAGCACCATTGATCAAGACCCTTTTACTATCAAAGCAAGCACTTCCTTTAACAGCTCAGGCTACACCCCTCCCGACGAAACTTGGGAAATCAGCAGTTCCGCCACTTATTCCCCTCCTGTGCAAGGGGCTTTCCCACCCGGCAGCCAGTTCAACGGAAACGCATTGGGCGGTGCTCACGCCTATATCAAGTATGCTCCAGCCCATAACGGCAAACTGCTCAAGCCATTGATTTTTGTTGACGGCATTGATTTCAACTCCAAAACGTACACTTACAATGGCGAGATTATCCGGCATGGCAGCACAGGCTGGGACGTATTGGTGATGGGCAATGATGCTTCTCAACCAAATCCTTATGATGTTGATGTCAATGGCAATACTGTCCCTTCAGAGTTCAGCTATTATCCGACGGCGTTCAACACGTTTATGTCCGAACCTAACAACTATGACATCATCTTTCTCGATTTTGGCGAAGGCACCGATTGGATTCAAAAAAATGGGCTTGAGTTGGTGGAATTGATAAAACGGGTCAACGAGCGAAAAGCCCTTTATACAGTCAATGGGGAAACCGTATGCGACAATGCCGTGATCGGGGCCAGTATGGGCGGCCAAGTGGCCAAATGGGCTTTGTCATACATGGAAGAAAATAATCTCAACCACCAGTGCCATACCTATGTCTCCTTCGATTCGCCCCATAGAGGGGCAAACATCCCCTTTAGTATCCAATCCTTTGCATATTTGGCACATTTGTCGGGATTGGATACCGATGATAACTGGGCGCGACTCAACGCACCAGCTGCTCGACAGATGCTCATTACATCTTTAGAGTCATCGTTTTCGGATGGCGGCTTTTCAGGTTTCGGTGATGTAGGCATTGGCCTTGAGCAATTTGACGCTTGTTACCTTGACCCATACCGAGGCAGCGTACCAGTGACTTTCAATTTCCCAAATTCCTTGGCAATCCGGCAAGGTTTTGAATCCGAAATGAGCGTGTCGGGCTACCCTCAAATGACCCGAAACGTAGCCATCAGCTGTGGTACCCACACGGGCGAAAAACTGCCCATTGCCAATGGGGAGCTGTGTTTTGCAGCCAATCGCTATCTTGACCTTACTGGCTATGCAAACAACCATCTATGCGACCTGACAGGGGATGTTGCAGAAGTAAACATGGCCATTATTGGCGGGGCTTCCATCGGCATCAACGAAATGTTGGGGATCTGTGTCAATTCGGGTGGTATAGACGGAGGATGCTTCAATGCGGATGTGCCTGCGGCTTCAAACTGTATCTTTAGAGGCTTTTTACCCAATATTATGGGCGAAATATCAGGGAACGAAGTTCCTCAAGGCCAGCTCCTTTTGACTGTAACTGATGTGGGTGTTTTGCCGGCGCTAGACAACGCACCAGGTTGCAAAAGGAATGACTTGAACGCCTTGCGTTTTGAGTTGGAAGATCTTGGGTTTACCGTGTCCGCCAACCTTGGATATACTTCCTTCATGCCTACCCTTAGCTTGTTAGATATTCAATGGCCGATGGACGACGAGCATTTAATAATGCCCTTCGATCCAGATGATCCAGCATTTCTAGCACAAACCCCCTTTGACGCAGTTTTTGCTCCAGATGAAAATCTCCGCCATATCGAGCTTACGCCAGCTATGGTAAACTGGGTGATAGGGCAACTAACCCTCGGCCTTACAGCGGCACAATCGCTCAACCTCACCTCCGGCCAAACCTTCAACTACGGCAAGCGCAAAAACCGCGTACCCGATGTAACCATCAACAACGGTGCAAGCCTGGCCGTTAATTTAACCGGCAACATCAACTATATGACCCCGCAAGACCCTGTGGCCGACAAGCCACACTTCGATGTCTACACGGGAGGCGGCTGCAATCAGGGTAAGACCGTCACGGTCAAGAACGGAGGCATCTTGCAAATCGGCGACCCCGGCAGTTCAAAGACTGGATTTTTCCATGCACTCGAACAGTCGGTTATCAGAGTGGAAAGTGGCGGCACATTGCGTATTTCCAATGCTTCGACTTTACGCATATATCACGGTGCTACCCTCATCTTGGACGCTGGCGCAATTGTCCGCCTTGATTCACCAGGTTCAAGTATTACGATCAATGGCGATCTCGTCGTCAACGGCGACATCGTTTTTGGGGGCTTGGGTTATTTTCACTTTGCTGAAGGCAACCAACTCGTGTTCGGTCCTGGCTATAATACTTTTAACCTAACCGGAGCGGGCAAGGACAAGCGCTTTGTATACCTCAGCGCAGATGTATTGATTGACAATGGCCATCGCCTCAACTGGCGTCTAGGATTGCTGGAAGCTGCCAACGGCACGCTCCTGCTCACTGACGGATCAGGGCTCGATTTCAACTTCATGACCCTTACAGGCGGTGATAATGGCAACCTGACAGTAATAGAGGCCACCGGGTCAGGCGCCGTCAAACTGCAAGGCTGCAAAGTGGAAAAGCTGGTTATGCCCATTTTTGGCACGGGTGGCTTTGGCTGTAGCATTATAGCCTGCGAGTTCTCTCAATATTTTGTAGGGGTTTTATGGGAAACCGGAGTTTTGGTGACGGTTACCGGATCCATCTTTGACGGTGGGAGCAACCCTGGTACGAGCGCGTTCCAAATGAAAGACGTGCCATTTATGTTGCTCTCTGACGACCAGTTCTTTGGCCATCTTGACCCCTCCATTGCTGGTATTGTCACGGACGGGGATCTTAACCAGGGTATCCCAGCCGTCAACC
This sequence comes from Saprospiraceae bacterium, assembly GCA_046160625.1. Taxonomy (GTDB): domain Bacteria; phylum Bacteroidota; class Bacteroidia; order Chitinophagales; family Saprospiraceae; genus M3007. Next base: position 7,629 of record JBJXGZ010000044.1, read on the forward strand.
TCGATAACATGGTAGCTTGTCTTGTAAAAGGTTGCTCTTTCACCAACAACAGCATCGGGATAAAGTCTGACAACCCTGCTACGGCTACTACGGCAAATGTGTATGCTTACGGTGCTACCGGCTTCTATCACAATGAAGCTGGCATATACTTGGTGGGCGGCGTCACACAAGGTACCGTTTTGGCTGACTGCGTGACCTTCGACCAAAACCGAAACGGCATCCGGGGGCGCGACATCACTTTGATGATAGACTCTTGGAACTCTAATATTTTTGCGTTTGACTCCGACAGCCCCAACCATTTCATCCGTATGCCAGGCGGCGGTCCAGGCGCTACGGAGAGCCATGTTCGCATCTGCTACCAACTGAAAGCCGCCGGTGGTTCAAACTTGATGCGCAACAATTTCTGGGGAATCACGACTGGCGGAGTGCCTGTTGCCGATCCAATGCCGCTTGGTTTTCTGTTCCTGCTTGATGCTGCTTGTACCACGAGTGTCGCCGCCCCCATGCTCCAGCCTATCGCATCTCGGAACACTTCTTGTCCATTGGATCAAAGGCCAGAGAGTTTTGCAACTCCCTTTTCCGGTTCAGAGTGTATGCTTTCAGTGGGAAGCGGAGGAACTACGGGCAACCCTATTCGAGTACACGAACAGTTTCACCTTGGTACGTTTTTGATGAAATCTGACAGCGTGGAAGCGGGTATTGAAACGATGCGCCCTGTGGCTGCATTGTGGCAATCTGAAATGAGCGGCTATACCGCCAATTGCCAGCAGTATATTCAGGTAGCCAAAGCTTTTGTGGACGCGAGCGACAACATGCTGCCCGAATTGCAGCGCCCAAGCGGCGAGCGCACAAAGGTTTCAACTCAGGGAAGCTTGATAATATCCCCTAACCCGGCGAACGGTTCTGCCATGGTGCATCTCTCGCCAGCAGTGCACCAGCTGCGGGTATGGGATGCTCAGGGTAATCTCTGTCAACAAGTCACTGCTTCCGATTCATATCGCTTGGAAACGGCGACTTGGCAGTCGGGTATCTACTTTGTTGAAACTGTAGCAGCCGACGGCAGCCGCAGGAGTGGGAAGTTGGTGATTCAGAGATAGATAATTTAACTCAAATCAAACAGGGAGCCGCCCAAATTTTATAAAAAAAGCAAAACCGCAAAATCACACCTATTGAAGGATAGGAGTGGTTTTGCGGTTTTTTTTGTTAAGAGCGCCCCGATCAATTATTCAGCATCACGGGCATCACGAGCATTAAAATATCGCGGTCGTTGCTGTTCTCTTCTACTGGCGTTAGGATGCCTGCGCGGCTGGGACTGCTAAATTCCATTTGAACTTCTTCAGAATCAAGCACTCCGAGCATTTCAGCGAGAAAGCGGGCGTTGAAGGCGATTTTCATCGGGGCACCATTGTAAGTGCAAGGAATTTGCTCGGTAGCCTCATTGGAGAAATCAAGGTCTTGAGCACTCACGGTCAGGCTTTTGTCCGTAAGCTCGAAAACTACTTGATTGGTGGTTTTGTTTGCATAAATGGCAATCCTTTTGAGCGAGTTTTGGAAATCGCTGCGGTTGGCGGTCATGTTGTTCGGGTTGTCAACGGGGATTACGGCGTTGTAATCCGGGTAACGCGCGTCAATGAGACGGCACACAAGTTTCATACCTGCGAAAGCAAAAAAGGCGTTCGCTTTGTTGAATGATATCGTTACCCCGTCACCTGCTGGGAGCGCGGTTTTCAGCAAATTGAGTGCTTTTTTGGGCACGATAAACGTGGTGCTAACCTCCCCCGCGAGATGGTGGGTGCTGTACTTAACGAGTTTGTGCGCATCGGTAGCCACACAGGTCAGTTTGTCGTTTTCGATTTGAAAATACACCCCGGTCATTGCGGGTCGCAGTTCATCGGCAGAAGTGGCGAAGACAGTATTGTTAATGGCGTCAAGTAAGTATTTGCTGTTGATTTTTACCGTATCTACACTGTCTGGCTCAGGAATATTGGGGAAGTCCTCTCCGTTTTCGCCCGCGAGTTTGTACTTGCCGTAAGAGGACGTAATCTCGATGTTCCAGTTTTCTGGATTTACGCTAAAGGTTATGGGTTGTTGCGGAAGGGCTTTGAGCGTGTCGAGGAGTATTTTGGCGGGCACGGCCACAGAAAAATTGTCGTCAGCCAGCACCTCAATCGTAGTTGCGATGCTTGTTTCCAGGTCGGTGGCGGCGATGGTTAGTTTTTTATCTTCGATTTTGAAAAGGAAATCCTCCAAAATGGGCAACACTGGGTTGGAGCCGATGGCGCCATTGGCGATTTGGATTTGCTTGAGGAGTTCGGAAGAGGAGACGCTAAATTTCATCAAAATGCAGTGTTTGAGTTTGGGGAGGCTTGAGCGTAGTAATGCTGTTGGGCAACACCAATTTGCGAGCAAAAGTAGCGGATTTTAGCGGGCTATTTTTTTAAAGAAATTAACAAATTGTGGAAAAAACGAGGAAAATCTACCTTTGCGCTCTTTTTTGAGCGCGGGTTTTCAAGGAGTATGACGCCGCGGCACCAAACAACGCCAGCATTAAACACTAACAGGCAAAAATGCTCAACCGTAAATCTGCCCCAGATATCTATGAAGTGCGCCATCTCGCGCTGCCGCACCCGGTGTTAAGGATGCTCGACAACGGCATTCCAGTATATGTGCTGGACTACCCCGAGCAGGAGATTGTGAAGGTGGAGGCGGTGTTCCGCGTCGGGAGGGCAGAGGAAGAAAAGCGGCTTGCATCCCGTGCTACCGCAAGACTATTGCGGGATGGTACTTTGAAAAAATCAGGCGCGGAGATCGCAGAACATCTTGATTTCTATGGCGCAACGCTAACGATGCCCAGCAATTTGGACACCTCGAGTTTTGTTCTTTTTTCCTTAAAAAAATATGCTCACGAGGTGATCCCAACCTTTGCTGAAATGCTCCACTCGCCGTCATTTCCAGAAGATGAGCTGGAAAACTATCGTCGCACAAGCATTCAGGAACTAATGGTCGAACTCGAAAAGGGGGAGACTGTGGCATATCGGAAAGTGACCGAACTGATTTTTGGAGAACAACACCCCTACGGTTACAATTCCATGCCTGAGGACTATGAAGCGATTCAAAGGGCTGACCTTCAGCATTTTTTCAATACCTGGTACACGCCCAACAATTGCATTCTTTTTGCCAGTGGACGTATTGACGAGGAGATATTAACCATGCTGAACCATCATTTCGGCAAACAGAACCCGGCACATTCCAGCAAACCGGGACGAATAAAACACCCCGAACCTTTCAGGCGGAACACGAAACCTTCTACTATCCGCATTTCGCTCCCTAATTCGCTTCAATCGGCCATCAAAATTGGGCGCAAGCTTTTTGACCGAAATCACCCTGACTACAATGGAATGGTGGTATTGAATACCGTTTTAGGAGGTTACTTCGGTTCGCGGCTGATGACCAATATTCGCGAAAAAAAGGGCTATACTTACAACATCTACTCCACCGTAGACGCATATTTGACCGATGGCTGCCTCTACATCGCTACAGAGGTCAGTCCAAAACAATCAGCCAACGCTGTACGCGCTATTTTCCGGGAAATGAAAAAACTGCGGGAAAATCCGATCCCGGAAGAAGAGCTCAGCATGGTGCGAAACTATATTCTTGGAATGTTGCTCAACGGCCTGGATGGCCCAATCAACAGTTCCGACATGGTACGCAACCAAATTATAGAAAACCAATCGCCTGAAAAGTTTGAGGCAATGGTGCACACCATTCGTTGCATTACTGCCAATGAACTACAGGCTTTGGCACAGCAATATTTGCAATCGAAAGATTTTTGGGTGGTTACGGTGGGGTAATTGGACTTTTGTCCATAGACAGTAGACATTGCATTACAATTGGTTGATAGTTGCTAGGACATGGATTTTCAATATCTCCACTAAACCCGTCCAGCGTCCATTGGCCAACGTCAAAAATCAAAGGGTCTTAATTTTTTTTGGAAAGAAATTTCGCGAAAACCTGTGTAGTTTTGCGCACTTTTTTGTCGAAATCCGATTCGATTCACAAATTCAAATAGCCCAATACTTTGTTCAATCTCTTTAAATTCTTTAAACAAGAACTCGCCGTTGACCTTGGCACTGCCAATACGCTCATCATGGTAGACGATCAAGTGGTAGTAGATGAGCCTTCTATCGTGGCTATGGATCGTGCAACCAAACAAACCATCGCTGTGGGCCATCGCGCCATGCAGATGCACGAAAAAACACACGAGAATATCAAGACTGTGCGCCCGCTCAAAGACGGGGTGATTGCGGACTTTCAGGCTGCTGAGGCCATGATTCAGGGTATGATAAAAATGGTGGGACGTCGCAGAAATATGTTCAGCCACTTAAAAATGGTCATTTGTATTCCCAGCGGTATCACTGAGGTAGAAAAACGTGCTGTGTTCGATTCTGCCGATCACGTTGACAGCAAGGAAACCTATCTTATACATGAGCCAATGGCAGCCGCACTCGGCATTGGCCTCAATATTGAGGAGCCTATTGGCAACATGGTTATTGACATTGGTGGCGGCACTACGGAAATTGCTGTCATTGCACTTTCGGGCATTGTGTGCGACCAAAGTATTCGCATCGCTGGCGACGAACTGACGAACGACATTATGAACTATATGAAGCGCGAGCACAACATGCTCATTGGCGAGCGCACTGCAGAACAGATAAAAATCAATGTCGGCTCGGCATTGCACGAACTAGACAACCCGCCACCTGATTATGCCGTGAATGGCCGCGACTTGATGACTGGCATCCCCAAACAAATCAAAATCGGCTACCAAGAGGTGGCATATGCGCTTGATAAAAGCATTAGCAAAATCGAAGACGCCGTGCTCCGAGCCCTCGAACTCACTCCGCCCGAATTGGCCTCCGACATTTACAAAACCGGGCTTTACCTCACTGGTGGAGGAGCACTTCTGCGCGGATTGGACAAACGGCTGGAATCCAAAACCAAGTTGGATGTTCATGTAGCAGATGATCCGCTTCGCGCTGTAGTGCGTGGCACTGGAATGGCACTGCGAAACACCCAACAGTACTCATTTTTGATTGACCGCAAAAGCGTTTAATAGATGTATGATGTATGATGTATGATGTATGAACTATGATGTATGAGATAATAGTAATGCACCGATTTTATCTCATACATCATAGTTCATACATCATACATCATACGTCATACGTCATACATCATAGTTCTACCTATGGGCAAGCTTCTTCAACTCCTGCTTCGAAATGGTGGCTTTGTCACCTTTCTGTTGGTAGAGATTGGATGCTTTGCTATCATGGTGAATTTCGAGACGCGACACAAGGAAATATGGGCCAATACGACCGGGATTTTTGGTGGCCGTGCGCTTGAAAAACGCCAGATAGCTGCTGATTACTTCAGCCTTTATGAAACGGCTGACAGCCTTGCGCACATTGTGGACAGCCTGCAAGCTCGGCTCTCAAATGCCAAACAAATGCAGGTTTCCATCCGCGACACGTTTTTCCTGGCAAACTATGATTCGCTATCGAAAACGGACTCAGTACGTCGCAAAACCATTCGCCCGCAGTACGAATTTATTACTGCGAAATCCATTAAAAATTCCATCGCAGGCACGAACAATTGGTTGATAATCAACAGAGGGAGTGTGGATGGTATCCAAGCAGATATGGCCGTTGTAAGCGCGGAAGGCATCGTGGGCATCGTACGCCATGTGGGTACCAACTTCTCCCTGGTTATGTCAATATTGCACCTGCAATCCAAAATATCCGTGGCTTTGCCAAATCAGAAAAACGCATTTGGTTCGCTAACCTGGGAAGGCGGGAATCCAAATGAGATGATGCTTCGATACATCCCTCAACACTTTATTGTCAAAGACAAAGAACCGGTGGTGACAAGCGGATATTCCCTGATGTTCCCGCAGGGTCACCCCGTTGGCAAAGTCAAGGGCAAGCCCAAGCCGGATCCCGAAAACCCCTATTTTTTGGAAATCACAGTAATCCTCAGTCAAGACATGGCAACTGTGCGTGATGTAGCCGTGGTAAAGAATCTTTTTAAAGCCGAACTAGACAGCCTTCAACTTAAGATCAGCCCCCATGAACGGTAGCAATATCACGCCTAATATTTTGAGATTCATAGGGTTGGTAGCCGTTCAGCTGCTGCTGCTCAATCAAATGACGAACACGGTGGGGGAGTATTTCAACGTATTGCTCTACCCGCTATTTATCCTTTTTTTGCCATTGCAGCTACCTACGCCCTACCTGATATTGCTGGGTTTTGCAGTAGGTTTTACCTTGGACGCATCCCTTGGTACTTGGGGAGTGCATGCGAGCGCAGGAGCGTTCAGCGGATTTATGCGCAGCATTGCTTTCTGGCCTTTTGCACCTAAGGGCGGGTTTTCTTCCAAAGATCCAATTTTCGCCCCGGCGCACATGGGTTGGCAAACGTTCTTGCAGGGAACGGCCCTTTTCATGGCGTTCCATATTTTATGGTATTTTACGTTTAGTTATTTTGCTCCGGTCTTTGGCTGGGAGATTTTGAAAAAAACGGTGACGTCATGGGTATTCACCATGATATTTGTACCACTTTACGTTGCAATGTTCAACCCGAAGAAGTAACTATTACGCTTATGAAATACGGCCTTGACCGACAGCGCAATATCCAGATCGTTTTTTTGGCTTGCTCCATTGTGTTGGTGCTACAGGCAGCCAACCTGCAGCTGCTAAATAGATCTTATGCCGAATTGGCGGACGCTACTGCCATTGAAGAACTTACAGTGTACCCGCCCCGTGGCATTATCTATGACCGAAATGAAGAACGCATTGTGAACAATGAGGCAACGTTCGATTTGATGGTGACCTATAACCAGATGGATTTGAAGAAGATGGACGTGGCAAAGTTTTGTAGCATCTTGGGTATCAAAGAGGATGATTTCAAACGGAATTTGGACAAGGATTGGCGGAGCGGGAAATTCTCTAAATCAGTGCCCTTTGTTTTTTTGAAAAAAATATCGCCCGAAAAAAATGCCCGGCTTTTGGAAAGCCAGTATGAATTTCCAGGCTTTTTTGTGCAAGCCCGGAGCATTCGCGGCTACCCTTTTAATGCCGGCGCACACGTATTGGGCTACATTAACGAGGTGGATCCGCGCGATATAGAGCGAAACAAGGGCAAATACCAAACTGGCGACTATATCGGAGCAGCCGGCCTGGAATTTGGTTATGAAGACTATTTAAGGGGCAAAAAAGGCATTACCAACCTGCTGCGCGACAATCTGGGGCGCATTGTCGGAAAATACAGACATGGAGAACGCGACTCGGCTGCAATAGCCGGAAAAGATTTGGTGTCGAGCATTGACATTCAGCTACAAGCTTATGGTGAAAAACTGATGGCCAATAAAACGGGAAGTGTAGTAGCCATAGACCCCAAAACAGGACAGATACTGGCCATGATTAGCGCCCCGACCTATAACCCCAATTTGTTGGTGATGACCAATGAACGCGGGCAAGAGTTCAGCCGGCTTCTCACAGACCCCCTCCGTTATTTTTTCGATCGCACTGTGATGGCTAAGTACCCACCGGGGTCCATTTTTAAAACGGTGGTTTCACTTATAGGATTGCAAGAGGGTGTAATCAATATAGATGGGGGGTTCAATTGCTCGGGAGGCTATTTCTACGCTGGCAGACTTTATAAATGCCATCATAGCGGTCACTTGAATGGTGTAGTGGATGCGCTTGCACATTCCTGTAACACTTATTACATGAACAAGTACCGCGATGAAATAGACAAGTTTGGATACAACAACCCGCAGGCTGGGCTTGATTTGTTCAACAAATACATGGTCCAGTTTGGCTTCGGTCAAAAACTTGGCATTGATTATCCCAACGAAAACCCGGGAGGTTTCCCGACTTCGGCCTACTATGACAAGTTGTATCCCAAAAACGAGGGTGGTTGGCATTCTCCTACTATTATGTCCTGCGGCATCGGGCAAGGCGAGTTGCAACTAACCACGCTGCAAATGGCAAACCTTGCAGCATGTCTCGCCAATCGGGGCTATTGGTATCCGCCCCATTTGATCAAAGAGTTTAAAGACGGGACTCCCATCCCCGAACGCTTCTACGAAAAGCATGAGGTGGGCGTTGACCGGCGGCATTTTGAAACAGTGGTTGAGGGGATGCACCAATGTGTTGTACGCGGCACCGCTCGTATTGCGCAAGTGCCCGGTGTGGCTGTTTGCGGCAAGACTGGCACGAGCCAAAACCCTCATGGGGATGACCACTCGGTGTTTTTTGCTTTCGCGCCAAAGGAAAACCCGAAAATCGCCATTGCGGTATACGTCGAAAACGCCGGCTGGGGAGCTTCCTATGCAGCACCAATTGCCGGCTTGATGATCGAAAAAATGCTCAATGACACCATTTCTGCCGATCGTCTTTATATCGAAGAGCGCATGGTTAATGCTGACCTTACTTCTAAAATTTTGGCAAACCGGGCACAAGAAAAAATACAGGCCAAACTACCAAAGCCTAAACCTGACTCGCTCCCGGACCCGGCTAAAATACCGACTGAAATACCGGATGCGGTGACCCAAAAGGGGGCAAAGCCACAAAACGCGAAACCACAAAACAATCGGAAGTAACAAAATTAAAATCCCCCGCAAACATAGTGTTTGCGGGGGATTTTAATTTAATAAAGCATTGATTCAGTCTGTTTTATTTCAATTTCACTTTTGCTGCCACGGATGCTTTCTGCTTCATCTGTTCTTCGTCGAAAGGTTTTAGGTTGATGGTCAAGGTGTGCCCGTTGTCGCTGATTTCACCCAATTTGTTGTCAGACTTTTTCACCACGCGGTCAGGGAAGTGATAAATCTGCTTGTAGCTCATGTCGGCCAGGAACATTTTCACCATATCCATACTTCCTTCTTCCCCTTCTTCTTCACCACTATTATCCATCATTGCTTTTTGCATTTCTTTTCCGAGGTCGCCCGTACCGAGGCGTTCGAAACTCTTGCCTTTGAAGCGGAACACCTCTTCCACCTTGGTTTCGTACTTGTCTTTGTTGATGATTTTGAGGGCGCGATTAAGCGAAGCCATGTCGGCAAAATCAAAAGAATAGCCAAAACTTAAGGTGCTGGTATCCTTGATTTCTACCACGTTGGTAATGCCTTCTACACCCTGGATCGTCGAAGCTACGCTGCTCATTTGATCGCCGAGCCCCCCCATGGGGTCTTCTGCTGGAGCGGCATCTGAGGGAGGCGTGTAATCGCCCTCGCCCTGGATGGCTGTGGAGTCAGCGCCCATGTTCATAGCGGTGCTGTCCCCGCCCATGTTTTTTACCATGTCCATCATACCCTTCATTTCGCTCATGTCGAGCGTCATTTTATAGGTACCTGAACCATTACTGCGGAATGTTGCTTCCTCAATAATATGTAGGCAACCGGTGAGCGCAGTCACGCTTATAGTAAGCACGGCGAGAAACAGATTTTTCAAATTTTTCATTGAATATGAGATAGTTGTTAAATGAAACGGATTGATATCCGCCAAAATTTTGCGAAAGGTCTGATTTTTATTTCAGCCGATCTTTGTGTTTTGGACAGATTGATGCTTTTGATTCGATGGAAAGTCGTTATTATTCAATCACAAATTCCCGCTCCACGGTTTTTCCGCTTTTTTCGAACACCAAAGTATAAACACCTTTTTGGAGGTATCGTTTTCCGGTGTCAGCCTTTTCGATATCCAACAACTTTTTTGAGTCTTTCTGGGCGGCTTGAAGTGCTTCAAGATATTTTTTCAATACATCCTCCTTGAAGTCAAGTGTAAAGTTCCACTTATTGAGGCCTTTTGAGCAGTCAATCTGCCCACTGTTCAACATCAATCCGCTTTCCTTGTGTTTCAGCAACCACGATGCTTTTCCTGCTGTTTTGGCGAAAAACCAAATGGGAAATTCCGGGTCTTTCGCTTCTTTGTATGGTTGCTTTTTGCCCCAGTTTTTCGAAAACTTTTTCTTTTTCAAGTCAAAAACCTGAATATCTGCAAGCAATGCTTCGAGCGTCAATTTCTGAATATTGGAAATGTCGGCCTTAAACATGGATCGTCCGTGGGTGCCAATGACCAACTCGTTCGCTTTAGCTTGGATAGCAAGGTCATGGACGGGCACATCAGGAAAGTCGGCGCTCAGGGTCTGAAAGGATTGACCGGCATCCAGCGATACATAAACATTGTGATCTGTGCCGACATAAAGGATATTGGCATTTGAAGGATCTTCAATCACCACATTGATTGGTTCGAATGGCAGATCCAAGCCAAGGCGTTCCCAATGTTGACCATAATCTTGCGAAACATATAGGTAGGGCGTGAAATCATCCCAGCGATAGCCATTCAACGCTGCATACACTCGCCCGCGCTCATGGGAAGAGGCTTGCACCCGGCTCACCCAGAGGTTTTGGATCAAACTATCAGAAATCTTTGTCCAGGTTTCGCCCCCATCGCGGGTAACATGGATAAGGCCGTCATCAGAACCTGCATAGAGCAGGCCAAATTTCAAAGGACTTTCGCAGATGCTCGTGAGTGTTCCATAGGGCACATTTCCAGCCTTTCCGCCCAATGTAAGCTCACCCGAAATGGCTTCCCAGTCGTTGCCTTTGTTGAAGGATCGGTAAACCTTGTTTGCACCAAAATACAACACGTCCTGCTGGTGGCGGCTGAGCCAAATAGGACTTTGCCAATTGAACCTAAGCGGTCTTTCGCCCAACTCGTGTTTGGGAGTGATTGGCTTTGTATCGCCTGTTAATTTATTGATTCTGAAATAATTGCCAAATTGAAAGCCCGTGTAGACGGTGTTGTTGTCGCGGGAATCTACTTGTATCTGCATCCCATCGCCTCCAATAAGTTCCTTATACGGGTATTGCCCCGTTTGATGCCAACCGGTAGAGGCTTCGTAATAGCTGGAACCGACCCAGACACCGTTGTCCTGTGCACCGCCGTAAACATTGTACGGTTCGGCCTCGTCGGTCGTGATTGCATAGAATTGCCCGACCGCAGGAGTATTGCATTTAGCCCAGGAATCGCCGTTGTCCCAGGAAATATTAAGCCCACCGTCGTTGCCATTCACGAGATGGCCGGGGCGAGCGGGGTTGAGCCAGAGTGCGTGGTGATCAACGTGCACGTTATCGCCGTTGATGTTCTTCCAGGATTTGCCTCCATCGTCGGAACGGATGATAAAAAATCCGATCATATACACCTTGTCTGCATCTTCTGGCAGACAACGCACATTGGCAAAGTAGTAGCCATAAGTAAAGTACATCTGCTCAATGTCATTGTCATGGGTACGCTTCCAGGTTGTGCCGCCATCGTCAGAACGATAGAGTTCAGCGCCGATGAAATCAGTCTCAAACAAACGGCTGTTTGCATCTTCGAGATATTCAACGAGTGCATTGGGTTTGAGTTTGTCTTTCTCAACCAAGCCCTTGATTTTCTTGGCATTGTATTTTTCGGGGAAATCATTTTGCTTCAAATATTCCCCTATTTTCTCATCGGATAGTTTCAAAAAATCCTCCTTTGAAATGCTGCGCAACTGGTCTTTTGTCAAAACATCCTCTTTGGGCTTATCTACCTTTTTAGGTTTGGAATTTTGATTGTCCAGGCAGGCATACAGCACCGTTTTTCCATTTTTCTTACCGGCGGAAAGCCCGATGCGACCAATTTTTTCGCCTGTTGGGAACCCGCTTGCCGGGGTGCTGGATTTGGACCAGGTGCTGCCGCCATCGGTGCTTTTCCAGATACCTGATCCCTCCCCTGCCCCATCGAAATCCCAGGCACGGCGACTGCGCTCCCAGGTAGCAGCAAAAAGCGTTATTGCATCATTTTTATCCGCCGAAGCCTCAGCATAGGAGGATGGGTCAATTACAAGATCAATACCACCACTGTTTTCGTTGACAAACAGGGTTTTTTGCCAGGTTTTTCCTCCGTCGGTGGTTTTGAAAATACCTCGCTCGGCATTGGGAGAGTAGAGGTGCCCCAAAACAGCTACCCAAAGCGTGTTTGGGTCTGAGGGGTGAAGCACAATGCGTGCGATGTGGTGACTTTCAGGCAGGCCGCGCCAATCCCAGGTTTTGCCGTTGTCGGCGCTACGATAGAGGCCCGTGCCTGCGTAGGAGGAGCGGCTGCTATTTGCTTCGCCTGTGCCGACCCAAAGGACACGGTTGTTCCAATCCACGGCGATATCGCCAATGGTCATGCTGGCTTCGTGGTCGAAAATTGGGTCGAATTTAGTGCCATTGCTCGTGCTGTGCCAAAGACCGCCGGAAGCATAGGCGACATAAATTTCAGTAGGATCGGCCGGATTTACGTCCAGATCGGTGATACGGCAGGAAAAAACCGAAGGGCCGATGTTGATCGGGCTGACCGAGGAGAGCAAAGAATTGTTTTTTAGCAGTTTGCGCTGCTCAAAACCTTTCAGGCGAGCGTCGGCTGGTGTGGCCGGAGGCTGGGCGTTAACGATGAAGGATGAACTAAAAACTAAGAGGACAAGGGTTAGGTATTTCCGCATTGTGATGAAATATTTTGCGGAAGGTACGGCGAGCCTTGGAATTGGATAAATTGGAAAGGATTTGAGTCTTCTGTAACCTGTATCAAGTGTAAAAACCCTTGTTTTTTACTCATTTATGAATTGATACCCTCCTTTCGTAGCGCCCCATACCTGTTTTCCTGTTGCATCAAATCCTTGATCCCAGGATTCAAGAAATCCCTTTTTTAAGGTAATTTTTGTGGTAGCGTATTTTGCACCTCGTAATTCAGACGGACATTTTTCACCGTCTGTACCGCCTTGATATATTCCATTGCGTTGATACATGGTTACAGTACACCCGTCTTTTAATTCAATCATTTCAGGACTTAGTGCCTGTCTTTTTTTTGAGTCATTTTGTAACCCTATGAAATTTTCCTGAAGTTTAATGGTGTATATATCGCTTGTAAAAGTCCCTTTTGATGGATGGCTTAATTTATAGACCCTTTGACGATATGGTTTGTCTTTTTTAGACGCCAACGCTTGTTCAACATAAAGCCAAATTGCATCATTTTTATCTTCCCAAATCCTGGACATAGAAAGACTGATGTGGAGATAGTTACTATCTATTTCAGATTGTTTTTTACTGGAAAAATCGCCCATTAAAAGGGAGGCAAATCTTTGTAAATCCTTATCATCAATAGGTTTAACAGCATTCTTTGTTGTTGCACATCCAATTGATAAGGCCGTGAATAGTAATAAAATTGCTTTGCTGATTCTGTTTGCTTGCATGGTGTGTGCTATTTATTTAGGGTTGTTTATTTTTGGCGCGAACAATGTGGCAGGTCGGAATGCGGGGGGCAGGACACCTACATACTAATGACAATGCTTTTTATTCTGTTTGCTGTAATCTTGATGAAAACATCAAACGTGGCAGAGGCGAGGCTAGCTTAATATTTAATCTAAAATTAGTTTTAAATTTTTCAATACTTCATCATGATTTATATGGTGTCCTTTTATAAGTGTAGTTTTTTCAAGGATTTCAATAGACTTTCTAGCATATTCTTTCCAACCTTCTTTATTTCTTATCCTCAAAAACTCCGCCTTTGCAAAATAACCAAATGGAAATCTAGGGTTAGACAAAATAGTGCTATCTATATAGTTTTCAATTTCGTCTCCGTCCTTAAGTAATACAGTTTTTCCTTCTACAAAGAAAATATTGTGCATTCGCTTACTTAATTCGCTCGTTATAGAAATAGTACCACTACTTTTAATTCCAGGCAATCCAAAAATATCAAGATTTGCAATATCTGAATATTCTATAATTGCATCAACCTTAGTTTTTAATTCAACTATTTCTTTGTCTTTTTTATCAAGCCGATCATTTATGTTTTCGAGAATATTAGCATTAACAATACCAAATTGATTCTCAAAGGCGTATTTGTCCAACATTCCCTTTACTTTAGTTTCGAAAATTAAAGAAGAATAAAGCTCTTTTTCAGAAAACCTAAGGACTGGAAAAACCATTTTGGAAAGTGCATCTTCTCCAATAATTTTCACACATTCAGTTTGAAGTTCAATGAAATCAGACATTGGAGACGTTTTAAAATTACCAAAAATTACATAGTTAACCTTTAGTACTCTTAAAATTTCAACATCATTTTGATGCAAATCATTAAATAAGTTTTTATCTTCTTTTCTTATTTCAAAAACCTCGTTTATTCTACTCCTTTCAACAAGCATTGGAGGTGTATTTATGCCGGAAATGATACTTTCAAAACTTCTCCTAAAATCAATTCCTTTTGGAAAAGGTTCATTATTCCAATGAAAGTCACGACAATAAACTCCAACAGAGTTTTGGGATTTGCAAAAAGAAGTTGCAATTATTACAATTAGAATACTTAATGATATTTTCATAGAATTAATTACAGTTTGGAATTATTCTTCCTCCAATTTTTGAAACTGATTTAGAATCAAAAACCATTGACACATTGCATGTGTCGTTTGAATTAGTTATTATTAAAATATATTGATTTTGACTAGAATTTGGCGTTATCATAACCCTTGGGTTATATTTTGTTGAACTTGTTGATATTTTTGCTTTTTGATTATTGATATAAATTTCTTTGTACCCATTAGTTTTGGCTGAAAGTTGTATAGGAATCTCTAATTCCTTTTCATTATCAATGTTCTTATTAACCTCTGGATGAACTTGATGGGCTTGTGTTTTCATTGCATTTTCATAAAACTTTTCTACCCTATCTAAAATTCCCATCTCTAGCCTTTTCTTTTCTGGTTCATCTAATGGCATTTGATTATAAAGGCTTATTTTTCCACAAATATCAATTACCAAAGAATTCCAGTTTTCAACGAAATTCTTTTCATAAATAGTCTTATCAGAAATAATTTTTTCGGAATAGTTATCCAGTTTAGCGCGTATATCAACATCAATATTGGCTTTACCTATTTTTTTTAGATAGGTATCTAACTGTCCTCCTAAATCAAAAAAAGCATCAACATCATTTAGATTCTTTGTATTTATTTCTGTAATACTCGATATGGTCTTGTATGGACAGTCAACATTATTCATGCGGCAATTGCATAATATTAAAAAAAATAATCCTACTAAAATTTTTATTGAGCCACTCTTCATGATAAATATATTTTCAATAACAAAAAGATTTTTCCGGTAGCAAAATCCTCAGCAGCATCAAAAACCTTGGTGCGAAATCAAATTTAGCAGATCAGCGCTTGCGGATATTAGCTAGAACGCCAACATAAAAAAAATGCGCACTATCCCTTCCCCTCCACCTCATCCAAAAACGCCTCCAAAAACTTATTAAACTCCGCCGGCTTTTCCATCATGGGCGCGTGGCCGCATTGATCGAGCATGTGGAGTTGGGCGTTCTCAATCAAGTCCCTGAATTTTTCTCCTACAAAAGGCGGAGTCACTATATCCTGCAGACCCCAGATAAGCAGCGTGGGGGCCTTGATCTTATGGAGTTTGTCGCCGATGTTGTGCCGCACGGCCGACTTGGCCGTGGCCACCACCCGGATGGCCTTGCCGCGGTCGTTCACGATGCTGAACACCTCGTCCACCAATTCCTTGCTGGCCACGGCAGGGTCATAGAAAGTGGCTGCAGTTTTGGTCTTGATGTATTCGTAATCGCCGCGTTTCGGGAATGCCGTGCCGAAAGCACTCTCGTACAATCCGGAACTTCCGGTAAGTATCAAAGAAGCGATGCGTTCTGGATGGCCAATCACGTACAGCAGCGCCACGTGGCCGCCCAGCGAATTTCCCAGGACGTGTACCTTGTCATATCCTTTGTATTCTACAAACTTGTCCACAAAATCCACCAATCCCGCTACCGAAACCTGAAAAATGGGTAATTCATAAATGGGTAAAAGCGGAATCACCACATTGTGTTTATGGGAAAAGTGATTGACCAGGTCCTCAAAATTGCTAAGTGCTCCGAACAAGCCATGCAACAACATGAGCGGTGTGCCGTCACCGCCCGTTTCGATGTATTTAAAACCTTCTTCTTCTTTGATCTGGAAATTCATGCGCGGGATGTTTCTGATTGATTCGAGAATAGGTTTTGAAGGGATATGGGCAAAAGTAGAAAAAAGCGGCAACTAAGACTCTGTATAGAAAAACCTGTGACAGGTATTATTTTTTGACAGGATTTACAGGATAAACAGGATGGGTGACTCCAACATGTCGGCGAAGCCGACAATCATTATTAAATCCTGTTTATCCTGTAAATCCTGTCAAAAAACCTTATCTAGTCAAGTTTGGGTTTGCGCAATTGATAGCATATCCACAGCACCACGCTCAACAACACCACTGCACCTGCCTGATGTGCCACGCCCAGATCAACCGGAATACTGGCCTTACAATTGATCACGGTGAAGATACCGAGCAGCACCTGAACACCTACCGCCGCCAACATCCACCAGGCGCTGCGCCTTAAAAGTGGTGAAATGTTTTCCTTCAAAATTTTCCACACAAAGTACAACACCATGCCTGTTAGTAGGTAAGCCGTATTTCGGTGCAAAAAATGGATCAGCGCCGGCATAAAGGGATTGGTGTCATAGTGGATAAAACTATCTGAGACCCAATGACTTCCGTCCAGTAAAACCGAGGGCAAATATTCCCCGTTCATATCAGGCCAGGTCGGGAAAAATAGCCCGGCTTTCGAGCCTGACATGATGGCGCCCAGGGCAATCTGGAAAAATACCACCCCAAATATTATCCACGCAAAACGACGAAATCGGAGACTTGAAAAAACGGGCAATTTGGGGGAAGCCGCTAAAAACCAGGTCCAAAGCAGGTAGGTAAAAATGACCAGAGCCAAGCAGAGGTGGAGCGTCAGATTGTAAGCGTTTACCCATGGTCTTTTGATGAGTCCACTCGCCACCATCGCCCATCCAAAAAAACCTTCAAGGCCAGCCAGGCCCACCACCATCAACATCCTTGGCAACAAGCGCCTAGACATCATTCCCCGCCACAAAAACCAGGCAAAAGGGATGACAAAAACAAAGAACATCAGCCGGGCCCACAAGCGGTGAAAGTATTCCCAGAAGTAAATGAACTTAAAATCGCCCAGCGACATTCCCTGGTTAATCTTCTGGTATTGAGGAGTTTGTTTATATAGTTCCAACTCCGCTAGCCAGTCGGATTCATTTAGCGGTGGGATGCTACCGGTCACGATCTCCCAACGGGTTATACTCAATCCGCTACCGGTAAGGCGCGTTACGCCGCCAATAATGATCTGCATAAAGATCATGACCAGCCCGGTGATCAGCCAGATTTTGACCGCGCGGGAAATGTTGAAATCGTCTGTGAAACGCATTATAAAAAGGGAGTTTGTTGTGCTAAGTGTTATTTTTTGAAACACATAGGAACATAGGACACATAGAGGGGCCGGGTATAAAAACTATGTGTTCTATGTGCCTATGTGTTTCAAAAAAATAAAGATGTGTTCATCCAACTATCAGTATTTCTCAAACTTAAAACAAAAGTAGAACCGTTCAGGCTTTAAGTTTTCCATCCTTGACTCCTTTCTATGAAATTTAGATGGTTTAAAAAAATCCCCCTGCGGGCATCATAAGGGCTGTTAGTTTGTGGATAACGCTGTAACATTATATAAAGAAAGTGCTACCAATAGAAGTTACCAGCTTTGCCAACAGATTGCCCACAAGAAAGGGTTTTTATAATCAAGCACTTGCCGATTTTTCAACACCCAAACCTGCAAACGTTTAGAAACAGGGTGTGAGATTTTTACGAAAGAGGCGTGTTGTTAACCCGTGTTTGCGGGTGTGGGCTTTTGCACAACACATGGTCTGCTTGTAGGTTTTCAACCTCGCCTTGAGTGTACTGTTGTGAAAACTTGTGCATGAATGAAGGGTTATACACACTCCATTCCAACAATATCACTTTTTCAAAACCACTGTAAATCAAGGGAGTAGATGCACTGAAAAAAGCGACTGTTGATAAGTGTTTAAAACAAAAAATATTTTAACGCAATAGGTTGATTATGAGTGAAATGGATAATTTATAATCATGTGTTTCCAATTTTAATTTTGTAAAATTAATTGAATGATTGAATGTATTTGGTAAATGGTAAAACAATCCGACTCAAGCAATCATGTAAGAAAGCCCCATCGGGGGGACAACGTATTTATTTTTATCCTCACCGCATCTCAGCCGGAATCGCCGACATACTTTTCAGGTTTCCATCGCGTAAAACCCAAAGGCTAATGCTCCGACCAATAGACGCTTCGTCGAGCACCTTATGTAGTGTGTCAATAGAATCAACAGGTTTTCCCTCAAACTGCACTATGATGTCGCCGGCACGAAGACCAGCTTTGTCAGCAGACCCGCCGGACTCTACGCTTTGAACCTGTATACCACCTTTGGTATTTATTTCCAATGCATTGAGCCATTTTGATGGCAATGGAACCGCTTGTGCTCCTATACCCAGCATACCACGGCGCACACGCCCTTCGAGGATCAATTTGCCTACCACCAACTTGGCTAAATTGGAGGCCACCGCAAAACACAATCCTTGTCCCGGCAAGATCACTGCGGTGTTTACACCAATTACACGACCAAAAGAATCCACTAAGGGACCACCTGAATTTCCAGGATTGAGTGCTGCATCCGTTTGAATTACGTCGTCAATCAAGCGACCAGTTTGGGTACGCAGTGTTCTGCCCAAGGCGCTCACCACTCCTGCTGTCACGGAATATTGGAAACCAAAAGGGTTACCGATGGCAATGGCGATTTGCCCCACTTGAAGTTTATTGCTATCTCCAAAACGGGCGGGCATCAAATTTTCAGCATCAATTTTCACAACGGCAATGTCGGTGGATACGTCGTCGCCAACGGTGCGGGCATGAAAACTTCGGCCATCTGGAAGACTGGCTTCGATGTGCGTTGCGCCATTTACAACATGACTGTTTGTCACCACAAAGCCATCGGTACTTATGACAAATCCACTTCCTGATCCGGCATTTTGGCCGTTACCACCAGGTGCTTGCCTTTGTCTATTTTGTTGGTTTTCAGGTTTTTGAACTTTTAAATGAACTACTGCGCCACTTACCTGCCGGGCTACACCAGCCACTGTTTTTGAATAGGTATCGAGTAAATCGCCATCCAAATCGGCAGGCGTTCGAGGGGAAGAAGAGCGCACTTCCGGTACTTCTTCTGAAGCAAGAAAATCAAGCATGATAAAATGAGTTTGGGTAAAAAACGGCGGGCGCAGGGAATTTTCAGTGCAGCTTTGGCGATAATTGTGCCAGAGACAAATTGTCATGTTGATTTGTTTATTTGGGGATTTGGTTATTTGAGGTGCCAAAGCTTAGATGCCGTTAAGAGGACAATACTTTTGTCCTGATTTTCAGTGAACACAAATTCCAATCTTTGGCACCTCAAATAACCAAATCCCCAAATAAACAAATCAACATCCAAAAGTCACATTCTTCGCTTCCGTGAAAAAGCGCATGGCTTCCCATCCGCCTTCCCTTCCCACACCAGAATTCTTTACTCCGCCAAAAGGGGTGCGCAAATCGCGCAGCATCCAGGTATTCACCCAAACAATGCCGGCTTGTAGATTTTCGGCGAGGTGATGGGCGCGTTGAAGATTATTGGTCCATATGGTGGCACTAAGTCCATAAGGCGTAGAGTTCGCCATTTCCAGGGCTTCGGTGTCAGAGTCAAAGACTTGGATCGTTGTTACCGGGCCAAATATTTCTTCCTGATTTGTGCGGCATTCGTGTGGCAAACCCTCTATTACGGTTGGTGCAATGTACCACCCTTTATCAAATGGTGCGGGCATTTGCAGTGCTGATCCGCCCGTTAAGATTTGTCCGCCTTCTTGTTTTGCAAGTTCAATACAGCCAAGCACTTTTTCAAAATGCATCTTGGAGACTACAGCGCCAAGGTTGTTGACATGGTCGCTTGGATTGCCGACTTTCAAGTTTTTCACCCGTTCGACGAAATCTTTTTTAAACCGCGGGTAAAGACTTTTTTCTACATAAATTCTGGAACCACAAAGGCATATCTGGCCTTGATTGTTGAAAGAGGAACGTACAGTAGTGTCCAACATTTTCTCATAATCACAATCGGCAAAAATTAGGTTTGGGTTTTTTCCGCCCAATTCCAGACTCAATTTTTTGAACATCGGTGCGGCGATGCGGGCAATTTCGGAGCCGGCCCGAGTGCTCCCTGTAAATGAAATGGCTTTAATTTCGGGATGGCGAACAATGGCTTCACCGGCACTTGGACCCAGACCATGTATGATATTCAACACACCAGGAGGCAAACCCGCCGCATTGCAGATGTCGCCCAAAAGATAAGCAGTAAGCGGTGTCACTTCCGAAGGTTTACCCACTACACAATTTCCTGCTGCCAATGCTGGGGCTATTTTCCAACTGAACAGATAAAGTGGAAGGTTCCAGGGAGATATGCAACCCACTACTCCAATAGGTTGTCGGAGCGTATAACTCAAAGAACCTGGAGCATGGTGGCTTTCTGAAGCAAAATGCAGCAAGGCCGTAGCAAAGAATTTAAAATTGAGCGCGGAACGGGGTATGTCTATCGTTCGGGCCGTAGTAACTGTTTTACCCGAATCAGCACTTTCGGCAGTTGCGAGGGCATCCAGGTTTTGGAGTATCCCGTCCGATATATTGCGGAGTATATCATGCCGATGTTCAAGCGGCAGGTTAGACCAGGCAGGGAAGGCTGCACTTGCAGCTCTAACGGCTTCTTCAATGTCTTCGGAATCTGAGTCGGGTATCTTACCGGAAATTGTTCCTGTAGCAGGATTAAAATTGTCAACGTACTGTCCATTTATTGGAGGCACATTTTTCCCGTTGATATAATTGTGGATGACTTGCATTTGTGTATGCTAATGTATGGACAAAGATATAGAATTGCCATTCAGTCGTTGATGGTGTTATGTAACCAACGGTTTGTATAAATGTTCCACGTGGAACAAATTGAGGGTTCTTTGGATTGGGGATAGGTTATCACTGAGAGGTGAGTGTTTAAAAACAAGCACGACCTATATTGTTCCACGTGGAACAATATAGGTCGTGCAAGAGAACAGAAACAAGTCCTTTTAAATCTTGGTAATAATAACTTCTACCCTGCGGTTTTTGGCACGAAGTTCTTCAGAGTCGTTAGCGTTGATCGGTTTTTTTGCCCCATACCCCATGGTTTCAATTCTTGCACCTGCACATCCTTTCTTTATCAAAAAATCGCGGATGGCTTTAGCCCGGTCTTCAGAAAGTCGGAGCAAATCTTCGGCCTTTCCGATATTATCTGTGTGACCTTCAATCCGAATATGTAGCCCAGGGGTTTCTAAAAGAATAGAGGATAATCGCTCCAATTCCCCAAAAGATTCTTCTAAAACCACGGCTTTTGATTGTTCAAAAAAGATGGGGCGTAGCTCAATTTTTGCGTTCACTTCCAAAGGGTCAAGGAGCAAATCCATGTATTGTTCTCTGAAATAATAATAGTCGCGCCGAAAAAGAACTTCCTCTGCTTGTCCTGAAAAACCACCCTTTTCAGGGATTAGATCAAACTTGACTCCTTTGGGAATTTTTAAACGAAAGGTGCCTTCTTGTGTAGTTAGGACATTGTGCGGATCGCCAGAAGCTCCATAATATAATCGGGCATCTTTTATCAATTCCCGGGTTTTACTATTCAGAACCCGTCCGATCACTTCCAACTCCGTTGCTTGAGGCGGGGCAATTCGCACGCGATAAATATCACTGTTTCCTTCCCGCTTAGAAGCAAAGTAGAGAAACCCCGATGTCATATTGAAATAGGGTTGACTTTCATCGAACTTTGAATTCATCGGCTCAAACAACAATGCGGGCGAAGACCAGTTTTTCCAGGTTTCATCCAAACGGCGAGCGGTGTAAAGGTCGTTTCCACCCATTCCGCCACTTCGGGTCGAAGAAAAAAACAGGGTTTCGTTGTCTTCTGAAAGATATGGGGTGGTTTCCCTCCGATCAGAATTTATGACATTGCCAAGGTGCTGCGGCGCACTCCATTTGTTCTCTCCTTTTTTGAAACATACATACAAATCCATGTCACGGGAATCAGCACGGATAGCGGAGAGAATCAGGACTTTTCCATCAAAACTCATGGTCAGGCTTACATCTGAAGTTATGGTGTAGTAGTCCGTTATTTCGACAGACTTTGGAAAACTCCAACCAATGCTATCGGATGTATGGCGAACGAGGGAAAAACCCCTGTCCATGTTTCCATTGCGCTCAAATTGGTTGATGACGTAAAAGGCGTTCGGGTCCGGCGTAATGGTCACCATACTGTTGGGCAACGCGTTGTTCAAAGGATAGCCTGGGTGTTCTACTGTAGAAAAATCAAAAGAATCACCTCTTGCTATCCAGATGTCCTGATTAAAGGCGGAGCGTTCGGGATTGTAAATAGATTTTCCGGCAATTTGGGAATAAACATCGGCCAATGCAGCGGAGTATTTTTCTGGAGTTAGTTTAATCGCCATATCTACACTGTCTATAAGAAGGGTGCGGTCGAACGTCGGAAGACCCAGGCGAGTGAAATGTAAAGTGCGCCCGTCGCGGCTTGGCACGGGGGTTATTTCATCAAAGGTAGAATTGATGAATGGGGGGAGTTTTTCCAATACGAAATAATTGTACGTTTGGGAAAAGCAATAATTGACAAGGAAAATGGGAAAAAGAAGCAGTAAGTATTTCATGTACGAAGAAACAAAAAATTATAAAAAAAGCGAGCCGCCTCAATCGGGCAGCTCGCTTTTCAAAACGAAGCACAATATTACCTATTATTCGTCGTCGCCTTCGAATGCCTCAAAGTCGAACAAAAGTGAAAAACGAAGGGTGTTGTCCAATGGGTTGCGCTGGTTGCTTGTAGGTACGAGGTAACTAAAGTTTAAGCCAAAGACGTTGTACTTTACACCAAGGCCGATACTGAAATATTTGCGATTTCCTTTAGAATAGTGCTCGCGGAAGTGCCCTAGGCGAACCGCGAATTGGTCGTCGTACCAATATTCGGCTCCAATACCTACTGTTATTTCTTTCAATTCTTCCTTAAAGCCGCCCGGTGCATCACCAAAAGATTTGAAAATACCTCGAATCGGCGAGTATTCCTTGTAATCCGCAACATTGTTCCCGTCTGCATCACCAAGATCCGGACGCGGTGTTGGCACCAAAAGTTTGTTGAAATCGGTGCTAAACGTGATCGTGTTGAATTCATCCAACTGAAGTTTCAATCCAGCACCGATACCAAGATTGGTAGGGATATAATCGCGATTTACCGAGTTGGTATAAGTGATTTTCGATCCGATATTGCTAATTGCCGTACCGAAGATAAATTCACCTTTGTTGTCACCCATTTTAATAGGGGTTTTATAGGTCAGAGAAATATCTGCAGCGCCAGCAATACCCGGTTTGATTATAGTACCTGCGTCATCTCCCGCTGAGCGACCTGTAGCGAGATTAGAGTAAATGAATTTTGCGCCAACGGCAGCAGAGAACTTTTCAGTCAATTTACGGGCGTATGCGCCAGAAAACTCGAATTCATTGGGTCGCCCTCGCCCGAGAGATTCGCCCATTACGTCTGTAAATTCAATATCGCCCAGTGAAAAATAGCGAAGGCTTGCCCCCACCGCTTGAAATTTGTCTAAACGGTAATAGGCAGAAAGATAGGCGAGATAGACATCATTCAAGCCAAGGTTGCGCATCCAAGGCGTGTATGTAGCAGAAATGGATACGTTTTTTTCGGCAAAGGCTAATTTGGATGGATTGTAATGCATTCCGTTCGGGTCAACAGAGGTAGCAATACCTACATCTCCCATAGCTCCACCGCGAGCGTCTGGCACAATTCGGAGAAATGGAACAGCAGAGGTGACAGCATTGGCACAACGCTCTCCTGTGATGGGGTTGTTTCCATTAACGCATTTGGGTTCAAGTTGCCCGTACAAGGCTGTTCCGGTCAGAGTCAAAGCCGCCGCGAACAGCGACCGTGCGAGTAATTTATTCATGATAAAGCAAGTGAATTTAGTTGTAACGTTTTGGTGTACTAATCAAAGGTATTTCACGCAACGCCGCAACGTCGCAACGTTTTGTAATTTGTATCGTTGCGACGTTTCGACGTTTCGTAAAATAAAAATTATTTCAAAATAACCAGTTTTTCAAAATCGCTTTGGGCGGTGCTGTTTGCACCTGAAGCATCTGTGCCGCGTATTTTTACCCGGTAAAGGTACACACCCCGAGCGAGCGGATCACCATATTCATCGTTCCCATCCCATTGCACATCCGTTGAAATACGGTAACTATCGTTGTTTGTGATGGTCTGTTGAATGGTCTTTACCAAACGACCCGACACGCTGAAAATACTGACCTGTACATCCAGGATTTGCCCGGCCAAATTGTGCTCAAACTGAAAATAAGTGTTGGTAGTAAATGGGTTGGGGTAATTTAACACATGGGCAAGTGCCGCTTTTCCATCTTCTGCCACCACAAACTCAGTATATCCCTCGTCGGGATTGTTCGCTATGTCCCAACCCTTTACATGTAATGTATGACGGCCAGTAGCCAGATTGCGCAATGGATAAATTGCCTGTCCTTTTCGTGCAGAGTCCTGAGCACTTTCATAAAACTCATTGAGTACCAAGGTTTCCAATACGTTTCCATCCAACACAGCCGTCAGATCGTGACCTATGCTGGTTCCCGTTACATTCATGCCATAATCATCTGTACATTTCACCAGGATTTTTGGGTTGTTATCTGTGATTCCCCCAAAAGCAAAAGCGTCTGTGTTTAGGAAGGCCTGTACAGTCGGAGGCGTGTCGTCTTGTACCAAACCTGCATTCCCTCCAATGATGATGTTTTCATCTCCCCCAGCCGCGTCTAAAGGTGTTCCATTTTCTGCATAATAACTGATCTTGCCTTTTCCATAGGCGTAATTGATATCCTTTGGCACCACAAAATTGACCGTAAAAATACCATTTACCACTTTTGCACTGCCCTTGAAAAGTATGTTGCGTTGGATTTTGAAATCGCGAATTACACTACCGGGGTCTTGTCCTAATGTTTTGAGCGTTTGTGTTTTATCAAAAACCGTGACAAAAACCCGGCCATTGAAATTGTTCAGGATACTTCCAAGGGTATCGGTCACTATACCTTCCAGTAAAACGGGCATGAGTGCCCGCAATGTATCTGGCTGGCCGAGCGTCACGGATTGTCCGTTTATTTTGGTCGTTGCCACCCGGTATTCCGGTAAGGCAAGATGCATGGCAGGGTCGCCGAGCAGGGTAAACCGCCTTGCATTGCGAACATCGCTGGTGAGTGCGTTCTTGGAGTCTTTCAACACATCGCCAATGGTTCGATATTTTCCGTTAACTCGTTGAAAGATAAAGTCTTGTACCTCATCGGTTAAGTCTTCATTGCCCGCGATATAAACAGATCGAACGGTGGTAAAAAGCCCGATCGCCCCTGAATTTATTTTCAAAAAGGCCTGTTCACCACCCGTTAAGGTGGTATAATCGTCATAACCTCCAAAAGTGCAGGTGGCGGTTATGAGCAAAGGGTAACGATTGGGATTGTCCCAGCCGGCAATATCGTTGTTGTCTACCACGCGCTCCTGCGATAAACCACGAGGACCGCCATGGCCAATGTAATTGGCAACAAGCATGCCTTTGAACATATCAGAATTGATCGCGGCTTTTGCATCCGGGTATCTTTGGCCAGCCGAAGTAGCCACCTGCTGGTAAGCATCAAAATAAATTTTGCCAATATTGAACCAGGATTCAACAACACCATTTTCTGTGGCCAGCTTTTCCGCTTGGTTGATGTGTGCATTGCCGTCTTCATCATCAGCAATGTAAGTTGTGCGCAAATGCCAATCGCCGAGCGTAACGGGGTCTTTGTCATATGCAACGATTTTGTCCACGATAGCGCGCGCCTCTTCAGACGTTTTGCAAACAAAACGGCCTACCGCGATGTCGAGCGCACCCGTGAGGGAACCGCTTTCATCGGGGCTAAGTAAAGCGTAAAAGTCGTCGGAAGGAAAAGCGTCAATGGGGCTAAAGGACTCAGCAGTCTCAAAAGCTGGAATAAAATCCTTATTATCCTCGCTGTTGGTATTATTTTTTGGGTCGAAAGAAGCATCCCCAAACAGGAGCATAAATTTAAATTTATCGGGATTTCGTTCCAAAAGCATCCGTGCAAAATCGCGTATAGCACTAGGGTCTTTTGCCCCGGAAGAAAACTCATTATAAAGTTGGTTAATATCAACGGTAGCTACATCCAAGCCGGAATAGCTGCGGCGATGTTCCGCTAAACGAAGGGCTTCAGCAAAAAAATCAGGGTGATAAATGATCACAAAATCCAGATTTTCAAGCCCGTGCAGGTTTTGAGGGCCGAGTTTTCCCGCAGTTCTTTCAGGTTTTGAAAAACTAGCCGCATCGGTAAACGCCACGAAATTCCGAAGTATGCCTAAGCTTGCAGTGCCAAATTCAACCACTCCACCATTCTGACTTTTTTGTTGAATATAGGGCGTTTGCGGATTGGTTACATCCCAAATGGTTGTGTTTCCGCTTGCGCCAGAGAGTCGAAAAGTTGCAAAGTCTTGCGAAAGGGTTTTCAAATCGCGGAACTCCAAAATCGGACCAGCCATGGTCAAGTGCCGACGGGCATTAATTTCGATGTAATCAAGCCAGCCCTCGCTTTGTGCGCCTACCTCCGGGTACACTATTTTTGCCTTAAAGGCATCGGTTGGGGGCTGAATGCTGCCACTAAGGAGGGCATTAGAGGCATAAGGTGCGTCGTTGTTGGAAACTGCAACACTTGAAATTGTTTTTGAAAAAGTAGAGCCGCCGACTTCAAGCCGGACCGTTTGACTCACACCGCTACGACCAGCAAATTCGCTGCGTACGCGAGCAGTACTGCCTTGCACCAGGTTAGGGAAATTGAAGTCGTATTCCTGTTGCCTGGACTGGTAAAAATAATCACCAAACCAGCGCTTCCCCGAACCTTGCGAAGAGGAATTAAAATGCAGCAAGTTGTTTTTTTCTTCCTCAACTCGTTGATAATCATCGAATTCCTCGGTAATATAGGTAGCAGCCACACTTGGTTTTTCCGAAATTCGGAGGCCAAAGCCGTCGCCAGTTTTGATAAAGTACCAGGCGTGGTGGTCGTAAAGATTGACACGGACGGTTAGTTCTGGGTCGGTGGCGTGAGGGCGATAAATCCATGGGCGCGGTCCAACGGCATAGAAAAGTATGTAATCACCCGCATCAAATTTGCCATCCTGTTCGCCTATTACTTGAATGGAATTTTCAAGCAGGTCGTCGGCACGAGCGTCGCTGTTTTTTTCTGGTAGCATGGCTCCGCCATTTCCATAGAGCCGGATGCTTCGGGGATCAATATTGTCCAGGTCGGTAATGCCCAGTTCGTTTTTGAGAAAGGCATAATCGAGTTTGTAAATGCCGTTTTGTGCTATACCAAATTTGTAAACAGTTCCACTGCTCAGTACGGAAGTATAAGTGAATCCATCACGGTTGCTGGCAGGCGTGGGCGGTACTGGTAAGGGTGTAATGCGCACATTGAGTGTAAAGGCTGTAGCACGCTCGTATCCGCTGCCTGCTTTTCGCACAGGTATG
Source organism: Saprospiraceae bacterium (assembly GCA_046160625.1). Taxonomy (GTDB): domain Bacteria; phylum Bacteroidota; class Bacteroidia; order Chitinophagales; family Saprospiraceae; genus M3007. Next base: position 35,327 of record JBJXGZ010000044.1, read on the forward strand.
AATTTGACGCGACCATAAAATTGATTGCGCTCATGCTCCACCAATGTCTTGATTTCCAGATCCGTACCGAGGAAAGCGTCGTCGCTGGAAGGTTTTTTGGGATGGGATTCCCATTGTATAGAGACGAGTTCAACTTCAATGGTAGAATTGCTCGAAATGGCAAACCGCTCGGAAAAAATCGGGAGCGAACGAGCCTCATCTCCGAAGGAACAGCCCTCAAATTTCCAGACTTCAAACGGCGAGCCGTCGGCAAGCATATAGTTTGTGGGCGTGTTGGCCCACTGCAGGCTTTGCTGAATAGTTAAGGAGTTTTGGGCGTTCAAGGCAAAGGAGCCAAGCAATAAAAGAAGGGGGAATAGCTGATTTTTCATATCCAAAATCCAATTTTTACAAGTGCGGTGAAAGGACGCAAAGCAGGGCAGGCGGGTTGCCTACACAAATTTCCTTTCTTTGTGCCAAAATTGTTGCTGTGCGTGCATTAGCTTTCTTGTTCCTGCCGTTTTTGTCCTTTGTCCTTTTTGCCTGTGGCACAGGGGGCAAACGGGACATCAGTGAATATTACTTCCCGGTAAAAGACCTGCGAGGCGGAAAAGTTTACGAGTATGTAGTGTCGCAAAACGACTCCGTAATGCCGGAATATTGGCACTACCGCACTTTTGTGCGCGATAGTGGCCTTTTTTTGGTTGGAACCTACTACGATCACCGTTTTCAGATCGGTCAAATTATTCGAGAAAAAATCACAAAAAGTGGTGCTTTGGCTAAAGAGAGTCATCTCTATGAAGCAGACCCAAGCCCAGAAGCAGAGGGTGGGCAGATTCATACAAAGACCATTATTGAAGCACCGAACAAATTTCCCTTTTCTGTTAGCGACTCGTCGGGCGTTTTTTTGTTCAAACTTCAATTTAACCCACCAGACGATCCTGAGGCCATCATATATGTTGAGCGGAAACGAAGGTTTTTGGGTGTCGCACCAGATTTTGAATATGATGGTAAAAAATACTCCTGTATCAAATTTGAACTTCGTGAGCGTATTGGCAATGAAAAAGAAAAGGCAGCAACCGTGGAAGGGCTTGGTGAGGAGTGGTATGCAAAAGGACTTGGCTTGGTTTATTACAGCAAAAAGTATGGTGGCGGGGCATTCAAAATGGAGGCAAGACTGACCGATATTTTCCCCATGTCGGAATTGGAACGGAAAGCGACCAGCATTTATGGAGAATAATATTGTGAAACCTTTGATAATTTTAACCCATTAGGCAACCCGATTGCCCTAAATCGCGCCTTTTTCCACCCCGAATTTTCGTGGGGCGGAGCCAAAATCTCCGCATTTTTGAATCCAAACCTGCTTTTCAAGATTTTTGACATGAAAAATATTTGGAAAATAGCCCTTGCGGGTGTGGTACTGCTGTGTGTGGTAGCCACAACCGCCTGTGTCACCACCAAAAAGAAAGGGCAAGAGACAAGCAAGACCAAAAGGTTTTACCACTCTTTTACAAATAAATACAATTATTGGTTCAATGCTGACGAACTCTTCCGGCTTACCACGGCCAAACTTGAAGAGCAGCATGTTGACAATTACAGCCAAATTCTTGAAATATATCCCTATGCCGCAGCTGACCCCAGCAGTGCGCGAGCCGAATTGGATAATATTATCCTTAAATCCGCAAAAGGGATATCGCTTCACCGGCCAGGCCGCTGGACGGACGACAACTATGGTCTCATGGGTAAAGCGCAATTCCTCAAACGTGATTACGAGACTGCAGAAGCTACTTATAGATTCATTCGAGAAGAGCAGGATCCACGCCGAACTTCCAAGACCAAATTGAAAAGCAGCAAGTCATCGAAGCAAAAAATATCAGAGAAAAAGAAAGCCGCGGCTAAAAAAAAGAAAGAAGCTGCAGAAAAAAGGAAAAAAGCTGCTGCAGAAAAGAAGCGGAAAGCCGCCGCGGCAAAAAAGGCCCGTGAAAAAAATAAGAAGAAAAAATCTGGTGAGAAGGAGAAAGTAGAGACTAAAACCACCACAACACCCTCCGTTGTCCCCACAGACAGCGAAGAAGTCACCGTCAAGGGCAGCAATCCTTACGACCAACCATTTGGCCGTACGCACGATTTCCCTTCTTCAATGGTGTGGTATGGGCGGACTCTCACGGAGCGTGATAAATATGATGAGGCTGAATTTCTTTTCCGCGAACTTTGGGAAGATCGGAACTTCCCGGCAAACAGGCAGGACGATCTCGCAACAGCAGAAGCATATCTGTTTATCAAACAAAAACAGTACAGCAAAGCGATCCCGCCGCTTACAAAAGCCATTGAACTAAGTGACAGTAAAAAAGAACGCGCTCGTTTGTCTTTTATCCTGGCCCAACTGTACGAACGCGCCGGGCAATATGATCAAGCCTATGCCGCCTACGATAAAGTACTGCGAAATGGCCCGAAGTATGAAATGGAATTCAACGCCCGCCTTAGGCAAAATATAGCGGGTTGGTCTAATAGCAAGATTGACAGCGAGTCAGCCCTGAAAACATACGACCGAATGCTCAACGATGATAAAAATCTTGAGTATCGGGACCAGATTTATTCTAGCATGGCTGACATTGCCCTACGGGACGGGCAAAAAAAGAAAGGGATCGAATATTTGCGTAAGTCCTTGGATTACAACACAAACAATACAACGCAACGCGCCGAAACGTACCTCAAACTCGCCGATATTTATTTTGAAGACGAGCAATTTGTGCTAGCTAAGGCTTATTACGACAGCACGCTCACCGTTATGCCCGCAGAAGACCCACGGCGCATGGTAGCTACGGAGTATGCCACCAACCTCAAAGATATTGCCCGACTTATTCAAACCATTGAAGCCAACGACAGCATCGTTCGTATCTTCCGTATGTCGGATGTCGAACGCAAGGAACTGGCAAAAACAATAAAAAAGCAACGAGAAGCCGCACAAGCTTCGGCCATCCAGAGCAGCTCAAAAGATCCAGCTGCGGCAGGCCCTGCTAAGGCGCCAACGCCAACGGCTGGAAACAAGCCCTCTTCATTCTATTTTTACAATGAAAATTTCTTGAAAAAAGGACGAAAAGACTTTGCACGCAACTGGGGAGACCGCAAGCTTGACGACAACTGGAGGCGCAGCAACCGCCTGGTGGCAGGAGGCCTTGATGAAGCGGCAGGGGGAGACAGCAACCGCACTAATGTAGTGGCAGATGCCGAACTAAAGGACATATTTGCCAGTATCCCAAAATCGGAGGCGGAACTTTCCGTGATTCATTTGGCAACTTATGAAGCCATGTACCAACTTGGAACCCTCTATCGGGATCGCTTGCAGAACAATCGCCGGTGTACGGGTACGCTTGAGGATATGCAAGCCAGGTACCCGGATACGGCTCGTTATGAAAAAGAAACATGGTATTACTGTTATCTGGCTTTCACAGACCTCAGCAACCGTGAGCGTGCACAGTTTTACTACGACAAGTTGGTAGAAAAATACCCCAAAAGTGCTTATGCGCGTACACTCACTGACCCCAACTTCCTCAATGCGACCAAAGAGCGCGAGCGCGAGCTCAACAAATACTACGAAGACACTTACACGCTATTCCAAAAAGGTGTGTACAAAGAGGCCTTGACCAGATGTGAAGAAGCACCCCAAAAATACGGGTCTCAGAATCCGCTTGTGGCCAAATTTGCCTTGTTGAGTGCTCTTTGCACGGGCAACCTTAGTGGGAATGAAGCCTATTGTGCGGCGCTCGGCGAGCTTATTAAACAATACCCAGAAAGTCCCGAAGCCACGCGTGCCAAAGAAATCGCTCGTTTGCTTGCCTGTAAAGGTTTTGAGGTGGAAGAAAAGAAAAAAACCGAAACACCGGTTGACGAAGAATTTACCATAGAGGACGACAAACTTCACTATTTTATCGTGGCTCTTTCGGGAGGGGATGTGAAACTGGATGATGTGAAAGCGGCCGTATCGGATTACAATAGCGAACATCATAAAGCAGAACAACTGCGAATCTCCAACATTTTCCTGGGTACGGATACGAACACGCCAATCGTAGTCATTCGAAAATTCGATAGCAAGGACCAGGCGATGCGTTATTATAACGAGGTCAAAAACCAAAAAGACTTTTTGGGCGAAACCGCTAAGAAGACCTACAACAAAGAGCTGTTCGCTGTGACTCAGGAAAACTATCGGCGCATTTTGAAGAATAAGACGCTTGATAGCTATCGAGCGTTTTTTGAGGAAAACTACTTGAAAAAATAAAAACAACGCGATCAGATACACATCGAGGCACAGGGTTTTGAACCTTGTGCCTCGATTTTTATATTCAAATAATATGTCGAAATTCAAACTGACCCTGGAATACGATGGTTCGCGATATGCTGGCTGGCAGCTTCAAAAAAATGAACGCACGGTGCAAGGAGAACTCCTTCAGGCAGCGGCTAAAATTTTTGAAAATCAGCCAGTTGAAATCTATAGCGCAGGCAGAACAGATGCCGGTGTGCATGCCCGTGGGCAAGTAGCCCATTTGGAGCTCACCGACACGCGCCTTTCTCCAGAGCAAATCATGGTGCGATTGAACGACGAACTTGGTCATGCTATCAATATCCTGCATGTTGAAAAGGTCCACCCGAAATTCCATGCTCGGCACGATGCCCGCAGCCGCAGTTACACCTACCAAATCTCAAAAAGGCGCGACGCTTTTGGCAAAAAGTATGTCTGGTGGGTTCGTGAAACGCTTGATCTTGGTACAATGCGCAATGCGGCTTCCCTGCTCGAAGGCTTTCACGATTTCCGTTCGTTTGGCGTAAATGAAAAAGATGGTAAAAGCACCCTTGTGGATCTTGATCGTGTGGAAATTAGAGAGGATGGAGATCGTATCTACATACACATCACCGGTTCTCATTTTCTTTGGAAAATGGTTCGTCGTATCGTGGGGGTGTTGGTAGAAGTTGGGCGGGGCAAAATGACTGGGCAAGATGTTGAAACGTTTTTAAAAACAAATTCCAATGAGCCCGCTCGCTATACCGCTCCTCCCAGCGGCTTGTTTTTAGAAAGGGTTGACTACTGAGGGGGAGACCCCGGAGGTTTTCGAAAACTTCCGGGGTCTCCCCTTTAACAAAAAGCCCCCGCTCCGAAATTTTCGGTACGAGGGCCTGGGGTAGAAGCAATATTTGTTTAAAAATGTGCTTCCAAAGCCGTTTTTGAGCTGTATTGCAGGATGTTGTGCAGCACAGTGGGCGAAGGGTTGAACTGAACCTTGGGAAGTTGTGCTTTTGCAAGCAACAGGGCATTGAAATCAGCGCTGATTTCAGAATCATCTTCTATCAAATGCGCCATTTCTACTGCGTCCCCAGCGGATAGTTCGCGGTACAGAAATTGTACCATTTGTGCATCGTATGTGTAGGTTTCTTCCATAGGCATTTTGCCGTACTTTGGCTTGTAAATAATAATAAATTCGCGCATAAAACACAGACTTTGGGTGGGTTATTGCATTTCCAGCCAGAATATTTTGGAATTTAACATCAAAGTACTTAAAGGCTCATTTTAACCCGAAGCCGATGGGCCGATTTGCCTACTTTTGCCCGCCAATTAGCTGATTTCAGAAGTACTCCCTTGGATGCACGAGCGTCAAATCAAACAGAATGAAAGGCGTAGAACAGATAGAACATACCTTGCACAACCTTGCTTCGCCAAAGCGAGGCCACACGTTTTGGGGCTTGGTAATTGTAATGTTTGTGGCCTTTCTTATGATTTGGGCAAATCACGGCACATGGCTCCGGTCTCCCAATGAAGTCATGTTCGCTAAAAGTTCTGATGGTCTAAAAAATTACATGACCACGGCCTGGTTTGTGCAACACGATTCCGGCTATGTCCACTTTGGCGGCATGGGTTATCCATTTGGCGACCATGTCCTTTTTACAGACAATCAGCCAATTTTATGTGTGGCGATAAAATGGTGGAGCCAGCATGTTTTTGATGTGCGAGGCCAGACAATAGGTATTTTGCATCTATTTCTGGTATTGTCCATAGTATTTGGTGCAGGGGTTATCTACCTGTTGTTTAGAAAACTCCATCTGCCTGCATGGTATGCTGGTATTGCAGCCCTGGGCATCGGATTTCTTTCGCCGCAATACAACAGATTCGACGGGCATTTTGGTCTCTCACATATTTGGGTACTGCCGATGCTTTTGTTGTTGCTCTGTCGGTATGAAGAACTGCAGAGTCGTCGCTATAAAAGCCTTTTGATCGGGATACTTATCTGGTTTTCATCGCAGTTACATTTTTACTATTTGGGGGTTTCCGCAGTTTTTTTGGGCTTTTATACCTTATTTCAAATCCTGCGAGACCGATCCTGGCGCAATTTCTGGACTCGGTCAAGTCACATGATCGTGATGATAGTCCTTCCATTCGCGGCCTTGAACATCTGGACCCACTGGTCCGATTATTGCCCTGACAGGGCCGCGGCACCGTATGGATTCACAGATTATATTGGACGTTGGGAAGGGGTGTTTTTGCCATATAATTTTTTCCCAATGCACCAGTGGATCAATGAGAACATTACGAAAATCAGAGGGCTAGATTTTGAAGCAGAGGCCTATGTTGGCCTTGCGGCATTCGTATTTACGCTGTGGCTTATCTTCAAACGGCGTTTCAGACTTTTTGAGCCGGAATGGGAGCAAGCGGCCTATCACCGGGTACATAAAAACTACCTCCTCGGGATTTGTTTTGCAGCATTTGCAACCCTGGTTTTTGGTTTTGGTTTTCCTTTTTCCATAAAAGGATTGGAGTGGATGGTTAATTACCTTGGTCCGCTTCGACAATTCAGGGGGCTTGGGCGATTCACCTGGGCATTTTATTACATCATCAATGTTTTGATGTTTTATATCCTATGGAATAAAAGCCAGCGAATGCAAATGGGCGAACAATGGATAGCATGGCTAAAGTCTCGTTCAGAACTTGTTGCGAGACATTTCCCAAACGTCGCGAAATGGGGTCTGGTCCTCACTCCCCTAACCGTTTTATGCTGGGAAGCCTTTTATTTTCAAAAACATAAAGCCTTGCCATTGATGCCCAGTGTAGCGCAGCACAATGCCGTGGCTGCATCACCAGATCATTGGTTAAATAAGGTTGATTTTGCCCGCTTTCAGGCTTTTATGCCCCTGCCCTATTACCATGTTGGTTCGGAAAACCTCTGGCTTGAGGTATATTATCCACTTTTTAAAAAGGTGCAATACACGGCATTACAAACGGGCGTGCCAGACATGGGCGTTAATTTGAGCCGTGCTGCAATAGGCCGGATGGTAAAATCCATGCAATTTTCTCTTCAGGCCTGCGAACCGCCAGAATTGCTTTCTGAGCTTCCTGACAACCGCCCTATTGCACTCATGATCGAAATGAGCAAATGGGAAGATGTTCAAAAAAAATATGGACACCTGCTGGACAAGGCTACCCAAGTGTACCAAAACCCGGAGCTCAAAATAATGGCATTAATACCTGACAGTGTTCGCGCCTGGTCGCAGGAACAATCACTCCTTGTTTTAGCAGAAGAGCGACAAGCAACGTTCAATGCTGGCCGCGGTTTTCGCAGCGAAAAACAGCCAGGTTGGTACACCAGCATCAACTTTGATTCAATTACCACGAGCGAGCATATTTTCCAGGGAAAAGGTTCCGGCTATGGGAACATTGGAGATACTACCTGGATTTGGAATAATCCAATGCCAAAAGGGACATACGAGTTTAGCATTTGGACCAAAGTGGACGAAGACATGGGCATGACCCAGGATGTCAAATTTTTGGAGAAAAGTCGTGCAGATGGACATCAGGTTTATTTCAGGAAAGAAACCTTGCGATCAGAAATAAAGACAATTGTCAATAACTGGGCTTTGTATGTGCTGCAATTTGAGGTACAGGAAGACCAATCAGCCTTGGGCATTTTTCTTCATAAAAAGGATGCAGATGCGCCATTCTGGTACGATGAGGGTATGATAAAAGACAAGAATTTCAATTTGTATCGTCAGGAACCAGGATGGGTAATTCGGAATAATTATTGGTACAAACTGCCAAAAAATTGGCCAAACCAGCGATGATACCTCCAAAAAGGGGTCGCACATTCACGCATCAGATACATGCAAGTACTATTAAAAAATGCACATCTCTTTGACGGCACTTCTAAAAGCCGGGTACAGGATATTTTGCTGAAAGATGGCCATATTGATGCCATTGGCGACCAGATTCCTTTGCCACAAGGGGCGGTCCTGTGGGAATCTTCGAATCTCTGCGTATCTCCGGGCTGGCTTGATGTAGGCGTATATGCTGCTGATCCCGGCTACGAACACAGGGAGGATTTGACCACGGCCGCTGCCGCTGCCGCTGCCGGAGGATTTACCTCCATGGCCTGCTTTCCAAATACCGACCCGGCCTTGCACACCAAGTCTGAGATATTATATGTAAAAAACAAGGCGAATGATTTGCCCGTGCACTGTTATCCAATCGGGGCGGTTTCGCAAAGTTGCGAGGGAAAGGACTTGGCCGAGCTTTTTGATATGCACACAGCGGGCGCCGTGGCCTTCAGCGATGGCAAACGCTCGGTTCAAGATGCAGGGCTGTTGCTGCGCGCTTTGCAATACTCGAAGGCCTTCGAAGGCTTGATAATCAATGTTCCTCATCATAAAACGATTGCTGCCGGAGGGCAGGTGCACGAAGGAGTGATGAGTACTTCGCTTGGATTGAAAGGGCTTCCTGCCCTGGCGGAAGAACTCATGGTGCAACGCGACCTCAGTCTGTTGGAATATTCCGAAGGCAGATTGCATATCCATTTGATTTCAACGGCAAAAAGCGTGGCGCTTGTAAGAGCAGCCAAACAAGCCGGGTTGCGTGTAAGTTGCTCCGTTGCGGTGGCGAATCTCTGCTTCAGCGAAGAAAAACTGGCAGAATTTGATTCCAATTGGAAAATAGTGCCCCCGCTTCGCAACAAGGCCGATGCCGATGCTTTGCTAGAGGGCCTTGCTGATGGGACGATTGATTTTATTTGCTCGAATCACACTCCCTGGCACGAGGAAGCCAAAAACCTGGAATTCACCTATGCCGAATTTGGTATGATTGGGCTGGAAACATCCTTTTCCCTTTGCCGCACTTTTTTGGATAAAAAACTGACAGTCAATGATTTGGTTGAAAAAATGAGCCTTGCACCACGCCGGGTTTTAGGATTGCCCATTCCAAAAATTGCCAAAGGAGAACGCGCGGAATTGACCGTTTTTGATCCTGACATTGAATGGGTGCTGGAAGCAAAAAACATCCGCTCCAAATCCAGCAATACACCCTTTATTGGCCAACGGTTCAAGGGGAAGGTCTTGGGAATAATATGTGGCAAGTAGCAAGGTTGGTTTTTTGGTGGTTTGTGGATTTGGTGATTTGAAGTGCACAAATCCACAAATCCACAAATCCACAAATCACCAAATCCACAAATCCACAACAAATATGCCCTCCCGTCAACCATCCGTTTTTGATTGGTTTTTGATGTTTTTGCTTGCCGCGATCTGGGGAGCTTCCTTCTTGTTTATTAAGCGTTCGGTGACAATTTTCAGTCCAATGCAAATGGCCATGTGGCGAATGGTTCTTGCCACAGTGCTTTACTTGCCCATCGCTGCGGCCTACTGGAGCAAGATTGACTGGCGGCGCTGGAAACCCTTGATTATCGTAGCACTTTGTGGCTCTGCTATACCTAATTTCTTTTTTGCAGTGGCGCAGCAACACGTTAGCAGCAGCCTTGCCGGAGTGCTCAATTCACTCACACCGCTCTTTACGCTTCTAATCGGCACGGCATTTTTTGCCATGAACTTCTCCAGGAATAAAATCTTAGGTGTGGCGATTGGCTTGGCTGGGGCGGTATTGCTTGTGCTTTTTAATGCGAGCAGTGGAGTGTCTGGCAATGCGTTTTTTGCAGGTCTCTGTGTGCTTGCCACGGTGTGTTATGCCATCAATGCAAACACGGTTAACACCCAGCTTCGCGAGCAACATCCTGCCGGTATCGCTTCGGCAGCTTTTGTAATAACAGGAGGCGTTTTTATGCTTGGGCTTTGGTTATCAGGCGGTTGGGCGGTTGCGTGGCAACACCCCGAAGGAATGATCGGGCTTGGCTATATATTCTACCTCGCGGCAGTGGGCACGGTATTCGGCTCCATTATGTACTTCTGGCTTCTTCAGCGCACGAGCGCGATTTTCGCCACCTCTGTAACCTATCTCTTGCCAATTGGCGCCATCGCCATTGGCGCATTGGATGGAGAAGAGATTGGCATGATTGACCTTGTGGGCACAACCGTGATTTTGTTGGGGGTGTATCTGGCCAGGAAATAAGCTCACTCTTTTTTTAACAGATCATTCAACTCACGGAACAAATCCTCCACCGCTTTTCCAACGGAGAAATTTTTGTCCCCCCACACCACACGGCTCACCATGTCGCCATCCTGAAATTCCAAAAAATAATAGATGTTTCCGGGATGGTGAAATTCCATTTTAGCAAGCCGCTGGGATTCTATAGTTTCGAAAATCTCCTTGGCTTTTTTACCTTTCGTTTTGCCAGCCTCTGAAGTTTTGCCCAAAATGTCGCGGCTAAAAATCTGGCCGTTATCACACAAAATATGCGAGCTTTCTTTGCCTGCAAAACCGCCGCCATTGCCCCAGCGGATCTGTTTTTCGGGGAGCTTGTCGCTGGTGTACTTGGGGTGTTTACAAGCCAGCCAAAGAAATGCGGCTGTTAAAATTGTCAGGGAAATAAGGGTGAATTTCATTGAAAATCAATGTTTTGGAAAATGAATGTAGATGACGCTCGCTTAGATCAAATCTTTGCCAATGTCCCGCCGGAAGTACTTCCCTTCAAACTGGACGGTATTTGCATTTCGGTTCGATTTGCGCAAGGCTGTCGGGATATCTTTACCTAAGCTGGTAAGCGCAATAACCCTACCGCCCGCGGTCAGACAATCTCCTTCTTTGGTTGCGGCAGTTCCAGCGTGAAAAGCAATTCCATTTTTTATCTTCTCAAGTCCTGAAATGACTTTACCCTTTTCATAATCGCCGGGATAACCGCCACTGACGAGGAAAACTGTGGTGGCTGTGCGCTTATCTGCCCGAATTTTGACATCGCTAAGGCTTCCTCCTGCGCAGTGGCTGAACAAGCTTACTAGGTCATTTTTGAGGCGCGGGAGCACTACTTCGGTTTCTGGATCGCCCATACGACAATTGTACTCAATCACAAATGGCTCGCCACGCACACTTATGAAACCAATGAAAATGAAGCCTTTGTAAGGGATATTTTCTTTTTTTAAACCCTCCACAGTGGGACGAATGACGCGCTCTTCCACTTTTGCCCACATGGCTGAGTCCAGAAAAGGCACCGGACTTACAGCGCCCATACCCCCGGTGTTTGGCCCGGTATCATCCTCTCCGATGCGTTTGTAATCTTTTGCTTCCGGCAATATTTTGTAGGTTTTACCATCGGTCAGCACAAAAACGCTAAATTCTATACCTTCCAAAAACTCCTCTACTACCACGCGTGCGCTGGCTGCGCCAAATTTTCCACCAAGCATATCCCGCATTTCTACTTCTGCTTCTGCGTTGCTCTGGCAAATGACCACGCCTTTACCCGCCGCCAAACCGTCGGCTTTCAATACAATGGGCAGGGTGTGGTTTTTCAGAAAGGCTAAACCAGCATCAAGAGTTTCGGTGGTAAATTCTTGATAACCAGCGGTTGGGATATTATGTCGCAGCATAAATTTTTTGCTCCAGGCCTTGCTTCCTTCCAGCATTGCCCCGGCTTTTGAAGGCCCAATCAGGGGGATTTTTTTCAAGTGTGCTCGTTCTTGAAAATAGTCCCAAATGCCACGGACAAGGGGTTCTTCAGGGCCGACAACGACCATTTCTATATTGTTTTCGAGCACAAATTTTTCGATGGCAGAAAAATCCAGGGGGCTGATAGGCACATTTTGACCTAAAGCAGATGTACCGGCATTCCCGGGTGCTATGTAAAGTTGGGAGCAGCGTTTGCTCTGCTTGAGTTTCCATGCAAAAGCATGTTCGCGGCCACCAGAGCCAAGTAGAAGAATATTGAATGTGGTCAATTTGTCGAATGTGGTCAATGTGTTGGATGAAGGGTTTAAAAGCGATTGCGAAGGTAAACCGCGCAGATAAGGTTGTGTTAAAATCTGGAGATAAGAGAAATGAACGAGTGCAATTTTTTTCATTTGTGCCCGCAAATCAATGCTATATGGAGCGCCTGCTCGCCATCCTGTTTTCGGTCACATTGTTTCTGGCCACCTCGCCACCTCGAGGGCTGGACAAGGCTTGCGACTATTCCGGTGGAATTTGCACGGTGAAAGAAATTTGTTCGGCAAAATCAGAAACCTCTTGTTATAAGGAAGAGCCACATAATCTAGATTTGTCGAACACGGAAAAAGAGAATGATTGCGGAGAAAAATCAGGTTGTCCACTTCCAATTTGCTGTGTTTATGGGCCATGTTGCTGCCTTTGCGTCGTGCCAGAGCGCCCTGTTCTTCACATCGCGCCGCCATTACCTGAGGAAAAACGAGTAAAACCAGGCGAACCGCAAGATTTTTTGCCCCAACAGGTTTGCCTTTCTATTTGGAAACCCCCCTCCTTTTCAGTTTAAGTTTCGCAAAAAGCCCTTAAAGAACTTTACCCGTCAGAATTTTTCTGACAGCCTTCGGAACGGCGTTCCGGGGTTCATTCAATAACTTAAACTAAAATTTCACATCATGAGAAATAAATCTTTGGCAATCGTTGCCTCTATACTGCTTTCTGCAGGTATCGCATTTGCTTTTGTTGGTGCAAACGGCACGGCTTGTTGCTCACCGGAATCCTGCTGTTTGCCAGAATCTTGCAACATGTCAGAGCAAACTTGCTGCGACATGCCTTGCCCGATTCCGTGCTGCGAGAATTAAGCAGAAGCCATTTTAATGGCTGACAAGAAAGAAGGCGAGGGTCGTAAGACCTTCGCCTTCTGTTTTAGTAGCCCGGAACGCTGTTCCGGGATTAATTAGCACCCCGGAACAGCGTTCCGGGCTACTGCCCAAAAACGTACTGGACAATGTTCGCGCCCATCTGCAACGCTTTGGTTCGCATTTCTTTAGGGTCGTTGTGAATATCGTCCCAGCCATCGCCGAGGTCGGTCTCGAAATTGTAGTAACACACCAGGCGACCTTGGTAGAGGAGCCCAAACCCTTGTGCCGGCTTACCATCGTGTTCGTGGATTTTAGGAATCCCGTTGTTGAAGTTGTATTTCTGGTGATAAATAGGATGGCTGAAGGGCAATTCCACAAAATCAAGTTCAGGAAAAACCTTTTTCATGGCTGGTCGAACAAAAGGGTCCAGGCCAAAATCGTCGTTTAAGATTAGAAAGCCTCCGCCTTCAAGATACGAACGAAGATTTCGGGCTTCTAGGTCGCTGAAAAGCATATTGCCATGGCCTGTGGCGTACACGATGGGATAATTGAATATCTCGGCACTGCCCGGCTCCACGGTAGCATAATCTGTGGCATCGAAGTTGGTTCGAAGGTTTTCGTTGCAGAATTTGGCGAGATTTTTCAGCGAGTTTACATCATTGTACCAATCACCGCCGCCGCTGTATTTGAGCAGGGCGAGTTTGAGGGTGGGTGGGGCTATCTCGGAATTGAATGCCGTTACAGCAAGAAAAATGAATAAAAGTAGTATGAAACGCATTCGTTTAAAATTCAAAGTTTTGTAACTTGTTTTACTTTCCGTAATATTTTAATGGCCGCAAAAAAGCTCGAAAATCCAATATCAGAAAGATGGCAAGCACCGCCAATAAAAAATAAACAATATAAGGATGTATTGGATTTGGTTGATCTGTAGGCATAAATGGACTGGCAAATGAAAGAAGGGAGGCCAACAAAGTAAGCCCAAAGTGACCTATTATTGAAAAAATTTGAGTTGACGTTTTCTGGGCCAAAAATTCTTCCCAAAGCAGGATTTCATTTGGCCAATTTGTCTCTGCTTTGATAATCTTTTCCAAATTGGTTCTAATGTATAGCCCCGCCCGTTTTATGGCTATACTATGGCTAGTTAGAAGAAAATCAAATAGAACAGAAGCATACGCTACAACAATAAGGATTGTTGGATGGACCATATTCGAATTGTCAAGAATATAGCCTATTCCTAGACTGACCGCAGTTATTTTAACCCCGATAATTTGAGCGCGAATTTTTTGGTGGCCGAGAATCTCCTCTCTAAGAAATGAAAGTTGCCGCCAAGCAACCTCAACTTGATCCATTTTGTTTGGCGAGCTTGTATTTGGAGACAATTTCTCTTTACCTACCTTTTTGACATTTTCCATTTCAAAAAATTTTTCAAAAATACAATTGTCTCATCTGATTCAGAAATTGGAATCATCCACACTGTTCAGATAATCCTGAATTTCCCCAACAACAGATTTAACACAGCCATCATCAAAAGGCGATTTCAGGTTTGCTAGTTTTACCAAATTGAGAAAAGACAGACTCCCTCCTGCCCGACAAAGGCGGAGATAATCGCCCCAGGCCGTATCATGGTCACTGCGGTCTTTCACCCAAAACTGGAAGGCACAAATTTGCGCGAGCGCATAATCAATGTAATAGAATGGTGAATTGAAGATGTGGCTTTGTTTATGCCAAAAACGGCCCATTTCGAGGTGTTCAATACCATCGTAATCTCTGTGTGGCAGGTAGGTTTTTTCCATCTCTCGCCATACGGCGTTTCGCTCGGCTGGGGTCATGTCGGGTTTTTCATACACAATATGTTGAAATTCATCCACCGCTACACCGTAGGGCAGGAACTGAATAGCACCAGCCAAATGCATGAAATGGTACTTATTGGTCTGAGGGCCAAAAAACAGATGCATCCATGGCCAGGTAAAAAACTCCATACTCATGGAGTGAATTTCAGCGGCATCGGCTGTAGGCCAATGGTACTCCTCGAATAGGAAATCGCGGCTGCACCACACCTGAAAGGCATGTCCGGCCTCGTGCGTCAGCACATCAATATCGCCACTTGTGCCATTAAAATTGGAAAAAATGTAAGGCGCGTCGAACTTGCTAACATACGTGCAATAGCCCCCGGTTGCTTTGCCATCGCGGTTAACCAAATCCATAAGTTTGGCAGCCTGCATCCGGGTGAAAAAAACATCGGTTTCGGGGCTTAGCTCATGGTACATTTTGGCGGCATTCGCTACAATTTGCTCGGGTGTGCCAATGGGCTTAGGGTTACCACTGGCAAACTTGTAGTCTTCATCGTAATGCTTTAGGGTGTTGATTCCCAAACGTTTGCGCTGGCGGTCGTAAAGCTCAGAGGCGATAGGTACGATGTGCTCTCGAACTTGACGCCGGAAATTTGCCACCATGTCGGGCGTGTAATCCGAACGACGCATCCGTGCATATCCAACCTCCGTAAAATTGCGGAATCCAAGCTTTTGCGCAATGCCATGCCGCAGCTTTACCATCTGGTCAAAGATGTTTTCTATGGCCTCGGCATTGTCGGCATAGAAACTGCTCTTTGCTGTGGTCGCATTTTTGCGCGTAGTACGGTCGTCAGACAATTCAATGGGGAGCAGGCTGCTGAGGTTGTAGGAATTACCCTCAAATTCAACTTTTGCGCGGGCCTTTATTATGGTGTATTCGGTGCTGAGCGCGTTTTCTTGCTTTAAATCTTCGAGGATGCTTGGTTGGAAAGTTTTAAGCGATACTTCCGCCAATGTGAAAAGGTGGTTGCCATATTTTTCGGCTAAAAGATCCCTGAATGGCGAGGAGAGCAGCGCTTGAAAAAAACGGTTGTTCAGCGCCTCAAAAGACGGGGAGTGTTCATCAAAATATTGATTTTCAGCCTCGTAAAAAGGATCAGCCGTGTTGGAGGTGTGCCTTATATAACAGAGATTGAACATGGAACCGAATTCCTCGCGTACTGCCACAATGCCGGCCAGTGCTTCTTGTTGCTTGACAACATCTGTCGCGGTTTCAAATTTAGAAAGGTGTTTTTCAAATTCTTGAGAAACGTCCTTCATGTTTGGGCGCGAATATCTAAAGTCGTCAAAAGTTGTATTGGTCAGATTAAACGTGGTTCTATTCATATTGCAGCGGTTCTGAAGGAATAAATGCGTGATATTAAAGGCAAAAATACGGGAATGGGACCATGGCGAAACGAGCCATCTAAAAGCTATGTACCGCGGAATCCAAGCAAACTATTATTTTCGCCACAAAAACAGCATAATAATGCGAACGTCACTCCCAATTTTGTTCATTTTTGTCTTTTTTGGTCTAATAACTGCCCAAAGCACCGCTTATGTCATCCACTTTGGCCCCACAGCCGGCCTTCAAAAATGGGACAACTCATCCGGACGTGAACCACTGTTTCAATACCATGCCGCCCTTAGTTTGGAAAGCATCAATAATGAGGATAATCGTGGCTCTTTTTACATGCAGCTTGGCTATCACGTAAAAGGAAGTGCTACCCGCTATCGTTTTTTCAATTTCAACTCGGGTGCACCCGGCGGTACTTTTACCGAACGCTTCATATTTAACAACTTCTCTTTTTCACTTGGTGCGAAACAACGGTTTAAAGAGTCCAACAACGGCCGTACACGATACTTTTATTTCGGTGGGCTAAGGGCTGATTATACTTACAGCACTAATATTGATGCCCTTACAGCGTCCGACCCGACTCGAAAACTCTTCTATCCCCTCATGGGCGGGGTGCAACGTTGGATGGGGGGCTTCTCGGCTGGAGGGGGCATAGAATTTGACTTTTCCGAATTGGTTGGCTGCCAAATCCAGCTCTCCGTAAACCCGGATGTGACACCCCAATACAGACAAATGGCTATTCCAAATGTTGCTGATCCATGGAATCCGGGACAGAATACTACTATCCCTGAACGCCGCATTCGCAACACAACAGTAGAGCTTTCCATTGGCCTTCGGCTTCTGAAAAAGGTCATAATAGTTGATTAGTTACTGTTGCAATTCCTCCCAATACTCCACAGCACGGCGCGTGTGCGGGATGCAAATAGAACCACCGACCAGATTGGCTACGGCAAAGACCTCAAAAATCTGTTCGGTCGTAAGTCCCAGCTCATGACATTTGCCGAGGTGATATTTGATACAATCGTCGCAGCGCAACACCATAGAAGCCACCAAACCAAGCAATTCTTTGGTGCGTGTGTCAAGTGCGCCTTCTTGGTAGGTCTGGTTGTCGAGGCTCCAAAACCTTTTGATTACTTTGTTGTCTTGTGCCAAAATACGCTCGTTCATGCGAGTGCGATAGGCGTTGAATTCTTGTACAATTGACATTTTGTGAATATTTTTTGCGAAAATTGACGTTTGAAGCCCCCCAAGATTTCCAAAGACAAAGATCGATACCTATTGTTCACTATTTACCACAAGTAAAAATGCTCCGTGCTGCCCTTTTGGATATGTACAACGGCGAACAGAATCGCGGTATTCCGATGTTGAAAAGTATTTTGGGCCGGTATGCCGAAGTACTGGAATTCGACCATTTTGATGTGCGAGCCAGGTGCGAAATCCCAGATACATCTTACGACATCTACCTGTTTTCAGGAGGCCCTGGCGACCCACTTGAAAGCGGCGGCAAATGGCAAGAACCGTTTTTCAACCTTATCGAAGACTTGTGGCAATACAATAATAAAGCCCAGGAAGAGAAAAAGCATTGTTTTTTTATCTGCCATTCATTCCAAATGGCTTGCTACCACTTCGGCCTTGGAGAAGTGACTCAGCGTTACAAAATGTCTTTCGGCACTTATCCTGTTTACAAAACGCACGATGGAAAGGACGAGCCGTTCTTTGAGGGATTGCCAGACCCATTTTATATAGCAGACTTTCGTCGCTATCAAGTCATAAATCCGAATCACAAACAGTTTAAGGCACTGGGAGCACATATTTTGTGCCTCGAAAAACTCCGCCCGCACGTTCACTATGAGCGGGCCATTATGGCTGTAAGATTTAGCCAAACAATGATCGGCACACAATTCCATCCCGAAGCCGACCCGGAAGGGTTGTTAAAATATTTCATGGAAGAAGAACGAAAAAAATCTATTGTGGAGGAGCACGGTGAGTCGCGATACGATCGAATGATACGAGACCTTGGAAACCCACAAAAAATCCAGCGCACCTTTGAGACCTTGATACCGGCTTTTTTGGAACATACATTAGCCTCCTTTGACGTGCTGGAGCATGCATAATATATTCCGCCGAAAAGGCAACAAACAAAAGCGGTTCAAAGCAATACTGCTTTGAACCGCTTTTTGCGAATGGGTTAAAACCCTACCCTTTAGAAATCAAGAGATGACGCTCTCCAAATAGGCGATCGCCTGACCTACGGTTTGGATACCTTCTGCTTGCTCGTCAGGGATAGACACATCGAATTCTTTTTCAAATTCCATGATGAGTTCAACTGTATCGAGCGAGTCGGCACCGAGGTCATTGATGAAGCTTGCTTCTGGAGCCACATCTGTTCCTTCAACACCTAATTTGTCAATGATGATTTTTTTAACGCGTTCGGCTATGCTTGCCATGTTTTTCAAAACTTGTTGGTGAAAAAAAGTCTATTTTTCTGGGGGCAAAGAAACGCCAACTAGCAGCTTTATCAAACATTTCGGCTTTATTTTTTTGAAAAGGAAGAAATCATAACCCCCCTAACTTTTCGTAATACAAACACTTAGTCTTGTTGACAGGAAAGAAAACACATGGTTTTTCTTTCCCTTTTACAAAGTTTTGAACAACCAAGACACAAAACAGAGGCAAATTCGGTTTGAAAACCTGGCGGATGGTGTTAATTTTGCGCCGCAAAGCTTATTGTAAAAAATACACTTAAAACACAAAAAAAAGAATGGCACTTTCGGAAGCAGCAGTATTGCTTGAAAAAAACAAGTCCCACCTGCGCAAAGATGGCTCGCAGTTTACCAAAATCGTTGCCACAGTAGGGCCTGCCTGCAGCTCCCCAGAGAAGCTCCTTGAACTGATTGAAGCCGGAGTGGACGTTTTTCGCCTTAATTTTAGTCATGGTACTCATAAGGATCATTTACAGGTTATCGAGCGTATACAAGTCATCAATATCGAACACAAGCTTCATATCGGCATCCTCGCAGACTTGCAGGGCCCAAAACTTCGGGTCGGCAAAATCAAAGACGATGCCCTGCTCCTGACCGAAGGCGATATTATCACGATTACGAACGACGAGCTAGCGGAGGGTACGCAAGACAATATATACATGTCCTACGATCAGTTTGCTGAAGACTGTGAAGTGGGTGAACGCATCTTGATGGACGATGGCAAGCTGGTTTTCGAGGTGACTGAAACCAACAATAGAGATACTGTGCGCCTAAAGACGGTTCATGGTGGGACACTAAGCAGTAATAAAGGGGTGAATCTTCCGGATACAAACGTCAAACTTCCAGCCCTAACCGAAAAGGATAAGGAAGACCTTGATTTCATACTTACCCAAGATGTCAACTGGATTGCGCTCTCCTTCGTTCGCCGGGCTTCAGACCTTGACCCCGTGAAGGATGCCATTGAAAAAGCCAATCATCAAGCCAAAATCATGGCAAAAATTGAAAAGCCGGAGGCGGTTAAAAACCTGCGTGAGATTATCCGTGCTTGCAATGGGATCATGGTTGCTCGGGGCGATTTGGGTGTTGAAATGCCGATAGAGCAACTGCCTATGACCCAAAAAGACATCATTCACATGTGTATGCAGTACGCAAGACCAGTCATTGTAGCTACACAGATGATGGATAGTATGATATTGAACCCGTCTCCCACACGCGCAGAAGTGACGGATGTTGCCAACGCTGTTTTAGACGGCGCCGATGCAGTGATGCTCAGTGGCGAGACATCTGTAGGCAAATACCCCGAACTAGTTATCAAGTATATGACTAAAATTATCGGAGAAGCCGAAAAACAATACTGGCCGCAGATAAATACCCGTCGTCCTACCCCTTCAAAAAACTTTATGCTGTATCACTCTGACGTGATTTGTTTTAGTGCCTGCAACGTAGCAGAAGAAATTGGCGCAAAAGGTATTGTTGGGCATACCACATCAGGTTATACGGCCTTCAAAATCAGCAGCTTCCGACCAAAGTCACAAATATTTATCTTTAGTGACAAACACATCAAACTTGGTGCGTTCAACCTGTTGTGGGGTGTACAATGCTTTTACTACAACCGCTTCACTACTACTGACGAGACAATTCAGGATTGCACTGATATTCTAAAAGAAAAAGGTTTTGTAAAACAGGGCGACACCATAATCAATACTGGCTCTATGCCTATGGGACGCCGGTTGCCGACCAATATGTTGAAGGTTACAGAAGTGGAATGAGAGCTTACCTTTGCGCCCTATGACAGAACTTCGTATACTCAAGATTCACAATACCCTTTCGGGTAAAAAGGAAGAATTCCGCCCTATCACCCCTGGCTACATCGGAATGTACGTCTGCGGCCCCACTGTTTACAGCGACGTTCATTTAGGCAACTGCCGCACCTTTTGTAGCTTCGATACCATTTATAGATACCTCCTGCACATCGGTTATAAAGTGCGTTATGTTCGCAATATAACAGATGTTGGCCACCTTACTGATGATGGCGAAGACCGTATGGCGAAAGGAGCGAAAGTTGCCCAACTCGAACCCATGGAAGTTGCCCAGCGCTACACCGTGGGCTTTCATGATATGATGCGGCTCTTTAACACCTTGCCGCCCAGCATCGAACCTCAGGCAACGGGACATATCATCGAACAAATAGAAATGGTGCAGGAAATCCTGGATAAGGGTCTGGCTTACGTGCGCAACGGGTCTGTTTATTTTGATGTGCCAAAATTTTCCACCATATATCCGGGCGTTTACGGTGCGGTGAGCGGTCGCATCCTTGAGGACCTTTACTCCGAAACCCGGGAACTCAAAAGCCAGGAGGAGAAAAATCATCCCGCCGACTTTGCTGTCTGGATGAAAGCGCGCCCACAGGACCTGATGGTCTGGAATAGCCCCTGGTCTGTGGGATTTCCCGGGTGGCACCTGGAATGTTCTGCCATGAGTACCAAATATTTAGGCAAAACATTTGACATCCATGGGGGTGGAAACGACTTGAAATTTCCACACCACGAAAACGAGGTGGCGCAAAACCACGGTGCTTGCGGCTGCCACCCAGCCAACTATTGGGTGCACACCAATATGTTGTTGCTAAACGGTAAAAAGATGAGCAAAAGCGATGGGAACACCATTTCACCCACCGAACTTTTCACGGGGACCAGCGAACATACCAGCAAGGCATATTCTCCCATGGCGATGCGCTTTTTCATGCTTATGGCCCACTACCGAAGCACGCTTGACATTACAGATGATGGGCTGATGGCAGCAGAGAAAGGCTTTGTTAAAATCATGGAAACCAATCGTTTACTACAAGGCCTTGTGGTGAATGCCCGTGATTTTGACGGTTCAGAAACAGATGCTGACCGCGCCATTTTGTCGCTTATACAGGAGGCATACACTGGTATGGACGACGATTTCAATACCGCCATTGCGATAGCTGCGCTCAATGAATTGGGTAGTTTTGTGCACAAATTGGCAAACCAACAATTGGCCTCTGGCGATGTCTCCCCTTGGGTAATTGAGCGTTTGAAAATCACGTTCAGCACGTTCCTGTTTGATATATTTGGTCTTGCTGACGAATCTGCTGCGGGCAATGACAGCAGTACTTTAGAGGGCTTGATGAGCCTTATCCTCGAAATAAGAGAACAGGCGCGCACGCAAAAAGACTGGAACACAAGCGACAAAATCCGTGATGCTTTAGCGGCGGTCGGGATTACTGTAAAAGATGGGAAAGAAGGGGTTAGTTGGGCAAAGGCATGAAATATTCCATAGCATCCCGCCATTTTGCCGGAAATTTGCATCCTCTCATATAAATACTTTCTCTGATCATTAAAGCGCACTCCAATGTCTAGTGACAATCGCATCCGTAACCGAGGCAATGTCCGAATGCCACTTATCATTCTTGGTTTATGTATGACGGCCATTTACATCGGCCTCGGCTCTTGGCTGCTTTTGGACAAAAGCTTCATTTCTTACATCCCGCTGGAATTCCGCAATATTTTTGCAGTTTTACTACTTGTTTATGGCACTTACCGAGGCTGGAGGGTTTATGCTGATTACTTTTAAACAACATTGTTATGCTTCGCAACATTTTGATTTTTAAAATAGTGTCGCTTCTGTGGATTTCATGTGCCGAGCGCGACAAGACAGGAAAAGTGCTTGACACGATAACTACCGGCGAAATAACCATAGCAGTGGAAGAAGGGTATAAACCCGTTATTTCGTCCTGCATTGATGTCTTTGATTCAATATACCGTACTGCCAAAATCAACCCACGATATGTATCAGAAGGGGAAGCCGTGAACGCACTCATTCAGGATTCTGTACAGGTTATTATCATTGGTCGGAAATTGGCCCCAAAAGAGACCGAATATTTTCAATCCCGCGGGTTTACTCCGCCAACTACACCCATTGCGTACGACGCACTTGCGATCATACTCCATCCAGAAAATCGGGACACAGTCCTAACCGAGCAACAAGTCCAATCGCTCCTCAGCGGAAAAACAACCGCCTGGAAAGAAATCAATCCAAAATCCCTACTGGGGAACATTCAATTGGTGTTCGACAATCCAATGAGTGGAACCCTGCGTTATGTGCAGGATTCGATTATTGCGGGTCAGGAACTTTCCAAACAGGCATCCGCGCTGAAAAGCAATGCTGAGGTAATTGAATATGTCAGCAAAAATAAAAGCGCCATTGGCATCATCTCTGCCAACTGGATTTCGGACACAGATGACGGTGGAGTACAAAAGTTCCTGCGTGAAATCAAAATTGCGGATGTGGCTAAAGAAACAGGAAAAGAGGGTTATGGGCCTTATCAGGCGTATTTAGCTACTGGCGATTATCCGTACAAACGCACGGTGTACATCATCAATGCCCAGGCACGGCGCAATGGATTGGGTGCCGGATTTGCCTCCTATTTGGCCAAAGACGGCCAGCGCATTATGCTCAAAGACGGCCTTTTGCCAGCCAATGCAGTAACGCGTTTGATCAAATCAAGCCACTAAATATTAAATGTTTGTCAAAATTGCGGTTTAGGTGTCTTTTTCTCCCTGAATTGCGTCAATATAAAAAGCGGAATTCGCCCCAGAAAAAAAGGCCAGCGAAAGACGCCATTTGTTTCTAAACACATTACTTTTTCCGAACAATGACAACTCTTCTGAAAAAAGCCCTTTTCTCTGTGGCAATTCTTTTTGCCCAATCGGCCTTTGGCCAAAGCCATGCTGCGGGTATCGAAGCAATGCAACTCGAAGACTGGGACAAGGCAATAAGCATATATGCTGGCCTGATAAAGGCTAACCCCACAGACCAAAGTGCTTTCTTGAGCCTTGGCAACGCCTATCTGGCTAAAGGCGACAAGGAAAACGCCTTGGCGAACTTCAAAAATGCATCTAATACAAATTCTGATGCGCCCATGACTTATGTTGCTAATGGCCGTGTCCTGCTGCTCGAAAACAATATGATGGAAGCCGAAAAGCAGTTTGGGAAAGCAAAGAAGTATGCCAAAAAAGATATGACTACCTGGAGGCAGCTTGGGGAATCGTTTTTCTACTATATCGCGCCAGGAACTAAAAAACCCAACCTCCTCAAAGCTGAAGAGTATTTCAAAGCGGCACTAGAAATTTCCTCCAAAGATTTTGCCCTTCAAATGTCTCTTGGTGCTGCGTACAGAGAAATGTCAAGTGGCGGGCCGGCGGCTCAGCATTATGAATTTGCGGAAGTACTGGAGCCGAAAAACCCGCTCCCTAAACTCATGCTGGCAAAGGTTTACCGTATTGCTAAGGTGCCAGAAAAGCCGCTAATTTTCTACAACAAAGCCATCCAGGTTGCGCCCAATTATAGCCCTGCTTTGCGCGGCAAAGCAGAGTACTTCTTCTTTGTGAAATACAACTATGATGAGGCTGCAAAAGCGTATAAAGAGTTGATAGACAATGGCTCTGAGGTGAAAATTGAGGATGAAATGCAGCTTGCCAACTGCTATTACCTCACAAAAAACTGTGTTGCTACCAGCGAGCTAGTGGAAAAAATCCTGCAAAAGGACCCCTCTAAAAACTACCTCCGCAGGCTTCAGGCATATTGTGATTTTGAGAATGGTGAATTCGTGCGAGGCTTAAAAATTTTGGATGACTACTTCAAAATTGTCCCTCCTGAAAAAGTGTTAACCTCTGACTATGAGTACCACGCCAAATTGCTGGTGCAAACCAAGGGCGATACGATGCAGGCCATTAACGACTATAAAAAAGTCATTGCCATGGACAGTAGCAAATGGAGGGTTTACGAGGATATAGACAAACTGGAGTGGGCCCGCAAAAATTATTGTGGCGCCTTGAGCGCATACAAATCGTATCTCGACTCTGTTGAAACCCCGAAAGCAACCGATTGGTATAACCTGGGGATGCGCCATTATTTCTGTAAAGAAGACGTCATGCACTTCCAAAATGCTGAAATGGCTTTTGCTAAGGTGACGGAGATAAACCCTCAAGCTGCAATTGGTTGGCTTTGGGCCGCTAAATCTGCGGAAAAGAAAGACCCTTCACCAGACTCCATTGCTGTTCACCCTGAATTGGCAAATGAATATGGCCACGCCAGGACGTTCTACGAAAAGTACGCTGAGGTAGCAGAACTGGAGAAAGATAAAAACAAAAGAGACTTGCCAAAGGCTTACCAGTATCTTGCATACTGCTATTTTGTAAAGGTAGAAGCCGAAAAATTCAATCCAATTATGGACAAATGGCAGGCGATGGAAACAGACCCTGCCCAGATTCAAACCATAATGGAAATGAGGCAGGAATTTGGAAAAGAACCGGCTCCTAATGGCGACGGGGGGAAGAATTAGTGATGCTTGGCGCAATACTGGCAATACAAGGGGCTATCTGCATTTCGCAGGTGGCCCCTTGTAATTGAGTTAGTTTTGGTTTTGGCATTTATACTCCTGTTTTTTGTCAAATACTGTCAGGCAGCGATATTATTGCCTGTTGCATCTGTCGGAATGCGTACCTTCGGGGAGTTTGCAGCCCCAGCGAGCCACCTACATAGTTCTCCCAACTATCGTAATCCTTTGAACGAACATGAACTTATCCGAGGTTGCTTGCGCGGGTCAGCGCAGTGCCAGCGCGACTTGTATGAGCGTTTTGCTAGCAAGATGTACGCTGTGTGCCTGCGGTATGCCCGGACAAGGGAGGATGCTGCTGATATCTTGCAAGAAGGATTTTTAAAAGTCTTTTCAAAACTGGGACAGTTCCAGTTTCAAGGATCATTTGAAGGTTGGGTGAGGCGTGTGATGGTCAATACTGCACTGAGGGCTTACCAGAAACAACGCCATGAGTTTGAACAGAGTGGCTATGAAAGATTGCCAGATTTGCCCGTAGAACCTGACGCCATTGCGATGCTCTCAGCAACAGAACTTTTAGACCTCGTGCGCCAATTGCCGGATGGTTATCGCGCAGTGTTCAATTTGGTGGCGATTGAAGGATACTCGCATGCAGAAGCGGCCAATCTGTTGGGCATCCAGGAAAGTACTTCCCGATCGCAATTGACCAAGGCGCGGCGGCACTTGGAGGAGGAGGTAGGAAAAATGGAACGGACAATGATCATTAAAGATTTTTGATAAGCAACAAAGGGATTGGAATCCCCCCAAGTCAAACCAAAGTTCGAATATCAAGGACAGAATTATGGAAAACCAGAATTATAAAATTGACGAAATTTTCCGACAGCGGCTGCACGATGCGGAAGTGCCCCCCCCTCCGTTCGTGTGGCCGGCTGTGGAACATGAGCTGCGTAAACGCAGGCGTCTATGGATATTGTGGTTGTTTGCTTTTGGTTTCGTAGCTGCCAGTGTAGTGCTTTGGTTCTCAAATCCTTTGGGCGACGTAAATACTCGAGCCGTCACAGCCCCAAGTGCTAATATTCAAACCGATGAACCGAAAGAGACTCACTTATCGCAAGAAGTCAATGCCAAATCAAACGGGGAGAAATCAGATTTTGAGAAACCAGGAACGATACGATCAAACAAATCTGATTTTGGGCCGCAGTCTCAAAAAGATTTGAGGAGAAAGCCTTCTGCTATACAAGTGCAATCATCCAATTCAAACCAAACAGAATCAACACCTACGCCAGGATTGATTGATTTTGCAATACTGACAACCAGAGAACCCGCCCCCTTGATTACCACCCAGGCATTACAAATTACCCAAACCAAGCAGATATCATCAATATCCCAACAAAAAAAGGGGACTTCCACAAAACTATTCAAACCGCATTCCCGACGAAAAAAAGCCGAGCCAAAAGTTTGCTATGATTTTGCCCGGCATCCTAGCGCTTGGCTAATTGATGTGTATGCTGGCCCATCATTGGCACAGAGCTCGATGACGAGCCGTCTCGATGACGAGCCGTATCTAAACCAACGATTGGCAACAGAGCAGCGTAGTGTGGCTATGAACGCAGGGCTTCGGGTTTCGCTTATGTTCAATCGCAACTTCTTGGTACGTACGGGATTGCATTATGACCAAGTGACAGAAGTGTTCGAATTCATTGACCCAACCTCTGTTACTTATATCCTGCGTTACAACAACGGCGATCCTACACCAGACACCTTAGGGGTGCAATATGGGGCAAACTACCTGAAGACCTACAATCGTTACGGGATGCTTGATATCCCGCTGATGATGGGTGTAGAAATGCGTCGCGGTCGGTCAGGATTCAGCATCAACGCTGGCATTTCAGCAAATGTGCTATTCCAAAAACGAGGCGTTATTATTGATCCAGTCACGCACGAGCCTGCGCGGTTTGGTTCGACCCCCGATAAGCCTAAGAACATCGGCCCGAACGCCAGATTAAGCCAAGAAGTATTCCGTCCGAATGTGGGGCTGAGTGCTACGGCCAGCATTCAATGGTACTGGCATCTGAATACTCGTTTGCGGCTTTTTGTAGAACCGTCATTCCGGCAGGTGTTGCGCCCGGTTTCAGTAGACAGCCATCCGGTTGAGCAGCGATACAGCATTCTCGGGCTTCGCCTGGGAGCAACAAAGATTTTTTGAAACAGGAAAAAAAGAAGGGCGAGCAGCGCAAAGCGAGCAAAAAGGCTCTAGTTAATTGTTCAAAACACCGAGATAAAAGCTAGGAAAAATGTTACGCATTCGATTGTCATATTGGCCTATTTTGATTCTGATCTTGTGGGGTTGCCGCAAGGATGTGGAAGAATTTCAGCCTTACTCGCCTACTGCGAATGAGATCGGCAACTTAATGTCTGCACAAGTTCCGAGCCCTTCAACACACACGACGTTTACTTTCAACTATCTAACGACTGATAAAGTGTTGGAAACCCCCGCTGGGGTTCAGATCTTTCTGATAGATACAGACCACCTTTTTTCCAATGCCAATTCTGGAGATCCAGTATTTTGTAGCACCTGCCCGGATTTGAAAATAGAGGTTACGGTTGTGTTGGATAAGGGCGATATTGTAGCACGAGGATTGAATACCATCGGGGATGGTTCAATGCTATTTGAGAGTGGGGGAATGGTGCGCATTACTGCCAGCTGCAATGGCCAGCAATTGGCACTGTTGCCAGACCGAACCTTGAAAATTCAGATACCAAACAGTGACCCACAAAGTGGCTTTTTTGTGTACAATCATATCGGATCAGTTAGCACCAACCAGCAGTGGGCAAAAAGTGATCAGGAGGTTTTTGAAGCCGAATGGCCACTTCCGCTTGGCGTCCAACAAGAAGGATACGAGCTACTTGTGAAAAACTTAGGTTGGATCGCTTGTGGGCGAGCCCTTGCAGAGCCAAATTCGCTGTTCTGTATTGAGCTTCCCATTGGGTTCGCCGACCAGAATACATTGGCATACCTTGTATTTAAAAATCAGCAAATCGTAGCACCGCTACAATTTGACCTTGGCCGAAACAAATTTTGCTATCCCAAAACCCCTGCAGGATTTCAGGTACAGATGGTGGCTGTGAGCAAATTGGGCGAGCAATATTGGCTTGGAAAAGCCGAAACCGAGATTGGAACCAATGCCACATTTCAATTGGGCACCCAGCAAATAACTGAGCAAGCCGTACTAAATTTCGTCAAAAGCCTTTGACCTTCAAATAAATATCCGTGTTTAGTAATTTCGTACAGAGCCGAGTCGGGAAAGTCCGGTTCGGCTTTTTAATTTTTATTTCTAAGCCTAAACCGAGGCAACAAGAACAAGACCAGAGAAAAAACAAAAGCCAGTACAAATTCTAACAATAGAACGGTAAACAGCCCACTTCTGTTGAAGCCAAATGCCACACAAATGAATAGGAGATTCACCCCGATCAAAACTCCCGTAGTGGTGGTATGACTAAGCCCCAAACTGAGCAACTGGTGGTGTATGTGTGTTTTGTCGGGAGAGAAGGGCGAACTCCCCCTTAAGATACGACGCATAATGACCGAAAGCGTGTCGTATAAGGGCAAAATAAGTACTGCTACTGCGATTGCTGGAGCTGCACCAAAAACGTAAGGATTGTTTGAGGGAAGTTGGCGGTTTGTCTCGATAAATGTGATAGCAAGGATGGCGCATACAGTGCCGATGAGCAAGGAACCCGTATCGCCCATAAAAATTTTAGCAGGCGAAAAATTGTACCACAAGAAAGCCAATGTGGCGCCTGCAAGCGAAAAGGCAACGACAGCCAACGCAGGAGCACCCATTAAAAACAAACAAGTTCCAAAAACCAGGCAAGTCAAAAGACCTACGCTGCCCCCTAACCCGTTTATGCCATCTATGAGGTTAAAAGCATTGATTATCCCAACAATTACAATAATCGTAAGTATAAAACTTCCCGGTTCCGACAATTCATTTAGACCGAAAAAGCCATAAAAACTTGCGACCCGGCCCCCGGCTTTAGACGCCAGGATAATCGCCACCAAAAACTGCCCACCCAATTTCTTCGCTGGGGAAATAGGCAGCAAATCATCGAGAATACCTATCAAAAAGACAAGTACAAATGCTGCTAGAATATACTGCAGCATGCCAAAACTACCCACAGGTGTCCATAACACTATACCACACACCGTTCCAGCGAAAATACCAATGCCTCCCAACGAAGGAGTAGGTTCTTGGTGGGAGCTGCGCTCGTTCGGGCGGTCATAAAGCCGCCGCTCCTTCGCAACCTTGATAATAACGGGGATAATTAAAAAGGTAAGCGTGAAAGCAGTGCCGAAACCAAGTAGTAGGGCGTACATAGGATTTCGGGTGGCATTATGGGAGTCTGCGGTAATGGCCCATTTTGCTGTATTTATCAATCCTGGCGACGATACGCTCTTCCGGGTCTTGTGCTGTTATTTTGGCCAATTCTGCCTTGATATGCTGTTTTAGCGTTTCGGCCATTTCCTCCGGGGCATTGTGCCCACCGCCGAGAGGTTCTTTTACAATGCCATCTATTAGGCCAAAAGAAAGCATGTTATCGGCATCTAGTTTGAGCGCATCGGCAGCCTGTTCTTTGAAATCCCAGGAATGCCAGAGGATAGAGGAGCAAGACTCCGGTGATATAACCGAGTACCAAGTATATTCAAGCATGAACACCCGATCGCCCAGCCCAATGCCGAGCGCGCCGCCCGAAGCGCCTTCCCCGATGACATAGCACAAAATGGGCACCCGCAATTGAGCCATCTCGAAAAGGTTGCGGGCAATGGCTTCTGCCTGGCCTCGTTGCTCGGCTTCGATCCCTGGGTACGCCCCAGGTGTATCAATAAGGGTCACAACGGGAAATCCGAACCGTTCTGCCATCTTCATCAGCCTCAAAGCTTTGCGATAACCTTCAGGGTTGGCCATCCCAAAATTGCGGTATTGGCGCATTTTGGTGTTCACTCCTTTTTGATGGCCGATCACCATCACGGTTTGGCCGTCAAAATCGGCGAG
The DNA here is from genome assembly GCA_046160625.1 of Saprospiraceae bacterium. Classification (GTDB taxonomy): domain Bacteria; phylum Bacteroidota; class Bacteroidia; order Chitinophagales; family Saprospiraceae; genus M3007. The sequence goes on from JBJXGZ010000044.1 coordinate 65,362, forward strand.
GCCGCCCACAATTGCATGGTCGTCTCCGGCACAACGATCACCGTGTAATTCCACAAACTTTTGACAAATCGTTGTCAGATAATACAAGGTATAGGGGCGTTCTGGATGTCGCGATAGCTGCACTTTCTGCCAGCCAGTAAGGTTGTAATATATTTCTTCGCGCTTGCTTTGGATTTTGCTTTCCAACTCGCGCGTCATAGCGCTCACATCGAGCTCGCCCTTTTCGCCTACTTCTTTAAGTTTCTCCAACTGTTCGTAAAGCGCTTCCAAAGGCTTTTCAAAATCCATGAAGGTCATTGCCATATCGAGGAGTAGATGTTTGAACGGTCTTTGAATAGGGGGAGGCAAAGATACGCTTCGAGCCGTTGTTTTTCTTAGAGGACTACATCCCCAATGTTCTTGCAAAATTTTTTCAGAAAAATTTGCTGCTCCGGCCAGAGAGAAACTATCTTTGCACCCGCTTTTGAAAAGAAGCAACGGATTGGTAGTTCAGTTGGTTAGAATGCCGCCCTGTCACGGCGGAGGTCGCGGGTTCGAGTCCCGTCCAGTCCGCAAAAGGTTTCCCATTTGGGAAGCCTTTTTTTATTCGCCATGTTTATTGTTTATATTCTTCAAAGCCAACAAGACCAATCATTTTACATTGGTTATACCACTG
>JBJXGZ010000045.1:0-6556 GCA_046160625.1 Saprospiraceae bacterium
CGCCCGAAACCGTCAGCGTCGAGGAGCCGCCGGGGCAGAACGGGGTGCTGGACACCGAGAGGGTCGGCGTGGGCTTTAGTCCCACCGTGATACTGCCCGTATTGGTACAGCCGTATATGTTGGATACCGTCACAGTGTAAGTGCCCGGCTGAGTCACGATGTTCGTGATCCCAAAAACGTTGTTCGACCAGAGGTACTGGCTGAATCCGCCGACCACGCGAAGCGTGTCAGGATCTCCAGGGCAGATCAAGGGGGCAGTCATGCTGATCTGGACCGGGTCAATGTCTCCTGATAGCACATTAAAGATACCCATTCCTGTACAGCCTAAATGGTTGGTGACCGTAACTTGGTAAAGCCCTGGTTCATAGATCGTAATGGATTGGGTTGTTTCACCATTAGGCCATTCATAGGTGGTCCAAGCCTGGTTGACCTGCAAGGTGGCGGTGTCACCTACCGAACACATATACGGAGGCCCGGAAAGTGTAGGGGCCACCGGAGGACTGGGCTGAACGTTGAACTGGTCCGTGAAAGTACACCCTAATTGGTCTACCACCGTGAGCGAGTAGAGGCCGGGTTCGGAGACTTCAAAGGGAGAAAGGCCTCCACTGCCATTTCCATCAGGGTTCCAGTTGTAGTTGACAAAATGGTATTCACTGTCGTCGGGAACAACCGTGAGGTAAATAACCCCATCCCCACAAAACGGCTCCCCAAGGATATCTAAAGTTCCGTCAAAAAAGGTGCCTGGCTGGTTATACGTATTCCCCCAGTGATAAGTCTCGCACCCGGTGGCACTGGGGTCCCAGCTCCAGGATCCTGGCAGGACGACCGTGATCTTGTGGGACACTTCACCCGTGTTCCAGGTAGCTACGTAGGGGACAAGTTGGCCTGAAAAAGTCCACCTTACGAATGCGGCCAGTTCAACCGTGTGAAGTGAGCAGTTGGGAGTTACAACAGTTATCGGGTTGCAGTGCCCGAGCCGGAGGGCCTGGGATAGCGAGTCGGGGTTGCCGTTCGTCGGATTGCCGTCCGGTTCGCCATTCGCGCACAAAAGGTATGGGATGACAAAAAGCGCGAAGAAGGGGATTATGCGGAAAAAAGTGTAGCGTTTTGCCATAAATTTGAATGATTTGAAAAAGGATGATGGAATTCAAGCGAACAAGATACAGTGAACTTATAAAATGCTGACTCAGACCGTAAAGATAGAATGTAAAATTGGTGTAATGATAACCTACAATAAAAAATGGCCACGCTTCCCAGCGTGGCCATTTACCTTTCAAGAGGGCACAATACCCTTTGATATTTTGCTCTTACATATTTGGAACCCTGTTTAATAGCCAAATACCTCTTCCAAACTCAACTCCACAACTTTCCCAATTTTGCTGAGATATTTGAAGTCAATGCGGTCGCGCTCACCAAGCACCAGCCAGGTATAAGAGCGACCTTTCACCTGCTTGTGTTGGAAATTAAGCAAATCCGACGCTTCGGCCTTCTCAATGGTAGTATAAATGTCTTCGCGCAGGTCTCGATTTGCATACCCTTTGTCGCGACTGCCCCGCCAAGCCCAGTAAAGTTCTGATTGAGAAATACGGCCTGCGGCAATCTGTTTGAGCACACCTTGCCGGGCGTGTTCCATCTGAGGGAGCGAGGCGGGCATATCTTCAAGGATCGCCTGGAACGCCTCCACAGCCTCGTGCAGCTTGTCGGGCTGCGTGCCAATGTAGGCTTGTAACCAGTGCGCTTTGTTTTTCTTGGTTGGGCTTCCAGCATGCACATACGCTGAATATGCCAGTGCCTTGGATTCCCGGATCTCCTGAAAAACAATACTGGAAAGACCATACCCAAAGTACTGATTGTACCATTCTGCAAACACGAATTCTTCCAGGCAAAATTTTGGGGTCCCTTTGGAGAGCATCAACAATTCAATCTGTACCGAAGGGAAATTGACAAAAAACACCTTGTCTTTTTTAATGCCAATTTCCGGATATTTATGAGCAGGCAAGGGCTTCCTGGAAGCATCCTGCACGGCATGGTGATTTTTCAAAATCGCGCCGACTTTGCTGGCACTTTTTGCCCCAAAATAAAACACCTCGTGCTGGAAAAAACGCAAACCTTTAAGCAAGTCCGTCAAATCGGAGGGCAAAAGCGCATGGAGCTGTTCTGCATTAAGTTTATCAGAAAAAGGGTTGACCGGCCCGTGTTTTGCGTAGTTGGTTAAGCCCTTCGACAGTATAGTGCGTTTGTCTTTTTTGTTGTTATCGCGTCGGAGTAAAATATCGGCCACAAGGTTTTCCATGGCTTCCGGGTTGGGTTCGGCATCTGCAAGCAAGTGCTCCATAAGTGCGACTGCCTCTTCAAAGGACTCCTCTAGCCCTGTCAAAGAAAAGAAAAAATGTTCGTCACGGCATTCTGCACCAAAACTGGCACCAAGGCGGTAAAACGCCTGTTGAATCGCTGTAGGTGCATACTTTGAGGTGCCAAGGAATGGAAGGTAGTCGGCCAGTACAGCCAATCGGCGATCACTCAACTTGCCCATATCAAAGCAATAATACAGGCGGAAAATCTTGCTTTTGCGGTCTCGCACCGAGCGAAGCTTTAGGTTTTTGGAAAGAGACCTTGTTTTGATAAGTTTTTTAAAATCAACAAATTGCGGGTCAACTACGGGCATTTCCCAATTTAAAAACTCCTGGGCAAACCCGGATGCGCCTTCCCGATTTACCTCGATAGGCGTGATCGACGGTTTTTCCACTTTCATCACGGATGGGTCGTCTCCGGTATGTTTGTACACGACGGCAAAGTTGTTGTCCAGAAAAGTTTTTTTTGCAAAAGCGACCACGTCCGCCTTGGTCACTTTAGACAATTTTTTCCAACGACGTACCACTTCAGGCCATTCAATGCCTAAAATGTATGCGCCGGTGATAGCGTTGGCACGTCCGGTGTTTTTCTCAAAGGATCTGATTTCGGAAAGTTTCATGTCCTTTAAGACCGCTTCCAAAAGCCAGTCTTCAAACTCGCCGTTTCGCAATTTCGCTACTTCGCCTAAAAGAATTCTTTCCACTTCTTCCAGAGATTGGTCCTCGCGGGGTTTTGCCATCAACAGGAGGGAAGAGAAATCTTCGTACACCCGTGGATAGGCGTAAGCTTCTAAAAGTTGTTGCTGCTGTATAATATTCAGGTCGAAAAGCCCCGCCTGATAGTTGTGCAAAATACTTGCTACTAAAGGCAGGAAAACCGAAGCCTCCTCAGATTTAGCTCCGGAAAGTCGCCAGCCAATCTCTACCCAGGGCGATTCTTGTCCCCACACTTCACGCAAAGTGCGCGCAGCTATGGCCGGTTCCGGCTTGAATTTGAACTTCGGGACTTCTTTTCGCACAAATCCGCCAAAATAGCGATCTGCCAAGCGCACCGCCTCTGCCGGGTCGAAATCGCCAGCCATAACGATGGCCATATTGTTGGGCACATAATAAGTGTCGAAAAACTTGTAGATATTGGTTTGAGAGGGATTTTTCAAGTCTTCGCCACGCCCAAGGGTAGTTTGGGTACCGTAAGGGTGGTTGGGGGTCAGCGTTTCCTGCATTGCCTTGAGGGTTTTGCGGAAATCCTTGTCCTGACTGATGTTGTATTCTTCAAAAACGGTCTCTAATTCGGTATGGAATAGCCGTAAAATTGGTCGGCGGAAGCGCTCACTTTCGAGTGCAAACCAGCGTTCCATCTCGTTCGAGGGAATATCGTTCACATAGACCGTTTGCTCTACCCAGGTGTAGGCATTCGTCCCTTTGGCGCCCATTACGCTCATGAGTTTATCATATTCGTTGGCTGCGGCAAATTGAGCAGCCTCATAGCTGAGTCGATCAATTTCGGCATATAAATCCTTCTTCTTCAGGGGATTTTTCTCGGCGCGGTGCTGCTCAAACAAAAGCTCGATTTCATCGAGAATTGCCTTTTCCTTTACCCAATCGAGCGAACCTAGCCGGTCGGTACCCTTGAACATCATGTGCTCAAAGTAGTGTGCCAGCCCAGTGGTATCGGCAGGATCGTGTTTTGAGCCGACACGCACCGCTATTTCGGTGTGGACGCGAGGTTCTTCTTTATTGACAGAAAGGAAAAGCCGCAAACCGTTGGCGAGCGTGTGCATCTGAACCTGAATCGGGTCGCCAGGCGTTGTACGTAATTCGACTTTTGTAGAAGCGGGGATAAATTGCTGCATAGTTGGTGTTGGCATCAAAGATCAAGTAACAAACTCGTCGGGTCTTCAAGCAAATTTTTCACTTTCACAAGAAAAGTAACAGAAGTAGAGCCGTCAATAATTCGGTGGTCGTAACTGAGGGCGAGGTACATCATAGGGCGTATTTTCACTTCTCCATCCACCACAATCGGGCGGTCTTTTATAGCGTGCATTCCAAGAATAGCGCTTTGCGGTTCGTTGATAATGGGTGTACTCATTAAGCTGCCGAAAATGCCTCCGTTGGTAATGGTAAAGGTGCCACCTGTCATCTCTTCCAGGGAGAGTTTGCCGTCCCGTGCTTTTGCAGACAGGTCCTTGACTTTCGACTCGAATTCGGCAAAATGCAGGCTTTCCACATTGCGGATAGGCGGCACGACAAGTCCTGTAGGTGTGGAAATGGCGATGCTGATATCTGCGAAGTCGTGGTAAATGATGTCGTCGCCATCGAGCGAGGCATTCACTTCCGGCATTTCAAGCAAGGCTTTGGCACATGCCTTGGCGAAAATGGACATAAATCCGAGTTTAATGCCGTATTTTTTGACAAAGGCTTCCTGGTATTTTTCCCGTAAAGCCATCACTGCGCTCATGTCAACCTCGTTGAAAGTGGTCAGCATGGCGGTATTATTTTTTGCGCTGACCAGTCGTTTGGCAATGGTGCGTCGCATCCGACTCATTTTTTCCCGGCGTTCATTGCGGGAGAAATTGTTGATTATTGATAGTTGACTGTTGACCGTTGAGGTCGCAGCCTGTGGAGTGCTATTGCCACTGCCTACTGTTGCTGCTGACTCCCTACTGCCACTGTCTACCGCTTTTATTGCGTCTTCTTTGGTAATGCGGCCATCCCGGCCCGTACCGTTGATGCTGGCGGGTGGCACATTGCCTTCAGCCAGGATTTTAGCTGCAGCGGGACTGGGGACGCCGGTTGCGTAGTTGGCAGTGGCAGGAGCAGTGGCAGGAGCAGTGGCAGGAGCAGGAGGCGGTTCCGCAGACTGCCCGGTGCTACTGCCAACTGCAACTGTTTCAGTGTCGATTTTAGCAAAAAGTGCACCCACAGGCAGGTCTTCGCCTTCTTTGGCAACCCAGGTCAGTTTTCCTGCACTATCTGCAGAAAGTTCCTGATTGGCTTTTTCTGTTTCGATTTCGCAAAGCGGTTCATCAAGCGCGACGATGCTTCCGTCGGGTTTAAGCCATTTGGAAAAAGTAACGCTGCTAATGGATTCACCCAAATTTGGGATTTTCAGTTCGATGACTGGCATTTTTTCTAACGATGAACGATGAACGATGAACGAATTGTGAGCAGAAAGATGGGCAAAAGTAGCCGTTTGAAAAAAATCTAAGCTGCAACAAATTGTGGGCAAGCAAGTTCAGAGCAATCACTTTTTCTGCTTGAACTCAAACCTCAAAAGCATGCCTTCCCCTTGTTTTCCTTCACTGCTGAGCAGGAGGTGGCCCGCAGGGTCGAAAGCTATGCCTTCAGGTTGCGGAAGTATTTTTTTGTCCAGGCGCTGCGCAAATTTGATCTTCCCGGATTTGTTATCGAGCACTACAAGGCGTTTAAGGGCAGTTGAAATTATGTACAAATCGCCCGTATGCGGGTGTACTGCCAAACCGGAAGGGCTGAAGTAGTCGTGCTTTTCGGTTTCGCTGTATGGTACATGCCAGTTTACCTCTTCTGGTTGGATGGTATAGGCTGGAGATTCCTCCAACGTTTTGGTTGTCAGGTTGAAAGCGTAAATACCCCGCGGATAAAGGCTATCGGGATTCTCTTTGCAAGCGAGCAACAATGATTTGCGCCCAGGGTCGTACGCGAGGCCCTCCACATCGTTTTTCTTTTTTAGCGCGGTCTCATATTCTGCTACTTCCAGATTTTTTTGCCAGTTCTTTATTTCAAAAAGATCGCCATTGCTCTTCGCGGCCCAGATGGTTTTGCCCACCATTTCCACGCTTTCAAAATCGCCTTTCTCTCGGAACAAAACGCGATTATACACCGCCCCTCCACCATTACCATCAATAAAAAAAACCTCTCCACGTTCGTCGGCAATAGCGAGGTAAATGCCCGCGGAATCGGTTGGGCTTAGTCCCGAAATCTCCTTAAGGGCTTCACTCACGAGATTGATGGTAAGTGAAGGATTTTCCAGGTCGTAAGGAAGTGATTCTGTAAGCGTAGCGAAATTTGGCGGTGGCGCTGAAGCAGGTTTTTGTGCGTTGCAGAAGCAAATCACAAGCGCAGGGAACACCAGACCGAAGGAAAGCATGGGTAGTTTGTGCATATAAATGGGTTGATAAAGGTTTATGGGGGTTTATGAAGGGAGACCTCGGAGGTTTTCGAAAACC
>JBJXGZ010000046.1:0-3935 GCA_046160625.1 Saprospiraceae bacterium
AGATTCTTCCTTTTCGCAACTGAAAGTGGCGGTTCGCCCGCAAGTCCATACGGTGATAAGCGGGGAGCTCCCCGGCGCGAAATTCATTGTTGACTTGGTAATAGTGCATCTCGCCGTTGGGCAGGATGGTGGAAGCAAACGAGGTGGAAGTGCGCGGGAAGCCGACGTAGTATTGCCAAGCCAGGCTCAGGTGCCAACGCTCGTTCGGGCGATAATTCAGGTCGGCATAAATCGTGTGCCGTTGGTTGTTGTACCTGAGCTGGTTGCCCAGTCTTTTTATCAATGCCCCTTCAAATTCAATGCTTTTGATGTCTTCGAGCGCTTCGGCCAAAGCGTAACTGAACCACCACGAAATCTTCTTGCCCATGTCGTACTTCAAAAAAATCTCGATGCCTTTTGACGACGCGCCGTTGAATTCCAGTTTCGTCACGTCGTTTCGGGTTTCCAAAAACACCTCCCAGGGGTCGCGCAGGTTTTGAAACGTGGGGCTGAGGTTGGAAATGTCTTTGTAATATCCTTCCAAGCGCAGACTGATGCCCTGTTTGAACTGATGCTCGAAGCCCAGCACATAGTGCGTGGAGAGTTCGGCCGGGTCGAAATTCGCGTTGCCGTGATACACGTCCAAGTTGTTGATAAACTGCGTTTGGTAGTAACGCCCCCAAGCCGCCCGCAGGAAGGTGTTTTTGGAAAAAGCGTAGGCGACGCTCACGCGAGGACTCCACAATTTGTCCTTGGTGTAGGAAGTGTAATCATAGCGCAGCCCCGTTTCCACAAACAATTTTGGCAAGGCCATGAATTTGCCCGTGACGTAGGCATTGGCCTGTTGGCCGGAAGGCTTTTTGTCAATGTCAATCGTGTTGTCAATCATGACCACCGAATCCTGCGCGTTGATGCGCCAGTCCGTGATGCTGAAAAAGTAGTCGTAATTGGCGTTGAGTTGTCGCGCTTCAAAACCGCTTTTCAAAAAGAAACGCTCCGAAACTTCCCAGTTCCAATCCTGTTTCAGGCCAAAAAAAGAATAGTCCCGATAGTCCTTTATATCAAACACCTTCTTGTCGGCAATCTCATTTTTGTTGGCCGAGCCGGAACGTCGGTGAGAGATAAACCCGCCGAACAGCATGGTTTTGGCAAACAGATTTGGCTTCAAAAACGACTTCAAGTTGAGCCAACTGTATGTGTTGCCGTATCGGGTGTCGTAAATATCGAAAGCCAGTTCGTTCACGTCGCGCACCGAAGTTTTGTCGCCCGCTTGCAGTGCGTGGAGGGAGAGGCTGTGCTTGTCGCTGAGTTTGTATTCCACTTTGCCCATCGCGTCATAGAAAGAAGGCACAGTCTCGTCGTCGCCCGCGAGTTTGAAAGCCACATCCAGCATCCCGCGCCGGGCCGAAAACAGGTACGAGCCTTTGTTCTTGGCAAACTTTCCGTCGGTATAGATTCTGGCAGATGCGACGCTCAAACCCACCGAGGTATGCCGCTGGCCGTCCTCGACTTGCTTGGTGCGCATGTTGAACACCCCGCTTTGGCGGTTGCCGTACTCCGCCGAAAAGCCCCCCGTCAGCAGGTCAATGCTCTGCACCGTTTCGATGTCCACGATGCTCACCAAGCCGCCACCAAAGTCCCGTTGGTGGAAGGGTTCGTACAGTTCCATGCCGTCGAGCGACATCAGCACCTCCGTGTTCTCGCCGCCCCGGACGGTGAATTTTGACGAAAAATCATTGGACGAAACCCCCGGCAAGCGCGACACGGCACGGGTCACGTCCTCGGCAAACGACATATTTTTGATGTCTTTGGCCGTGAGCGATTGGCGCGAAAGCGGCAAGTTGCCCATCACCGAGTAACTGCCCGGCGACACGGTTACTTCTTTTAAGGTCATTTCGCTTTCCGACATTTCTATCGAGCCTATGTCCAAAACCTGACCGGCCTCCAGGCGCAGATTTTCTTTCCTGTTTTGAGCGTAGCCCAAATAGGAAAACATGAGGTTGTACGTCCCTGCGGGCAGTTTTTCAAGTTTGAAAACGCCCTGCTCGTTGGTGGCTGCGCCGCCGTTTTTGCCTTCGATGGCGACGGTTGCAAAGGCCAGCGGCTCCTTTGTTTTTTTGTCCACAATCGTACCTTTAATGGCGGCGGTGGGGATGCTGGTTTGCCCAGCTGTGGATTGGCTCAAAAGCAAACCAAACAAGAGGACTGCGCAAACGGATTGTATTTTTGTTTGCATGATGAGTGTTTGAGTGGAAATGACAAAAGCAGGGCAGACTTTCGCCTGCCCTTTTTCACTAAAAAACCATCTACTGTATGTCAATCAAAAGCAACTCCTCGCCATCTTCATTGACCTCTTTGACCGAGCCGATGCCGGGCGCATAGAATTTGAAGGAATCGCCAGGGCTGAGCCTTGTGAAGTTGCGGGTCTTGATGCAGTTGTCAAAAGTGGCGAAAGGGGTTACGATGCCCATGATGCCAGTTTGCACCACTTCAGCCTCGTCTTCGGCTTCGCCCCAGAGGTATTCTTCCCGCAATCCGTCGCCGGTCATCGGGTTGGCGGGCATGATGATGCCAGGCAATCCTCCGTTTATTCCTGCTTCCCAGGAGCCATGATGGTCTTTGAATGCCCCGGTAATGTGGTCGAAATTGTCCACGTCCTCTCCGAAATACCAGATGTTGCCGTCGTTGTCTTGTGCGTACCAATCCCAGGTTTCCTCGATTTTGATGTTGTTGAGGGTTACGACATCATTCACTACGACGCAATTGATGCCCATGACTACTTTATTGCCGATTCGGGTAATTTCAATGCGTTCTGTACCATCTGAAGTAACCTGTTGGTAAATGTACTTTTTGTTGGCCGGAAAGAACATATAGGTATTGGTCAGGTTGGTCGGATTGCTAAATTTAGACAGGCTGACATCTACTTGATAACCACCTTCCGTTCCGACCAACAGGTCCGTTTCGTTGTCGGGAATTTTTAGGGTTTTAACTAAACCGATTTTGGGCGCATACCATTTGTTTTCCTCCACATCCGGCTCTAATTCGGTGAAATTTCGGGTCTTGATACAATTGGTGAATGCGCCCGCTGGCGTAGTCACCGCCTCCCCAACGGCTATCACTTCGGCCTGGTCTTCGGCTTCATTGAAAAGGTATTCTTCGCGGTATTTCATGCCTACTTTCGGATCAGCAAGCATTATTATTCCCGGTTTAGCCCCACCAATTCCGGCTTCCCACGAACCATGTTTATCTAAGAAAGAGCCATCTGGGTTGTAATTATTAACGTTTTCGCCAAAATACCAGACGTTGCCCAGATTGTCTTGCGCAAACCAGTCGTAGGTGTCTTCAATGAGTACATTGTTCAACCAAACCCGGTCGTGTACAACGGCACAAGTAATGGACTGAACCACTTTAGTTTCATCTGTCACCATAACCTCCCCTCTTTCCAGGCCACTGGCGGTTTGATTTTCGTACTTGTATGTTTTTCCCGATTCAAGGGGAAAATAGGGGTTGGTAAAATTGGTCGGATCAGAGAAATTGGAGAGGCTCACAATCGGATTGTACGAGCCATCAATGACCCGCACCGGGTCTTTTTTGCAGGCTGCAAAAAGGCATAGCGCTGCCAGGAGCAGCAGGAGTGCTTTGTTCATGTTTGAAAGAATTTAAGTTTTGAAATTGTGTTGGAACTTCGTCCGACGACTTCAAGTCGTCGGACGAATAAAACGAGAGCGTGGCGTTTTTATATCACTAGAGCCTATCATTCTATCAGTTGCAAATCTTGACCTCGTGCAATATTCCCGGCTCGCCGGGCTTTGCCTCGTTGGTCAAAAATAGCGTGCAACTGTCTCGAAAAACAAGCCCTTCCATTTGGCGGCTGAGCGGCAGGTCGCTTTTTTCCAGCGTCCCGGAAAAGAAGTCATTGCCCAAAAAGCTTTTGAAAAAGTAGAGCCTGGCGTTTG
>JBJXGZ010000047.1:0-37927 GCA_046160625.1 Saprospiraceae bacterium
CGCAGGAGCACCAGGCATTCCTGCGGCTAAAGCCGCCGGTACTGACCTGGCCTTTCTCCGCGATTTCTGTGAGGGCGACGAAGTGCAGATGCGTCATTTTATCCAAAAGTTTTTAGCGCAGTATCCATTGGAAGTCAAGCGTTTGGAGGATGCATTGCAGCAAGAAAATCGGGAGGCCTTATATCAGGCCGCACATAGTTTCAGGCCGCAATTAGAGTTTGTGGGGTTGAAAGAAGCGGCTGCCCTGGCGCTTCAATTGGAACAAAATGCACGAACGGAAACCGACTTTAAGGTATGTTCCGATCTTCTATCACAACTGAGCAATGCATTGGACGGATTGCCGCAAACGGCAGACTGGCTCAAATGAAAAATGCCCCTGCCGATTGAGGTATCAGCAGGGGCAAATAAAATTTGTGCAAGTAACCTAAAAGGACTTTGAATTTGCGCTCAATTACGGGTCGTTGTCAGGCTATCATGCTTCGCCTTTGTCCAGACAAGCCTTTTGTCCTTATGCTCAGGCTTACAGGCGACAGTATCCAGCACCATGACTTTTGCATTGCCCAGCACGGTTAATTTAGCGCCTGGAGCGCACTGAAGGCTTGATATTTCCACCGTCCCCTTGCGAACCACCGGATAACTAAACGTACTGGTGGAAATATCGGGGATGACGACGCTGGAGAACTCATTGGGCACACGGCCTTCTTTCCAGTTGCCGGGGCAATTCCATTCGGTGTTCCTGCCGGGCGTTCCGCCTTTCCAGGTGGCAATTTTTTGAGCATTGGAATAGCCATGGGCTATGCACAGCAGCAGCAATAGAACAATTGGTTTTTTCATAGAAGTTCATTTTTGATTGTCGCCTTAATGTAGAGCATCAATTTTCTGTGAACATCTTTGCCTTCAACACAAAACATGAGTCACCTCGAACTTTCTAACAAAATAGAAACGTACATATAAAAACATCAAAAAAGCACTACTTTTCCCCCATGTAGTGTAATTTGAACCACAAAAGGCACAAAAGGACACAAAAGTAGTACGATACGGTCTATTGTGTCCTTTTGTGCCTTTTGTGGTTCAAATTATGTCAAGTTTGATGTTGCAACGGAACGGATCATTAATGTTATAAAATTCGGGGTGACTCATGTTTTCTGAACACACTGGGTTTGTTACCCTCACATTTTCACCCATTTTTTTGCCCCAAAACTGGTCTGGAAAACATAAAATCCGGCAGGCAGATGGCCAATCTCAATACCCGTTTTGTCGCCACTGGTCATGCCCTTCAAAACAGGTTTCCCGGAGACATCCGATATGGTAAAATCAACGGCATCGGGCAACCCTTCCACCGAAATGCTCGAGAGCGCCGGGTTTGGAGAAAGACTGAAATCTCTTGAAGTCTCCGGTTCCACCACTGCCACTGAGCCATCGTCCAGCACTTGAATATCGTCCAGATAGAGGTTGTTGCCATAACGGTTGATGCTTCGAAAACGCAGGAGTACTTCGCTGCCAGTAGTGTTCAGTGCCAGTTTTTTAGATTTCCATTGGCCAGACAGCGGGAAAAACGAACGGGTTGTTGCCGGGGCTGTACTCAGGTCAATGCCGCCGCTGTAAAACAAGTTTTGCCAGGTAACACCACAATCTTCAGATTTCTGTACAAGCAGCGAGTCGAAGTAGCCCGGGTAAATCGTGTAGGCATAGTTGAACGTCAGCGTTGCGTTCATCAGGTTAGAGCAATCGAGTGTGGGCAATTCCAAATCCTGGGTCGCACCAGCATCATTATCGTAGTAATTGTTTTTCACAGCCGCATGCAAGCCGCTTGCCGAAGCCAATTTGGTGTGGCCCCAGGCAAATAGATTGTTTGAGTTGAGCGACCATCCTTCAGGTGGAAAAGTGGTCAAGCCATCAAAGTTTTCCGAAAGCGGGAACGTACTGGTAGCGATGTCTGTCACTAAAAAACGGCTCCTGGAAGTATCGTTGAAATTGTATCCATCCGCAGCGCCGTTTGGCAGGGTTGTGAAACAAACCAGTTCGTTTTGGCCGCTCGGAACCGTGATGGGTGGCAGAGACACTGTTGCTGAGCTGGCAGGCTTCAGTATACCTGTCCAATTGATTGTGGACAAGCTGCCAGATTCAACACCATAGTTGATCACGGCGTTGAACAGCGTGTCTTTTCCAAAATTGCGCAAAGTGACGCTCGGCGCAACGCTTTCGCCACAAACCGTCGCCCAGGGGTTCATCACGTTGACGATGCCTGCATCGGCGTTTTGTTTTGGGAAATCATTGTAAACACTTATGATGAATGTGTTGAAGGGTGTAGCGTTCGCAGTGCGGATGTTGCTGACAAAAAAGGCCGATATCTTGGTTTTGGGATCAAAAAATGTCAGCGAACTGAAGCCCACCATGCCGCCCGAATGGGAGAGGACTTGAACAGGCGCTTCGGGTGGGAGGTTATAATATCCCGTTGTTACCCCAAGTCCGTAAAGCGTAGTAGGTTCAAAATCAAGCATTTCGCGCCTAGAAGCAGCGGAAAGAAAATTGCCGTTGAACAATGCATTGTACCATTTGACCATGTCCGAACTGGTGGAAAGCAGCGCGCCGGCTGCGTGGGCAGAGCTGTATTCGGCAATCATTGGCGTGTTGAGTATAGGCAAAATACTGCTCCTCCATTCCGTGGCGACCGGGCCGTTCGGCGTTTCAAAAGCGCCCGCAAAGATTTCGTCCAGGCCAAGCGGATCTAAAATCAATTCGCGCACATTCAGCGCCCAGGATTTTCCGGTAGCAGCCTCCATTACCATGCCTGCGAGGAGGTAGCCTGTGTTGGAATAATCGTACCCTCGACCGGCTTCAAATTCGGATGGTCCGATGGTGGCGAGCAATTCTTCCGGAGTCCAAAAACGGTTTTGGTCGGCCCAAATCGAGTCGTTCCAAATCGAAAAATTATCGTTCAAAAAATCAAAAATGCCGCTTTGGTGCGTCAACACTTGACGGATCGTTGCATCTGGGTCAACATAGTCGTAATTGGGCAACCAGGTTCCGAGTGGGTCGTCGAGCGAAAGCACACCCTGTTCCTGCAATTTGAGCAAGGCCACAGCCGTGAACAATTTGGTGTTGCTGCCGATTCCGAAACGCATATCTGTCGTAACAGGCACCCCTGTTGCGGAAATGCCCCTCACCCCCGTCCATGTGCCTTGTCCGGGCACATGCACTGCTGCGGAAATACCCTTCATATTTGGGCCATTGGAGATAGTGACCAGTGTGGCCTGGAGTTTGGCCGCATACGTTGAATCGAATGTTTGTGCATGGAGCATATTAGAATTGCCCATGAAAAACAGTGCAAAAAGTAAGGTGTAAGGTTTAGGACTCATTTTTGGAAAGTTTAATGAGTGATAAATGTGCATTTATTTGGAATGACCAAATAATGTGGAGGCAAGGTAGCACTATTTCCAAATCACATTACTCCCTTCTCGCCACAAACGCCTCACAAGCCCGATCAAGCATCTCAAAAACTTCCTCAAACCCATCGTCATCGTAGTAAGGGTCGGGTACGGAGCGATCTTGTCCGGGGTAAATTTGATCCAGCATCAATTCGACTTTTGTGCGGTGTTCGTCGCTTCTGGCATGTCGCAGCACATCGCGGAGGTTCTGTGTGTCCATCACGAAAATCTTGTCAAAGCGTTCAAAATCATCGGCTTGGAATTGCCTGGCCCGTTGGTCCGTGATGTCAATACCATGCTGCCCCGCAGTGACGATGGAGCGGCGGTCGGGTAATTGGCCCGCATGCCAATGACCCGTTCCAGCGCTGTCCACTTCCCAGTCGAATTCCGCTTCGCGTATTTTCTGTTTCATAATGCCCTCAGCGAGCGGGCTGCGGCAGATGTTGCCGAGACAAACCATTAAGATTTTCATGCGCTCATAATTTGATAGACAAGGAGGCTTACGCATTTATTTTTTGACAGGATTTACAGGATAAACAAGATTAGGGAGGGTTTAAAATCCTGTCCATCCTGTAAATCCTGTCAAAAAAACTTGCCAGACAACCTGGTCTTAAGTAGGGTGCGAATCTCCGAAAATTTCAAATCTAAGAACCCTTCTTTCTATTTTCGCCGCATGAAACGACTCACTCTTTTACCCGCCGTAGCATTAGTGAAGGCGGGTCTCGCTTTTCAGCTCATCCTCGCTCCCATGATTACCGAAGCACAAATCAACTACGCGCCGCTCCGCCAACCCCTCAAAACCGGCCAATGGGAATTCCGACAAGCAAACACACCTGCCTGGAAACCCGTGAAAATCCCGGTGAGCGCGCACACCGCACTGTTGCAAAATGGAATGATTGAAGACCCGTTTTGGCGCGACAACGAGGAAAAGTTGCAGTGGATTGAAAAGGAAGACTGGGAGTTCCAAACGACTTTTGATGTGGGCGCTGACGTACTGGCAAAAAAACACATCGAGTTGATTTTCAAAGGCTTGGACACCTACGCGCAGATTTATTTGAACGATTCGCTACTGCTTGAAACCGACAATATGTTCCGAACCTGGCGGGCAGATGCCAAGCGTTTTTTAAAACCAACCGGGAACAAACTCCACATCTACTTTGAAAGCCCGCTGAAAAAAACCGACGAGCCTTGGAAAACCCTCGGCTACGAACTCCCCGGCGGCCAGCGAACCATGACACGTAAAGCGCAGTTCCACTACGGCTGGGACTGGGGGCCGCGTTTTGTGGGCTGTGGCATTCTCCAAAAACCAACGCTCGAGGCCTGGGATGATCTGATTTTTGAAAATTTGTTCATCACTACTCAAAGTGTCACGCCCGAAAAAGCCCGTATGGTGGCCCGTTTCCGCTACCGCTCTGATTTGAAATTCCCGGTCACCGTCCAGTTCAAAGAAGGCAAACGGAAATCTGTGGAAGACCGAGTGCTCTGGCCTGGCACCCACATAGACTCCGTTACCTATGATGTCGAAAACCCCAAACTCTGGTGGTGTGCCGGAATGGGAGAACAGCCCTTGTACGATTTTACCATCGAGGTAAAAAGAGGCGTACAAACCGTTGAGAAACAAGACATTCGAATGGGAATCCGCAGCATCGAACTGGTGACTGAGAAGGATGAAAAAGGCGAAACGTTCTATTTCAAACTCAATGGGAAACCCGTATTTGCCAAAGGCGCAAATTACATCCCGCAAGATATTTTTCAGGATCGGGTGGATCCCAGCCACACCAAAAGATTGCTCGACGACGTGGTTGCCGCCAACATGAACATGCTCCGCGTGTGGGGCGGCGGCATCTACGAAGACGACACGTTTTACCAACTCTGCGACGCGCGCGGTATCATGGTCTGGCAAGATTTTATGTATGCCTGCGCCCTTTACCCGGGAAATGGCAGATTTCTGAAAACAGCGGCTTTCGAGGCCCTCGAACAGATTGATCGTCTGCGTCAACACCCTTGCATCGCCCTGTGGTGCGGCAACAACGAAAACGATGAAGCCTGGCAAAACTGGGGGTGGCAAATGCAGTTCAACGAAGCCCAACGCACCCAAATTTGGCGGGAGTACAAGTTGTTGTTCAACGATATTTTGCGCACTTATGTGGAAAACAACGCCGACCGGGTACCGTATTGGGAAAGTTCGCCGAGGTACGGTCGCGCTAATTCTAAATCCCTGACCGAAGGCGATTCGCACTACTGGGGCGTATGGCACGACGAGGAGCCGTTCGAGATTTTGAACAAAAAAGTGCCGCGTTTTATGAGCGAATACGGCTTCCAGAGTTTCCCGGAATGGCGCACTATACAATCGTTCACCGAGCCCGACGACCGCAAGCTGGAGAGCAAGGTCATGCTCCTGCACCAAAAACACCCGCGCGGCAACGCGCTCATCGCCGAATACATGAAGCGCGATTACAACACGCCCAAGAATTTTGAAGATTTCGTGTACGTCAGCCAATTGCTGCAAGCCGAAGGAATGCGCACGGGTTTTGAGGCGCATCGCCGCAACAAACCTTACTGCATGGGCACGCTCTACTGGCAATTGAATGATGTGTGGCCGGTGGCTTCCTGGAGCAGCGTGGATTATTACGGTCGTTGGAAAGCCCTGCATTACTACGCCCGGGAGGCGTTCCAACCAGTAGCGGCTTTACCTATTTTAGAGGATAATGTGCTGAAAATCTATGGGGTAAACGACCTGGCAGACAGTGTGACCGTGGCGCTCCACGTCCACGCCTACACCTTCGACGGCGACAAGTTGATTGACTTCAATCTCCCCGGTCTGGCTATTTCGCCCGATTCGAGTAAATTGTTGTGGGAAGGCAAGCTCAAAACACTGCTTGATGGTAAAAAGCCTGAAAACTGTGTGGTAGAAATAGAATTGAAGGATTCTTCGGGCACAAGCGTACTCAGTCGCCGGCTTTTTTATGCCGTGCCACCAAAGAAAATGAACTTGCCCAAGCCCAACTTAAAAATTACGGCGGTAGAAAAAGTCGAATCCGGATATCTGGTCTCCTTGGAAACAAACAGCAATCTTGCCAAAAACGTGTACCTGCAAACGGAGGAACCCGGCTTTTTCGCCGACAACTATTTCGACCTGCTGCCCAGGGAGCAGAGGAAAATCTTATTCAAAACGGACAAGGTTTTGGCCGATCCGAAGAATGCGTTTCGGGTGAAGAGTTTGGTGGAGGCGGTGGAATGAGGAGGCGCACAAAACCTCGTAGGTCTTCAAAGACCTACGAGGTTTACAATTTCTCCCGACCTTCGCCCGCTGAATGAACCCAGCACTCCTTTCCCGACTACGCAATCCCTGGCTCTGGCTCGCGCTCGGCCTCGCAGCCGTCTATATTCGCGGCCTTTTTCTCGACGTCATGGACGTTGACGCCTCGCAGTACGCCTCCATTTCCATGGAAATGCTGCAAAACGGTAACTGGCTTCAAGTGCAGCATCGGGGAGTAGATTACCTTGATAAGCCGCCACTTTTATTCTGGCTTTCAAGTGCCTCGTTTGCTGTTTTTGGCTTGAGCAATTGGGCCTACAAGCTTCCTTCTTTCCTCGTGGCGTTCATGGGCGTGTGGGCTACTTATCGTTTTACCCTGCTTTTTTATGGGCAAAAAACGGCTCGCCATGCTGCTTTTGTCCTGGCCTCCTGTATGGGCCTCATGGTCATCTGTAACGACGTGCGCACCGACACGATCTTACTCGGCTTTTCCGCCTGTGCCGTGTGGCAACTTGCTGAATATCTTGAATTTAAGCGCTGGAGGAATCTGCTGGCAGGTTTCTTTTTCATCGGTCTGGCCATGCTCGCCAAAGGCCCCATTGGGCTGGTGATGCCCGCATTTGCGGTGGGAACACACTTGCTGGTACGACGCGATTGGCGTAGCATTTTTCGTTGGCAATGGCTGCTGGGTTTGGCTGTCACGGCCCTCGTGCTCGTCCCCATGTGCTGGGGATTATGGCAACAATTCGATCTGCATCCGGAGAAATTGGTGAACGAACGGTATGGCGTTTCAGGGCTTCGTTTTTTCTTTTGGGAACAAAGTTTTGGCCGTATAACTGGGGAGAACGTGTGGAAGAACGACACCTCGGGGTTCTATTTCATGCACGTTTATTTGTGGGCTTTTTTGCCCTGGTGTTTGTTACTGCCGGGAGCTCTCGTGAGAACTTTCCGAAAGTTCCAAACTTTCGGAAAGTTGGGCAATCAGGAATACTACGCCCTTGGCGGCTTTATCCTCACCTTCATTGCCCTTTCCCAATCGCAGTACAAACTACCGCATTACATTTTTATCACCTTGCCTTGGGCGGCGGTCTTGGTCGCTGCTTCCTTAAAAAGTATCAGTAAAGGACTTTGGGGAATGCTTTATTTCTCGGCCTTCGTAGCATTGCTCATCGCCTTTGTTGCGCTGTTTTTCGTGTTCCCCACGGGCAATGTTTTTGCCATAGGAATCGCCCTAATTGGCACGGGCGCACTGCTCTGGAAAATTATCCGAAACCCGTTCCCTGTTGATTTTGAAGTGTTTGTACAACGGGGCGTGTGGACCGCGCTGATCTTTGGTTTTGTATTGAACTTCCATTTTTACCCCCATTTGTTGCCGTATCAAAGCACGCCGCAGGCAGCACGGTTTGCTCAAGCGCAAGGTATCCCGCCCGAAAAAACGTACTTTTTTATTGCCGGTAGTCACGCAATGGAATTTTACATGGGCGGCATTTTGGAAAATCTGGGGTCGCCGGAAAAAGCAGCGATAGTGTCCCGCGAAAAAGGCGGGATATGGGTTTTTACCTCGCTTAATGGCAAGAAAGCCTTGGAAGATGCTTCAATTAATTTTGAAGAGACGAGGCAATTTCGACATTTTCAAGTCGCCCTGTTGAAACCCGCGTTTTTAAACCCGGCTTCACGGGAAAAAATCTTGGGGACGTATTTTTTGCTCAAAATTTTGCCTGAGTAGTGCGCCACTAATTGCACTAATTTACACGAAGTGGGTGTACTAAACATGCGAACGCAATTAGTCTGTATGAAACACATAGTCACAGTAGGACACATAGTTTTGAAATCACGACTATGTGTCCTACTGTGACTATGTGTTTCATACGTTTATTTTTGCTCGGTTACTTATTGGTGAAAATTCATGCAATTCGTGGCTCAAAACAATTGATTCCCAATTTTTTTTCAAAATCTTACACCCGCAAAAACAATCCAGCGTGTTATGGAAAAACCTTGGCTCAACAACTACCCCGCAGGCGTTCCCGCCAATATTGACCCTTCGGAGTACAACCGTGTCATTGACATGGTGGAGGAATCCTTTCAAAAATTTGCCGATCAACCAGCCTTTATTTTCATGGGAAAATCCATGACATTCAGGGAGTTGGACGAAAAAAGCATGGCTTTTGGAGCCTATCTTCGCTCACGTGGCTTGGAGCCTGGCGACCGGGTGGCGCTGATGATGCCCAACCTGTTGCAATATCCCATCGCCATGTTCGGGGTGCTGCGCGCGGGAATGATTTTGGTGAATACCAACCCGCTCTATACCCCCCGGGAGATGAAGCACCAATTCGTGGATTCGGGGGCAAAGGCCATTTTGATCGCAGAGAATTTCGCGGGCAACCTGGAGCAAATTATCGGTGAAACCCAGATAAAGACCATCATCCTCACTTCCATTGGCGAAATGCTGGGGCTGAAAGGTGTCATCGTTAATTTGGTGGTGCGCCGCGTCAAAAAAATGGTGCCGAAATACAGCCTCAACAACACCGTATGTTTCCTGGATGCCTTGAAACAAGGTCGAAAATTTACCATACCAGCTTTCAAAGGCGGTCCGGACGACACCATTGCGCTTCAATATACGGGCGGCACTACAGGCGTTTCGAAAGGCACCATGCTTACCAACCGCAACCTGCTGGCGAACATGATGCAAATCCGTGCCTGGCTAATGCCTGTGCTTCAGGGGAATGAGGGTGAATCGGTACGGAGCCTTTGCGCTTTGCCACTTTACCACATCTTTTCGTTTACGGTAAATTGCCTGGCATTTATGAGCGTTGGCGCCTGCAATATTTTGATTGTCAATGCTCGCGACCTGCCTGCACTCATCAAGGAATGGCGCCAACACAACCCGCACATCGTACCAGGGGTCAACACCCTTTTCAATGGATTATTGAACCAACCCAGTTTTTCGACCCTCGATTTTAGTTCGCTCCGCATTAGCGTGGGCGGTGCTATGGCTGTGCAACGCGCAGTAGCCGAACGCTGGCAACAAGTGACTGGTACTCAACTTATTGAAGGTTATGGCATGACCGAGAGCAGCCCGGTGCTGACGGTAAATCCAGTGGACGATACTTCGCGCCTTGGCACCATTGGAATGCCCGTGCCGAGCACGGAGGTTCGGATCGTTGACGACAATGGGAAACCGCTCCCGCCAGGCCCTGAAAACGTGGGCGAGATCGTAGCTCGAGGCCCACAAATTATGAAAGGTTACTGGCAACGCCCAGAGGCAACGGCAGAAACCGTGAAAGACGGCTGGCTATTTACGGGCGATATGGGTTTTATGCACCCCGACGGTTTTTTCCAAATCGTGGATAGAAAAAAAGACATGATCCTGGTTTCGGGCTTCAACGTGTATCCGAACGAAATAGAAGACGTGCTGGCCATGCACCCTAAAGTGCTGGAATCTGCCGCCCTGGGTATTCCCGACGAAAAATCAGGCGAAGTGGTGAAGGTGTTTATTGTAAAAAAAGACCCCTCGCTCACGGAAGAAGAGGTGCGGGCGCATTGTCGCGAAAACCTGACGAATTACAAAATACCAAGGGTGGTAGAGTTTCGCACTGATTTGCCGAAGACGAATGTGGGGAAGATATTGAGGCGGGAATTGAGGGAGAAAGTATAAATCAAGCGAGTAATTTCAAACGTGAATTTTCAAATTACCCGGATAATGCCAGTAGAAATTTAGTTCCTTCTTGTGCGATTGGAGGCAGGATAAAAATTTAGAGAGAAAATAGTGCCGAACGTATATCTTCGCCCTGCTTCCAATTCACCAAATCCTGTATCACAGAACCAGCGAATCCACAAATCAACATCTCCCCAAATCCACAAAATAACAAAACGATATGGCTTCTCTAGCTTCTTATCAAGGCACATTGGGTCAAAAAAAAGCATCGCACCTTTTGCGTCGTGCCTGCTTCCGATACACGAAGCAACAAGTAGATCAATTGGCAACCATGAATGTGGACCAAGCAACAAGCATTTTATTGACGCTCAATCCATTGGGGCTTGACCAACCGCTATACGACGACGCTAACACTCCGGCTGTAGAGCAAATACAATGGCTACTACCAGCCGGGCAAGCATTTCCCACAACGGACAATTATGTTCTCGAGAGGCGTGTAACTGGCTGGTGGCTTAATGAAGCCTTGGAAGACGAAGGAATTAGCCATAAAATGAGCTTCTTTTTCCACCAAAATCTTCCCACCAGCATCATTACGTACAACCACGCCACCTTCTTCGATTACCTGTCGCTCTTGCGCTGGGGATGTCTGGGCAACTTCAAAAAATTAGCAACCAAAATCGTGGCCGACAACACGATGCTTATCTACCTCAACGGGCACCAAAACTCAAAAACAAGCCCCAACGAGAACTTTGCCCGCGAGTTTTTTGAACTTTTCACCATTGGCAAAGGCCCGCAAATTGGCCCAGGAGATTACACCAACTACACGGAAGACGACATCGTGCAAGCGGCTCGCGTATTTACCGGGTGGCGGCTGCGCCAACAGCGTGACAACTTTGACCCAGAAACAAATATCCCGCGTGGCACAACCTCGCTTTCACGCCACGATACAGGCAACAAAACATTTAGCAGCAAATTCCAAAACACCGTCATCACGGGCGCTACCACCGCCGCTGCGATGTACACAGAACTGGATGCGTTTGTAAACATGGTTTTTGCACAGCCGGAAACTGCCCGCAATTTTGTGCGCCGTATCTATCGCTATTTTGTACATACCAACATTACGCAGGAAATAGAAGACGACATCATCGAGCCATTGGCTGAAACGCTCCGCACGAATAATTATGAAATCGTGCCTATGCTGCGCAAATTGCTCAAAAGCCAGCATTTCTACGACATGGACGACTCCACCAATGCCGACGAAATCATTGGAGGTCTTATCCGTTCCCCGCTAGATCTTGCCCTTCATTCCATCTCCTTTTTTGACATCACTATACCCAATCCTTACACAGAAAACATCAAGCATTATTTCACTTTTTATAACTCAGCCGTGTATGATCGGATGCTGGGGCTGGCTAATATGGCCCTCTTCTTCCCTCCAGACGTAGCGGGTTACCCAGCCTATTATCAAAAGCCGGAATTTACCCGCCACTGGTTCAGTTCTGTTTCCATCATTGCCCGATACAAGCTCCCGCAAATGCTCTTAACGGGAAAACGCGTTATCGGCGGCTCACCCAATAGCAGTATCGGTGTCAAACTCGACATTGCGCCCTGGGTAAAAAACAGCGGCATCAGCTCAGATCCATCCAACCCTTTTGAATTGGTAAAGGATCTGCTTGCCTATATGTTGCCCGCAGCGATAGACACCGAGCGGTTCAATTATTTCTATGATCAGGTTTTCCTGAACGGATTACCCCCTGAAGATTGGACCTACGAGTGGCAAAACTATCTGGCCACCAACAACCAAACCGAGGTGAA
This sequence comes from Saprospiraceae bacterium, assembly GCA_046160625.1. Classification (GTDB taxonomy): domain Bacteria; phylum Bacteroidota; class Bacteroidia; order Chitinophagales; family Saprospiraceae; genus M3007. The sequence goes on from JBJXGZ010000047.1 coordinate 12,158, forward strand.
AATCCCACTTGAAAGGCTTATCAACCACATCATGTTTTCGCCTGAGTATCAGACATTTTAAGTATCAAGCGCAAGTTAAAAGCAACAAGTTCCGAGCCTACACACTTGGCATTTTCAACTTGCTACTTAATACTTTCAACTTGAAATTTATTTCACCGTCGCCTTGCAGCACAACTTCACCTGCAAGGCGACTATTTTTTTCACCTTAATTTTTAATACTCGTCACTCATCATGAAATCTTTAACCACCATTTTCTTCGTTTTTTTCTGCCTACAAATCTCCTCTTATGCACAGACAGATGCTGCCAAGCCTGAAGAAAAACTAGGCTGGACTTTTGGCGGCGGTCTTGGCCTTGATCTCGCCGGTACTTTTCTCAAAAACCCTCGTGTAGGCGCGGGAGACAACCGGGTCGGGATAGGCGGACTGGTCAACTTTACCGCCAACAACAAATTGGCAAAATCCTTTTGGGACAATACGGGGGTGCTCCAATTGGGCGTTCAACGCATTGGCAAGCAAGAAAAAGAGAACCCTTTCCAGAAAAACATAGATGTCTTGCGCCTGGGATCCCGCTATGGGTATAAGATCATTGGTGAAAAGATTTTCCTTGCTGTGGATGCTACAGCTGAAACACAATTGTTGAAAACCTATCAAGGAAATCTCCTAGACGGAGATACGGTGCTCTCCCAATTTATGTCTCCGCTCCGTGTCTCTATTTCGCCGGGCCTTGATTATAAACCTACTGCACACCTTTCCTTTTTCTTTGCACCGGCCAGCTGGAATCTTGTTTACGTCAACCAAGAGAGTCTGCGTGGTGAATTGAACACCAATTTCGCACCTTTTGGAAACGTGCCAGGCAAGGCAACTCGTTCGCAACTTGGCGCCGTGCTTAAAGGCCAATATGTGAACAAATATTTTAAGGACCGGGTAGCCTTTTCTTCCAAAATGGCCTGGTTTACAAGTTATTATACCCAAACTGGAGATGCTGAAAACAAGGTTGGCTCGTTAACAACAGGTAACGTGCTTTGGCAAAACAGCATGAGCGTTGGTATAATCAAAGGGCTTTCGCTCGACCTGCTCTATGACGTATTCTACGACCATTTCACGCAGGTTGTGGTGGACGATGAACCTTACAGCCTAGGCCTGAAACCTTCCAATACGTTCAGTTTCCTTTTGAAGTACAACAAGATTTTTTAGGGCAAAGGGGGTGAAATTCTCCCTACAGGCAAAATCAAGAATACCTAACTGCAGAGGCGCGGAGACACAGAAGGATCAAAACTCCGAGTCTCCGCGCCGCTGCGGTTTATTTTTTCTTTTTTCGCCCTACATAATATAAAAGTCCGCCCAAGGCAGCTAGTTGAATAGGCGAAATGCCAATTGACAACAGCCAAACGGGCTTGATAAACTCCACAGCAAAACGCCACAGAAGGTAGCCTACCATAAAAATTTGAAAGCGCATGCCATTGGGCAAGGAGTGTGGCACACTTTCGAGGCGTGCCACACTTTTCTCCTTTTGAAAAATTATCAGGGCGAGGAAACCGAGAAAAATCACTTCATACAAATTGACCGGATGGCGCGGAATCCCATCGCCAAAATCAACGGCCCAGGCCAGGGTGGACGGATCGCCGTGAGTGCCGTCTGTAAGGCCGGCTAAATGACAGCCGATGCGGCCAACAGCCAGGCCAAATATTAATGGATAGGTCATCAAATCGCCGGAAGAGGTATGGACGCCAATGATTTTTTTGGTCAGTTCCACTCCGATTAATCCGCCCAATAGTCCCCCTACGATGGTTTTGTTGCCCAGCCAGATTTGCCAGTTGAGCTGGGTTAGGTAAGCGGGGTTTTCTAAAATGCCCAGCAAATGGCTCCCGATGAGTGCCCCGGCTGCTGCACCAAGAAAAATCCACATTCGCCCTTCGTCGCTGATAAGATCTTGACTACGAGCGCGTTGCCACACGTACAATCGGTAGCCGATGGTGTAGGCCAGCATTTCGAACAGGAGATGCCCAGGAATACTCGCCGAACCAAGTTGAATTTCGAATGGGTAGTGCATAGCAGATAATCAACCACCCAACAATGCCATGTGCGCAAAGCATGACCCAAAGCCAATCACTCCCATGATAATGCCCCCGATAAGCAGTGCGCCACCCAATTGCTTTTTGTCCTCGGTAAAAACAAGGATGAAACCGATCAGCATATTCAGGCCTACTTGCGACAGAATTAACACGGAATCCAGAACGATAACACTTAATCCGGCCTCAGGTCCGCTGGTCATAGCAAGGCTTGAGAGCAGCATGTAGCCCACCATGATACCGAAGTTGATGAGCACCACTTTGCCCAAGGGCATTTTGGGTTTTGGCGGGTTTGGGAGTGGGTCGAGTTGGTCGAAAGGTTCGTTTTGCATACAATAATGTGTTTAAACATGGATCATCCCGAATTTTGAGTTTAATTCGTTCCAGAGGGACTTTTAAAAAATTCGGGATGAACCATGTTTAATTCAAGACTCCAGGATAGTTATATGTGCAAGACAAGAGCCAAAACCCAACACGCCCATGATTACTCCTCCAATGAGCATGGCACCGCCCAATTGTTTGTGGTTTTCCGTAAAAACAAGGATGAAGCCTATCAGCATATTCAAACCCACCTGAGCCATAATAAGCATCATATCCAGTATAAGTGCCTCTTCTGGATTGGTGCCAGCTAGGGCCATATAGGCGAGCATAATACCGAAATTGTAGAGCACGACTTTGCCCAGGGGCATTTTGGATTTTGGTGGGTTTGGGAGGGGGTCGAGTTGGTCGAAAGGTTCGTTCATAGTAAGGTGGTTAATGTGATTCCCGCCTATGCCAAGGCTTCGGCGGGTAAAAATGTGGTCAATGCACGGATTTCAGATCAACGAATCAACAAATAGCCAAATCAACTTTTCCTCAAAACATCGGCACCTCTTCCGCCCGTAATTTCTCCAGATACGCCCGCTTCATCGGATCGCGGTAAAACAGATTCATGGTCTCAAAGGGAATGATTTTTTTGTCATCAAGGCTCACAATGTGGACACAAGATTTTTTGATGGAACGTACATCAAAGTCGTAGGCATCTATAAATCGCATGATGATGATGCGGAACAGGTTTTCGTAGCCCAAATTGGGCGCACTCACCTGCGGTAGACAGCACATGAGACTTTGGTTCAGTTCATTGGTGGCGCATTCTACTGAATTCCCGGTGCTGAAAAGTTGTACCATGTGTTGGTGCAGCCGCTCATCTTGCTCATACACAATGGTATTGCGCGAGTTGTCGAGGATATCCTGTGGGTTAATAAAACGTGTGAGCGGAAACACCTGGCCATCAATTTTGAGGGCATAAGCCATCGCTAAGGCATCAGGATTGCAAGGCACGGGGATAATATCTTCGGCTTGGAAAACGGGGGCTTGGCGCAGGATTTCCTTCCGAACCTCCGTTAGGGTAATCCGATCGGTAGCAGGATTAAAACCGTCCGTGCGGCCAGCGACCTGTGTTGGTTGGAATGTTACTCCGCGCACACATTTTTGCTGTAAAGCGAAGTCAATGATTGGCCCGATTTCTTTGTCGTTCAGGCCTTTTTGCAAGGTCATCACGAGCGTGGTGGAGAGGTTCACCCTGTTCAGATTTTCGAGGGCCTTCATTTTTGTTTCCAGTAAATTTTCTCCCCGCAAATTTTCCAAAACATGCGGCTGGAAAGAGTCGAATTGTAAGTAAACCTCGAAATCGGGCGCGTAGGTAGCCAGGCGTTCCGCGAATCCGGGGTCTTTGGCAATTCGAATTCCATTGGTATTTACCATCAAGTGGCGGATGGGTTTTTTCTTCGCAATATCCAGTATCTCAAAGAATTGTGGGTGGATCGTTGGTTCGCCGCCACTGATTTGAACGACATCGGGTTCGCCTTCATTTGCCACAACAAGGTCGAGCATCATTTCAATTTCCTCCAAAGTCCGGTGCCGACCATTGTGCGGGCTAGACTCGGCATAACAAGTCGGACAAGCGAGGTTGCAGCGGTCGGTCACTTCCACGATGGTCAGACAGGAGTGTTGTTCGTGGTCGGGACAAAGTCCGCAATCATAGGGGCAACCGAAGTGTGTATGCGTGTTGAATCGGCGCGGCATTTCACTGCGTTTGGCGTAGTTGCGCGTGGTGCGGTAGTAATCCACATCATCGGCAATCAGCACTTTTTCAGAACCGTGGGTGGGGCAGCGTTTTAGCATCCACACCTTGTCGTTTTCAAAAACTACCTTGGCATCTACCCGGCGGAGACATTGCGAGCAGAGGCTGAGGGTGAAGTCGTAGTAAATGTAGGGACGGTCCATTGAAAGATTGTTTCGATTTTGGGATTGTTGCGATTGATTCGAAATCTAGCCTGGATTTTTTTCTCCCTGCAATCTTCTGATCAAATAACTCACTAAAAGCATCACAATCAGACCAATAGCATACGAGGAGCCGAACATAAGCCATTCATAGTCATCCCGACTGACAACCTCTTTTTTCGCCGTTAGCCCCCAGAGGTTTCCTAATTTCTTCCTTTCAAAAAAATTGGAAACCAATTTGGAAGCAGACAAACCTGCCAGATAACTCACCGAAAGGTTCAAGATTTCGCCCGATACGAAATGAAGGAATTTTTTGAGCATGGTGATTAATGTGGTTATTGTGTGAACACGTTTACGAAACCTTAGAGGTTTCGTAAACGTTTGAAAATCCACGTCATTCGCGTTCCAACTCTCTGTATTTCACTCTTTTGCGCAACCCCTCAGCAAATTTCAGCATCGCGTTTTGCGCCGAAAGTGGCATCCCCGGCACAAGATCGCCGTTGCGTTCGACGTGCGAAACGGGCACTGCAAAAAAAGTCGTTTTCCCCGCTGCCGTCTTGTGGACGTAACGCCAAACCGGGATCATGCCGTGTTCACCCAAACGCACTTCTGGAGAGCCTTTCCGCTTCAATAGATCTACCTGGAAAAGAATTCCCCCATCGGTGTTGGGCTGTTGCTGGTTCGAGATGAAATTGCCCAACGAATATACCACCAATGCTTCTTTTTCCGAACCGTCCGGCATTGTCACACGCTCGGTGCGGATGGGTTGCACCACATGCGGGTGCGAGCCAATCACCATGTCCGCGCCGTTTTGGATGAGGAATTTAGCCTGCTCGCGCTGCACGGCATTTTCGGTCAATTGATATTCCAAACCCCAGTGCATCACCACTATGATGTAATGTGGTTTTCGGGCGCGGGCTTCGGCCAGATCTGCTGCAATCTGTTTGTTTTCAATACGATTCACAATCGTGGGCGCTTCCGTTGGCATTCCATTGGTGTCGTAAGTGTAATTGAGCAACGCTATTTTGAAGCCGTTTTTGTAGATCATCAAAGGGTATAGCGCATCCCGGTCGCGCTGGTTTTTGAAAGTGCCGGTTTGGAGAAATCCTTCTTTGCGCAATGTTTCGATGGTATTTACCACCCCCAAACCGTGAGCGTCATTGGAGTGGTTGTTGGCAGTAACCAAAAGATCAAAGCCCGCACTTTTAAGGCCGGTTGCCAGTGCGTCGGGACTGCGGAACATGGGATAGCCTGTGTAGGGCGGTTTGCCGGGCAGCGTGAGTTCAAGGTTGCCAATGGCTATGTCGGCGCCATCCAGGATTGGTTTTACATATTTGAAACAGGGAGCGTAATCATACCCACCATTGGCTGTTTTCGCACTCGAGATTTGAGGCGCGTGGCCCATGATGTCGCCCGCAAAAATCAGCCGGAGGGTGTCGGTTTGGGCCGAAAGGGAAATGCTAAATAAGCAAAGTCCAATTATGCCTGCCTTCGCCAAGGCTACGGCAGGTAAAAACGATGAACTATGAAAGATGAACGCAAGGAAGCGAATCTTGAATCGCATGGTGGTTGTTTTTTTAAAAGCAAAGAACGTACTCATCCACGACTTGGGTAATGGTAATTCCATTTTAGGCAAGGAAAATTCCATGAGAAACAACCCCTTGGACATTGGAAATTCCTTGTTGGACATTGGACATTTCAATGTTCTTCCGCCCGCCCCAAAATCTTCCCCTGCTCAAAATTCTTCCGCAAACGTTCCTCCTCTTTTCGCTCCTCCTCGCTTATGACAGGAGCGCCCATTTTCGACAGATCCGGTTCTCCCGCATCCACCCAAGCCGTGTACCATGCACTGCTGACCGCATGAATCGCTGCCCGCATCCGGCGTTCCACCATGCCATTCATGGCATCCTGATAGGCGGCAGCAAAATCGCGACAAGGCATCACCGACATTACCCCTGAACGCATATCGGGGCACATCTGGCGGTCGAGCGGGAAAGTGCGACGCAATCTTTTTTCAAAGGTCAAAACACTGTCTACCAATTTATTAGAGTCAAAAACCGTTTGCCAGAACCAATCTTCCGTACGTTCTACATATTCGGGTTTGCCCACAAAATAGTCGTAAGATTCATCGGCAAAAAGTTCAGGAATCCGGCTTTCCCAAAAACCGTGGATGCCGTGTTGCTCCGTTTTTTGTCCGTTGTAATTGCTCGTGGTATGGAGCGGCACGTGCGCGTCGCCGATGTAGTGGCCCATGTCGGCGGCGATTTTAAGGATGCGCCGAGAATCGCGCTGCCGGAATGCCTCGGTTAGCAGACGCTGCATCCGCTGGAGGTTCCAGGGCAAGGTACCATGCTGCGAAAGATGCTCCCGGTAAAAGGCTGCTTGTGGGCGTTCGTTCCTTCCCATAATTTCCAAAAAATTCCGCAGCGAATCGGCATTCAAAGTTTCATCATCCTGATAGAAACGCGGCATCAAATGGCTGTAAAACCAGTTTTTGTAATCGCGATGCCACACTTCCTGTAAAGGCTTTTTATCTCCCCAAAGCAACACCGTATCGCCGGAAGCCTTCACGGCCCAAATGTCGGTGTGTGCCATGAGCGCATCCACCCATTGGCGCGGCAGTGCGTCAAAAGGCGGCGCGCCGTAGTTGTCCAAGTCAATGTAATGCCGGGGGGCCTCATGTTTGGTGGCGTAACGACGCATATCAGGATCCACGGCATGGTCGGTGAGGTAATCAATATTTGGCTTGAAAAACACCATCATCTGGGGCGGCAGTGTGAGGACTGCGAGGCGGTTGATGCGTTTGTGGGCGAAGAAGCCCCAGTCGGGGATTGTTCGATTGATTCCATTGGGGGATTGATTCGATTGGTGATTGTTTACCCGCCGAAGCTTTAGCGAAGGAGGGGGGGATAGGTGAGTAGTGCTTTCAAACCTATAAGGTTTTGAGAACCTTATAGGTTTCAAGGCGCACAGGCCGATGAATAGCAGGGCTAGGGCGGCTAAACGGCCGAAAGTGGAACGAGGCATGGGTGGGTAATTTTTTTGGGAGGGAAGGTAGGGAGAAAGCAAATTGGTGGCGGCGAACTTCCCGAAAGTTTGAAACTTTCAGAAAGTTAAGTTCCTTTACCCGCTTTACCCGCCATAGCCCTTCAGGGCGAAGGCTGGTCGAACTTATTTTACTTCCAACGCAAAACGACTCACCCTATGCAAATTGCTACCACCCGTACCACCAGCTATCTCTACCAAATCAGCATCATTGGCCTCCTGTTTTTCATATTCGGCTTTGTCACCTGGCTGAACGGAACCCTGATTCCCTTCCTGAAACTCGCCTGCGAACTGGATACTTTACAGGCACTGTTCGTCACCTTCGCCTTCTACATCAGCTACTTTTTTCTGGCCATTCCTTCCTCCAAAATATTGCAACGAACAGGCTTCAAAAATGGCATGGCCTGGGGATTGCTGGTCATGGCCCTGGGCTGCCTGATTTTTATCCCGGCTGCTCAGGCGCGAGCGTTCCCGTTGTTTCTGACGGGACTATTTGTGCAGGGCATGGGTCTTGCGCTCTTGCAAACTGCCTCTAATCCCTATATCAGCATCATCGGCCCGATAGAAAGCGCGGCGCAGCGCATCAGCATCATGGGCATCTGCAACAAGGTGGCGGGAATTCTTAGCCCCATCATTTTGAGCAGCATCGTTTTGAAAAATGCCACAGCCATCGAAACGCAAATCAATGCCGCCACGGATGCCGTGGTTAAAAATGGCCTGCTCGACGAACTGGCTGGCCGGGTGGTCGCGCCTTATGTCGTAATGGCCATCGTATTGGCAGCACTGGCACTGATGATTCGTCGGTCCTCGCTTCCAGAAATTGACACTGCCGCAGAGTCCAACGAAGAAGGCCAGACGAGTCTTTCCGCTGGTCGTAGCAGTGTGTGGCAGTTCCCGCATCTGGTGCTGGGCGCTGTGGCCATCTTTGTGTACGTTGGCGCGGAAGTGATGGCAGGAGATGTCATTGGCATCTATGGCAAGTCACTGGGCTTCGATCTGGATCAGACGAAGTATTTCACCGCCTTTACCCTTGGTGCAATGCTGGTAGGCTATGTTTTGAGCATCCTTTTGATCCCAAAATTTGTCGCGCAACAAGATTTTTTGAAATACTCCGCCATTCTGGGCATCCTGCTCACGGTGTTGACCTATTTCACAACAGGTTCGACGGCAGTATCCTGTATTGCCCTCCTGGGCTTGGCCAACGCGGTGATGTGGCCGGCTATTTTCCCGCTGGCTATCAATGGATTGGGGAGGTTTACGCAGATCGGTTCCGCCTGGTTGATTATGGGTATCGCGGGCGGTGCGCTTATACCACAAGCATACGGGTTGTTGGAAAAAAACATTGGGTATCAGACGGCATTTCTGGTGTTGATGCTGCCTTGTTATTTGTACATTTTGTACTACGCCATGCGCGGATACAGGGCGCGCTGAGGAATTGCGAGCACTTTACAAGTAATTTTTTGACAGGATTTACAGGATGAGCAGGATTTTTATTTACCCCTCTCCATCCTGCTTATCCTGTAAATCCTGTCAAAACTTAAACTTGTAGATCCTGTCAAAAAAACAAAAACCTGTCCACTACATCGCTGCTGCAAACTGCCGCAGAAAACGCACATCGTTCTCAAACAACAGTCGGATATCACCGATTTCGTACAAGCGCAAGGCCTGTCGTTCGATGCCCATGCCGAAAGCAAATCCGCTGTATTTTTTGGAATCAATCCCGCAGTTTTCCAACACCTGAGGGTCCACCATGCCGCAGCCGAGGATTTCCAGCCAACCGGTGCCTTTGGTGAGGCGTGTGTTTTTCTCAGTTTCTGTACCCAGCCAAATGTCCATTTCTGCAGAGGGTTCGGTGAAGGGGAAAAAGGAGGGACGGAGCCGGATTTTGGTCGCGCCAAACATCTCCTGAGCGAAATACAACAAAGTCTGCTTCAAATCAGCAAACGACACACCCTCATCAATATAAAGCCCCTCCACTTGATGGAATTGTGCGTGCGAGCGCGTCGAAATCGTCTCGTTGCGGTACACCCGTCCCGGTGCGATGATGCGAATGGGCGGCTTCCGTGTTTCCATCACACGGGCTTGCACGGGAGAGGTGTGAGTGCGCAGGAGCATACCAGGAGCATCCACGATGTAGAATGTGTCCTGCATATCCCGTGCGGGATGGTCTTCCGGCGTATTCATCGCCGTGAAATTATGCCAGTCGTCCTCTATTTCAGGGCCGTCGGCCACACTAAATCCCATGCGGGTTAAAATATCGACGATGCGGTTCATGGTCACTGCTACTGGGTGTCGCGAACCGAGTGGCAGCGGTTCTCCTGGGGCCGTTAAGTCAATGGTTTGTGTAGCAGCGCCTTGTGACTGGCTTTCAAAGCTTTCTTTGAGCGCATCGTGCTTTGCCTCGGCCTCTTGTTTGAGGCGGTTCATGAGTTGTCCGTAATCGCGTTTGCGCTCGTTGGGCACATTGCGCATTTCCTCCATCAGGCTCTTTATCAGGCCTTTGGTGCCGAGATACTGGATACGGAAGCTTTCCAATTCTGCCGCGTTGGCGGGAGATTGGACGGCTATCTCGGCGAGTGCGAGTTCGGCTTTTTCAAAAATATCTGCCATGATTTAAGTCTTGTAGTTTTAGGTGGTTTGATTCATCGTTTGTAATACCCAAAACTTGGGTACAACAACTCGAACCCTGTCACTTTGCCAAGCCCTTCTGTGTACATTCTCATCGCTTCAACTATTCCAGGGATTACAGGGTGGTTTAAATTCGAATCGAATGGGAACAGTGCCCTCCAATTGTTCAATGTGCCCAGAGAAATATCGAACGATTTCAGCTGTTCGTACAGGCCGATGACCCTTCCGATAAAAGCCACAGTGCCGCTCGTAGTAAAGTAACCGTAGGTAGAATTCCTTGTATTTTCATCCTGAATTTCTTCAATTCTGTCCCTAAAGCCTTGAATGTTAAAAACAACTTTCACTTTTCCCTTTAACCCATTCTTATGGGTTTTTTCGGTGGTAATAGTCGCTTGGGGCCTGAGGTCAACAAACCCGTTGTTTGCAACCAGCCATTCAAAGTAATCGTTGGGGTCAAGGCTGTATTCTTTCACTCCGTCCTTTATGTATTTGGCCAGGGTGTCATTGTGGCTCATCACAGAGTCAATTGCAGAGCAATAAGGCCCAGCCAGAACCTTAACCTTGCCATTGTGCAAAAATACGATGGGCGTACCCAGAGAAGTAATGGTTGCGATAGTTTTCTTCACAGCACCGAGCAAGTGTTGGAAAAAAGTATGGATAAAGCCCGCCCTCGAGTCGCTATTGAAGCCGATGAATCTTGCAAGTTCTTCGGGTGAGTTTATGGAGAGCAACGCAGAAAATTCTTTTGCCTTTTGCTCTGGGTCATAGCCAACGATGTTTTCAATGGACAATGGCTCGGTGTTTTTGTCAACAAACTCCACCACTTCCGACTCGCGGTATTTTGAGGTGACTTTTTCCGATATCAGTTTGGGGTTGAGGGTTTTCAATCGGTGCGCAAGCATATAAAGGCCGATGGTGTGTAGCTCGCACTGGTGCTTGGCAGAGCCCAAATCTTGAAATGCCTTCGGAGTAAACCCAGAGGTTTGATAGGCCCTGAATTCGGCTCTGTTGTTCAGCAGGGCGAAAACCAATATCGAATTTTCGGTTTCCGTCTGGTAGCAAATGCCCTGACCGTCAAACCATGGTTTTTGTTTGTCGTCGCCAAACATGGCGTTGTATGCCAAAACATGTGAAAGCTCTTCCTGCGTGGCAATTTTCATGTTCAGGTAGAGTGCGTAGGCGTTGTCAATTGAAAACACTCCGTTTTCCCCGCTCCTCAGGCCGTATTCGATTTTTAGTTTTTGCATGGGAGTCTTGTCGTTTTCGCAAAACTCTGTCTTCGATTGCATCGCTTGCTCGCCCTTGCTGTCGAGGATTGGATAGAGGGGGGAAAAGATGGCTGGGGGGAAAATCAGGTTGCAGCTCTTGTCCAAAAACTTGCTCGGGAACGGCAGCAAATGTCTCTCATCGGCTGCAGCATATTTGTTGAAAATGCCAGTGTTGACTGGCAGGTTGATTTTGGTGAAAATATTGTCGATACCAATGGCGGCAGCGGTGATCAATATTTTCAGTCCGAGCTCGGAATATTTCTTCGTCAGTTCGTTTGCGAAAAACTGCTTTTCCAACAACTGTTCGTCCAAAGCACTGTGCGCATAGCCCAAACGGATAACGGGCTTATCCCCCTCGATCGTGTACATGCCGCCCACGGAAGTAGTGTGGGCGACCAACATCTCATTTGACAAACTGCTTTTGATGCGGCCAAAATCGTTCGCTATCCCGTGGAGGATTTTTATTTTGATCTCACGCTCTATTGCCCTGTCAGTATCCAACTTTTTTATGCCCGAGGTTTCGAGCAGTTTGTCAATTTCGTTGAAATGGTATGCCGCAACGCTCGGGATAGGGATGCCCGACAAAACTGCCTGGAATTTGAAACCATCCGGCAGTTTTTTATGTGCGATGAGATCTTTCAAAAATGATTCAAATGGCGAGGTCATATTTGATGCCTCTTCTTTTAAACTGCTTATGATTTCTTCAATACGCTTATCTTTTACCAACTCATTCAAGTTAGCCTTGAATTCCGGTCGCGCATGGAGCTCATAAAACTCTATCGTAACACCCGACTTTCTTTTCAAAACGAGATAGGCTTTGTCGGAATGATCCTCCACCCGCTCGAACCCGTGTCCCGAACCAGCATCGAAGCTTCTGTAGAGCTTGCTCCTGAAACGTTCAATCTCGTCCTTGTAGAGACCCGTTATCACCAACAGTGGCTCATGCTCCGCCCATTCTGGTCGAACCGAAACTACAAACTCAAATGCTTGGGTGATCTCTATGGCAGCCTGCCCGCCCACTGCGCCGGTGCCTCCGAAAAAAACAAAAGCAAGATTTTTTTGGGGCGCAGAAGATGCCAGTTCCTTTAGTTTGAGGTAGTATGATTCGTTTTTGAATTTTCTAAAGTCAATTTCTTTCATGTTGATCACATCTTCAGTTTTGTGGTGATTGCGGTTTTTGAACTGGCGGATTCAAGTTTCAAATCACCCAGAAATTATGACTTAATACTCAATTCGTCTTTTGTAGAAACTTTGTATATCTCAAGTTTGAAAGTAGCATCATAATAATCGCTCAAATACCCGATTAGGTCTTTGTTCGCAGATTTGCTTTTTTTGTCAAATTTAAACATTATATTTATTTCTTTGTCATGCCCAAATTGAGGAAAGGCAATAAACGCAACGGTGTCATCAATAATCAGAAAATTAAAACTTTCTAATTCTGTCTTTTCGTTCGGAATTTTATAAGATTCGATCCTATTATAATGAGTGTCGTTAAAATTGTATTTGTCAAAAATTTCAATTCTGTTTTTTAAATCATGATTCTCATCATAAGCACAAAAATAATGTATGCCAGTAGTGTGTATTTTGTGTGCTAAGGCTTCGAAATACGAGTCCTTCAAGTCAATTGCACCGGAAGAATGAAAACTAGTGGCTCGTATTTGTTTAGTAGCAAGTTCAATTGCGGTTCTTGCTTTAGTAGTAATATCATCAGTGCCAACAATTAATTCGTATTCTGACCGATGCTTTAAATTTTGAATTTGTTCTAATAACACGACACTATTTTTATTGGCAATCTTAAACAAAGAATCATATTTTTTTTCAACTGCTCCTATTTTATCAATAACTTGTTCGCGCAATTCGATACGCTCATAACCTATTACAGATAAAATAATAGATAGCAATCCAATTATTAGATAAATTCCAATATCCTCACCTTCATGGTTATCATCAAAATGATGAATAAAACATAGAGTTACATCAATGGCCAATCCAAGTAATCCGGCAACTGTTATTGAGTATGCTCCCCAGCTTTTTACAAATTTTTGTAAGTTATTGTTTTCCATCGTTGATACTGTTTAATAAGATTTGTAACATACGAATGCAATCAGTCATAACAATCTCCTCAGAGCAAATCTTCCAATTTAGTCTGAAACCCCTCCAAAACAACCGATTTCACAGCCTCAGTCGCCTTGAATGTATTGAGTTTTTGAAACTCTCCTTCTTCGTTGAGATATTGTACGACAGTCTTTTTCTTTAAATCCAGCACCCAGTATTCACGCACCCAAAATGTTTCATAGATGTGCTTTTTGAAGGACATTACTTTGGGTGTGTTTCCTTCTGAAAGCACTTCAATCACCAAATCGGGAGCACCTTCTATTTTCTTCGCGCCTATTATGTGCGCCCGGTCTTTTCTGATAAAAAGAATGTCAGGTTGGAAGGTGTTTATTTCGTCGAAGCTGGTATCAAGTGGAGCGGTATATACTTTTCCAAGGTCATTGGATTTGGCAAAAACACGCAAAAGTGTAGCGAGCTCAGTAACTACATCTTGGTGCTGAGGCGTGGGGGAGGGCATAAAAACGATGTTTCCATTGATTAATTCGTAGTTACCATTGTCGTTGGGCGTGATGGCAGCGTAGTCCTTGTATGTCAGAAGCCTACGGCGAACCAGAGCCTCCCGTTTCTGATCTGGTGGTTTAGTGGCAACTGCGATTGCGGTGGTTTGCATGGTCGAAAATTTGAACAAATATAAGTTTTTAATCTGACATTATCCCAATATCCTAATCTCCCAATTTCTTAATATCCAAATATCTCATTGAATTTTATCCCCCCTCAAAATCCTAAACCGCTTTCGGGCATCCACGGCAAATACGCTGCCGGAATACTCAAGAAAAATCTTTTCATAAATCTCTTTGGCTTTCTCTAAGTCATTCATTTTCAGTTCGTAAATCTGAGCCAGCGCATACAAGGAGTTGTCAGCACGGATGTCTTCTTTGAATTTATCGGCCACTTCCTGGTAGAGCGGCATGGCCTTTTCGTAGTTGCGTTGTTTTTCCCAAATCCGTGCTTTCAGGTAGAGAATATCGTCTTGCAGGGAATGCTCCGGGAAACCTGTCGCAAGGGTATCAAGTTTGAGGAAAGCCTCGTTGAACCGATTTTGAAGCACCAGGAGTTCTGCGCCGGCATACAGCGAAATGGCGTCCGAAGTGGTGTCGAGGTTGAGGTTGTCCATGATAAACACAGAGAGATCGAGTGCATCGTTGGATATGAGTTTGGAAGTAGAGGCTTTCAAAATGTCGAACTGCGCTTGCGCCCACATAAAATCGCCATTGAAATAAGAGAGCCTGGCATTTTTGAATCGCGCTTCCTGCCCGATGGTGTCTTCCTTAAAAGCCTTGTCCACCTGACTGTACAGCAAGGTGCTTTCCCAAATATCGCCGTTCATCAGGTAATAATCGCCGAGGTTAATTTTCAAACGGGCCTGCACATCTGGACGGAGGCCGGGCATCTTTTTGAGTTCTTCCAAAAGATCAATGGCTTTTGGAAGATTGCGCAAAAAAATGGCCTCTAAATCAGCCAATTGCAGGATGATGGAGGCACTCAAATGGCTCTTTCCGTACTGTGACAAAAACGATTCGTACTCCGTTTCGAGGATAGTCAAATCTTGCTGTGTGTAATTGTACCCTTCCGTGATTTTGCGGCGACGACACTGCATGGCCTCGCGCTTGGCCTCATAAAAGAAAGGGCTGGTCTGGCCTTTTTCAGCGATAATATACTCGTAAGCCGCAATGGCCGCATCGTAATCCCGTGCTTCGGCTGCATCGTCTGCCACCCGCATGATGCGTTGGCCGCTCTCGCCGAGCCGTTTATCGAGCGCCTTGTATTGGCGCAAGGCACTTTTGAAATCCTTGCGTTGCACAAACGACCAGGCGAGTAATTCTACATAATCAGGGTTTTCGTTCTCCTGGATGCGGGTGTAAAGTTGTGTCTGCAATTCAGACATGTCTTCCGGGCCAAGCGAGCGGGCGAAAATTGTCTGTAGCGAAGGCAATTTGCCGGGATCTGCTGCGAGCGCGTTGAGGTATTGCTCCGTCATTTTCACCGGCTCGCCTTTACGACGATAGAGGTCGCCGAGATTGTACGCAAACCTGTTGGGGTCTTTTGTAAGTGCTGCCCCACGCTCGTACGTTTTGATCGCAAAATCGTATTTGGAATCAGCGAGAAACATGTTGGCAAGCCTGATGACCGCCGCATAATCGGTCGCCATCTTGTTAATGGCACGTTCATATTGTGCTTCGGCTTCGGCATCTTTGCCTTGTTGCTCAAAGATGCTGCCATAAACGACGTATAGCGTGTTGTTGTCAGGCTGTTCTTTTATCTGTTTTTTGACAGATTTTTCTGCCTCTTCCCATTTTTCCAATTTAGCGAGACAGTCTATATATCGGGTAAAATAATAGTCGCTTCGGCGTTCTCTTTCCACCAATTGGCCGTAAAGTGTGGCAGCCTTTTCAAACTCGCCGTCTGAATAATATTGGTTGGCTAAATTCGGATCTGGGTTTTGTGCATGCAAAACGTTCAAATTCAGACCGAAAATCAAGAGCGCTAATGCGGAATTGCGCAACGTGGAAACTTTCATGTGCTTATCAAGTTTGGGAATAAACGAGGACAAAAGTACGGGTGTGCTTTTTGGCAAACGGCAATTTGCATGTCAGCATTTTGCTAATCATACAAAAGTGTGCCGAATAAGGTTCAAAAACGATTTTGATCACTCCATGAGCGTGGCGAAAATGGAACACGAATGGAAAAGACATTATGGATCGAAACAGATATTAAAATCTGACTTGATTCATTTGATCCATTAAATCCGCGTGCTCACCCCATTATGCTAGGTTCAAGTTTTCTCCGCTCGCCCACTCTGGCCGCTATCCAGCCCGGCACCACCAAAGCACCCGCCAGAAGATAACCATAGTAAGCCATACCCCGCCACAGCAAAGCAATCACCAGACCAATACCAGCAGGCACATAATCGGAAATAAATCCTGCCAACGCAATCTCGGCTAATCCCGCTCCTCCCGGTGTTGGGCTAAAGGCCATGATGATGAACATGGCCACCAAGCGAGCATAAATGAACGCTTGGGTTCCGCCATCAATCGGTGTGCCGGGCACGATGGCTATGATCAAACAATTGATCATCAGGAACTTACTCGTCCAGGCACCCACAGCACAGAGAATTACCTGAAGGTGATACCGCCAATTTTGCTGGCGCAATTCGGTAGCTGCGAGTTCAAATTCCAGGCCGAGCAAGGTAAGTTTGGGGGAATATCTTTTTAGCAAAGGGATCTTTGCCAACCAGTTCAAACTGCTTTTGGCGTATTGTGGCCTCAAAAAAACAAAAAAGATGAGGAGCAACCAATAGGTCAACATCATCGCGTAAGTGACGAACATCACATTCGAGGCCAGGTTTTGGTCCGAGTACGATTTCATACCAGGGTACATCATCGGCGGACCGTAAATGGCGAGCAGGATAGGGAGCAGGATTACGAAGAAACCAGAATCGCAAATCATGGTGTAAAAAATGGCCGCAGCCGTCCGTCCTGCCGACACTTTTTCTTGTGTGAGCACAAACAACATTACAAATGGCCCACCCTTGCTTGTTGGCGTGAGCGCACCGCTGAATTCCCAGATCACGATGAGTTCCAGACATTTTTTCCAGGTAAAATAATCGCCGCCTGTCAGCACTTTCAATCGATAGGCGTAGAAAAAATGCCGGGCAAGCAAGAGCAGAAACGCCAGCCCAATCCAGGCGAACGCCCGAGCAGTCCATTCGATTTCGCGGAATTTTTCAAGATCAAATTGCTGGTAAAAAAGAAACCCTACTGCAATCAAGCCCAACCCAATAGGCAGCAGCATCCTCGAAAGGCGCATGGAGCGGACAAACTTTTGGGTTTCGGCTTCTCCCAAAGGGAGGGGTTGTAATGGGGTTTCGTTCACGTTGAGGGCGATTTGCAGCAGAAAAATGAAGCGCGGGAAGAAGAGATTCCCCCTTAAACGTTTTGAAACCTTGAGAGGTTTACAGAGCTATGGTATGTACACATTTTTTCTTGCCCACTAAGGGATATTTTATTTGACAGGATTAACAAGATAGTCAGGATATGTCGGCTTCGCCGATTTGCTCCGATCATTCAATTTGAGTCGATGATTTGCTAAAAACATCCGTGCAATGGAGTCGGCGAAGCCGACATATCCTGTACATCCTGTACATCCTGTACATCCTGTACATCCTGTCAAAAAAATAGTCAAGACAGTTACCCATCATTCTTCATGAACTTGTGTACATACTTCTAGTTTCTCTTTGGCTTGTCTCCTTTGGTCTGTCCGTCGTTCTTCAGGAATGCTTCTTCCCAACCCCACAGCTTCGCCATTTTCCAAAAAATATCGGTGTTGTCCATCACACCGCCAAATTGCTCAGCACCAGGGCCATAGGCAAATACTGGTACCATCGTGGCAGTGTGGTATCCTGAATTAAATTCCAGATCCAGCATATCAGGACCCGCGCCCTGCTCCAGCGCCAGTCCACCCGTTTCATGGTCGGCTGTAACGATTACGAGTGTATTGCCATTGGCTTCCGCAAAACGCAGTATTTCGCCAATGGCTGCGTCAAAATCAAGCATTTCGTCTATTGCCCGAGTGCCCTCTTTAGCATGGCATGCCCAGTCAATTTGCGAACCTTCAAGCATTAGGAAAAAGCCCTTTTCAGAGCGTTTTTTTAAAAAATCAGTTGCCATTTTCGCAGCAAGCGGAAGGTAGTCGCGGCCAGCTTTCACCGAATCTGGTTCTCCATCAGCTGAAAACCAACCAAAGGGGTGTTTGGGGTTTGGGGCGGTTTCGGACAGTTTTTTCTCCTGAAAATTTGACAACGAATATCCCTTTGCCACCAGTTCAGCGTACAAATTGCGCTGATCGGTCTTGCGCTTGTTGAAAAATCCGAGGCCGCCGCCGACAAAAAAATCCAGCTCGGTTTGCACAAAAAATTTAGCGATATCCTCCTGGTCGGCTCGGCTTATCGCATGAGCGATGAACGATGCAGGTGTGGCATGGGTAATGCTGGAAGTAGCAACAAGACCCGTGGCAAGCCCGTTTTTTTCTGCTTGTTCGAGAATGGTCAGGCAAGGATTTTTGGCTTTTGTTACGCCAATAGCGCCATTATACGTTTTGCAGCCGCAGGAAAATGCAGTAGCACCGGCGGCAGAATCGGTAATGAGATGGCTGCTCGAATGTGTCATCATCAGTCCCGTGATGGGGAATTTTTCAAGGTTTAGTTTGTTGCCGTTGGCATACATTCCGGCAGTAACCTGCGAAAGCCCCATGCCATCGCCAATGAGCAGGATGATGTTTTTGGGGCGAGGGGAAGAAGGGGATGCGGACATCCCCAAAATAAGCAACGCGGCGAGCGCGATAAGTTGTTTGACCATAATTGAACAATTACAATACCCTAATATCTGAATATCCCAATTTCTGAATATTTCAGCACAAGATGTACCGTTTGCCCGGCAATGTTCGGATAATTCCTTTGAATTCGAGGGCAAGAATGTGCGCGGCGAGTTTGCCAGGTGCACATTGGGCCGCCACCGTCAGTTGATCAATCGCGATTTCAGGCTTGTCCCGAATGATACCGATCAAGGAAGCTTCCTCTGAGCTGAGGTCGAGGAAAAGTTGGGTTTGGGTAGGCTTGCCGAAGGAGGGCTCACCCCATTGCATCCGTTCGGCGATGTCTGAGGCGGACTCCGCGAGTTTGGCCCGCTCGGTTTTGAGGAGCAGGTTGCAACCACTGCTTTTCGAGTCGTGGGGCCGACCAGGTACTGCGAATATTTCACGCCCATGGCGTTCGGCATATTGTACCGTAATCATGGAACCGCCACTATTTGCGGTTTCGACCACCAAGACTACATCAGAGAGGCCAGAAATAATGCGGTTGCGCATCGGGAAATGTTCGCGGTCAGGCTTGGCATCGTGGGCATATTCACTGATTAAGCCACCGTTTTCAATCATTCGCTGGGCCACGTTGCGGTGCTGCGCGGGGTAGATACTGGCCAGACCGTGCCCCAAAATACCTACATTTGGGATTCCAATAGCTGATGCCTTCCGGTGTGCTGTTACATCCACGCCAAATGCCAAACCGCTCACGACCAACACATTGTAATCCCGAAACCCTTCCACCAATTCTTCACACATAGCTTTGCCGTGCTCGCTCGGCTGGCGTGTACCAATAATGGCGACAACGCGCTCCGCTTGTAAAATTGACAGCGAACTTCCTTTGAAAAAAAACATCGCAGGACTATCCTGACATTGGCGGAGGCGGGCGGGATAACGTGCATCGGTATAGAAAACAGCCTGAACATCGTGCTGTTCCATAAAAGCAATTTCGCGTTCGGCCTTTGTAAGTGGTTCGACGGCAGAAGACAACGCGTTTATAGTAGTTTGACCAATACCGGGAATTTTATGGAGTTCTCTTTTGCTGGCTCGAAACACGGCTTCAGCACTGCCGCAATAACTCACAAGCATTTTGGCAGTTACCGCACCTACTTGTGGCACGAGCATGAGCGCGATTTGATGTTGGAGGCTGTCCATCTTACGATTTGGATATTGGGATATTTGGAAATTGGTGACGGACGTCAAAGTTAAAACAGTAAATTGGTCTTTACAAACATTTTGTCTTTTTTCTGCCCAAAATTTAAAAAGAAAATCACTTAACAAATCGAATAGAACTTCCTTGTACGATTTTTGCAGCTACAACGTTTGACCAAAGCCTTACTGCGACACGCACACCAACTTTTGCGATCCAAATTCATGAAAAAAGCGTCCCTATTCCTTGCAGCCACATTGTTGGCCTTCCCGATTTTTGCTCAAAATCCTGTTCCGAAGGAAACGCCTAAATCAGGCACCATCGAAGCGCTCGATGCCGAAGCCTTTTCTCCAAAGCCTATTGACACAAGTCTTGCGCCCACTATCCTTGCATTTGGGTCTTGCAACAAGATGAGCATGCCGCAAACCTTGTGGCAGCACGTGATTGCCAACAACCCCCAACTTTGGGTATGGCTCGGAGATATTATCTATGCTGATACTTCTGATATGCGCGCGCTTGCCGCTCACTATAAGCGCCTGAAAACCACTCCTGATTACAAAAAAATGCGCGCTAAAACCCAGGTGATAGGCGTGTACGACGACCACGACTACGGCGTAAATGACGGTTGTGGCGATTACCCATTAAAAAAAGGCGCGAAAAAATGCCTTATGGATTTTCTGGATGTCCCGATGAATAGTGTGCTCCGCAAACGCGAAGGCGCCTACAGCAGCTACACCTTTGGCAAAGGCGCACAGCGGATAAAAGTCGTCGTAATGGATACCCGATACTTCCGCGATACTTTGCAAAAGGACCCTACCAAACAACGCCGTTACATACCCAACATGGAGGGCCAAATGCTTGGCGAGCAGCAATGGAAATGGCTTGAAAAAGAACTTCGCTCCAGCACCGCCAACCTCAATATCCTTTGCTCCAGCGTGCAAGTCATTGCTGACGATCATGGTCATGAAAAATGGGGAAACTTCCCCAATGAGCGCAAAAGATTGCTCTCGCTTATTACCCAAACCAAGCCTAAAAACCTGCTCATTCTCTCCGGCGACCGCCACATGGCCGAAGTGTCAAAAATGCAACTTGAAGGCCTACCCTATCCGCTTTACGACTTTACTTCCAGCGGTATGACGCATATTCGAAGTGGCCTGGCTGAACCAAACCGATTCCGCGTGGGCGACATGATTGTCAAGAAGAATTTTGGTGTGCTGAAGATTTCCTGGAATGGAGACAAGCCCATTGTGTCACTTCAGGCCCGTGGGCATCAGAATGAGTTGTTTCAGGAAATTGTGGTGCGGTATTGAGTGGGCAGTTTGCTCTCCTAAAAGCCCGAATAGCAGTGCGCATCCACGAAACCGTTTAGGGTAACAGGGGTTCCGCTCTCCAAGGTGTGACCTGCCTGGATTACAATGTAATCATTATAAGAAGGTACTGCCAACCCTCTCAAGTGCTGGGCGATGTCCAGCAAGCTGCTGTGTTGGGAATAAATCCCCAAAAGTGTCCTTTTTTTGGTATTGATAGTGTTAGACTTTTGCAGGAGCAAATATTTTCAACGCTCTGTTTTGTCAACTCAACACTTTAATATCATGCAAAAAAATTACTTCACACTCTTTTGTTATCTATTGAGCATTTCGGTCTTGTTAGCGCAAGGAGGAACGCTCGACCCCAGTTTTAACGGAACCGGAATAATTGATTTTAAATACCAGAATATCAGAACTGGTTTTCGTCAATTGCAACTTTTACACGACGGCAAGATTTTGGCCTTCGGTTTTTTGTCCGACGATCAACACATTCAATCGGCCATTTTTCGATTCAATCCGGATGGTTCACTAGACCACAGTTTTGGCAATGAGGGAGCCTTCACGACTCCAAACGTCTCACCCTATCATATTGGTTACGACGGAATTGTATTGCCCGATGGAAAAATCATGGTGATTGATGACGTTGCTTATAAGAATGAGATCGCGCTGACACGCCTTTTGCCTGAGGGAATTATAGATTCCAGCTATTCAATAAACGGGATCAGCTCCATCTTTTTGAATATTAACCCTTATTATAGTCCTGCGCCAACTTCTGCCATTCGACAGGCAGACGGCAAAATTGTTCTGCTGGCCGGGTATTGGGATTTTGATTCTGATCTCCGTCGTGCGTTTGCCATGCGTGTCCTGCCCGATGGCAATGTGGACAGCACTTTTGGCACTGCGGGCATCGTAGATTTTATCCCCTCCAACAATGATTGGAAACTTGAAGTATTTGGAGGCAAAATACAGCCCGACGGGAAGATCGTGGTAGCGGGCCGGACCGGTAGCACTGTAGCCAATCAAGTCTGGTATATCGCACGCCTGATGCCTGATGGTTCGTTCGATACCAGTTTTGACGGAGATGGAGTCATCAATCCAAACATTGGAAATGTTTTTTCCGAAGCAGCCTATGAAATATACTTGTTGCCTGATGGGAAAATCATTGGGGCTGGTTATGGCCAAAAATTACCCGGCCAACAAATGGTCATGATGAGGTTTCAGCCCAATGGTGCGGTGGACAACACGTTTGGTCTTGGCGGAAAAGCCTTTGTTGACTTTGGTTGTTGTCACTCTTACATTAATGATATTATTCAACAGCCGGATGGAAAGCTCGTCGTGTGCGGGTCTTCAGACGAAGACAATGTGCACCACCGCTTTTCGGTTGCACGGGTAAAGGCCAATGGTCTGGTGGATCCAGAATTTGGAGATCAGGGAAAAGTTGTCGTCGAGATCAATCATGATTCCACGAGCGCGTTTGCTGCAAAAATACTCCTACAACCTGATGGTAAAATCCTGGTAATTGGGTCAACGCTTGATGAAGTCGACGGTTATGCAAATTCAGGGTTGCTGGTGCGGCTCAACCCTGGTACAGTTGGCACTACTGCCGCTCCCCATGCGGTGAATGATCCCCTTGTAGTTTCTCCCAACCCTGTTTCAGGAAATTCTATTCAGGTTTCCTATACGCTGCCAATGGGGGAAGAAATATGGCTCTCCTTAATTGATGTACTGGGCCAGAAAGTCAGGGTGCTGTTGAATGCCCAATGGCGTTCTGAAGGTCAACATGTAGAATTACTCCGATTGCCGGATGAACTCCCCATAGGCCAATATCTTATGCGTTTGGAGACAAAAAACCACTTTCAAATGACAAAAATGTTGAAAATTGAGTAAAGGGTTCTGCCGATGCAAACCCGTTTTTCTTACCCACTTCATTTAAAAAAGAAATAATAATGAAAAAAATAGCTTTACCTGCTTTAGTGGGACTGGCCTTGGTTTTTATAGTTAGCCCAGGCTTTGCCCAAAACATAATTCCCCGTCCCGATAGCACATTTAACGCTTATGGCAAAACGCCATTAGATTATTTCGCGTCTTTTGAACCCGGTGATTTGAGCCTTCAAGCGGACGGCAAAATCCTTGTATGTGGTTATGGTCGCAGTACTGACAATGATGATTTTGATGGCTATATGTCCCGCCTTAATGCTGATGGCACCTTGGATGTAAATTTCGGCGATAACGGATTCTTAGTTCTGGACCCTGATGGAGGCCATGATAACCTTACATCAGTCAAAGTTCTTCCTGACAACAAAATCTTACTCCTCCTGGAGAGTGCGTTCCGAGCCATCTTGATTAAGTTGCTGCCGAACGGCAACTTTGACACAACTTTCGGCAATGAAGGCTATATGTTTGTTCCAACAGCGGAATTTGAATACAGCTCTGATATGATTATCCAGCCCGATGGAAAAATAATAATCCTGGCTGACAAGAAGCTGCCGTCGAATCGCTTCATAGGTACAGTGCGCAGATGTAACCCGGATGGTAGCCTGGACGAATCTTATGGCAATAATGGGTCTTTTGACTTGTCCATTGATCCCTCGAAGCATTTTACTCACCTAACTGGCACGCTCCAAGTGGATGGCAAATTATTGATTACTGGCACTTTTGGAACTTTAGCAGGATCCGGATTCCCGGTGATTCGATTGAACACCGATGGCAGTTATGACAACAGCTTTAGTGATGATGGTATTAATATTAGAATTATGGGAAACTCTATCAATAGTGCGACTGCAGAGTCCATCGCTGTAGATCCCAACGGGATAATCTATGTTGGGGGTGCTGCGCCAAGTATTACGGGCGTTGATCTTGCGGTGCTCTCCATGACCTCGACCGGGGGGACAAACGGTTCATTTGGCACCTTCGGGATTTCAAGGACTACCGTTATGCCACTTTACGCCAGTGCTCGTACTATCATTATTCAATCTGACGGTAAAATCCTGGCGGGCGGTTACACTTATTCTAGCCCAAGCACTACCCGGTTTGCTTTTGTGCGACTGAACGCCAACGGAACGCCGGATATGAGCTTTGGGAATGCCAATGGGCGTTTTGTCGATTCTATTGATGTGGACTATGACGTTCAGATCATCCAGGATATGGAATTACAACCGGATGGTCGCCTGCTTGGAGTGGCCTGGTTGAATGAAACGATCAATCTGACAGCGCCCGACAATTATGCTACTTGTTTTGTGCTGCGTTATATCACGGACATTGCCGTAAAGGCAGAAGAACCAAGTGAGATATTTCGAACTGTTTCAGTCTCCCCTAATCCTGTTGGTGAGGAAGAAATCTCTCTGAAGTACACATTAGAAAGATCTGGCAACACATCAATTCATCTTTACAATGCTAAAGGATTGGAATTGGCGACGCTTATCCATCCTATTGCACAATCTTCGGGGGAGCATACCCTACATTTTGTCTTACCGCCGAAAACAAATGCAGGGACCTATTTTCTGGTATTAAGTACCGATTCAGCCCAAAAAGTGGTGAAAATCTTAAAATTGTAAATCTTACCTGACATAACAAGGATCATCCCGAATATTAAATCTACCCAGAGGGGCTAAGTCTTAGTAGAAAATTAAAAAATGGATTGAGTCGATAGGATCGATTGATTCGATTGGTTCGATTGAGTATACAAGCAATCGAACCAATCGGTCAATCGAACTAATCGGAATAATCGAATCAATCCTTAATCCCCCCCCAACCATTGCTTAAACGCCTGCGCTTTTTCGCGCGAAATGTCAACGATGGTGCCAACTGGCGCTTTTAACTTTACCTGTAATTTGCCGTAAGAATCGGCACGGTAACTTTCCACCGCATTCACATTCAGGAAAATCTGGCGGTTGGCGCGAAAGAAAACTTTCGGGTTCAGCAATTCCTCCAACTCGTCCATGGTCTCGAAATCGGTTACTAATTGCTGCTTGTCGGTGGTGATAATATAAATGAGCGCGTCTTTTTGGAAACCGGCAATGTTTTGCTGACTCACCACCACATTCATTTTTCCCTGATGGGCAAGGAAGCGCTCTTTGTAATTTTTGCTTTCTTTAGTGCCCGACATTTGGGAGAGCAGGGTTCGGACTTGTTCCCGTATGTCTGTTTGGCCTTGGGCGCTTGCCCATTTTAATTTTTCAAGCGCGAGCGCGAGTTCTTTTTTGTCAACAGGTTTCAGAAGGTAATCTATGCTGTTCACCTTGAAAGCCCGAATGGCATAATCGTCATAAGCCGTGGTGAATATGACGGGGCAGCGCACCGCCGTCCGCTCGAAAATATCAAAACTCGTACCATCGCTCAGTTGAATATCCAGAAACATCAGATCCGGCTCGTCATGGGTATTGAGCCATTCCACAGCTTCCTCCACCGAAGCGAGCGTGCCCAGAATTTCGATACCGGGATCGGCATCGGAGACGAGTTTTTTCAGATCCTTGGCTACGAGCGGTTCGTCTTCTACAATGAGGGCTTTCATACATTTATGATTTTGGACAAGAATGCAGATCAAGCTATACCTGTGGGCCACGGATGACACG
>JBJXGZ010000048.1:0-13063 GCA_046160625.1 Saprospiraceae bacterium
GGCGAGGATACCGAGACTTTATCCTGATTTTTGAAGCCTACAAGGTTTTCAACTCCTCTTAATTTTTGTTTCCAATATTTCAAAGAACTTGTGTGTAATGGACAGGCTTCAAGCCGTAGGACGGGTATGAACCAATTCTATGAACATCTTCCGCCAAACATACAAAGACTACACGGATGAGGCCTTGATGCGGGCAATCGCTCAGCACAACGAACGGGCATTCGCGGTGCTGTACGATCGGTACAGCCCTCGGATTTACCGTTTTTTCTTTCGCATGTTGTGGCGGGATGCTGGTAAAGCGGAAGATTTTACACAGGAGATTTTTCTAAAAATCATTGAAAAACCGCAGTTGTTTGATCCTGAACGCAATTTTAAAACATGGATTTATACCCTTGCGTCCAACCTTTGCAAAAACGAATATCGCCGCCCGCCGCCACCCGAAATGAGTTGGGAGGAACCAAGTCGCTGGGACGATTCATTGCCAGAGAAGATAGACAAAGCATTGTTTGACCAACATCTTCGTCACAGCATCGGCGAGTTGGGTGATGCCCACAAACAGTGTTTTGTGTTGCGGTACCAGGAGGAATTATCCGTCGCAGAAATTGCCGAAATCGTAGGATGTCCGGAAGGGACCGTGAAGTCGAGGCTATACCATGCTTTGCGGCAGGTGGTAGCGCAAATGGAAGGCTGGAAAAGTGAAAGGTTTTGAGTTTAAAGTTTCAAGCGACCAGATAAAAATAAACCGCAAAGGCGTAGAGGCGCAAATAATTGATTTTCATATACTTTGCGCCTCTGTGCCTCTGCGGTGAAATCAACATGAATTATGAATGAGCAAATAGAATTACTGGCCATTGAAAAGGATTTTGCCTCGCTAAGCGTCGCCGAGCGGGCATTCGTATTGGCAGAAATGCCGCAGGATGATTTTGAGCATTTGCGCTCAGTGCTGCTTAGTGCCCGTCTGATGGATGCCGGGGCTAAACCTTCTGCTCAGTTACGGGCACAATTGCTGGAAAAAATGACTGTACAGCCAAGGCCAACCGTGTTTCGAACAGCCTTGTCTGCCCGGATGCCTGTATGGCTGGCGGCGGCGACAATATTGTTAGTACTTTGGGCCAATTGGCGCTCAAAACCGGAAACTGTTCAGCAAAAAACCGTACAGGAAGTTTTGATTCGGGTGGACACCGTTTGGCAGGAAAAAACAGTTTGGCGCGAACGTGTGGTATGGCGTGAACGGGTTGTCTATAAGGAAAAGGCCGCAGTTGAGCCAGTTGCGGTATTGCCCGAAATAAAAGCCAGTCAGGCGCTTGAAATTGAATTTTCGGAACCGGTATTCACCGCATCAAAGGTTGGAACTTCGCTGGGCGACGCACCGGAGCTGATGCTTTTTTTCACGCAAGGGGATAAATGAGGGCTATTCCGACGTAGGTTTTTCCTTTGTCAAATGCCCGCCTAAAGGAGCTTCTTCTTCAAAATCAGCAGCAC
The DNA here is from genome assembly GCA_046160625.1 of Saprospiraceae bacterium. GTDB lineage: Bacteria > Bacteroidota > Bacteroidia > Chitinophagales > Saprospiraceae > M3007. The sequence continues at coordinate 1,483 of JBJXGZ010000048.1, forward strand.
TTCCTTTTGCACCCTGAAAATCGTAGTCGCGAAGTTTTGGCGCCCGCCACCAGGTAATGCCCACCACAGCCAAGGTCATCAATCCGCCAAACACCACAGAGGGCACGGTGCCCATTGCCCTTGCCGCCAGTCCGCTCTCGAAGGCACCCAGCTCATTGCTAGAGGTAATAAAAATGGTACTCACCGACGATACCCGCCCTTTCATGTGCTCCGGTGTTTGGAATTGCACCAAAGCGGAACGGATGAAAACACTCACCTCGTCAAATACCCCCGCCAATACCATTACAGCGAACGACAGGTAAAAATTGGTGCTCAGTCCAAAAACGATGATACATACCCCAAAACCTGCCACAGAAGCCATCATGATTTTCCCGGCGCCTTTGCCCAAGGGTCGGTGCGCAAGAAAAATTGCCATGGCGATTGCTCCTACCGCCATCGCGGCGCGTAGCATCCCAGCTCCTTCCGGACCAACCTTCAAAATATCTTTGGCAAAAACAGGCATCAGCGCTACGGCGCCACCAAAAAAAACAGCGAACAAATCCATCGCAATGGAAGCGATGATGACTTGTTTGCTGAACACAAAATCCAGTCCTGCGCGAATGCGGGTCAGCGCCGTTTCTGTGCGGTCGAACGCGGGTACAGCCCGCGATGAAATTTGCAACATGAAAACCAGCGCTACTGCACACAAAACACTCATGGTACCGAACGCTGCCGCTACTCCCCCAAACCCATAAATCAAACCCCCAATTCCCAATCCCGTTATACTCGCAACTTCCCATGTACTGCTGTTCCAAGTGATAGCGTTTTGAAGCCGGTCTCTGTCTACGAGTTGAGGCAAAAAAGCAAAATTTGTCGGGCTGAAAAATCCCCGCGCTATCCCGGTACAAAACATTATTCCATAGATGAAAGCCAGCAGGGTAGGGGTGCTGAGTTGCGCCTGTCCAAGTGCAACGGTGAGCAGCGCCATTGAACAAATCAGCAGCACCGAGATACAACCCACCAACAGATTGCGGCGGTTGTACTTGTCGGCCAAATGACCTGCCCAGAGACTGATGCCGATGGCTGGTACAGCTTCAGCCAGACCAATAAAACCCAGCATCAGTGGGTCATTAGTCAGTTCGTACACATAATAGCCTACAGAAACCGACATGATCTGAACCGTCAGTGTCGTCGTGAGACGCATTGCGAGGAAGCGGCGGTAGTCGGGTATTCGTAGGGCGGAGTAGGCGTCGGTTGGCATTGAATTGATTGATTCGATTGGGACGATTGATTCGATTGGGACGATTATTTCTTGGGATTGGATGCCTTTAGTTTTTTTCTTACGGTCGAAATGGAAGCCACCATTATTGCCGTTAGTTCATTGGCTTCTTTATAAAGCGGGACAATATCTGGACGAAACTTTGAATCCAGTGCAACAATGAATTCAAGCCAAAACATAGACTCGTCCAGTTCCTCTTCAACAATTTTCAGCTTGTTCAGAAAATCCTTCCCTGACTTTCGTCGGCAAGCTGCCCGGTAGTTCGCCGCTGCTGAGGGAGCAGAGCGAACCAATTGATTTTTAACGGCGCGAAATTCAGGGGAATTTGGCAATTTTCTGGTGAATACCACCACTACTATTGCCCAGTCTTTCAATCGTTTTTTAAGTTCTTCAGCTGTCATAGGTTTTCAGTTTAGTTATCTAAGTTTCAGGTCTTGCTTTCAAATATACTTAACTTTTTGGAGAAATGTATCAAAAACCTCCTTCCTGCTCAGCTCATTTCGTTCTTTTGCTTCCCCAATCGAATCAATCCCTCCAATCGAATCAATCCCTTCAATGGAAAGAATTTCCGTCTTCGACATATTCAAAATCGGCATCGGCCCCAGCAGTTCGCACACGATGGGCCCCTGGCGTGCGGCACAGCGTTTCCTGAGTGAAATAAACGTTCCGGAAGTCAGCCATGTGCAAGTGGAATTATACGGCTCGCTGGCTAAAACCGGCAAAGGCCACGGCACCGATCTTGCTGTGATGCTCGGACTTCATGGCGACGACCCCGTTACCATACCCGTCGAGGACGTGCAGACCAATGTCGAGCAAATCCATGCCACAAAAACGCTTCGGCTCGGCGGCCAGCGTGACATTCCGTTTGATCCAGAGCAAGACATCGTTTTTCTTTTTGACCAAAACCTTCCATACCATTCCAATGGGCTCATTTTCAGGGCGTTTTACAAAAATGGTGAAGGTATTTCCCAAACGTATTATTCCGTAGGTGGCGGCTTTGTGGTGAAAGAAGGTGAGCAAAATGCGGTGTCAGAAAAGCGTTTGCCTTTCCCGATTGACCAGGCGGAGGAACTGGATAATTGGTGCAAACAAGAGGGGAAAAACGTATCGCAGATCGTTTGGCAAAACGAACTTTCGTGGCGCAGCGCCGGCCAAATCCGCGCCGATTTGATGAAAATATGGCTAGTGATGCGCGACTGTATTTACAAGGGTTGCCACACGGACGGCATCCTACCCGGCGGTCTTGAGGTCCTGCGCAGGGCAGCACCCTTGAGCCGAAAACTGTTGAAAGGAAAACCCTATCACAGTGCCGACGATTGGGTTCGGCAGATCAGCCGTGGCGGGCAGACGTTTCAGGACATCCTGAAATGGGTGAGTTGTTTTGCGCTCGCGGTGAACGAAGAAAATGCCGCCTTCGGTCGGGTCGTCACGGCACCAACCAATGGCGCGGCGGGCGTAATCCCGGCAGTGCTGATGTACCACGTTTGTTTCAGCGACTCATTTTTGGAGGAAGACATTGTGAAATTCATGCTTACTGCGGGCGAATTGGGCAGCCTGTTCAAAAAAGGCGCGACCATTTCCGCAGCCATGGGCGGGTGTCAAGCCGAAATTGGTGTGTCGTCAGCCATGGCGGCGGGAGCGCTGACGGAATGCCTCGGTGGCTCCTACGGTCAGGTAATGATGGCCGCCGAAATCGCCATGGAACACCACCTTGGCATGACCTGCGACCCCATCGGCGGACTGGTGCAAATCCCTTGTATTGAGCGCAATACGATGGGTGCTATCAAGGCCATCACCGCCAGCCAAATCGCGCTCGAAGGCGACCCCACAAAAGCCAAAGTCAGCCTGGATGCTGTGATCAAAACCATGAAAGAAACCGCTGCAGACATGAACACGAAGTACAAGGAAACGGCAGATGGGGGCCTGGCGGTGAATATTTCGGTGAATGTGGTGGAGTGTTAAGCTCGTAAGAAACACTTATTTTTGCATAAAACTTAGAACATGGTAGCAATACTCGGAACTTACGAAAATGGTCGAGTGACCTTTGAATCAGAAGCCAATGTGCCAAACAAGGGCAGAGTGATCGTTACATTTTTGGAAGAAGAAGAACCTAACACTAAAAAGGTGCTGAAGATGTCCAATTTCTCTTTTGCCAAAACCCGGGCCTTGCTCAAAGATTTCAAAGGCTCCTTTAGCGAAACCGTGGTAGAAGAGCGGCGAGAGGCTGTTTGAAATAAGCACTTCTCTACGATTTATGCGAAATAGAGGTTGAGAGAAATATTTGGTTTCCAAGGTTATTGACCGGGTGACTTTAAGTCACCCGGTCAATAGTCAACGCTACTCATTCTTTACCCAATTCTTTCAAGGCTTCTGTTTTGCAGTCGCGGGCGTAGTCGAGGCTGCTGTCTATTTTCAGGGCTTTGTTGATGAGGTCTACGGCTTCACCATAGCGACCTAATTTGACGAGGGAGCAGCCTTTGTTGGCGTACGCTTTTGCGTGGTTTGGGTCGAGTTGGATTGCCTTCTCATAATCAGTGATGGCTTCAGTGTATCTGCTTATTTCATGCTTTGCATTACCTCGGTTGTTATAAGCTTTGGTATAATTGGGGTCAAGCTGAATAGCCTTGTCATAATCGGCGATAGCTTCTGAGTATTTACTTAATTCATTCTTTGCCAAGCCGCGGTTATAGTATGCTCTGGCATAATTTGGATCAAGTTGAATGGCCTTGTCATAATCGGCAATGGCTTCGGTATTTTTACCTATTCCTGATTTTGCCAAGCCGCGGTTATTGTAGGCAAAGGCATAATTCAGATCAAGTTGTATAGCCTTCGTATAAAATTCTATCTTCTTATTCATATCCGTCTTTTCCGCCACGCCTTTTTCAAACCATTCCTTGGCAAGCTCTTTATTGTCCTGCTTTGTTGTTACGGGTGTTTTAAGAATGGTATTACTCACCTTCCGTTCCACTTTCATCCCCCGGTCCCTCAGCCACTCGTCACGTTTTTTCCAACCATTGCTTACCGCTTCTTTGCGGGCGGTAGTAGGCGGGTGGGTATTCGTTTCTCCTTGTAAATCAAAAGTGTTCAATCCAGCCTGTGCTTCTTCAATCGAAGCACCCAACATACGTAAGACGGAGCCAGAAAACTGGTCGGCTTCGAGCTCGAGCATCTTGCGGGTGCGTGGGTTGGTCTCTCCAAAATTATGGCCATTGAGGTGATGGCCTATTTCATGGGCAAGTACAGAATAGGCCGCCCACTGCGTATTCGCGTCGGCTTTGAATTTTTCCAGAAAACTGGTGGAATAAAAAATGAAGCGCACCCCATTGTGGGTGGTAGCAAGCGCATTGGACACATTGGATGACCTCACTGTGAAGTTTTTTATCAATCCGAGTGCATCCACAATTTCTGCGACAATGCGCTCTGCTTCGTTGGAAGGGTCGTAGAGGTAAAGATCGTTTTCGGTCAAGGCATCATCGTAGGAGCAGCCTTGTTTGACATGGAGGGTGGAAATTTGGGCTTGAATTTGGAATGCCCCAAAGCAAAAAAGTAGAAGGGTAAAGATTGTCCGCATGGCGAGTTTAAGTTTGATTTTCGAGCAAAAATAACAGCCAAAATTCATAGTTCGCCAACTTTTCCCAACTTTGCCCACTTTACCGGCCATAGCCGCAGGCGAAGGCGGAGTACAAATCACCAAATCACCAACTTTACAAATCCACATCATTCATGAATCTTCTCCAAGGAAAAATAGCCCTCATCACCGGTGGCTCTCGCGGCATCGGCGAAGCCCTCGTCCGGAAATTTGTAGAACAAGGCGCCTCGGTCGCTTTTACTTATGTTTCGGCTTCCTCGCAGGCCCGCGCGGAGAAATTGGCTTCGGAGTTGGGCGCAGCAGCCAAAGCCTACCAAAGCGACGCAGGCGATTTCGCACAAGCCGAAGCCCTCATTACGCAGGTACTGGCCGACTTTGGCAAACTCGACATCGTGGTCAACAACGCCGGAATAACCCGAGATACCCTCATGCTTCGCATGACCGAGCAGCAATGGGACGAGGTCATTCAGACCAACCTCAAATCCGTGTTTAACATGACTAAACACGCGCTCAAGCCCATGATTCGCACAGGTGGGAGTATCATCAACATGAGTTCGGTGGTAGGCGTTTTTGGCCAGCAAGGACAGGCGAACTACGCAGCTTCCAAGGCTGGCATCATCGGTTTTTCCAAGTCCATTGCGAAAGAATACGGCTCCCGCGGCATCCGTTGCAATGCCGTAGCACCCGGCTTTATCTCCACCGAAATGACCGATGCGCTCGACGAAAAAACGAAGGAAGGCTACCTCTCCGCCATTCCCCTAAAACGCCTCGGCTCTGGCGACGACGTGGCGAATACCTGTGTTTTTCTCGCCTCAGATATGGGCGCGTATATCACTGGACAGGTGATTTCAGTATGCGGCGGGTTGAATTGTTAAGTATGATGTATGATGTATGATGTATGATGTATGTACACCGAGCTCGAGTAACGTTATACATCATACATCATACATCATACATCATACATCATAGTTCACTGGTTCGCAACCAATTGCACCGTACATTGAGCGTAGGCCGTGTTGCTCCATCGGACCCAATAAATGCCGCCAGGTACTACATTGATTTGGCCGATGCCGCCTGCCGTACAATTTCCGATGGCTGCGCAAGCGATAGTGCCCGAAATATTGAATTGCTGGATGCCGACCGGGACATTGTACACAACGAAGGAGTTGCCCATTGGCACAAACTGAACGCCGCCGATATTCATGCCAAGCTGCAAACCACATCCGTACATATCACCTTGGTAAGCCACTGTAATGGACGTTGTCTGGGGCGGTTGAGGTTTTTGATTTTCGGCCACCCAATTTGAAACGGTTCCGTTGGCCGGGTCAATTTTGGAGGGATTGGGCGGGGTCAGTTTTGATTTTTCGGTGGCGGGAGGTAAGGTCTCCACACGATTGCTGCCAAGAAGTTCGTCCTTGCTTTTCCAGCCATTTGCGATGGCCGCAGTACGCGCGCTTTTTGGAGGATGGGTGGCAGTTTCGCCTTCCAATTGCATGGATTCCATACCAGCTAAGGCTTCTTCCAGTGTAGCACCCAGAGTACGGCATACACCACCGGCAAACTTATCGGCTTGCAATTCCATTTTCCTGCGCAGTTTTGGGTCTTTTTCTGAAAAATCGTGGCCGTTCAGGTGATGGCCGATCTCATGCGCCAGCACAGTATAAGCTGCCCATTTTGTTTTGGCATCGCCTTTGAATTTTTCAAGAAAAGCGGTGGAGTACAAAATATACCGGCGTTTGTCCACCGTAGATGCGAGTGCGTTTTTGACATTCGCCTCTTTGACAATGATGGACTCGTGACTCACATCGGTGCCATCCAGGATTCGTTTCACGATCTTGTCGGCTTCGTTAGAGGTCTCGAAGGTGTAGTATTCTTTCTCGGTTTCATCTCCCTCGAAGTTGCAGCCGTGGAGGATGGTGATGGGGTCTTGCGCGAAAAGGCAGCATGTGAAAAGCAAGAGACCGTAAGTGAGCAAGTTTTTCATATTTCCAAGTTTTTAGGTAAACGGTGTGAGGAAATTATTGGAAAATAGATTACAAACCTACATCTTTTCCACCAGGTTTAATACAGCCATTGCAATCCTGTTGAGCTCAATTTGTGCCTTGTCAGGGTCAACCATATTCATTTCTTTTTCCTTAGACAGCGCGGTAAATTGTCCTTGCAACAGAATGCTTTCCTTCAGATCATCGCCACCCGTTTTACCAAAAGTCTCTTTCATTTTGGCAAAAACCCCCGGCAGGTCGTTTGCCGCCACGAGCTCAAAACATTGTTGGCGGATCAAATTGCCTTTATCCTTTGAATCAGCGGCTTTTTGGGTGGCAAAATCGAGGATGATTTTTTCGTTTGGCTTGAAAATCAAATCCTTGCGATAAAAAACAAGCCAATAGCCCAACAGCAACAAAGCCTGCATCGGAAGCAGCCACCAAAGCGACTGGGCAAGGTATCCCACAATGCTCAGGGCTTCACGGGTGGCAAAAGGCTCTGCCAAAAGCGTCAGCAAGGTGAGCAATTGGTAGGTCCAACTTCCCCACACAAGGCTTTGGTGCGCAGTAGGGTGGATGATTTTGGCGGGATACCGGTTGAGCATTGCACTGGCCCAAAGCAGTAGCAGTATGGGCAGCAGCACTAGCAGCAACCAGCCCCAGGCTTGCGCCACCACACCAGATAAAATGCCGCCCACTGTTTGTGCAAATACAAGCAGCAGCACAGCGGCGGTGCCAGCAAGTCCGGCGCGGAGACAGGCGCGTCGTGTTTCAGAGAGGAGTTTCCAAGCCATTTTTTATTGGATATTTGGATATTTGGATATTTGGATATTTGGATATTTTTTACTCGCCATAGCCGTAGGCGACAGCGAGGGCTATTTGTCAAAATCCCAGCGAACGAGAAATTCCCGCTTTTTGCAAATGCATTTGCGCGGTGAGTGTAGCTGGCCATTTTTGCTGGCAAAGTTTTGTGCTCGGTGGAGCCTCGAATTCATACACCAGCACGTCCAGATAATGTTCATTGTTGATCTGCATTTCGGCAATTTTTGGCGGCAGGCGATTCAGCCCGTTGCTGAGCCAAGCCACAGCCTCCTGCTTGCCCACGCGGCGCGACGATTGGCCGTAAGGCTGGTCGGTAACTACAAAAACGAAGATGCGGAAGTTCCCCGGTGTGGACATCACGAGCGATTTCAGGTAATCCCACACGCCTTCAAAATTTTCCTGAACCGGGTAGTCCTTCCACCGATTTGCACCCGATTTGGGCGAACCATCGGGTTTAAATTGTTCCAATTGCGTCACGAGCGCGAAGCCGTTTGGCACTTGATAATAACTGCGCTGCTCGTACCCATTGGCTTGCAGGGCCTGGCGCAGTTTTGTGTTCACTTCTCCGAGGCTGCGGGCATTCTGATATAGTTGCTCGCTGAATGTATGTCGTTGGAAAAGTTGCGGCGGCGGCCAGGGAAAATAAGGCAGATGGATATCGGTCGCATTGGCGCCTTCGTAGGCCATATTTTCCTGTACCTGCACATGCTGATTGGAGCGTTCCCAACCGTTTCGGATGGCAAGGCGGCGTGCGCTTTGGTCGGTTTGGTATGCGTATGATTGCTTGCGCGGAATATCCATAGCACTGTGCCGTTGGGCAATTCCTTCCACTTTTGAAAGCGCGTAACCCATGAAAAAGTCGGCCTCTAGTTCTTCTTTTTCGCGAAAAGCCGGGTCAAACGTGTGTTCGTTGACATGATGACCGATCTCGTGGGCCAACAAGCCATAGGCCACAGCGCGCTCGTTTTGAGGGAGTTTCAGGTAAAAATCCTGGGAATAAAGCAAATATCGTTTTCCATCGGAAAGGATAGCGGCCACACTTTCCACATTGCATTGCACGAGCTCAAAATTGCGCTCCGAACCAGTGGCAAGTAGTATTTGATGCACGATCCCCGGCACTGGCGGAGTGGATTCAAAACTGTACAGTTCCTCTTCCAATATGCCTGTGTAGTTGCAGCTAAATTTGGTGGGAACCTCGAAGAATTCCTGGGTGCAAATCGGGGACAAGGCCAAAAGAAAGCCCGCCGCAGTCCACGCAGTCTTTAGAACGCTGAGGCGTGAAAAAAATAAAATGGGTGAAACGAGGGAGAAGGTAGATTTCATGGAAAAGGAATTTTTTGAAACCCAAAGATAATGCGGTTACAACACCTGCAATTTCGCAAATTTTAGCACGATTCGTCGCTCCGGCATCTCGTCGTTTTTGAATTGAATGGTGGCCACACGGTTGTCTTTTGGGCCTTCCACACTTATGATTTGGCCTTCGCCAAACTTTTGGTGAACCACTGTAGCGTTTACAACCAGATCTTCTATCGGAGAGGCCTTAAAATTGGCAAGTGCAGCGGTTGCGGGCGGGTTCATCTTCAAAATGCGCGGGTTAGAAAAATTGCCGCTCACGCTTGCACCGCGTGAATATCCGCTTTCCTGCACAGCATTGTAGGCCGGGGTGCCAATACGCGCGGCCCCCATGCCGCCCACCATGTCAAAGTTTTTCAGGTCAATTTCTTCCAAAAAGCGCGAAGGCTCATTTGCCCGTATTTGTCCGTATCGGTATCGGTTTTGGGCAAAACTAATGGTCAGAAATTCCTTTGCCCTTGTGATGGCGACGTAGAAAAGCCGACGCTCTTCGTCCAGGCCTTTTGGATCTTCCAGGGACATGAAAGAGGGGAAAAGTTGTTCTTCCAAACCAGTTACAAAGACGCTTTTATATTCCAGGCCCTTGGCCGCGTGGACGCTCATGAGTGTAATGTAATCTGTCCCTTCCGCTTTTTCATCGGCGTCGGTGAGGAGGGTGATGGTTTGGAGGTAGGCGGCGAGGGATGATTCGGTCGAACTGAGGGTCTCACTTGTTGAACTGATAGTCTCACTTGAAGTGAGACTATCAGTATTTGTTTGCGTATCCACAAACTCAGAAATAGCATCCAGCACGGCGTTCACGTTTTCCATACGCCCAATGCCTTCCGGGCTGTTATCGCTTTTAAGCAGTTCGTGGAGGCCTGATTTTCTAAGGATTTCTGCTGCGAGTTTGTAGGCCGATTCGGTGGCGGCACGTCGTTGCCAGTCCTCTATCATGTTTCGGAAAGCTGCCATGGCCTTTCGGGCGCGGTCTGTCACTTCTAGCGCAGGGCTGAGCATGGCTTCCCACATGGTGATATTGGCTGCTCCGGCAACGGCACTGAGTTTTTCTACGGTGGTGTCGCTGATGCCACGCGTGGGGAAGTTGATTGCGCGACGCAAGGCTTCTTCATCGCGGGGGTTGACAGCCAGCCGAAGGTATGCCACGAGGTCTTTTACCTCTTTACGCTGATAGAACGACATGCCGCCAAAAACGCGGTAGGCGATGTTGAGTTTGCGCAAATGCTCCTCAAATTTCCGGCTTTGGGCATTGGTGCGGTACAATACGGCAATCTCCGAGTTGGGTAAATGGTGCCGGTGTTTTTGCTCCAAAATCAAATCGGCCACACGGCGGGCTTCCTCATCGTCAGTAATGCATTTGAGGAGTTTGATTTTCTGGCGGTCTTCACGGTCGGTCCAGATGGTTTTTTGCAATTGCCGACGGTTATAGGAAATCACTTCGTTGGCCGCCGCCACGATATGGTGCGTACTGCGATAGTTCTGTTCAAGTTTGAATGTTTTCAGCCCTGGGTAATCCTTTTCAAAATCGAGGATATTGTCAATGGTCGCACCCCGGAAGGCATAGATGCTCTGAGCGTCGTCGCCCACGATAAAGATGTTTTCGGGGCTGCCTTCGTATTTTACCAATTGGCGCAGGATGGCGTATTGCAAAAAATTGGTGTCTTGAAACTCGTCCACATGGATATACCGAAACCGGCGGCGATACTTGTCCACCACATTGTCGGGGTTTTGCTGGAAAAGCCGGTAGAGTTGGTAAAGCAAATCGTCAAAATCCATGGCCCCGGAGCGGAAGCAACGGGCTACATATTTTTCATAAATATCCACGATGTAAGGCCGGCGGGCTGCGCGGTCCTGCTGCATCATGTCGGTATTTTGACGATAGAGTGGGGGCGTAATCAGGTTGCTCTTGCAGAGCGAAATACGCGAGCGCACGGCAGAAGGATTGTACACCGTGGGGTCGAGATTCATTTCTTTGATAATGGCCTTTAACACGCTCGTAGTATCGTCCGTATCGTAGATCGTAAAGGAGGAAGGGTAACCGATTTTGTCCGCCTCGTAGCGCAAGATTCGGGCAAAAATGGAGTGGAACGTGCCAGCCCAAACATGTTGTGCTGAAGGGCCTACCACCCGTTCAATACGGTCTTTCATCTCGCGCGCGCTCTTGTTGGTAAACGTAAGTGCGAGTATTTCGCGGGGCGGCACATGGCTCTGCAAAAGGTGCGCTATGCGATAGGTAAGCACGCGGGTCTTGCCTGAGCCCGGGCCAGCGATTACGAGCACCGGGCCTTCGATGCTGGTGACGGCAGTGCGCTGGATGGGGTTGAGTTCGTCGAGATAATTTGCCATACGGGTCAGGGTTGCGTGCGGGCTGCCAACTGCCCAATGCCGTTAACTTAAGACCCTAAAAGGGTCGAATATGAATAGCCCCGAATTTCATTCGGGTAAATTAAAGCAAGGGTAACAACCCCGAATGGGGTTGAATATGAGGCTCTAAGCACAAATTCAACCCCATTCGGGGTTGTTACCCTTGCTCTAATTTACCCCCGATTACATCGGGGGCTATTCAAATTCAACCAC
>JBJXGZ010000049.1:0-52495 GCA_046160625.1 Saprospiraceae bacterium
GTCGGCCGCAACGCTGTTCCGGCACGCCCGCCGGAACTGCGTTCCGGCCTACAGCCTGATTTCAAGGATGTTGCACGCCTCATTTCCATCGCGGAAAACAACCCTGAGCTCTATGAAAAAGAGATTAGTCCAAATCTCCAATCTCTAAACAAACCAATTCCGGTTTTGGGCATTACCGGCACTGGCGGTTCAGGTAAATCTTCGATGGTGGACGAACTGGTGCGGCGTTTTCTCCTGGATTTTGAAGTAAAAAACATCGCCATAGTTTCTGTTGATCCTTCCAAAAGAAAAACTGGCGGCGCGCTACTTGGCGACCGTATCCGAATGAACGCGATAAACTCCTCAAGGGTGTACATGCGTTCGCTTGCAACCCGTCAGAGCAATTTGGCGCTTTCGAAATACGTCCAATCTGCGGTGGAAATTCTAAAAGCCGCACAGTTTGATCTCATCATTTTGGAAACCTCGGGCATTGGCCAAAGCGATACGGAGATTATTGATCACTCCGACGTTTCGCTTTATGTAATGACCCCCGAATTTGGCGCTGCCACGCAGTTGGAGAAAATTGACATGCTCGATTTTGCCGACGTAATTGCCATCAACAAGTTCGACAAACGCGGCGCCTTGGATGCGCTACGCGATGTGCGCAAGCAGGTGCAGCGCAACCGAAATGCCTGGGAAAAATCGGTGGACGATATGCCTGTATTTGGTTGTATCGCCAGTCAGTTCAACGACCCCGGCGTGAACCAACTTTACCGCCTGATCATGGATTTGATTGCCGAAAGGTGCAATCCGGGGCTTCAGTCCGGGCATTCGCTGGTGGCTGGCAATTCTGAAAAAATCTACATCATTCCCCCTGCACGGGTGCGATATCTTTCTGAAATTTCGGAAAACAATCGGAAATACGACGAATGGGTGGAGAAACAGGTTGGTATTGCCCGGAGGCTCTTTGGTTATCAAACCACCCTTGAATCCCTTAAGCCGGGAAAGGACGATGTTATTATTACGCAGATTTCAAACCTTCTATCTGAACTGAAAAAAGACCTTGACGGCGAATGTCTCCGCATCCTAGAAGGTTGGGAGGAAAAGAAAAAACGTTTCACTGCTGGCGAGTACATCTACCTCGTTCGGGGCAAAGAAATAAAGGTTGAGACCCATTCAGAAAGTCTCAGTCACCTGAATATCCCAAAAGTTTGTCTGCCGAAATGGGCGGATTGGGGCGAGATATTGCGCTGGTGTTTGCAGGAAAACGTACCGGGTGAATTCCCTTACACGGCAGGTGTGTTCCCCTTCAAACGTGAGGGCGAAGACCCTACGCGAATGTTTGCGGGCGAGGGCGGACCGGAGCGCACCAATCGCCGTTTTCACTACGTTTCGGCGGGATTGCCAGCGGCGCGACTTTCCACGGCATTTGATTCGGTGACTTTGTACGGCGAGGACCCTGATTATCGCCCCGATATTTATGGGAAAGTCGGCAACTCCGGCGTGTCGGTCTGCTGCCTCGACGATGCCAAAAAATTGTATTCCGGCTTCGATCTATGCGACCCGAAAACCTCGGTTTCGATGACGATCAACGGCCCGGCGGCCACGATTGCGGCGTTTTTTATGAACGCGGCCATTGACCAGCAATGTGAAAAGTACATTCGGGAAAACGGTCTCGAGGGATTGGTGGAACAGAAGTTGAAAGAAAAATATGATGATCGGGGACTGACGAGGCCGTCGTATAAAAACGTCGGAGGGGTTTCAAACCCCTCCGACGTTACAACACTCCCCGAAGGAAACGATGGCCTCGGTCTGATGTTGCTGGGCATTACAGGCGCTGAAGTCTTGCCTCCAGAAGTTTATAATCCTCTGAAAGCCAAAGCACTATCCTCCGTTCGCGGCACCGTGCAGGCCGATATTTTGAAAGAAGACCAGGCGCAAAACACCTGTATTTTCAGTACAGAATTCTCGCTCCGCGTCATGGGCGACGTTCAGGAATATTTCATTCAGAACAAGGTCCGCAACTTTTACTCGGTTTCCATTTCAGGCTATCACATTGCGGAAGCGGGCGCGAACCCGATTTCGCAATTGGCATTTACCCTGAGCAACGGTTTTACGTTTGTGGAATACTACCGTTCTCGGGGCATGAATGTGGACGATTTTGCGCCCAATCTATCCTTCTTTTTTTCCAATGGTATTGATCCGGAATACGCGGTGATTGGCCGTGTGGCGCGGCGCATCTGGGCAAAAGCCATGAAGCGGCTTTACGGTGCGAACGAGCGCAGCCAGATGCTCAAATATCATATTCAGACTTCTGGCCGCAGTCTTCACGCACAGGAAATTGCCTTCAACGACATCCGCACAACCTTGCAGGCCTTGTATGCAATTTACGACAACTGCAACTCCCTGCACACAAACGCTTACGACGAGGCCATCACTACGCCCACCGAGGAATCAGTGCGCCGGGCGATGGCTATTCAGTTGATTATCAACAAAGAACTGGGGTTGGCGAAAAACGAAAACCCATTACAGGGGGCTTTCATCATTGAAGAACTGACCGAGTTGGTGGAAGAAGCGGTTTTGCTGGAATTCGACCGCATCACCGAGCGCGGCGGCGTTTTGGGCGCAATGGAAACGATGTACCAGCGTGGAAAAATCCAGGAAGAAAGCCTGTATTACGAAACCCTGAAACACACGGGCGAACTGCCGCTCATCGGGGTCAATACCTTCCTTTCTAAAGACGGTTCTCCAACCATTTTGCCCCGCGAAGTCATCCGCGCAGAAGAATGGGAAAAGGAAGCCCAGATTCAGACTTTGAAAAATCTGCACGAAGCCAATGCTTTGCAATCGGGTGCGGCCCTTCGCAAACTTCAGAAAGTGGCTATTGACAATGGCAACATCTTTGGGGAACTTATGGAAGCGGTGAAGGTTTGTTCGTTGGGACAGATCACGAATGCGTTGTATGAGGTTGGAGGGCAGTATCGGAGGAATATGTAGATTTGCAAAGAATTCATGACACATATAGCCATTTCGAAGAACCAGGTTGCGATTCGTTTGACGGAAGAACGATGGATGCACATAACTATTGGACATCCTGAACTTGCTGACTATTTTTTCGAAGTGCTGGAAACAGTTGAAAATCCTGAAGTAGTTTATCTCGGAAATTCTGGTGAGTTATTAGCAGTGAGAGGGATTCCTAATGAAGAAACTAAATTTTTGGTCGTTGTGTATAAGGAATTGGAAGACCAATCTGGAATCTTAATTGACGGTTTTATCGTGACCGCTTATTCGACTTCAAGAATCAAATCATTGCAAAAAAGACCTATTTTATGGCAGCCTTAGATACGTTATCCCCACCTCCTTCTTTCATTCCGTGGCTTATTGGGCACGAAAACTTGTGGTCGCATTACGACCGCGAGGCCGATGTGCTTTACCTCCATTTTACCAAACCAAACCGTGCGGATGATAGTGAAATGACGGATGATGATACCATTATCCGTTACGAAAATGGGAAGGTTATTGGCCTAACTATATTGAATGCAAGCAAAAGGCTTATTTCCTATCCTATACCAAATTAGTGAATGTTTTGACTAGATAATGAATGATCTGTATGATATTGTTGGGGCAGTATTGAAGGAATTATCAGGTATGACCCAAACCTAAAATCATGAAAATTTTATCAAACCCTGACTTAGTACGTGAAATACGTAATTGCTCAGATCTTACGAACAACCGGCTTTGGGTTGCTGTACCTTATATTGGGAGTTGGAATTCTGTAGCAAAGATAATTGGAAACAGATGGGTCAAAAATAGTCAACTCAAAGTTCGTCTTTTAACAGATATTGAAGAGCGTACTGCCTTTTGCTCGGATACTCTAAAAATATTTCGAGGTCATGCTTTAGTAAAGCATCTTCTTGGACTTCATGCAAAAATTTATGTTTTTGATGAAAAGGCCATAATTACATCAGCGAATTTGACACGGGCTGCTTTTATGAAAAGGGAAGTGGGGTGTTCTTGAGGCGTTTGAAATGAACTATGTCGTCAAATTGCTAATCTATACCCTGACCAATTTCCGAAGATTAACAATAAGTCACTTGCAGGCCTTCATTATTTGGGCTTCAAAATCCCCTTGACCTTGAATTAATACTTGCTAGATGCTCACCGTCTCCTTCACCCAATTCCCCACCCTCCACACCCCGCGCCTCCTCCTCCGCGAGATCCTCCCCACCGACGCCGAGGCCATTTTCAAAATGCGCTCCGACGAGCGGGTGATGCGCTACATCGGTAAGCCTCCGCAGAAAGACATCAGCGAGGCGAAGCTCCAGATTGAAGATTACCGACAGACCTACGAACAAAACGAAGCCGTCAACTGGGCTATTTGTTTGCGCGAAAGACCGGAATGGCTAATTGGCACCGTTGGCTTTTGGAAAATTGACAAGGTCAACCACCGATGCGAGATCGGCTATACACTACAACACGAATACTGGCGACAAGGCATTATGAGTGAGGCGATTACGGGGGCTATGGAATACTGTTTTAAGGTCATGGATTTCCACAGCGTTGAAGCCAATACCGATCCTGATAACGAAGGTTCCGGGGGCGTTTTGGAAAAAGTTGGGTTTGTGCAAGAGGCCTATTTTCGGGAGAACTTTTACTTTGAAGGGAAGTTTTTAGATTCGCGGATTTACTCTAAAATGAACCCGTATCACTGAAAAGGGCCTTACCTTTGCATAACAAATTGACTTTTATGTTTCCTCATCTTGTAGCAGTCAAAGCACTCTCCCAGTTCAAACTCCAACTTCGCTACGATGATGGTACTGAAGGCGTAGCAGACATTTCGCACTTGGCTGGACGAGGCGTTTTCAAAATATGGAATGAGGACGACACTTTTTTTAAAGTTAGCATTGACCCTGAAACCAATGCTTTGGTGTGGAGTCATACGGTGGATCTCGACCCCGACAGCCTTTATCTTCAACTTAAGGGGCTGACGTTTGAGCAATTTAAAGCCGTTTCCAAGCCTCAGGTTGCCTATGCCGCAGATTAGCCGCTTCTTTGGTATCATCATTTCCATGTATTTCGATGACCACAATCCACCGCATTTCCATGCACAGTACGGCGACGATGAATGCCTGATTAATATACTAGATTTGACGGTTCTTCAGGGTAAAATCCCTTCGCGAGCACTTGGAATGGTGATTGAATGGGCAGTTCTTCATCAACAAGAATTGCTCGAAAATTGGGAAAAGTCTGTTCAACTGGAACCTTTATCCAAAATATTGCCCCTTCGTTGAGCGGTCAGGAGAACTATCCACTCCCGCGCCCGTTTCCACCAAACATGAAATTCAAACCCTTTCTTCTCTTCGTCTTTTGCCAATTCCTCCTTCTTGGCAAAACAGCGGCACAAGTGATACGCCGCGATTCGTTGCCACAAGAAACCCGCAGGGACTCCTCCCTGAGTTTTTTTGGTGTCCCGTTGTTGTTTTACACCCCTGATACCCGCTGGGGAATTGGCGCGGCAGGCATCGTCACGTTTCCCACCCGGCCTCGTCGTTCTAACCTGACTTTCAATATTTCCTATACCCAGAACAAGCAAATCCTGGGTTTTTTCCCCTTTCAATGGCTGAGTAATCAGAACCGTTACCGCGTTTATGGCGAAGTGGGTTGGTACCGCTACCTCTACCAATACTTCGGCATCGGCAATAAGTACCCAAACAGTTATATCGAAACCTACACCGCCAAATTTCCGCGCATCCGGGTCACAGCAGCCAAACGTATTCAAGAACAGCACTTAGTCGGTCTGCGCGTTTTTTTAGATGTTTATAATATCATTTCCGCATCACCTGGCGGCGAAATTGCAAAGGGCGAGGTTACAGGCGCGACTGGAGGCATTTCTTCCTCAGTAGGCCCGGTATGGATTTCAGACACACGTGACAATGCTTTTTACCCAAGAACAGGCTGGTTGACAGAAGTTGCTTTTACTGGCGAACACCGGCTCACGGGCAGTGACTACAAGTTTGCCCGATGCTCACTCGATGTGGCACGCTATTTCCCTGTTGGCAAAAATGTACTGGCAATTCATGGGATAGGGATATTTACTGCAGGCGATGTACCTTTTTTTCAATTGCCTCAAATAGGAGGCCCGCGCCGTTTGCGAGGCTACCCGGACGGAAAATTCCGTGATAAGCACTTGCTCATGGCACAGGCGGAATTTCGGTTTCCAATTGTTTGGCGATTCAAAGGGGTGGTATTTGGCGGCGGCGGCACAGTATTTGGCAAAATCGGAGAGTCAGCAAAATTCCGACCCAATGGGGGTGCCGGATTGCGCATAGAGTTTGATCGGCGACAAAAACTTCACCTCCGTATTGATTACGGTATTGGTGACGGGAAAGGCAATTCGGGAATGTACGTGACTTTGGGGGAGGCTTTTTGACTATTGTATGATACGTTTACGAAACCTATCAGGTTTCGTAAACGTATCACTAAGTCAAAGTCCAAAAGTCCAAAAGGTTTAAGACCTTTGCGACCTCATCCTCCTATGCACTTCGCCGCTGCTAAAGGCTAAGGCGAGTAAATGCGCTATGGCGGATAAAAATTCAGACACATCTCAATGGGCGCACTCAAATACCACCGCATTCTACTCAAACTTTCCGGCGAGAGCCTGATGGGCAGCCAGAAATTTGGCATCACTGCCGAAATGCTTCAACACTACGCCCAGCAAATCAAGCAGTTGCGCGACATGGGGGTGGAAGTGGCAGTGGTAATCGGTGGGGGGAATATTTTCCGTGGCATACAATCTGACGGTACAGGAATTGACAGCGTGACGGGCGATTATATGGGAATGCTCGCTACCGTCATCAATGGCCTCGCGCTACAAAGTGCGCTTGAAAGTATCGGGGTGCAAACAAGGGTGATGACTGCTTTAAAAATGGAAAACGTGGCCGAGCCGTACATCCGCCGCCGCGCCATCCGACACCTGGAAAAAGGCCGTGTGGTTATCTGCGCCGCCGGAACTGGGAACCCGTTTTTTACAACCGACTCTGCTGCAGCACTCCGCGCCAACGAAATAGGGGCTCACGCTATCCTCAAAGGCACTCGGGTGGATGGCATCTATACTGCCGACCCGGAGAAAGACCCGATGGCTGTCAAATTTGACAAACTAACTTTTGCCAGGGTCATCAGTCTTGGCCTCGAAGTGATGGACATGACAGCCTTCACGCTCTGCCAGGAAAACAACATGCCAATCATCGTGTTCGACATCAACGGGCCAGAGAACCTGCCCGACATCGTGCTGGGTAAATCTGTCGGGACGTTGGTGGAGGGATAGGCAGTTGGCAGTGGCAGTTGGCGGGAGCAGTAATGAACTTGTAACTTTCCACTTTGAACTTCCACGACGCTCTCAATTTCCTCTCCAAACTCACCCCGCGCCGGGTCTGGAACTTCACCAAAGTCCTTGCTTCCTTTTATTGGTCAAAGTGGACACGCCGCGCGGTGCAATGGGGAATGCCCGTCACGGTCAGCATTGAGCCGACTACTGCCTGCAATTTGCGCTGTCCTGAATGCCCCAGCGGACTCCGGGCTTTCAGCCGCGACACCGGGAATTTGAAGGAAGACTTTTTCCGCAAAACCATAGAAGAATTACATCGAGACCTACTTTACCTCATCTTTTACTTTCAGGGCGAACCGTACATCAACCCCAAGTTTTTAGACATGGTGGCCTTTGCCCACAGTAAAAAGGTATACACCATCACCAGTACCAACGGCCATTTCCTCGATGACGACAACGCCCGCCGAACAGTGGAATCAGGCCTCGACCGACTCATCATTTCAGTGGACGGCACCACCCAGGAAACCTATGAGCAATACCGCATCGCTGGAAAATTAGATACTGTGCTGGAAGGGGCGCGAAACATCGTGAAGTGGAAAAAGAAGTTGAAAACCCGCGGTCCTCACCTTATTTTCCAATTTCTTGTTGTGCGTCCCAACGAGCACCAAATACCGGAAATTTACCGCCTGGCCCGCGAAATTGGCGTAGATGAAGTGAAGTTGAAAACCGCGCAAGTGTATGATTACGAACACGGTAACTCACTCATCCCAACGCTCGACCGATACGCTCGATACCACCAGATATCTAATGGAAATTGGCAGGTAAAACACGCGCTGACCCCACATTGCTGGAAGCTCTGGCATTCCTGTGTAATTACCTGGGACGGTATCGTGGTGCCTTGCTGTTTTGACAAAGACGCGCAACACAAACTGGGAGATTTGAAAATTGTCTCGTTTCGCAATCTTTGGCATTCGCCAGCGTACTACGATTTTCGGCAGGCTATTCTTAAGGGACGCGATCAGATTGACATTTGTAAAAATTGCACGGAGGGGTGTACGGTTTGGGTGTGAAACCTCTAAAAAAAACTGGCTGCCCGAGCACCAATACCCGAGCAGCCAGCCAATCGAATCAATCGAAACAATCGCCCAATCGAATAACCTATTTCATTCCAAAATCCTTCCGGATCTTATTCAACGCACTCCCCGACTGCACCCACTCAATCTGTGCCTCATTGTAAGTGTGGTTCACATCGAACTTTTCCGTGCTGCCGTCTGAGTGAGAAAGCACGATTTGGAGCGGCTTTCCGGGAGCAAATTTGTCGAAGCCCACGATGCTCACTTTGTCGTCTTGTCGCACCTTGTCATAATCCGCAGGGTTGGCGAAAGTGAGCGCCAGCATCCCCTGTTTTTTCAGGTTGGTCTGGTGGATACGTGCGAAGGATTTCACCACTACGGCTTTTACCCCAAGGTAGCGAGGTTCCATTGCAGCGTGTTCGCGGCTGCTGCCTTCTCCGAGGTTTTCTTCGCCGAAAATGATGGTGCTTATGCCTTTTTTCTGGTACAACCGTGCGGAAGCCGGGACTTCCATGAACTGGCCATTTTCCGTGTTGAGCACTTTGTTGCGCTCGCCGTTGAAGGCGTTTTCGGCGCCGATGTAGCAGTTGTTGGAAATGTTCTCCAAGTGGCCGCGGTATTTGAGCCAGGGGCCAGCCATCGAAATATGGTCGGTGGTGCATTTCCCTTTGGCTTTGATGAGCACACGCATGTCACCCAATTCGTTGCTCGTGATGGGTTTGAAAGGCTTGAGCAATTGCAAGCGTTGGCTGTCCTTGGCGACGGCGATTTTGATCGCGCCTTTGGCCGGGGCGATAAAGCCCGCGTCTTCTACGGCGAATCCCGCTTTTGGCAGCTCGATGCCTTTCGGTGGGTCGAGTCTTACGGCTTCGCCTTTTTTATTGATCAAAACGCCTTTTTTTGGATTGAAAGTCAAGTCTCCCGCAATGGCAAACGCGGTCACGATTTCGGGCGAAGCCACAAAGGCGTGGGTATTTGGATTACCGTCGTTGCGCTTGGAAAAGTTGCGGTTGTACGAGGTCATAATGGAGTTCGGGCGATTCTCATTGTCAATATGCCGCGCCCATTGGCCGATACAGGGGCCACAAGCGTTGGCCAAGACCATGCCGCCGATTTTTTCAAAATCACGCAGAAGCCCGTCACGCTCGGCGGTGAACCTTATCTGCTCCGAACCAGGTGTAATGGTGAATTCAGACCTGACTTCGATGCCTTTTTCAAGTGCCTGGCGCGCGATGGAGGCCGCGCGGGTGAGGTCTTCATAACTGGAATTGGTGCACGAACCGATGAGTCCCACTTCCAATTTAGCGGGGTACTTGTGCTTCTTCACCGCCGCGGCGAATTTTGAGAGCGGCCAAGCAAGGTCCGGCGTAAACGGCCCGTTGATGTGCGGCTCAAGTTTGCTCAGATCAATTTCAATTACTTGATCGAAGTATTTCTCCGGGTTGGCGTAGCATTCGGCATCGCCTGTGAGGTAGTCAGCGACCTTGTTGCACATCGAAGCGACCTTGCTGCGGCCAGTGGCTTTCAGGTAGCGCGACATGCTTTTATCGTAACCAAAAGTGGAGGTTGTGGCACCGATTTCAGCACCCATGTTGCAGATCGTGCCTTTACCGGTGGCACTCATACTTTGTGCACCAGGGCCAAAATATTCCACAATTGCACCAGTGCCGCCTTTTACGGTCAGGATGCCAGCAACTTTCAAGATCACGTCCTTGGGCGAAGACCAACCGCGCAGTTTGCCGGTGAGTTTTACGCCAATGAGTTTGGGCATTTGAAGTTCCCAGGCCATCCCGCTCATGGCATCCACGGCGTCTGCGCCGCCTACGCCGATGGCGACCATGCCAAGACCGCCCGCGTTTACCGTGTGCGAGTCCGTGCCAATCATCATGCCTCCGGGGAAGGCGTAATTTTCGAGTACGATTTGGTGAATGATGCCTGCGCCAGGTTTCCAGAATCCGATGCCATATTTTTGGGAAACCGTGCTGAGGAAATCAAATACTTCTTTGTTTTTGTCCAAAGCCACTACCATATCCTTTACTGCACCGACTTCTGCTGTAATAAGGTGATCGCAGTGAACGGTGCTGGGAACAGCTACTTTTTTGCGGCCACAGGTCATGAATTGCAACAAGGCCATTTGGGCGGTCGCGTCCTGCATGGCTACGCGGTCTACCTGAAAAAACACATAATCACCGCCGCGTTTGTAATCAGCTAGCGGGTTGTCCGGGTGCAGGTGGGCGAAAAGGATTTTTTCGGAAAGGGTAAGTGGGCGTTTCAGTTTGGCTTTGGCTGTGTCTACGCGGGCGGGATAATTAGCGTAAAACGCCTTGAGCATTTTAAGATCGAATATTGTCGAGGCCATTTCTTGTGTATTTGTCAAAAAAGTGCGCAAATGTAGGTGTTTTGCGGCTTAAAGGGTGCGAGCAAGCAAGGAAAAAGTTTGGCCTTCTGTAATGTTTCTCTTCATCTTGCGACTAATCTAATAAAAGCAAAACCTAGTGGCTTCACCCGACAAAGCATTCGTCCAACTCTTGTTGCAGCAGCAGAACATCGTACACAAAATCTGTCGGGCGTATTGCCCACTGGAGGAAGACCGACGCGACCTTTTTCAGGAAATTGCGCTTCAACTCTGGCGAGCCTATCCCAATTTTCGGAACGCGGCAAAAGAAAGCACCTGGATTTACCGCATCGCGCTCAACGTAGCCATTTCCAGTCACCGAAAAGCCCGGCCTCAGCCCTTTAGCCCCTTGACAGAAATTATGCACCAAATCCCAAACGAGGAATCAGACACCGAAGAGCGGGTTGCAATGCTGTACCAGGCCATTTACACCCTTTCGGATGTGGAAAAAGCACTGTTATTACTCAGTTTTGAAGAAAAAACCAACGACGAAATTGCTGAGCTCACCGGCCTGACGCCCAATAATATCCGCGTGAAAATGCACCGCATCCGTGAAAAACTCCGCGCCCACTTCCAAACCATTCATTCAACATGAACAACGAATTTGACGACATGAAAAATCTCTGGCAAAACGCCCCGACCTCCCAAATTGCTTTGAGTGCGCAACAGATTGAAACATTGCTCACCAAGCGCAGCAAGAATGCGCTGCAAAGCCTGCGCAACAACCTTTTGTTTGAGTTTGGCGTGGGAATAATCCTCACAGTATTGCTGCTTTATGCAGCCATCCAAGCGGAAAACACCACTGAACGATTTGCCATTCTGCAAGTGATGTTTGTGATCGGGCCTTGTTTTATTTTCTACTTTTTAGCCCTTAAGAACCTGAATAAGGGCATTTCCATGCACCGCCCGCTACGCCCAATGCTGGAGGAATCCATCCAGTTTTGGCAAATGGCCTTGCGGATTTATTTCTGGGGCGGCGTATTGTTGTTGCCTATTGTGTACTTCGCCGCGAGGTTATGGCGGCAACAAACCATCGGTACTGGCAGCCTCCAGTTTTTTACTGGCAGCAGCGCTGTGATTCTATTCAAAGCAGCCCTTGCATGGGCCTTGGTTTCAGGCTTGGTTTGGGTTTTAATCCAGTTTTCCTACGGAAAATATGTGGACAAACTGAAAACATGCCTGAAAGAAATGGACGCGGTGGTATGAATTAAACGTGTAAGATTGCAAGAATGGTAGTGAGGCGGTTACTCGAAGTCACCGCCTCACTTGGCTCCGGGCTTTTTTATTTTGCCACGCGTGGTTTTCCTGTTTACAAACCACAAAATTCGAGGGTTCATTTCCGATGAAATACCTCTCCATTGGTTCGAAATAATGTAAGGGTCAATTTGTCCTGCTCAATAGTATAACGCTCGTGTAATCTTGCATTGCCATTAACTCTATTAATATAGAGCAATCCGGCTCCTGCGCACCAAACTGTATATCTAAAGGGCAGTAGATATTCAGACAGCTCTCCCCAAATGCGTTCCCGGTTATCTTGGGTAAACATCATCATATTGCCGTCTGCATGGATTGAAAGATATATTTTCCCTCCGGCCATTTCCCAAATACCTAATAAGTTTGGATCAAAATTGCAAGGAACCTGCTGATCAATGTCGAATCTTTTAATAGAAGGAGATTCGAGCGCAAACCTTTGTTTGTAACGCTCAATCCATATTAAATCGATTTTATTTTCTGGCCATTCGGATTTTTGCAAGGTCACGGTTGTTCTTTCCGGGACAAGGGCAGTAGGAATTTGTTTGATTTCTTGTTCTGTTAACCGGATAGAATCGATGTCTGGATCACCTGAAATAGAGAACCCAAATGAGGGTTCGGGATGAATTTTTAGCCCGACAAAGCCATGTTTCACCTCACTGGCCATCGCTTGGCTGTCAATGCGAACAAGTGCAACCGAATAACATTCTTTAGCATATACCAGATACCCTTGCCACGCATTTTTTCCAACAGAGTCAATTTGAACCGTAACAGGTTCACCATAGATCCTTCCGGTGAAATATTGAGCAAAAAGAGGTTTCATCAGCACACTGACAAGACCGAGGGTCATGAAAAACTTGTACATAGCGGACACAGAAGTTAGATTTTTCGTAAAATGAAGATTGCAAGCTTAGCGGTTCTGTCAATAAGATAAGGAACCTCACTTCAGCTCCTTCACATTGTCCTTCGGTTCCCGATCTATCAATATCCTGAACGGATCAATCCCGGCCTTGTCTGGTTTTTCATCCACCAGGAACGTAAACGTGTTGTCTTTTTGCGCAATCTTCACCCGCTGGCGATAGAGCGTTTTACCGTATTTCTTATCTCCTTCGGGTTTGGCAAATGCACCAATTTCCATCCAATCGTTCACGGGCACCTCGGTTTCCTTGCCGAGTTCATCGGCTTTGAGTTTGTGGCATTCAACCTGGATGGTCACCTCATATTTGCCATTGCCGAGGTCCTTCATCGAAGTCTCTTTGGTCTTGTTTTCAAATAGGGTGATGTCCCAGAACAAGTCCTGAATGATGTATTTCAGCGAATCGGGCGTTTGTGCCGCAAATTCGTTCACCACATCAATGCTCGTAGGGTAGGGCGGGTTTTTGTAGCGAAATTTTTCCAGGAATGTTTTCAATCCTGCGTTCACCTTGTCTTCTCCAATCATCTCTTTGAGGTAATACATCACCGCAGAACCTTTGTTGTAATGGATGTAACCCTGCCGTTCGCATTTGGCGATTGGCATTTCGCTCTGGGTTTCCCGGCCCCGGCCGCGGAGGTATTGATCGGTTTCATACTCTAAGAACTTGCGCATCATATCGCGACCATACTCATGCTCCATCACCATCAGGGCGGAATATTGAGCAAATGTTTCAGTAGTCATTTCCGCGCCTTGCATATTCGCGCCGCATTCCTGGTGTGCCCACCATTGGTGTCCCATCTCGTGCGAAACCACGTAGAACACCATGTCAATATCATCCTCCTCCTGTCTAAAATCTTCGATGAAACCGATACCTTCAGAATAGGGCATTGTGCCAGGGAAGGCCTGCGCAAACTCTGCATACCGCGGAAACTCTATGATACGGCATTGTTTGTGGTAATACGGCCCAAAGTTCGTGGTGTAGTACTCAATGCTCTTTTGCATGGCCTTCAGCATCCGCGGTACGTTGCGGGCGTGGTCGGCGTGGTAATACACCTCGTAGGTGATGCCCCTTTTTTCCTCCCGGGCTACTTCGTACCGTGCAGAAAGGAAGGAGTAGAAATTCCAGGCTTTGTGGTCGAGTTTGTAATGGAAAATGCGGCGATTTCCTTCCGTTTTTTCACTCAAAAGAGATCCGGGCGCAATGGCAAGCTGATCGGCAGAGGTGCTGATGGTGGTTTCTACAGTGACCCAGTCTGAGTCAATATTGAGGTACTGATTGCTTCGGGCAGCGTAGTTGGCCGTGTCTAATGGAGCCATCCGTGTCTTTTCCGGCAAGCCATAATCGCGGCGTTTGTTTTTTTCGCTCAGTTCGCCGCCTTCGTGATACCCAAAGGTGGGTGAGATGTCGCCGTTGTTGAAAAACGTCCCGTTTTGCATGATGCTCGTGTTCGAGAGTTCGTTCTCAAATCCTTTGGCATGATATATCGTGTTGAATTTCAACAGCATAGAATCCCCGGGAGCAAGCGCGGGACTGATTTTGTAGAAACGGAGATAAAGCGCGGAGTCGTTGAGCAAGAGGCTGAGGCGTGGATTTTCAAACAGAAAATCGCCTTTATCAGGAATATGGACAAACAATGAGTCAATCGGTTTGGCGTGCAAGTTGCGCACCCACATTTGGCCATCCGCCTCATAGCTGCGGGTTTCGGGGGAAATACGGATGTCGTATTTTAATCCATAAGTCCGTGGTTGCGGAAAGCCCTGAAAACGCTTGTACTCGTTTTCGTACCGTGCCATGCGTTTTTCCTGCGTGTTTTCGCCTACGGGTTTGTTTAAAGTTTTAGTGTTGTAAAAAACAAACCCGGCAGTGCAAATCCACAGCAAAAGCAAGCCCAAACCTGCCATTTTGTACGTTTTCCACTCTTGTCTGGCCAAAGAAAGTCGTTTGCGCCAACCCGATTCTTTGCCGCGCGGCCAAAGACAAATACCAGCCACGGCCAACAAGCCGCCAAATAACAGCCAGTATGAATGAAACCATGCAAGCCCTCGCGCGTAAGGCTGGTAACCATAGAGATCGCTGACGATGTAGGAGGGTGTGCCACCAAGTTTTACCATGTTGCTTGATATGTCCATAACGCCCCAGACAAACGAGTTGACCGCCACAAGCACGATGCAGATGAAAAACCCGAGGTACATGTTGGGCGACAAGGCGTGTACGAACATGAACACTGCGGCAAGGAAAGCGAAACCAAGAACATCGAGCACCAACAATTCACGTATATACACGCCGAACTCAAAGCGGTCGTAACCGTGCAAGACCTGCGCTCCCACAGCCGCGATTATAGCCACTAAGTTGAGCAGGAAAACCACGGAGACAATCGTGAAATATTTGGACACATAGCCCGTCCAGGTGCGGGTAGGTAGCGCGTCGTAGATTTCGTTGACTTTGGCGTTGCGCTCTTTCCAAACCAAGGCGCCTGTGAAATAAGTCAGGATGGAAATAGTGAACAGGTAAAAGGCGCCTCTCACTATCTCCACCATCGTGTAGGTTACTGGCAGGTTGTGGGTGCCGTATCCATCGGTGGCATATTGAAAACTTGGGATGCAATTGAGCAGGCCGATAAAAGTCAGCAGGATGAATGGCGTGCTTTTGATGACTCCCTTGAAGTCGGTGCGCAGTTGGCTCCACAATTGGCTAAGGGTGGTGGAAGTGCCCGTACCCGGTATTACCCGTGGCAGTGCGCCAAGTTGTTTGAGGCCGTATTCCTCTGGCTCTGTCGTGGTTTTGGCTTTTTTGCGGCCATTCACTTTTTCGGCAAAATCGAATTTGAAATAGCCTGCTATTAATACAGCCAGACCGACCGACATCCACAGCAAACGGTTCGCCAGAATGCCAGGGGCAAAAAGGCCGACCGATTGGTGGTTCTTCTCATCCACCGTCCAGTACTTGGTAAGGATAGAAAAAGGTCGGCTGCCAAAGGGGTCCAACAGACTTGCCACTTGTTCATTTTGCATATCACGCATCAGATTGCCCGCTATGATATATCCCACTAAAAGGATTACTGCTGCCACAAAGGAGTACATCGTGCTGCGGGTAAGCGTGGCTACCGCATAAAGGATGCCTCCGGCAAAAATCATGTTTGGGATCACGACTGTTACATAGGCGTTGAGGTGTCCCTGAACCTCAAATGGCCCGAAACGCGCCGCGTCCACCCAGCCCATGGCAGGCCCTATAACTGCCCCAAGCCACATCCCCAACGAGACGCCTATCATCGGGATCAAAGCAATCACCAAGGCTCCCGCGAAATGGCCAAAATAGTAGCCCGCCTTGCTGATTGGGGAGGAAAAAACGATTTGAGAAGTGTTGTTTTCAAAATCGCGGATGGCAGCGCCATTCAGGAAAGCCACTACGAGCAACAGCGAGAGGATAGAAAACACCACATACCAGTTTTGGGCAACAAAAGGAGCGTTTTTCCAGACGTTGCCATAGGAACCACCGATCTGAACGTCGTCGCTGACCGTGGCCCCGAAGGTCATCAAGGTGAAGACGAAGAGGAAAATCCATGGCATAGGCGAGCGCAGCCAGGCTTTGATTTCAAAAGAGAAGAAGGTGCTGAACATAGGTCAAATGAGGGGTTTAAACAGCCATGATTTTTGAGAAAAAGACATCTTCAAGGCCCGCCTCTGCACGCTGAAACCCATCACCCGGATTCTGTTCGCTTAATATGTGTATGATTGGCTTGCCCGCCACGAGTTTGCTCGAAATCACGCTGAATCGGGTCTGATAGTCGTCTATTTCTGCTTTTGCAATGGCCTTTTCCCAAATTTTGCCATCTAATTCTGACAGCGCGGCCTCTGGCGAACCCGCATAGAGTACCATTCCCCCATTTATGATAGCCATGTTGGAGCAAAGTTCTTTCACGTCTTCCACAATGTGCGTGGACAAGATCACGATCACGTTTTCACCAATTTCGGAGAGCAGATTGTAGAATCGGTTGCGCTCTCCGGGGTCGAGACCAGCGGTGGGTTCGTCCACAATGATGAGCTTTGGGTCGCCGATAAGTGCCTGTGCTATGCCGAAGCGTTGGCGCATCCCGCCAGAATACGACGAAACAGATTTTTTTCTGTGTTCCCAGAGATTGACGCGTTGGAGAAGCGCATTGACGACCTCTTTTCTCCGAGTGCCCGGGATACCTTTCAGGGTTGCAAGGTGATCGAGCATATCGACTGCCGAGATGCGCGGATAAATGCCAAATTCCTGTGGCAGATAACCAAGTGATCGGCGCACAGCATCCTTGTTTTTCAAAACATCTATTCCGCCATCTGTCGCGCCATCTGTTGGCAACAGCCAGGCAGTGCCGCTGTCAGCTTCCTGCAAAGTAGCGAGGGTGCGCATAAGGGTGCTTTTGCCCGCGCCATTGGGGCCGAGCAGCCCGTACATACCGGTTGGGATATCGAGCGAAACATCTTGCAGGGCTTTTACCCCGTTTGCATACGTTTTGGAGAGGTTGCGGATAGTAAGTTGCATAGCTGAGCGGTGGGATAGCTGGTAGTAGTTGATTTTTCGGCGGCGAATATGACACACCTTGTTTACAGCGTGTTACAAGAATAGAGGAAAGAGGCGTTTTATTCTACCCGCACCACTTTTTTCAAGAGTACCGAGGCATTTTGGCTGGGTATTTCCAACGATAAAGTATAAAAACCCATAGGCAAATTCATCGTCGAGACTTGAAACGTCTGCGCTCCTGCTGAAATTTGCACCGTCTGCGTCATCGTTTGTACGCCCAAAATATCGCGAAGCACCAGGCGGCCTTCAAAATCTGACAAGCTTTCGAGTTCGATGTTCAAAAATTCCCGGAACGGAACTGGTGACACCACTACTTTGCTTATGTTGCCCAGTTCGATAACTGGGACGACTTCTGGACAGGTAAATTGACGGCGCACCTGCCCCCGGATTTCGCCATTGGGATAGGCCGCTGTGCTGATTTGCACATGAGTTCCGCTGTTTTCGATGATAGGGCCAAGTATCGCCATGATCTCATGCGAGCCAGCTATGATGGGTTCTGTGTTCGGGATAGCGTGAAAGGCAACATCATTTTGGCCAAAAGCACCTTGGGCGAAATAACCATCAGTGGGTGTTCCGGCCAAACCGTCCGTGATGAGCTTGTAATTGAGGTAGCAATTAGCCTGGTCAACCGAAGCCACCGCAATTCCAAGCGCACCGCTATTGGTAGGAGGCACTACTTGTACACCGCAGAGATCGAAAGCATAGCCTTTGCGCAGGGTGTTCTTCATCACGCCTCTGATCTCGCCGTTGGGAAAAGCAGCCGTGGTGACATTAACGTACAGGCGGCCTTGGGCAAAATCGGTTAGTTGGGCTGAAGTTATTGGGTAGGTTTTAGTATAGAGTCCAGGTGCAATCGGAGCCCCCAAGTCCACCAATTCAGGGCCTACTTCAATCGGATTTCCAATATGGATTTTTACAGAAGAAGGCTGAATTCCATGGATAAAAACGGTCGTAGTGAGGGCATCCAGCGCCCCATTGTGCGATGTAAGGCTGAACCCAAAACCGGGCGTGGGCGGAGAGGGTGGGGGTAATTGCTGCACCCCATTAACGGGTGCCACGGAACAGAAATAGCCAAGATGATTAAGCTTGCCACGCACTTCTCCTAAAGGATAGTTGACCGTTTTAACCAGGACATAATATTTACCCTCGCGGGCATGCAATAGAAAATCAACGTCTACCGTGTCCAATAAAATAAGTCCCTGGATAAGAAAGTTAAATATGCCGGGCAATGAAGCCACCAAAGTATCCGTCTGGATATCGTAGATGCCCGCGCTTGTAACAGAGCTGCTCAGTCCGCTTATGATAAAAGCATACGCGAGATCCGAGGCGCCTAAAGGGTAGTGGATACCACCAAAAGACCTGCCCGTAGCGTTGTTGGGTGGCACGGCCTGGTCGCCCGTCATATTCACCCCATAGTCAAGGTCGGTTTCGCAAACGAACTGGCCGCGCATCTCTCCGTTGGGGTGTGCGGTGGTTCGTACCTCAGCATAGACTGCATTGAGCAGTAGGTTCTGAAGGAGCGCAGGTGGAGCGTCTATTTGTCCTTTGATGTGTCGCCCTTCAATAAGTGGTAGAAAGTCAAGCAACACAGCGCCCGTTTGGCCAGTAATGCCCAGGCGGATTTTGGCTTCTGTCACGGCCCCATCTAGCTTCACAACCATCCCACTGACGTCTACTTTGCTGCGGTCGGCGGTAAAAATAAAAGTGATAAGCCCTTTTGCATCAGTATTGACAGCTGGGATTACCTCCGAGCCGCTTAGTTCTACGTGAAAAATCAAGTGGGGGATGGGACTTTGCGCTTGGAGTGGCACCGCCAGAAGACAGGAAAAAAGCAACACAAACGTTGTTAAGACTTTGGCGGGCATAGTGTCGAGAAGGTAACCAATTCTATTCATGGTGAATTTGTATTTGGATGGATGACAATTACGGCAAACCTACTACGCGTTGAGGGTTTTATCCAAGGTATTTTTTAGAAAGAAGTCAACTGTATGAAATTGGCAATTCTGCCTGACAATCTGCCCTTTGCACCCCCAAATTTTACGCTCGTAGAGTATCAAGCTGTAATCACATTAGAATACGCTGATTTGCACGATTTTTCTCCAATAGAGAAAATCCTGCGCTATGAAAAAGAAATACCTCCTGTTTTTCAGCTCACCCGCCATAGTCTTGACGACGGCGGGGCTTGTATTGGCAAGTCAATTTGCTTTCGGCCAAATGGGCCCCACCAACGATTCCAACCGAAAAATCGGGAACATAATCCGTACTGAAAAGCCGCCCCGCCTGGATGGCGAACTTGACGACGAATGCTGGAAATTGGCGCCGATTATGACCGATTTCATTACCAACAGCCCAAACTTTGGAAATCCAGCCGCCGAAAAAACAGAAGTGCGCCTTGTGTATACCGACGAGGCGATTTACGTAGGCGCTTATCTTTACCAGCCTGGCAAAACCATTCGCCACGACCTCAGCTCCCGCGATGGTGAAAGCACTGCCGATGTACTACATATTGGGTTTGACACGTACCGCGACCGACAGAATGCCTTTCGTTTTCAGATTACTGCCAGCAATGTTCAGAGCGACCTGAAAATGTCGCCAGAAAACACAGACCCCACCTGGGATGCCGTATGGGATTCCAAAACCAGAACCCATGCCGATGGCTGGGTGGTGGAATTGCGCATTCCGTTCAGCGCCATCCGTTTTGCCAAACAACCTGAACAGCATTGGGGGCTTCAGATTGCGCGACAAATTCAGTACGTCAACGAGTTCAGCACTTGGAGTCCTGTGGATCCCAATGGCGGTGGCGCCATGCCACAATGGGGAAATCTGGAAGGCATCAAAGCGATAAACCCGCCGCTGCGCCTGGCGTTTTCTCCCTATCTGGCTGCTTCCTTGCAACGCTTGCCGGTGACTTCCGAGCCGGTGGAATATGCCAACAGTCGCTCCTTGAGCGGGGGATTGGATGTGAAATGGGGGCTTTCGGAGAGTTTTACCTTGGATGCCACCTTGGTGCCTAATTTTGGCGAGGCACAGAGCGACAACATTATCCGAAACCTCTCGCCCTTTGAGGTACAATATGAGGAGCGGCGACAGTTTTTCACCGAAGGCACAGAACTCTTTGGCAAAGGTGGATTGCTTTATTCGCGGCGCATTGGCGGGAGGCCCCGTGGTTACGATGATGCAATTGATCAACTAGGGGACAATGAGGTTTTGACCCAAAACCCCTCGCAAGCGCAACTTTTCAACGCTACAAAACTTTCGGGCAGGACAAAATCCAAACTTGGGATCGGTATTTTGAACGCTGTATCAGCACCCTCTCATGCGGTGATACGCAACGAATTAACGGGTGAGGACCGCAAATTTCAGACTTCTGAACTGACCAATTACAACGTTGTGGTGCTCGACCAGGCTTTGTCCCACAACTCCGCGCTGAGTTTTACCAATACCAGCGTAATACGGGAAGGTATGGCACGAGATGCAAACGTTTCAGCGCTCGCTTTCAATTTGCGCGACCGGGGAAACCGATATGAAGTTTTTGGCCAAAGCCAATTCAGTATGGTGTTCAATCCTGAATATACCCCATCCGAAAAACCCAACACTGGTTTTGGCTACAACATTGGCGCGCGCAAGGTAAGCGGCGCATGGACTGGACAATTGGCGCATTGGGCTGTCAATGATACCTATGATCCCAGCGACCTCGGCTTCAACCGACGCGACAATTTTTATCGGATTTTGGGTGTCCTAAACCACGGCAACTTCACTCAGCGGGGCAACATCGCCTCCACGTTTTTCTTTATCAACGCCACCAACACCTGGCTATATGCCCCGCGCAAGTGGGAATCGCTCGAAATCGAAGGGCTTTACGAATTGGTGAACACCAAACGGCAGTCGTTCTCGCTCTTCATGACCACAAAACCCATTTGGTTCTACGATTATTTTGAGCCGCGCGTGTGGGGCAAAAAATATTACCACGCGCCCTACATCTTCTTTTCACCGAGTTTTAATACCAATTCTTCCAAGCGACTTTTTGCGGAATTTCAACTGTTTTATGGCGAAAGCCCTATCCCCAACGATCCCTATATTGGCTTTGAAATAGAACCAACCTGGGTTGTGAACGACCACCTGCGGCTTGCCTTTGGCCTAAATCTATCGAAGGATCACTCTAATTTTGGCGCAGTGGACGCAAGCGATCCCGCCAACATCATCTTTGGCCGCCGCAATATCACGACCTTCGACAACGCTTTTTCGATAGATTACCTCTTCGGGCCGCGCATGAATATTACTGCCCGGGCGCGCCACTATTGGGCCAACCTTTACTACCATCAATACCTGCATCTCAATGATGATGGCACATTCAGTCCCGCCGAAAACTGGCAAGGCTCAGGAGATGAAAATTTCAACCAGTTCAACGTGGATTTTGTGTACACATGGCAGTTTGCTCCTGGCAGTTTCCTCAACCTGATCTTGAAGGAATCGGCATTTGCAGGCGACCATGAACGTGGTGGTACCTTTAGCAAAAATTTAGACAAAACTTTCCGTGCTCCACAAAGCAACTCCTTGACACTCAAACTTATTTATTGGCTGGATGCGGGGAAATTGAGCGCAGGGAAGAAAAAGTAGCCCTTGGCTTAAGTGTGGCACAGCTCAAAGGTGTGCCACACTTTCTTGGCGTACCTTGTGCCTTCAACCGCTCCACCAACCTTGACCATCGCTTTCGACGCAAAACGCTATTTCAACAATGCCACCGGCCTCGGCTTCTATAGCCGGACGCTTCTGGATGGATTGCGCCGTTTTTATCCGGAACACCAATACCTGCTTTACACGCCTTACAACAAAGGGCGATTCGCGGCACCAGACGATGGCATACGGTTGCCCGATTCCTGGCTGGGGCGAACTTTCCACCCCCTTTGGCGCAGCAGGGGTATTACCCGGCAATTGCAGCGGGAGGGCGTGGAGGTTTTTCACGGCTTGAGCCACGAACTCCCCTTAGGGTTACGAAGGGCAGGTATACGAAGCGTGGTCTCGGTGCATGACCTGATTTTCCTGCGTTACCCGAAATTATACCCCGCTGTAGACCGTTTTTTTTACAAACAAAAATACCGCCGTGCAGCTCTACAAGCCGATTGTGTGGTGGCCATCAGTGAGCAGACCAAGGCAGATTTGCATGCGTTTTTTAAAATACCGGCCCAAAACGTGCGGGTCATCGGCCAGTCTTGCGATGCCGCTTTCGAGCGACTCAGCCTTCGACATTTACCTGAACAAACAGCGCTGCCGTTTCCTGAAGGGCTTAAATTGCCAGACTCGGACTATCTTATTTCAGTAGGCAGTCTCACACCCAGAAAGAATTGGCCCAGGTTGCTCGACGCACTTTTTCTGCTAAAAAAGCAGGGGCTTGAAGTGCCGCTAGTGGCTGTTGGTTCTGGCAAAAGTTCATACGCCACTAGCCTGCGGGCGCAAGCCAAGAGGCTGGGATTGCAAGTGTGTTGGCTTGACCATCATGTGCCGACACATGAACTCGCGGTGTTGTACCGCAGGGCTGCGGCCTTGGTGTATCCTTCTTTGTTTGAGGGTTTTGGTATCCCGATTTTAGAAGCGATGACGGTGGGTATCCCTGTGGTGACCAGCCGAGGTGGCTGTTTTGAAGAGGTGGGCGGCCCGGCGGCGCTGTACGCCAATCCACATGACCCGGCGGAATTGGCGGAACAGATTTCGAAAGTGTTCGACAATACCATTCGCACAGCGCTGATTTCAAAAATACCCGCACAGATTGAGCAATTTTCTCCTGAAAAAATATGTGCTGCGTGGATGGGGGTGTATCAAAGTGGAAGTTGAGTTGTTTGGGTTGTTTGAGGGGTTTGAGTAGTTTGAATTGGGCCCGACGATTCAAACCCTTCAAACCCTTCAAACCCCTCAAACAACTCAAACAACTCAAACAACTCAAACAACTCAACTTCGATCTGAACATTCAAGATAGTATCGAGTATTCGGCAGCGAAACTACCCATTATTCTGCCCAGAAAAATCCATTTTGTTGAGTGCCATCAGCTCCTTCATGGTTTTTTGCATCCCGTCTACCGAACCGTCGAGGAAGATGACGTTGCCCTTGCCGTGTTCAGTAAAATTCTTGATGGCTTCTGTCCACATCGAGAACAGAATAACCGAAGTATCAAGGTTGGCGGTCTGCATTTCCTTGGCGGCCTGGCTCATACCTTTGGCCACTTCTTCACGGAAAAGTGCCACGGCTTGACCGCGCATCTGTGCGGCGGTACGCTCGGCTTCGGCGGAGATTTTGATGGCGTTGCCCTCTGCCTCGGCGGCTTTTGTTTTGGTAATCAACAAGGCCTGCCCCTCATTCTCAGCAGCCGCTTTCAGGTTGTTGGCGGCAACGATTTTTGACATTGAGCGCATCACCTCTTCGTCGAAGGTGATATCGTTGATTTGCAGGTCAATGAGGTGAAAACCCCAATCTTCGAGCATGTGGTCAATGTTGACCTTTACAGCATCGGTGATTTCGCGGCGAAGCGAAAGCACTTCCTGTTGCTTTTTAGTGGCCACAAAGGAACGGATACTGCCTTCTACGGTCCGTGTCAGCGTTGCCATAAAATCACGGTCGCCCACAAATCGGAAAGCAACTTTTTTTACGGTTTCTTCCGCATTGTCCATTACGGAAAAAAGCAGCAGGGAAGTGAAATGCACATTGGCCTGGTCAATCGTTACAGCTTGAAAATTGAGTTCTACCGCCCGGTTTTGCACCGAAATGCGCTTGAAAATCTGTTCAATGATCGGGATACGAAAACTCAGGCCCGGGTAGAGTGTTCGATTGTATTTGCCAAAAATAGTGGTAATGGCTACTGTGCCTTGCTGCACAGTTACTAAGCTCAAAAATATGAGCACAATGACAATTGGAATGTAATACATGGTGTGGGTATTAAGTTTGACTTTGATTGGCAAAGGTGAAGGTTCAAAACTTGCACCGCAAGGGCAGGACTCGAATTCTCCGACCAACCGCTTTGTTTAGAGCCGTGAAAATCGGAAAATATTCGGCGATGGCACTGATTTTCTCCCGCGCATCTTAATTTCTACTACGCTTCAGGTTAGGGCCGATAAATTATTGCCGAGCCATTTCTAAATATCTTTGCCCGAAATCATGCGAATCATGGGCAAAACCAGGTGCTGCGCACACATTTCTAGACTGTATTCGCACAAATCATCGTTTTTATGACACTAGCCAAAATCTGCTGCACTTTCGTCCTCCTTTTTTTTACCCAACTTAGCCTCGCCCAAACACCCCTTTTTACCCAGGACGACACACTGCGTGGCAGCATCACGCCTGAGCGCGCATGGTGGGATTTGAACTTTTACAACCTGAAAATCAAGGTCAATCCTGCTGAAAAAAGCATTTCTGGCAGCAATGAAATCCATTACAAGGTGCTTTTTCCTGGCAAGACCTTGCAAATTGATCTTCAAACACCGCTTCGACTCGAACGGGTAGAACAGGACGGTCAAGCCCTCGCGGTAACCCAACAGGGTCGTAATGCCTATTTTGTCGAACTGAAAAAAGAACAGCCGAAAGGGTCACAGCAGTCGCTAACCGTATGGTACTCGGGCATCCCGCGTGAGGCACGAAACGCTCCCTGGGACGGTGGATTCAGTTGGAAAGACGATGGAAACGGACAGTCTTTTATCGCCACTTCCTGCCAGGGCCTCGGTGCAAGTGTTTGGTGGCCCTGCAAAGACCATGCTTACGATGAGCCGGATTCTCAGGCAATTTCAGTTACTGTGCCGAAAGCCTTGACCAATGTGTCGAACGGCAGACTCCGAGGTGTGCGAGACCATGGCGATGGTACGCACACCTTCGATTGGTTCGTGTCCAATCCGATCAACAATTATGGCGTGAATGTCAATATTGCTCCATACACGCATTTTGCGGATACTTTTCAAGGGGAAAAAGGTTTGCTGACATTGGATTTTTATGTTTTGCCCAAAAATCTGGAAAAGGCTAAAGTACAGTTCCAACAAGCAAAATTGACGCTCCAGGCTTTCGAGCACTGGTTTGGCCCTTACCCTTTTTATGGGGATGGATACAAGTTGGTGGAGGTGCCTTATTTGGGCATGGAACACCAAAGTTCGGTGACATACGGCAATCGCTATATGAACGGCTACCTTGGCCAGGATTTGTCTGGTACGGGTTGGGGCTTGAAATGGGATTTTATCATCATCCACGAGTCGGGACACGAATGGTTTGCGAACAACATTACTTACCGCGACATTGCAGATATGTGGGTGCACGAGAGTTTTACCAATTATAGCGAGGGGCTTTACACGGAATTTCACTTTGGCAAAGAGGCTGGCGCGGCATACATCCGCGGCACCAGGACATCTATTGAGAACAGACGCCCGATTGTTGGTATATACGGCGTCAACTCAAAGGGGTCGGATGACATGTATCCCAAGGGCGGAAACATGCTGCATACCATCCGGCAAATCGTGGACGACGACGAAAAATGGCGTTCGATACTGCGGGGGCTGAACCGCGACTTTTATCATCAAACAGTGTATGGATCGCAGATAGAGGCCTATATCACTCGGCATTCCGGCAAAAATCTGGAAAAAGTATTTGACCAGTACCTGCGCAATACTGACATCCCGATTTTGGAATATCAGATAATAAAGGGCAAGCTGAAATACCGCTGGATCAACTGCGTGGAGGGCTTTGACATGCCGGTAAAAGTGACTTTGTCGCCGGGGAAATACGACTTCATTTATCCTACTACAAAATGGAAAAGCAGTCGCTGCAAATTACCTCAAAAGGACGATTTTCAGGTGGAGGAGAATTTTTATGTGAAGGCGAGTCGCATTTAATTAAACACATAGGCACAATAGGACACATAGTCGTGATTTTCCCAACTATGTGTCCTATTGTGCCTATGTGTTTCAAAAAAGGACTATGTAGTAAAAGAACTATTTGTTTCGAAAAACAAATGCCATCATTTCCCCTCGCCGAAGCCAAAGCGTAACCGCGCAACAAACAAGTACCACCAAGGCAAGGATAAACAACAAGCCACCATCCCCTTTCACCTCAATTCCCAATATGAAAAGGTGCGAAACGATGGCGCCGCTCATTACGCCGAGTCCGCCCAATGCGCCCAGCCAAGCCGTTCGTGGGATAAGTAAAAGCACGGCACAAACCAATTCGGCCACCCCGCTCCCGAGGCGGCCCCAGGGTTCTGCGCCGAGTTGTTGAAAAATCCAGACGCTTTCTGCTGCGCCCGAAAATTTGAAAAAGAGGGTTTGTGCAAGGATTGCAGCGGCAATAAAGCGAAGCACTACAGGGAGATAATTGCGAATCATATCGTTTTGAATGTTGAAGGCCCAAAGGTGCGAACTAAGATTTTCTTGCCAAAAATAATGCACCA
Organism: Saprospiraceae bacterium; assembly: GCA_046160625.1. Classification (GTDB taxonomy): domain Bacteria; phylum Bacteroidota; class Bacteroidia; order Chitinophagales; family Saprospiraceae; genus M3007. The sequence goes on from JBJXGZ010000049.1 coordinate 26,915, forward strand.
ACAACAAACCCAACTTGTTTGGGTCGCGACATTTGGCGCAATCACCGACCTTTACCCTGATAAACCAATCACCTAATATCCTAATATCTCAAAATGAACTGGGGAATCATAGGACTCGGAAAAATAGCCCGGCAATTTGCCGACGATCTTCGCCTTTTGCCGAATGCCCGGTTGCACGCCGTGGCTTCTACTTCACAGGAACGGGCAGCAGCATTTGCCGTCGAATTTGGCGCAAGTCACGTTTACAGCCGCTACGAAGACATAGTTCACTGCCCAGATTTGGATGTGGTATATGTGGCCACTCCCCATACATTTCATTGCGAAAACACCCTGCTTTGCCTTGAAAACGGGCTCCCAGTACTCTGCGAAAAACCCTTTGCTATGAACATGGCCGAAGCCCGCCGAATGGTCGGCGCCGCGCGACGGAATCGGGTTTTTCTGATGGAAGCCCTTTGGACGCGGTTTATCCCTGCCAACGAACAGGTTTTTCAAATGGTTGACAAGGGCGAAATTGGCGAATTGCACACCATTAAGGCCGATTTTGGATTCAAAATGCCATTTGATCCCACTTCTCGCCTTTACAATAAAGCCCTTGGTGGTGGTTCGCTGATGGATTTGGGGATATATCCTGCTTTGCTCGCGCTTTCATTTTTTGGAAAACCTGCGCCCGAAAATATTTTTGCCGCCGCCGCTTTTGCTGCCACTGATGTGGATGAATCCTGTGCTTTTACTTTTCAATATCCTGGTGGCCGGCTCGCCCTCGGCCATTCCACCATCGCTGCCAACACATCGCTTGGCGCGCATTTGTATGGAACGGAGGGTACTATTTACTTGCACCCGCGCTGGCATCACCCCCAAAAACTCACTGTTTCGCACTACGAGGGCAGACAAGAGTTGTTCCGAGAGCTGGATATCCCATATATTGGTCGCGGCTATTCCTATGAAGCATCCCATGTTATGCAGTGCCTTGAAAACGAATTGTTTGAAAGCGAGATCCTGCCACTTGATTTTACGCTCGACCTCGTGGAAACCCTGGATACCATCCGGGAGAAAGTTGGTTTGGTGTACTAAGCCTATACCATATTCCGCTTCGGCACGTTTTTGGCGGGAACGGCAGAAAAACGCAAGAAAGCGTAAAAAAACCCTTGTACTTTTGCGGGCCGAAAAACGCTGGGTACAGGTATTGTTTTTTGACAGGATTTACAGGATTAACAGGATTGTTATTCTCAAAGTGAGCAAGAAGAAATCCTGTTAATTCTGTAAATCCTGTCAAAAAAACTTATCAGAACAGCCAAAGCATCCTTTTTGAACACCATCTCGTCAAAAACCAAAATCCAAAAATTTCGATTTAAATGAACAAACTTCTGCGATTCTGTGCGCTGCTTATCTGTGGCGTAGTGTTTTCAAGTCAAACTTCGTTCGCTCAAATGCGGGGTTGGGAAGTGGGAGGCTGGCTCGGCGCTTCCAATTATTTTGGTGATTTGAACACCAATTTCCGCGTCAACCGCCTCCATCTTGCTGGTGGTTTAGGAGGGCGTTACAACCTCAATGACCGTCTTGCCGTCCGAATAGGGCTAAACGCAGGTAAAATCAGTGCCTACGATTCCGATTCTAAAAACATTTACGAACAACGCCGAAACCTCCACTTTTGGAGCACTATCGCGGATGCTACTGCCCAGTTTGAGTTCAATTTTTTTCCTTACGTACACGGCCACAGAGAGTATTTTTTCACACCGTATATGTTTGCAGGTCCCGCTTTTTTCTGGTTTAACCCAAAAGCTGAACTAGACGGTCAGACTTACAATCTTCGGGAAATGGGAACAGAAGGCCAATTCCGGGGAGAAGAATACAATACTGCCCAAGGAGCCCTTTCCTATGGAGTTGGTTTCAAAATAGACCTTTCATACCGTTGGAGCCTTGATTTTGCGTTGAGTGCGCGGAAGATTTTTACAGACTACCTCGATGATGTGCACGGTACTTACGCTGACATCCGTGATATTCGTTCACAACGTGGCGACATCGCTGCCGCCCTTGCTGACCGTTCCGGCGAACCGCCCATCGGCCTGCCCGGCAGGCAGCGCGGAAACGGCAAAAACAACGATGCTTATGCCACTATCGGGATAGGGCTGAACTATTATTTTGGCAGCATCCGTTGCCCGGGAATTACGAGATAAATGGGGATTTGGTTATGTGGGGATTTGGAGATTTGTTTTGCCAGAGATTAAATTTCGAATTACCTTGAAGCAAGGTATGGATACCAAGCTCTGGCAAAACAAATCCCCAAATCCCCACATAAACAAATCCCCAAATCCCCACATAAACAAATCACCAATCCACCCGCTCTTGAGACACTTTTTGCCACATTTTATCCAGGAAAATTACCGCAACGGGATCCTTGAGGGTAGCCTTCAAGCTTGTACGATGTTTGTTGATTTGAGTGGATTCACCCGGCTGACCGAATCGCTCATGGCAAAAGGCCCTGTGGGTGCGGAAGAACTTTCTGATGTGCTCAACCACATTTTTCAACCAACGGTGGAGTTGGTGTACCAACAAGGCGGGTTTATCCCTTATTTCGCAGGAGATAGTTTTACGGCCATTTTTCCGAGTTCAACAGGTGGCTTAACCGGAGCCTTAAACTCTGCTCAATCCATCCTTGCACGTTTCTCCCAAAACCGGAAGAACCCGGATTCGATCCTTTTGGAACACAGTATCGGGATCAAGATCGGTCTTTCCCAAGGGGAGGTGGAATGGGGGATTGTGGGTCAACGCCGCAAGGGCTACTATTTCCAAGGAGACCCGATTGATGGTTGTGCCCAGGCTCAAACCCGCGCCGGCAGCCTCGAAGCCGTGGCAGATTCACAATTTCTCCGTCTGCTCGACCCTGCTGTTTTTGAAGTTCAAGACATTGGTGAAGGATTTTTCAAAATAGCCATTGATCCTGACCAGCCAACCGCAAATACACCTGAACGGGCAATCAAGCTCCCTTTGCCCGATGCCAAAGTCTCTGCGGATTTCTTGCCCAAAGAAGTGTTTGAAAACCAGCAAATTGGAGAGTTTCGCAACGTAGTGAGCGTATTTATTTCCTTTGAAGGCGTGCGCTCTCACGAATCGCTTGACCACTTTGCCTCCATTGTGCTCGACCAGAGCGAGAACTTCGGCGGCTACTTCAAAGAAATAGATTTTGGCGACAAGGGAGGGGTAATGTTTTGCATTTTCGGTGCGCCGATTGCATTCGAGAACAACACCGAGCGTGCGCTCGAATTCGTAGCCGCAGTTCGCGACGACCTGTCTCAACTGACCGAACTCACAGGAGCCCGCTTTCGCGTGGGGATGGCGTCCGGCCAGGCTTTTACAGGTGTAATTGGCAGCAATGAACGGTGTCAATATGCTGCTGTGGGCGCTAGGGTAAATCTTGGAGCAAGGCTCATGATGCGGGCCGAATGGGGCGAAGTGCTGAGCGACGAAAATGTGTCGCGCAACCGAAACTTCAAATTCAGTTACCGGGACGACGGCTATTTCAAAGGTTTCGAAAACAAGTTGCCAACCTACGTCCTTACAGGCCGGAATTTGGCGGGCAAGGCAAGTTTTTCAGGCGATTGTTTTGGGCGGACAGGGGATTTGGAACGACTTTTTAAATTTGCACAGCCCTTGCACGAAAACCGTTTTGCGGGCATGCTCTATATTTTCGGTGAGGCGGGCATTGGGAAAAGTAGGCTGAGTTACGAGCTGCGCCGCCGCCTGCGCGACATCATGGCCGTCAGCTGGTTTGGTTGCGCCAGTGATCAAATTTTGCGCAAGCCGTTCAACCCCTTTATCTATTTTCTCAAAAACTATTTTGACCAAAGCCCGGAAAACACACCGGAGCGCAACAGAGAACTTTTCGAGCAAAATTTCCTCGAACTTCAATACGAACTTACGGAAAGCCAGCATCCTGAAGCCGATGCCGTGCGCCGCGAGATAGCCCGGACGCAAAGTGTTCTGGCCGCCATGGTGGGCATCAATTATCCGGGCACTTTGTGGGAACAGCTCGACGCAAGAGGCCGCTACCAAAACGCACTTGCCGCCATGGCCAACCTTTTTGTAGCAGAATCGCTGCTTCAGCCCGTGGTAATCGAATTGGAAGATGGGCATTGGTACGATGATATGAGCCGCGAATTTTTGGCGCAATTTGCACGAAGGGCACAGGCTTATCCGCTGTTGTTTTTGGTCACAAGCCGCTATGAGGACGATGGGACCAAGAATTATGTTTTCAAGAAAAATTTGCTGGAAGAGATCGGCGCCCCTTTCTTAGAGGTAGACCTGAATTTTTTGCAAAGCGATGATCTGAAGTCATTTGCCGAATCGCGACTGGGAAATCCGATGCACCCTGACCTTTATGAATTACTGCTCCGAATGACGCAAGGCAATCCCTTCTATGTGGAGCAGATGGCCGAATATTTCCGGGAGGCAAACCTACTCAAATTGACCGAAGAGGGCGTGTTGCAGCTCAAAAACGAAGACCTCCAAATCGCTGATTCCGTCAAAGAAATCATGATGGCTCGTATAGACCGCCTGAGTGGTCTGGTGAAGGAAACCGTGAAAGCAGCAGCGGTGATCGGGCGGGAATTTGAGCTGCCAGTGTTGTCGGCAGTAATGGCAAGGCAGGAAGATTTTGCACGCCGCAACGGCGACCTGGACCTGGTGCTGCGCGAACAAATACAAACGGCTGAAAAATGGCAGGTGTGGTATGCGATGAACGAACTGCGTTACATTTTTAGGCACTCGCTGCTCCGAGAGGCCGCTTACGATATGCAGTTGCGCACTCGTTTGCGCGAATTGCACCAGCTCATTGCAGAAGCTATAGAACAACTCTATCCAAATTCAGAGGAGCGGTATGTTGACCTTGCTTTTCATTATGACGAAGCAGAGGACGAGAAAAAAACAAACAAATACCTCGAAAAGGCCGCCCGCTATGCTCAACGGAATTATCAGAACAGGCAAGCCTTGCAGTTCTACGACAAATTGATTTCCAACCTTTTGAACAAGGAAAAGGAAACCAAAAAAGTCATAAGGCTTATACTTCGGAAAGGTGCCGTACACGAATTGGTTGGCCAATGGGAAGAAGCAGAAAAAGACTACCGGATCTCGCTCAAACGCGCCCAGAGTCTGAGCGATTGGCTGCTCATCGGAAGGGCAAACCGCCGCCTGGGCCAGTTGCGCATGCTCCGGGGAGATTACATGGAAGCGAAAAAACACCTCGATGTGGCCTCTACCTTTTTTGACTTTGCCAAAGATCCTGTCGGCACCGCCAAAACCTACGGCAACCTGGGTACGCTCTTTTTTCGACAAGGCAGTTACGAATCGGCCAAAAGCTGGTTTGCCAAAGCCATTGAGATCAACCGTGCCAATGGGCGCGAGGCGGAAAACGCGGCCATCGTCGCCAATCTGGGCCTCATCTTTATGAACCAAGGCCACTATGACGAAGGCATCCGCTGGCTTGAAGAACAATTAGATATAGCACAACGCTCAGGCGATAAGCAGGGCCTCACTACCTTGTACACCAACCTCGGCATCATCAACCTTGAAAAAGGTTCGCTGGATTCGGCGCTTCTTTGCCTCGAGCGCGGCCTGGCCCTTTCTGAAGAATTGGGCAACAAACTCTTTATGACCATTTGCATTGGTTCCATTGGTTCCGTTTGGGAACGGAAGGGAGATTATGCCAAAGCCATGCAAAACTTCGAGCGCGACCTGCAACTCGTGCGCGAACTGGGCGACAAACAGGGTCTAGCCATTGCCAGCGGCCTTATTGGAGATCTGCTTTCTGTAATGGGCGATTTTGACCGGGCAATTGAATATCTGGAGCAAAACCTTGCACTCAGCCGCGAACTCAATTACAAAAAAGGCATAGCCAAAGCCCTAAATACCTTGGGCGATACCTGGTTTTACAAGGGCGACTACCCACGGAGCATCCGCTTTTACAATGAAGCCATTGATCATGCCCGCGATTTGGGCAACCGACTTGTGTTGGGCTACTCCCTTATTGAAAAAGGATTGGTGCACATTCAGGCAGGAGAAGTGGCCTTGGCTAGGCAATATGTAGAAGAAGGCCGCGACATCGCACTCGCCTTGGGCAATGCAGAGCTTACTTTTGGCGCCAACATCCTCCGCGCGCAAGTCATCATAACAGAGGGCAATCGCCCCGAAGCAATACGCCAACTACAGCAAATGCTCAGCCTTGTGCGCACTGAGCGTGAAGAAGCCGCGGTACATTTTGAACTTCGCCGTGTGGCCGATAATCCTACTCCGCACCATCTCCGGGCTGTGGCACTTTATCGTGCCATGTATGCCCGTACCCCACAACATATCTATAAAGTTCGACTGGAAGAACTGGAACGAGAACATTAGCTTAAAATAAAAGCCTTTCCCTGCGGCGTTTCCGAGGAAAAAACGGAAATTTGTGCCCCAGATTCATAGCAGCAGTTCAATACCAACAACAACAACCGCTTTCAATGGAAGAAGAAAAAAAGCGCCGTCCGCGCCTTTCCAAGCCGGACGTGGATTCCTCGCTGGAAGAGCGAACGAAATCCGAACAAAATGAAGACCCATTTGCCGAAAAACCTGACAAGCCTGTTGAACGTCCTGACAGAGGCCGGGAAGGAGGCACTTTCGAGCGAAAACCCTGGCAAGACCGCAGTCAAGGTGGCGACAGCAACGAACGCAAACCTTGGCAGGACCGAAACCAGCAAGGCGGCGGCGGCAATTACGAGCGCAAGCCCTGGCAAGACCGCAGTCAAGGCGGCGGCGGTCAACAGGGTAGTGGAGGCAACTACGAGCGCAAGCCCTGGCAAGACCGCAGTCAAGGTGGCAGCGGCCAACAGGGGAGTGGAGGCAACTACGAGCGCAGACCCTGGCAGGATCGCAGTCAAGGCGGCGGCGGACAACAAGGTAGCGGTGGCAGCTACGAGCGCAAGCCCTGGCAGGACCGCAGTCAAGGCAGTGGCGGACAGCAGGGTAGTGGTGGAAACTATGAGCGCAGACCCTATCAGGATCGCAATCAAGGCGGTGGAGGCAACTACGAGCGCAGGCCATACCAACAACGGAGCGGCGGCGGCGGCAACTTCGGCAGAAAGCCCTTTCGCAAAAAGGACGACTTCTTTATTGAACGGAAACCCAAGCCGAACCTTCCCACCGGGGAAGGTATGCCTTTGAACAAATACTTGGCTCATTGTGGGCTTTCCTCTCGCCGTAAAGCAGTTGAGTATGTTGAGGCTGGAAAAGTAACCGTGAATGGCGTAGTCAAAATAGAACCATTCTACCGCATCCAGCCGGGAGATATTGTCATCTGCGACAGCAAACTGATGAAAGTGCAGGAGCGACTGGTTTATGTGCTGTTGAACAAGCCGAAAAATGTCATTACTACTACCGATGATGATCGTGGAAGGCCTACTGTGATTGACATAGTTGACTCCAGCTTTCCAGAGCGGATATTTCCCGTTGGTCGTTTGGACCGTGATACCACCGGTCTGGTGCTTTTAACCAACGATGGCGAATTGGCGCAAAAACTGACCCATCCGAGCTTTGCAGTACAGAAACAATACCGCGTTGGCTTACGCCGTGGACTTACGCAAGCGGATTTGGAACACATCGAACGGGGTGTAGAACTTGAAGACGGTCTCATGGAAGTCAACTGGATACGATTTTCAGAAGACCACCCTGAGCGGGATATTGTAGAACTTGAAATCAGTTCGGGCCGCAACCGCGTAGTGCGCCGGATTTTTGAAACTTTGGGGTACGAGATTTTCAAACTTGACCGATTCTATTTCGCAGGATTGACCAAAAAAGACCTGGAGCGCGGCAAATTCCGCGAGCTCACCCAGCGCGAGGTCATTATGCTCAAGCACTTTACCGGGCATCCATCCACGGGCAAAAAGAAAAAGGGGGAGAAAGGAGACGAACCCGAGGAATCTACTGGAGGAGACCCCACAGAATAGCGATAAAAAAGGCCGATTGCGGAAACGCGCTTTCGGCCTTTTTCTTTTCATGTGGTTCCACAATTCCAGCCTACATTTGTCTGGGTTTGTACAAAAACATTCCCGTACGAGTATGAAAACGAACTACAGGCTACTTTTGCTTTCCATTTTTTTGTTGGGCGGAATTTGCACTCTGAACGCCCAAATGACCGATGGGAGGTTTCGTTTTGGTTTCAAAGCGGGTGTAAATGGCTCTAACCTATATGATGATGCCATGGCCACCGATAAAAAATCGCGCATTGGCATAACCGGCGGCGGTTTTATGCAAATCGCTCTTGCCAAAGGCCGGATTTCGCTGCGTCCCGAACTGTTGTTCACAACAAAAGGTGGCGCCTATGATTTTGCTAATGGCGACCGCACGGATTTCAAGATCAACTATATTGAATTGCCGCTTTCGATCGAGTATCGCTTGCTCGGATTTATAAACCTTCATGCCGGAGGGTACGCATCCATGCTTGCCACAGCTGATGGAACCATTGAGGGAATTCCAGGCAGCTTGGCCAAGGCGGATTTTGAAGATTTTGATTTTGGCTGGCATGCAGGGACAGGCATTGATTTTGGAGGTCTTGGCCTGCACTTCCGGCTCTCACGAGGCCTTCAGAAAGTAAATGCACAAACAGTGAAAGACTCGTTTGGCGAGTTGAAAAATGCTTCCTGGGCAGTCACGTTATCCTACGGACTATAATCTTGGATATGAACGATATATTGGAGTTTGATGCAGTTTTGGATGCACTGGAAGGTATAGATGCCCTTTCTGTCAATTTCCCCTACGACGTACAAGAAGTCTATGGTGTGCGTGGACAGGTGAAGGTAAAAGTCACTTTTGATGGTGTGCCGTATAGGGGCAGTCTCGCTAAAATGGGGCATCATTGCCATTTCCTCCTCGTGCGTAAAGACATCCGAAAACTTATCGGGAAGAATGCAGGAGACACGGTACACGTTACGGTGCAGCGTGATACAGAGGAGCGCATAGTGGAAGTGCCTGCCGAACTTGCCGAATTATTTGGGCAAAATCCAGCGGCGCAAGCCTATTATGAAAAACTTTCCTACACCCATCGCAAGGAATACGTGCAATGGATCAATGAGGCAAAACGACCTGAAACCAGACAAAAACGACTTGACAGAACCATTGAGATGTTGTTGAATAACAAGAAGAATCCTACAGATAAATAACTAATATTGATAGTCTCACTAACTAATATTGATAGTCTCACTTGAAGTGAGACTATCAATTGAATAACTAATATCGATAGTCTCACCTCAAGTGAGACTATCAATTTATCGCACATCCTTCTCCATGAAGATTTTTTGCATCGGAAGAAACTATAGCGACCACGCCAAAGAATTGAACAACCCGGTGCCCGCCGAGCCACTTGTATTTATGAAGCCGCCTACGGCGCTGCTGCTTGCCAACAGGCCATTTTTCCTTCCTGATTTTACGCAAGACCTTCATTATGAAGGGGAAATTGTGCTACGCGTCTGCAAAAATGGCCGCTCCGTGCAACCCGAATTTGCCCACCGGTACTTTGATGCTGTTGCTTTCGGCATTGACTTCACCGCCCGTGATTTGCAAGACAAACTGAAATCGAAAGGTCACCCATGGGAAATTGCCAAAGGATTTGATCGTTCAGCGCCTTTGGGCCAGTTTGTGCCACTGGGAAATTTGAAAAACCCGGGAGACATCCATTTTCAACTCAAAAAAAACGGGGATGTGGTGCAGGACGGGCATACCCGCGATCTGATTTTTCCTTTTGAAACCCTCATCGTGCACCTCTCCCGTTATTTCACCTTGCAAAAAGGCGATTACATCTTCACGGGTACGCCAGCAGGGGTGGGGCCTGTACAAATTGGCGACCTGCTCGAAGGATTCATTGAAGGAGAGAAGATGCTGAATTGTCAGATAAAATGAGCCCGCTTTTAGCTGAAGTACCGCAAAAATGATAAAGTAAATCTACTTTTGCGCAATGCTTTGGCTTGCTCGAAATGCCAAACTTGGGTCTTCAAATCACCATATCACCATATCACCAAATCACCATATAACCAACTCAACAAAGAACATGAGCGCAATCCGCGAAGTATTAGCCAGAGAAATCCTTGACAGCCGGGGCAACCCCACCATAGAAGCGGAAGTGTGGACAGAAGCAGGCTTTATTGGCCGCGCAGCTGTTCCGAGCGGCGCAAGCACCGGGGTTCACGAAGCCGTAGAGCTTCGCGACGACGAAGACCGCTACCTCGGCAAAGGCGTGCGCCGTGCTGTGAAAAATGTAGAGATCTTACTCCGTCCCGACCTGCTCGGTCAGGAAGTGAGTGACCAAATTCGCATTGATCGCTTGATGATTGAACGGGACGGTACTCGGACAAAAAGTCAAGTTGGTGCGAACGCAATTCTTGCCGTCAGCCTCGCCGTGGCTCGTGCAGCCGCAGAGGAGCTCGGTCAGCCGCTCTACCGCTACCTCGGCGGAGTGAACGCCCATGTGCTCCCGGTGCCGATGATGAACATCCTGAACGGCGGCTCTCATGCCGACAATGGTATTGATTTTCAGGAATTTATGATAATGCCCGTTGGCGCAAATTCATTCAGTGAAGGCTTGAGGATGGGCGTGGAAGTGTTTCACCATTTGAAAAAAGTACTCAAAAACAAGGGCTATTCCACCAACGTCGGCGACGAAGGCGGTTTTGCCCCAGGCATCAAAGACAATGAAGAAGCCATCCAAATGGTGATGACTGCCATCGAGGCTTCGGGCTACAAGCCTTTGGACGATATTGTTATAGCGCTCGATCCGGCTGCTTCCGAGTTCTATGACGCCGAAAAAGGCGAATACGTGTTTAAAAAATCCAGCGGCGAACGCTACTCTTCCAAAGACATGGTGGCGTACTGGAAAGACTGGTGCAACCGCTACCCTATCTACTCCATCGAAGACGGCCTGGCCGAAGACGACTGGGCCGGTTGGAAACTCATGACCGAAACCCTCGGCCACCGTATCCAACTCGTTGGTGACGATCTTTTTGTGACCAATGTGGAACGCCTCCAGCGTGGCATTGACGAAAAAATCGCCAATTCAATCCTCATCAAAGTAAACCAGATCGGCTCTCTCACCGAGACCATCAATGCCGTTAACCTGGCTACTCGCCACGCCTACACCTCTGTGATGAGTCACCGCTCCGGCGAAACAGAAGATACCTTTATCGCCGACCTAGCCGTGGCCCTGAACACTGGCCAGATCAAAACCGGCTCAGCCTCCCGCTCAGACCGGGTGGCGAAGTACAACCAACTGCTTCGGATCGAGGAGGAGTTAGGCGATGCGGCGACGTATTTGGGAAGGGCGATTTTTGGGGTGTGAGGAGATTTGAGCCTTGAAATTCAAAGCCCCCGTTTCGCGGTTTGCGAGGCGGGGGTTTTATGTTTTTTTGAATAAACATCAAACAAATTGTAATTTTTTTTGGCGCCAAGGCACTACCTTTGAAACGATTAATTTGAGAACCTAATAAAAATTAACGATGGAAGAACAAGATAAAATCATCGTATTTCAGGAAAAGCAAATTCGCCGGATATGGCATAATGAGGAGTGGTGGTTTGTAATTGAGGATGTTGTGTCTGTTCTGACGGAAAGCAAGGACCCCAAGCAATACATTCGCCGAATGCGTAGTCGGGATGAGCAGCTCTCCCAAGGATGGGTACAATTTGTACTCACCCTAATGGTTGAAACACCAGGTGGTTATCAAAAGATGAATTGTGCCAATACAGAAGCGATTTTTCGTATCATTCAATCCATCCCATCTCCAAAAGCCGAACCGTTTAAACTGTGGCTTGCCAAAGTCGGTTATGAGCGCGTTCAGGAAATAGAAAACCCCGAACTCGCGGCAGAACGAGCACGCCAATATTACCGCGATCTTGGTTATGATGAAAAATGGATCGAAACCCGACTCCAGACAATCGCCATTCGCGGCCAACTCACAGATGAATGGAAAACAAGGGGTGTACAAAAAGGCATGGAATATTCCATTCTGACAGCGGAAATCAGCCGGGCAACCTTCGGACTTGTTCCATCTGAGTACAAAGACCTCAAAGGCTTGAAGCGAGAAAATCTGCGAGACCACATGACTAATCTAGAACTCAAGATGAGGCTAAGAAAAAGACTTTGGGAGTCGGGAATAAAAAGGGTTGAGGGGTTCCTGATTAGACCGGCTCAGCTTCCCGCTCAGACCGGGTGGCGAAGTACAACCAACTGCTCCGGATCGAGGAGGAATTGGGCGATGCGGCAACGTATTTGAGAAGGGCGATTTTTGGGATGTGAGCTGCGCTTCATGTAACTATAAGAATAAACCCTTTGCTACGAAATTTCGTAGCAAAGGGTTTAATAATTCTGAGGCAAAGCTGGCTATCTTTGAATTACTATTTTGATCTGTTCCCGGAAGTCAGCACTTATGGCTTCTACAGTATAGATACCATTGGGCCAAGCACTCCCATCCAAACTAGCAGTACCGCCAAAGGGTTGCATCTGATGTACAATGCGTCCATAGGAATCGAATACACGTAGGATACATGGAGCATCAGGAAGGGCAATGGAAAGGTGCCCGGGAGTCGGGTTGGGGCTGGCAAACAGGAAAGGGTGTGAAGCCGAAGAAGTAACTGCTCTTTCACTGCCGTCGCCGCCAAAAGGAAGCGGGTTGCCGGGTACAAATGCTTGTGCTGCAAGGACAAAACTTTGACAACCGGCCATCATTGAACTTACATCTACATCATTGATATCTGCAAGTGGCTTAAAGAGCATATCAGACGCTGAAAATTCACCAGAGCCCTCTGCATCAAGAGTAAACTGTTTATAACCCTTAAAGAATTGCTGATGAAGCACTCCGTTAATATCTGACGATGGAGGTGGCAAACAAGCAAATTCTCCAGTACTTGGTGGATCAGGAAGATTTGGAGAGGTCGGGCAGGTCTGAGGCATTTCAAATACAACAGGATTTCGGATCAATGCCACGTTGTTCGGGCTATTCATGACAAAGCATCCTGCGGGTGGTGCTTGAGCGATTGTGCTGTTGAACAATCTCCAGCTTGGAGTGGGGCCATCAACTGTATTTTCCCAAAAGTTTCCAGTAGCCGAGATAGTGGCCGGAATGTATTGTGTGCCGTCATAGCAAACAAAAAACAATTTTCGGGCAAAGTTCCCATCAGTCGTAATACGAAAATGATTGGAGCGTACAAAAGCAGGGTTTTTAGTGCCGCTATTAGCAAAGGCATCAATTTGAAGCAACACATTTATTCCTGCAATGCCCAAATAGTTGTCTAATAAGCGAGCACAATCCATCATGACCATGCCGAAGTTGCTTACAGTACCAGAATTCATCAAACGAAAACCGCTTTGGACATGTACACCAATCTGGTTGTTTTCAATGATTGCTTTGTTGGTGAGTATGATATTGCTCCTCGAAAAGGCAGGTACAAATATCCCTGTTGAACACCTTGATATGCTGCCGCCGGACATCCGGAAACGCGGCACATTATGTAACCGGATACCATCTGAGTGACCATCTAGCAAAAGATCTGCAATGGGTGATCCCGGAGAAACATCGCTAAATCCGCCCATGCCAGTAACTGTAGAATTTGTGAATCCGACATAATTGCTGATGTCTTGCAACCAGATAGCTTGCCCGGAGCATTCGCTAAAATCACTATTGAGGATATTTAGATACCTGCCACCGTACATGTCAAATCCATGCCAGCAATTGGAGAACCGAGAGTCTTCGATGCGCGGGAAGCCAGCTGCGATACCTGAATGGTTTCTAACTTCCATGCCTATAGAGCATCCATTGAAATCTGTGTTCTTGACATGAAGGAAATGGCCACCATCTACGGACAAACCAATATCAGCATTTCCCCCAATATTCACATTATACATCCGGACATTTCCATTCTGGGCGAACACTCCAGTTCCTGCGCAAACAATCTCCATGTTTTCCAAGCGGATTGATTGGTTCGTCACACCAAAGCCGGAGTGTTCAAGAAAGAAAAAGCGAGATGTTTTTTTGTAACCGTAGTATTTTACCTCAGCGCGCAGGTCTTCGTAAATGGGGTAACTGGAACCACCTGAACTTCCTTGAAACCACAAATAGCCATTTCCCGAGTGCTTACCTCCGCTCTCAGCACAGTGGCAGCAAAAACCGTATCTTGAAAATACGGGCTTTGGCTCCGATCCGGCACATCGAACAGTTGCCCGTTGTCGAGGTAAAGCAGATCGTTGTCAATAGCATCAGGCCTGATGCGGTCAAACCTAAGCGACAAAACAGTGATGGGTACCGTATCTGCTGAAAACGGAGGTTTCGTCCTCGAAAGGTACACGTCAGGTGAGGGCAATCCCTCAGTGTCAACCATGCTTCCGCGCATGGCGCCGTAAAGCATCCCGAACACGTCCGGGCTGACAAAATTAGAGTCCGTGAGCACGCCTCGGTAATCGGATGGGTTGGCAAACGACCACGAGAGATCGTAGAGATAGCCCGTTGGCACCTGGCTCTTGTCGAGCGGGGCATAGAGGTAGTTCAATTTTTCTGGGAGCGTTTGATTTTGGGCAAAGCAAAGGCTTGCCACTAGTGCCAGTAATGGCACAAGTAGTGATTTTTTCATGTTGAAAAATTTAGAAGTTAGAAAATGTTATTGTGGATAATAGGGCATATCAAATCGCCCTTCAGTGATGGTGATTTTATCGTTCAAATTGATGGCATCGTTGTACAAAACAAACTGGAAGATGCCTGATATTATGTTATTCGCGGTGTCTATTCGGGTGATTGTGACGCAGTTTTCATTTGAGTGATGATACGTACTTTGATACCATTCTCCAGAAGTTGTGCTAAATGTGGCACCCACCCCAAAAATTGGGTCACAATTTTGAACAGATTGAAAAAACGTCGGGCCGAATGTTATTTGAAGCCAGTCGTCTTGTTTCAAGTCAAAATCTAAGAGGGTACAAGTAATACCACCCGTACCGGTGCCGGTGCTTTCATGCACTGTAGCGATCGGCTCATGCCTGGTGGGGTCAAAAGAGCGAACATCTATGCGCGGCACCCATACCTCCCCATCCACTAAACATCCGAAAGTGTTGGCTCCAGTCTGTGTAATGGGAGGCAGCACAGTATAATCTATGGGCTGAAAGGTATTGGGGAGAGGAGAATCTTTGCGGCAAGCGAACAGCCACAAGACTGCCAGCAGGGGCAGTAGTAAAAGGAAGATTTTGTTTTTCATAATTGAAAAGAGATTTGTTTTTATTTGAGTGCGGAAACAAAAGTATCGAAATTTCAGCCCAGGCAAGAAAGCGGCAGAGGGATTGTCGTCACCGGAAGGGGTGATGTGCGCCGAAACGTCATCCATCCGCAGGTCCGATGCGGTCGAAGCGCAAGGCCATCGCTGCCCATGGGATAGCACCAATTCTCGCGCTGTAAATTTAGCCCACTTTGAAACGTCCAAAAACCCAATCAAGCCCGCTCATGTTTTAGTAAGACAAAGATGCGGGTGCTGTAACCAAAAAAGTACCGACAGTTGTGCAGGTTTTTTGGGCTTTTTTTGTAGAAAAAGAGGGTGATTTTAGTGTTAAGTAATTGGCAGTCAAACATATATCCATGCTGCACCAGTTCGTGCGCAAGGAGTGGTTTTTAAAACTCCAATTCCATTCTCATCAAAGTCAACCGGTTCCGACTCGCGCTCAGACCGGGTGGCGAAGTACAACCAATTGCTTCGGATTGAGGAGGAATTGGGTGATGCGGCGACGTATTTGGGAAGGGCGATTTTTGGGGTGTGAGATACTTTTTGGCTAAAATAGACCGGCCTCTGTTGTTACTCAAAACAACAGGGGCCGTGTTTTTTGGTGCAAAGATTGCCCTTACGCTTTTACTGAATTTTCCCGCCCAAACAACCACAACACCCACACCGCCGACACCAAAAACGGGAGCGTAGAAGCAATAATCCTGATGTTCCTGGAAAGGATACCGACAAGCAAAATGATCAGCACCAGGATGCCCGGCAACAGCATTCCCGCAATCACCCAGCGCTTCTTGGGCGTCTTTTGAAAAAGG
This sequence comes from Saprospiraceae bacterium, assembly GCA_046160625.1. Taxonomy (GTDB): domain Bacteria; phylum Bacteroidota; class Bacteroidia; order Chitinophagales; family Saprospiraceae; genus M3007. The sequence goes on from JBJXGZ010000049.1 coordinate 42,988, forward strand.
AGCACCAACAAGATCAGCACCCCTGCAAATGGCAGCAGGATGAGCGGGTGAGAGAAATTGCTTTGGTAGCTATCTGCTTGAAAAAGAACCTGATAGGCGGCTTCATAGATAAAAGAAGACTGATCTTTTCCCCATTCGAGGTAACAGAAGAAAAAGGAAATGATGGTGAGGGAGAGGGCTAATCTCTTCATAGATATTAGGCTTAAAAAATAGCAGACAAAGGAACGCGGAAATAATTGAAACACATAAGGCACATAAATACACATAAGATTTCAAAATCAGGCTTATGTGTACTCATGTGCCTTATGTGTTTCAATTATTATTTCACAACATCTTCCTTCTCTTCATCACCCAGTACAGCCCGCCAGTAATTAATCCTGCCACCACAATCGTGGCATAAAAAGCCCAGGCATTTTCCGGTATCCCGTTCGGAATGTTCATGCCCAAAAACGAAGAAATAAGCGTCGGCACCATGAGTACCACGGTGATGATGGTGAGCCGGTGGATTACCTGGTTCAGGTTGTTGGATATGATGCTCGAATAGGCGTCCATGGTTCCGTTCAAGATATTGGTGTACACGTTGGCCATGGAAAGCGCCTGCGAATTGTCAATGATGATGTCTTCAAAAAGATCGGTCAGGTCTTCGTCGCCATTGATGTGCAGAAAATCTGTGCGCTTCATTTTCATCTTGAGCAATTCATTGGCACTCAGCGAGTTGACAAAATACACAAGGCTTTTTTCGATGGAAAGCAGCTGGCGCAGCTCGGCATTCCGGTTGCTGTTAATCAGTTCTTTTTCGATGCGGTTGCGGCGCAGGTTGAGGGTTTTGAGGCATGAAAGGAAGTGATATACGTTTTGTTCGAGCAGTTGGAGCACGAAGCGTTTTTCATCGGCCGGATTGAAATCGCGTACATTGTTTTCCAGAAATTTTTCGAGCACAGGCGTCTCGAAAGCAGAGATAGTGACGACGTGTTCGATGGTGAGCAGTACGCCGATCGGCACAGTGATGAAATAGGCTTCGTTTTCGGTAGAGGCGTTTTTGTTTTTGACCGGGGTATTGATCAGCACGAACCGCACATCGCCGTCGCGTTCGTAGCGGGCGCGTTCGTCGAGGTCGAGGGAGTCGGTGAGAAAAGCAGGGTCGAAATCAAAGCGACGGGCGAAATCATCGAGCTCATCGGGCGCGAAGGGAGGGGCCAGGTGTACCCAGCAGCCAGGATCTGGCTCGGTCAGCTCGACCAAGCGGCGTTTTTCTCGTGTATAATATCGGGTCACTTTCCATGGGCGGGTTTTTGTAAGCCAAAGGAGCTGCCAAAAAATGCGGCACAAATTTAAGCAGAGCTTTTGAGGTCGAGACGTAAAAACGCTTTTTAAGTGAAAAAAATTATTGTTCAAAAAATAATGTTTGGATTGCAGTGTCGGTTTTGGGCGATTTCCAAACAAATAAAAAGAAAAAATTGGTTTTAGAAACGAGCGGGTTTAAAAACAAAATTAATCGATCAAATTTTTTCTCCAAAGCAGGAAATGCCAGAAATAATCTCGCTATCATTGCGGTGGTTTTCATATTGGAATGTACAAGAAACTGCTCCAGAACCGATCTTCAACAGTTTCTTTGGAGCGAGCGCCTGTTCAGAGGCGAACACTATACACAAAAGTCCTGTCACCGTGCGAACATCCTTTTTCCCAGTTCTGCATTTTGACAAATTTCGTGCTCCCGTAAAAAATCCTGTCTCTGACTGCTCGCAAAACAATCTTGATCTGCTCTGAGAAGGGGCAAGATGAGTCGAGAGATGGGTTGGCCGTTCAGCTTTACAAACATTATGAAGTTTTTTATGCAGCGTTTTTAAGGCTGTTTGAATCTGGTAAACCAGATTTTGCATTTCCCGTTTTAGGAATAATCTTCTTTGACCATTTACAATTATCACGAAATCAAAACCTGTCAGTCCATGAGTCTTTTTACATCCCGTTCCGTCTATTGTTGTTTTCTGGTCGCGGCAGTTTGTCTACCGCTTGCAGCCCAACAGTCACTTTCTGCCCTTGATGCGCAACAAAAACGCCACATCATAACGGCTGAATCCGCCCAGCAAACCATTGTATTTCAAAACCTCCTGCCAGGAGAGACTTACGGCTTGTTGGTGCCGGGCGGAGAGCCTTGCCTAGCCCAATGTATGCCCGAGGTATCGGTACTCAGCCCTAACACGCAGGTGATCAGTTATAACCCGCAAACACACCTGTTGAAATTTGTGGCTTCTGCCAGCGTGATGAAGTTTCTGCTAGAATATCCTTGTACCTGGGATGCCTCAAACCCGCCCCGGCATTATATAAGCATCATCCATGTTGGAGAAAAGAAAAAAGTCTTACCCGGGATGCCGGAAGCTGTGCTTGATGTGGCCGGGGGGACTGCCGAAGATCTTATCAAGGAGGTGTTCATAGGGGGCAACTGTTTTGATGTCACTGGTGTGACATACGATGGACAGGGCGACCAGATCGGCCAATTCAGCAATGGTCTCACCAATGTGGGCTTTAGCTCAGGGGTCATTATGGCTACCGGCGGCATCAGCGTAGCGCCTGGCCCCAATGATTCTGACGGTGCAAGTGCAGGTTATGGCATCGGTGCGTCAGATGGTGACCTGCAAGCGCTTACAAGTGGTGCACTGTTTGATTTGGCGAGCATTGAATTTGACTTCACACCGACCCAAACCCCCCTGACGTTTGAGTATGTATTTGCTTCCGAAGAATACTGCGAATATGTGAATACGCAGTTCAATGATGTGTTTGGGTTCTTCATTTCCGGACCGGGCATCAATGGCACCGCAAACCTGGCGGTAGTACCCTCGACCAACACTCCCATCACCATCAACACCATCAATCACCTTACGAACGCAGGTTTCTACCTGCACAACACCCCAGCGTCAGGCAACAACTGTGGCACGATTCCACCCGCTACAGGTCAGGCAACACAAGAATTGCAGTACGACGGCCTTACCCGTAAAATGGTGGCCGTGGCGAATGTAATACCCTGTTCTACCTACCACATTAAACTTAAAATCGCCGACGTGGGCGATGGAGTGTGGGACTCTGCGGTTTTCCTGAAAAGCGGTTCGTTTGACGGTGGGGGAAATGCTTCTATTGATTGGCTGGTAAACGGCCAAACAGATGTTGACGAAGTCACGGAAGGTTGTGGCACCGTTGAATTGCTTATAGACCGGGTTGGGTCTAACCCTAACCTCCCGTTGACGGTTTCGTTCACTATAACAGGCACAGCTACCAATGGCGCCGATTTTGGCCCAATCTCTTCCAGCTATACGCTCCCATCAGGGACCGACCAAATCACGGTACCGGTCAATATTATCAACGATTTGGTTCCGGAAGGAGCTGAAACGGTCATTTTGACCTTGAACAACCCTTGTTCCTGCCTACACCCGCAGGAAACACTTACAATCTTGGACTATGAAGCCCTGATGCCGGTCGCTGATACGGTAATCATTTGTGGCCCGGGTGTTGCTACCGTAGGTGTAACGGTTGCAGGTGGGGTTGAACCATATAGCTACCAGTGGAATACCGGCGGAACCGACCAAACTATCTCACCATTTGTTACTTCGCCCACCACTTATACTGTCACGATAACAGATGCTTGTGGGAAAACAAGTACCGCCAGAGCACGTGTAAATATCAACTCACCGGCTATTGCCTCACTTTTAGGCCCAGGACCACAAATATGTCCCGGCCAAACGGTATTCTTACCCATCAATTTTATTGGAAATGGGCCCTTTGACATTATCTATAATTTTAATAACAACCAATGGGGCACGATAACAGGCATAACGGACAACCCTTATTTGCTTGAGGTAACAGAGGCGGGTTCGTATCAAATCGGCAGCGTAATAGATGGCGCGGGTTGTCCGGGTATACCGCTCGGTAACGTGATCGTATCTCCTTCCAATCTTGACATAACTGGTGTAGCTTCTAATGTTCCCTGCGCGGGTGCGCCGACAGGCTCCATCAACACCACCGTTACAGGGGGGCAGGGCCCGTACAATTATTTATGGCAAGGCCCATCGCCTATCGGAAATATTCCCGACCCAACCGGCCTGGCGCCTGGCTCTTACTTTGTAACCGTGACCGATGGGTATACTTGTACTGACACCCAGACATTTACGGTCACCTCTCCACCTGCCCTTATTCCAAGTATTCAAAGCATACAAGGTGTAAACTGTTTCAACCCGAATGGAGGCAATATCAACCTCAATGTAACAGGTGGAGTACCCAATTACAGCTATCTCTGGAGCAACGCCGTCACAGATCAGGACCCACAGAATCTTGGAGCAGGCACTTATACCGTGACCATAACCGATGGCAACGGCTGCACCAAGACTGCGACAGCGGTGGTGCCCAGCGATTTTGCGGCCCCAACTGCGGTTACATCGCCGCCAAATAGCATCACATGCAGCTTGCCCAACGTGACATTAGATGGGACAGGCTCCAGCAGCGGCCCCAATTTTAGTTACAACTGGGTAGCCAGTCCTGGCAACATTGTTAGTGGAAGCACCACCCTCAATCCAATTGTAAACCAAGCGGGCACCTACATCCTCACCGTGCAGAACATCACCAATGGCTGTACTTCGTCGGCAAATTCTGTCGTGGATGCCAATAACACGCCCCCTGCTGCTTCAGCAGGACCAAACGCAACACTTACTTGTGCAGCCACAAATGTGACGCTTGATGGTTCAGGTTCAAGTATTGGAGGTAATTTCACTTATCTCTGGACGGCTTCACCTGGCGGAATTATCCTTGGCGGTTCAACCACCCTCAATCCAATCGTTTCGGCCATAGGCACCTACACGCTTTTGGTGACAAACACCCAAAATGGCTGTACGGCAACTGACTTGGCGGTTGTTAACAACAACCTTACTCCACCCAATGCTTCTGTGGCTGCGCCGGGCCTTATCACCTGCACCGTTAGCCAGGTTACGCTTAATGGTTCGGCTTCAAGCCCGGCAGGTATCAGCTATCAATGGACCACCACCAATGGCTTTATCGTTTCTGGACAAACCACGCCCACTCCAATAGTAAGCGAAGCCGGAGAATACATCCTCACCGTCATGAATCCGTCTAATGGTTGTACCAACAGCCAAACCGTTACGGTCAATCAGAATTTCTCAGCACCCATTGCTGTTGCCACCGTTAGCAATACCATTACTTGTATCACCATGCAAGCAACAGTAAGCGCACAAGGCTCGCAAATGGTGCCAACAGATACTTACGTGTGGTCCACCAGCAACGGAAATTTCGTATCCGGGACCAATACGCTGACCCCGATCGTAAATGCGCCCGGCACCTACTCTATCGTTATTACGAACCCAACGAGTATGTGTACTTCCCAGGCATCTATTGTGGTAGTAGCTGACAACTTGCCTCCCGCAGCAAACGCTGGCCCACCAGCAACGCTTACATGCACCACTCTTTCGCTTACGATTGGAGATCCCCTCGCGCTAATTGACTCAAGTTTGACCTACTCCTGGACGGCTGCTCCGGGAAACATTTCCGCTGGCGGGAACACGCCTATGCCGACCATCAACCAACCTGGAACCTATAATTTGGTGGTTTCTAACAGTTCAAACGGTTGTAGCAACACTGCTTCTGTGAACATTCCACAGAACATTACTCCGCCAACGGTGAACGTAGCTCCAGGTGGTGAAATTAATTGTACCACGCCAACCATACAACTGAACGGTGCGGGCACAAGCACAGGACCAATCTATTCCTATCAATGGACTTCCGCATCAGGAAGTGGAATTGGAGCAGGTGACAATACCCTGACACCAACTGTTATTGCTGCAGGCACCTACACACTGGTGGTGACGAACGCCGCAAACGGTTGTACCAACTCGGCTTTTACCACAGTAACCGTCAATGCCAACGTGCCAACCGCAATTGCTGCACCACAAGGAATGCTCACCTGCGCTTTACAAACCATTCCGGTTAGTTCGACAGGTTCCACTACCGGGCCTACCATCACTTACCAGTGGGGAACGATGGGAGGTACTATTGTGGGTGGGAACGGAACACCACAAATCATAGCGGGCGCACCGGGACAATACACATTGATCGTTACCAATACAGCAAACAATTGTACTGCTTCTACATCTATTGATGTTCAACAAGACATAGTTGTACCAATAGCAGAAGCTGGCCCAGGCAACATACTTAATTGCACAGTACCGGCCATGGTCCTGACTGGAGACAGCAGCAGTGTTGGTCCACAGTACGGCTATAGTTGGACCGCCATTTCGGGTGGAAATTTTGTCTCCGCCACCAATATTTTAAACCCGCAGGTGAACGAAGCGGGTATTTACCAACTTTTGGTTACAAACGTTATCAACGGTTGTACAGCAGTGGACCAGGTGGAAATTGTCGCAGATGATAACGATCCTGTGGTGGCACTTTCACAACCTGCATTGCTCAATTGCCTTGTTACCCAAACCATCATTAGTTCTACAGGCTCTTCAACGGGCGCGAACTTTACCTACCAATGGACAGGCCCAGGCTTGCAGTCGAGTCCCACAGCAATAGACGCTACCATCAATCAACCAGGCAATTACACCCTTGTTATCACGAATACAGACAATGGCTGTACCACAGAGCTAACTGTGCCAGTGTCGCAAGACATACAGGCCCCGATGGCAGATGCCGGCCCGGATGTATTGCTCAATTGCTACAACCCGCAACTGCAACTCGGCGGCACAAACAATTCAACGGGCCCGAACTTTAGCTACTATTGGATTGACCCGGGCGGCATTGTTGCAGGTGGAACAACCCTGACCCCAACGGTTGCAGGAGGTGGCACATACGTACTCATTGTGACCAATACAACCAATGGCTGCACCTCTACCGACCCGACGATTGTGACGACCGATTTCGCTTCTCCGCAAGCCAATGGCGGCCCGACATTCCAACTGACCTGTACACAAACGACATACACTTTGCAGGCTGTGGCGCCCGTAGGCCCAAACTTCACCTACCAGTGGACGACCATTGGCGGCAGTTTTGTTTCAGCTACCAACATTTTGAACCCAACTGTGGATGGCGCAGGCGAATACTTCCTTTTGGTAACAAATACTACAAATGGCTGTACTTCATCACCTACAGTGCAAATTACGCAAGCAGCGGATGTCCCAACAGCAGTAGCGGGCAGCGCGCCCAATCTCACCTGCGCCGTCACCCAGCTATCGCTTAACGGCACAGGTACCAACAGTGGAGTGGGCTACAGCATTGTCTGGACCGCTACGAACGGCGGCAATATTTTGAGCGGCGCCAATACGCTCAACCCGCTCATTGACGCACCCGGCACTTACACCATAACAGTGCAAAATCTGGTGAACTTCTGTACCGCGAATTCCAGCGTAACGGTGTTGGAAGACCTGGCGCCACCGCAAATTGATGCAGGCCCGGAACAGACCTTAACCTGTGCTGTTTTAGTGCTTGACCTCGAGGGCAGTAACGCTTCACCAGGACAGTTCATCTACAATTGGTACACACCTGATGGGAACATCCTAAGCGGGGCCAATACTTTGACCCCCACCATTGATGCAATTGGCTATTACGAGTTAGAGGCCACAAGCCTTCAAAACGGCTGTACCAATGTAGTGAGTGTGGATGTTATCGCTAATCAGGTGGTTCCTCAATCCTTCATTGCGCAGCCTGATGTGCTGACTTGTACAGAAGACCAAATCACACTTGATGCAGTGGGCAGCAGCACCGGCAACATGCAATATGATTGGAGTACTATGGGAGGAAATATTGTGAACCAGAGCAATCCTCTGGCTGTGGTGGTCAATGAACCAGCCCCTTACACACTCTTGGTGACCAACCTTACAAACGGATGTACCAGCTCTGTGACGGTAACGGTGACTCAGGATATACTTCCGCCAACAGCAGCTGCAGGTTCAGATGGTTTACTCACTTGCGCCGTCACATCGCTGACACTGGACGGTTCCGGTTCGAGTACCAACGGCAGTTTCTTCTATCAATGGACTACGCAGAACGGAAACATCCTGGTGGGCGCGAACGGGCTTTCGCCTGTTGTGATTGCCGGAGGAACCTACCAACTGTCAGTAACAAATACTGTCAACGGGTGCACAGATACGGATCAGGTAGTGGTTAACACCAATACTGTTCCTCCCGTTGTAGCCATTGCTTCGCCGGGTGTGATTGGTTGCACGCAACCCACTGTGTTGCTCAATGGCAGCGGTTCTGCCGCGGGCGCGAACATTATGTACGAATGGACTACCGCGAACGGCAATTTTGTGGGTAACACGAACACCAATATGGCCACAGTTAACACTTCTGGTAATTACACGCTGAGTGTTTTGAATACCACCAATGGCTGTTCGGCGACGCAAACGGTACAGGTCAGCGACAATACCGTACTGCCCTTTGCAGAGGCTGGCCCACCGTTCACGCTCACTTGCGCAGTGGATAAGACTACGCTGCAAGGTTCAGGTTCCAGCGGTTCGATTTACGCTTACACCTGGACGACCCAGGGCGGACATATTGTTTCTGGTGCCAATTCGCCGAATCCTGTGGTAAATCAGCCCGGCACCTACGCACTGCTGGTAACCAATACTACTACCGGGTGTACACAAACCGATAATGTTCAGGTATTTGTGGAAACAAATGTGCCAACTGGGTTCACCTACGATTTGATAAAACCAAGCTGCAAAGACAACGATGGCTTGATCACCTTTAGGCAGGTTCAAGGCGGTTTTGGCCCGTACCTCTACTCCATTGATGGCGGCCTGAATTATGCTTCGTCCATAGATTTTGCCGCAGTTACTCCAGGCACTTATAACCTGTTTATTCAGGATGCAAACGGTTGCGAGTTCCAGAAGCCGCTCGTAGTGCCGCAGGCGCCAGATCCGATCATTACGACTGACCCGCAGTTTGAAATCGAATTGGGCGATGAGCAGCAACTGACTGCTGTGCTTGCTCCCGGATATCCGATTTCGTTGATTGAAAGCATCGTTTGGACTCCACAGGATGGGCTGACTTTTGCTGACTCAACCATTCCTAATCTGCTGAATCCGACGGCCAAACCGCTCAAAACGACCGAGTACACCGTCACCATCATCAGCACAGATGGCTGTCAATCCACCGACCGGGTGTTGATTCGCGTGGACAACACGCCGCATATCTATATCCCGAATGCTTTTTCTCCCTGGAACGAAGATGGCGTCAACGATGTGTTCCTCATCTTCGCTGATGGCGACCAGATTCAACAGGTGGACAAGTTCCAAATCTTTGACCGCTGGGGCGATATGGTGTTCACAGATCAGAATTTCCAGCCCAACGACCCGGCCCACGGCTGGAACGGAAGGCATAGAGAAAAATTGATGACGCCTGCCGTGTTCGTTTATTATGCCGAAATCCGGCTGATTGACGGGCGTGTCTTGCTCTTCAAAGGGGATGTGACGCTGGTGCAATGATTAAGTTGTGGCACGACTCCAAG
>JBJXGZ010000050.1:0-5197 GCA_046160625.1 Saprospiraceae bacterium
AATTGGCGATCATTCCTCTGGTCATACCTTGCGGATGGGCAGCCAATGCCGCTACAATTGCCACATGAAATTCAGCATTTCTAAAGAGTGAATGGTATAATTGTTCGTATTCCTCGCTCAATAATCACTGCCGGGAAAAGCAGATTTCATCAATTAGTTGGGTTGAACTTTTCCCTTTTTCCACTACATTGAGGTAAAAGGGTATTCCTCCCATGACCATATACAATTCAAGAATTTGGTATAGCGGTAAGTTCAAACCGTAATGCAGGAGGAACTGTTCCGTTTCATATAAGTTGAATGGCGCCAATTTGATCCGATGTGTAATCCGGTTATACAAACCACCCCGTGCATTGATCAGGTTTTTTCTAATCCAGGAGGATGCCGAACCGCAGGCAATCAACAGTACATGATTCATCCGAGACACATGCTGGTTCCAAAAAAATTCGAGTGCTGAAACAAACTCTGATTTAGCGGTGTCCATCCAGGGCATTTCATCAAGAAAGACTACGTACTTGGAGGACGTTGGATGCAGAGATGACAAGTATTTGGCCAAGTAACCAAAGGCTTCTTGCCAGGAATTGGGCGTTGTCTTTTCTTGCTGCCCTTGCGTTCTAGTGAGATACTCTCCAAAAAAATTATTTAACTGTTGTTTTTTCAACCCCTCTTTGGTGCCTGAAAGATCAAAAACAATTTTGTCTTTCAGGTATTGGCGAATCAGGAAGGTTTTCCCAACCCTTCTTCTACCGTATAGGGCTAAAAATTCTGCCTGATTAGACTGAAGAATCTTGTCTAGTTTTTCTTTTTCTTGGCCTCGACCAATAATTGTCATAAGGGTCAAAATTTTGATACTTGGATAAATCTATGCAAAAATAAGAGATTTATTCAAGTATCAAATTTATTCCTGGATGAATGTAGAAAAAAAATCTAGATTAATCCAAAAATTTGGGTGACTCCTGTTTTGGCCTGCATAGTATCATTCAGCGGGCCAATCAACCAAGAACGGCTTTACCCTCTCAATTTTACATTTTCCTGTTCTCCTGTTTTGCGGTTTTCCTGTTTTTCTATTCCTAGGGGTTACCCCCTGTTTTGCCCGCTCCCCTAACAGCCCCCGGTTTACCCGTCTATCTTTGTCGTTCAATCCATCCTACCATGGCCAATATCCTCATTAGCGACGACCATCCCCTTACCCTCATGGGTACCAAGACCTATGTAGAAAGTTTAGGCCATCAAATTTGCGAGTTGTGCAGCAACGGAATTACCGCCTACAACATGATCCTTCAACGAAAACCTGACATTGCGATCCTCGACATCAATATGCCAGGCATGAATGGTCTGGAAGTGCTGGAAAAACTTCAGGGCAGTCAGCCCAAAACAAAGGTCGTGCTGCTCACCATGCACAATGAAATTTCCATTTTCAACCGCGCTAAAGAACTGAATGTCAAGGGCTATGTGTTAAAAGAGTTTTCTACAGATGTGCTAGAAGATTGCATCAATGCGGTGTTGAACAACGAAACCTGGTTCAATCCCGAATTGAGTGGCCAAATGCACATCAATACCGATGCTGGCAGTGAAAGCCTGCTCGACAAACTCACCTTCGCCGAGAAAAAAATCGTGCAACTCATCGGTCGGCAACACACGACCAAAGAAATTGCCCAAATGCTTTTTATCTCTGAAAAAACTGTGGAGAACCACCGCTCCAATATCATGAAAAAACTGGCGCTGCCAGCGGAGAAAAATGCGTTGTTGGTTTGGGCGGTTAAGAATATGCCTTAATCTCATTACGGCCCTTCAATCAATTTCATCGCAAACTCCAACAATTCGTCTCTCCCGGCCTGTACTCCGGCAATGGTTGGAAGCACCGTGTGATCAGGAACGATCCCTACACGCTGGGTGGGTTTTCCATCGGGATAAAACACCCCGATACCGCTTATCATGCTGCGCAGCCCGCCGGGCAGCATAAAATCAGATATGTTGCCATCAGCACCTGCGGTGGTGCTGCCCACCACGACTGCACCGGGTACAGCGCGCAGTGCCATGGTAGTATATTCAGCCTGGCTTTGTGAAATTTCATTGATGAGAACGACCACTTTTCCTTTGTAATGATCGGGGTTAACTTCACCGGATTCTATGGCTTGTGTTTTGGTGAATACGCCCGGATTGTCCACATGCCCATTTGTAAAGTAAACAAATTCGGATGCATTGGCCTTCAACAATGCGGTCAACGAGAACACTACAAATTCAGAAGGGTAATTACGGATATCAACGATGAGGCCCTTGGTATCTTTAAATTTTTCCATGATGCCAGGGAGCAGGTCACTTTTGACATTGCCCAAAAACAAATAGCCAATGTCGGGCGTCAACAGGCGATAACAGCTGTCGGGTTGGTTATGTGCCCAGTCTTTCCGCAAATTGAACTTCTCCTTGTTTGCATCAAAACAAGCAACTTCAAAATCGGCAAGCACCTGATTGCGCCGAACCTTCAAGTGTAGGGTCGTGTCGTTTGTGCGCAAAAGGTCTTTGGCGATATCGCGCAGTTTGGTGGGCAAATTCGAGGCCGGATACAGCGGCAATTTCTTTTTCACAATCTCTTCTACCGCCACGCCCTCGATCGCAGTAATTACATCGCCGGGCAGCAAGCCCGTTTTTGGCCCTTGCTCAGTATCGTAATAGCCTGTTACAACTGCTTGGTTTTCAATAAATTTTACTTGAATTGCCGGACGAAGGTTTCCAAAATAGCTGCGTAATGCTTCGTCCTGAATCCAAAGATTTGCGTGTGTGTCATGTACACGCCCAATGAGTTCCCGGGTGCAAAGTTTGTAACTCAGGGCATCCGTAACTTTTGCCATTTTAGGGATGAATTCGCGCATCACCCCCGTCCAGTCTTCCCCGATCACATCCCGGTAAGGGAAATAATACTGAATGATGTTCCAAAAACGATACACGCTCAGCAGTCGGAAGCCCTCGTCCGGGTACTTGAACTGGTTGTATGGATTTTCGTGTAAGAATTTAGGGTTGCCAATATAGGGGTCAAGGTCAATATAAAAATGCTTCGCCTGGTTGCGGTGCTCATATACTGCTTTCAATTGCTTGCGCAAGCCAGCGCTCAGTTTGGAATCATCCATCCATTTCAGATCGGCTGTGAGGTGTACGTCCCCTTCGATTTTCTTGGAACAACCCGGGCAATCGGGCAATTCGCCCAAGGACTCGATCCATTCAACTAAAAGCGCATCGCGTTGCTGGGATTTCAAACCGGAAGGGTAGCGTTTCAGAAAACGGAACAGCTCAAAATCCCAATTCAAATCGCCGGAAGCCACTTTGGGGTGGTGGTACTTTAGAAAACCCCAAATTTTACCCAACAGCGCGAGGTCTTCGACGCGCTGCTCGTTCAGTTCACCAAGACTTACGTTGCTGCCGCTGGCAAAAGCCGTATCGAGATCGGCAGGGATCTTTTGGACAATGCGGGCGGGGGCTTCCAGGAGCGGCTTGCCATCTACCAGCACCTCTATATCATCATACCAAGCCGTGCCACTGCCAACAAGTAAGCCACCCACTACAATGGTTTGAGCCTCTTGGCTATAGTCAAGGTCTATGGTATATGGCCTCCAGCCATTGTCCCCATTTAATCCGATCTGCTGCATATTGTCAAAGCCGACCACACCAGATTCCCCGTCGAGCCGCATCCACAAGCCGGCAAATCCGTCTTGCGATACATTTTCTGTTTTTATCCAACCTTTTAATGTGATGGTTTTCCCTTCAAAATCAGCAGGGAAACTCCGGGAGAATGCCCCAAATTCTCCCCCCTCTTTTGGGGAGGCCAATCGTGCGCTGTAGCGGCCTTCGATTGCTGTCGAAGAATCAACCGCAAAGACATAACTGGTGCTTGATCCGGGGCCAACACCCTTCGACCAATCGGCAGGTAAACCCGTTGCCGGGTCAAATTTTTCAAAACTGTGGTTGAAGCTTTTTTGCGCTGAAATCAGGCTGGTAAAAAGGAGAATTAAACAGAGGATTGGTGTTTTTTTCATGGCTTAGGTGTTGATAGAAGTGGGTGACAAGGTTAAGGGTTAGCCAATAACGACAGCAGAAGCTATTTTGTAACAAAGCGATATCATTTTTTTGGTTTTTTTGTAACAAAGCGATACCATTTTTTAGGATATATACCCCGGAACAGCGTTCCGGGCCACCATACACTTTTCCGGAACAGCGTTCCGGAGTATATAAAAAAGCCGCCCCGATTGCTCAGGACGGCTTTTTTGTAATCCATCTAGAATTGATTGTCTCACTCGGAATGATAGCGAGACAATCGGTACAGTTGTCAAGGTGCATTCTGCAATGATTGCACTAGATTTATTTATGAATGCGAACCCGTGATTCGCATTATGAATAAATCAGTGCCAAGATGCGATGATTCCACCCATTAAAGACAGGCTAACAATCCAAAATCCTGCATTGATTGCCATGTATTTGAAGCCTTTCCTTTCAAAAAGCGCGTTAAAAACCGTGATTGGCAAAACAATGAAAATTCCAGCGATCGACGCACCATGAAACGCCCCGTGTTTGAAGGTATGGTTGGATTCGGCGAGGTTGGATTGGTAGTATTCAAACCATTTTGCCAATTCAGAACCCGCTTCGGGGATCATAGTGCCATTGGTAGCATAATACATCGCGCCGGCAACGAACGAATCATGGTAGCCGATCACATTCATGACAAAAGCCAGCATAATACTCATCAGAAATGACACGCCAAAAATGACCGCCATGTTTCCAGTTTTGAGTATTTCGTCGGTAAGTCCTGCGGAACGCATCCAAGCCGTACCAAATAATTTTGGGTGATACCAAATAAACCCAAGCACCATGGGGACGAGGGCTGCAACGACCAATGCAATAAAGTTGTTTTCCATCGTAGAAAATTTTTAATTTGAAATATAATTTGAATTGGGTAACAAATGTCTAAAAAATAGTAGTGTAGAAATATATTACTGCCGAAAGAAATTCGGCGGTGTTTGCTGAAATAAAAACCTATAGGTATACAAAAGCCGCCCCGATTGCTCGGAGCGGCTTTTTGATAGGCTCACTCAAAGCGAGACTATCAATACTCATTGTAATGCGAAATGAATTTCGTCCTACTCCTGCACTACCAATCGCTTCTGCCCTTTCAAACCCTCCGATTGAAAATCAACAATATACATCCCTGGAG
>JBJXGZ010000051.1:0-4298 GCA_046160625.1 Saprospiraceae bacterium
TGATTAATGTCCAATGTCCAACAAGAAATGTCCAAGGTCCAAGCTCAGCGCTGAGCTTGGACATTGGACATTTCTTGTTGGACATTGGACATTGACATTTACTGCGTCACCGCCAGTCGCTTCAAAATTGTACCTTTTTCGTTTTGAAGACTCACGGTGTAAAGCCCGGCCTCGAGGGCGTCGGTGGGGATTTCAAGGATATTTTCTCCAAATGAAAGACTCAGGGCTTGACGCTGGCACAGTCTGCCTGAAGCATCGGTGATACTTAATACGGCCTCCATATTTTCATCTGAGGTCAAAAGCAGTCTTGCCGGAAAGCCAGCGGCTACAGGGTTAGGGGACAATTCGGCCAGCACCACAGATTCCAATTCGTTCGTAGCCGAAAAGTTTTTGGTTTTGAAAACCCCTAATTGCTGGATACCGGCAGGTTGGCAAAGATCCCATTCACTGTACGCACGGACGCGCCAGTAGAGGGTTCTGTTGTTTGGGATGCCTTTTGTTACTGTAATGGAAGTGGTGTTGTACACCGTTTCATATAGAAGCCGTGGCGTGAGGTTTTCAAAAAGGAAAATTTCGACGGCATAAAATGTGGCGTTTGGTACTGGTGCCCAATGGAGCGTGAAGTTGTTGTAATGCACCGCCTGAGAATCAATCGGGTTAGCAAGCACCACAGTTGCATCATCGTCTATTTGTTGGCCCGCTTCAGTGACCTGCAAGTATTGGGAGTGCCCCCAGTTGTTGGGACTTTGCAGGTTGGAGCGCATAGCAACAATTTGTTCCTCGGTAAAGACTGCGCCGCAGTCGTCAGAAGAGTAGCCCATAATGAGCGTGCCGTCTGAGCGGAACGGCACACCGTTTGGGTCGTGCTGTTTAGTGATACTTTCACCACTTGCGTTGCAAGACCAACGGTAGTTCAGGTAGTCGGCGCGGGTATCACGGAAAAAATCGCCAGCGATGTAGCCATTGGAGGAATCCGCATTTTCCACCAGGCGGTCGTTAATTTCAATTGGCGCTGGCTCAGAATAATCCCAATCAAAGCCCTCCCATCCAAAAAAGGGGTGAGGCAATGACAAATGGTGGCCAGCCTCGTGCGCCCAGGTCCTGTTGCCGGGGCCGGAACAATTCTTGGACATTACAATGGCATCCATCCACGAGTACCCGCAATTCCCCGCAGGATCTGCTACAATAAAGGTGTTGAGGCGATTGGGGATACGGTTGCTTTCGATGAGGTCTGCGCCCCCGTCCCACTCATGGTTGTGCCAATCAGAGTTATTGAGGTATCGTACAGGATCGCCAGGCTGCAAATAATAGCGAATGCGGGTTGGAGCAAAATGCTCGTTCATCTGACATACAGAAAGTATGGCCTGTTCGAGCGGGTAGTAACCAGTGCCGGAGTTCGATCCCGTGATCTGAATTGTTACAGGCACATAAAGCCACGCAGTATCATCGCCACGTTCAACGGCAAGGGCATCGCGATTTTGTCGGTACCAGTCAAACCAAGGGGTAATTCCTTTTGTACCACACCATTCATGATTGTTTGGCTCTTGGCCAAAAGCTACCGATGCGTTAAGCGAGAGCACGGCAAGCAGGGAGTAAAATTTCAATGTCATTGAAAGAGCAGATAGTTGATTTGTGTGGCAAATGTCTAATTTCTTAACGGAGTTTCCCAAACTCTTTTCAAAAGGGATAATAGGCGACAGAAATTTAGTCATTGGGTCAATAGTCGTCATTGGGTCATTAGCCGTCGTTTGGTCATAGTGCTCCTTGTTTAATGACCCAATGACAAAATGACCCAATGACGACTAATGACCTTATGCCGAAATCCAAATCTTCGAACTGCTCGTATATCCCTTCAAATAAAATATTTTAAAAATGAAACCAAGCATTCGCCGTAGCCTCTATGCCCTGCTGACCGTGTTCAGCCTCGTTTTTGCCGCTTTTATCTTCGTAAATGGCAAAGACAAATCTGCCTTCCCCGAACTCAAAGACCGAACCGGCGTACTCGCCAACGACCCTGAATGGCCCACTGTGAAAGCCAATTATGAAAAACTTTGCCAGGAACTTGAGACCAAGCCTGAGGACAAGAAGATCCTGTTGCAACTTGCAAAAACCTTCATGCAAGAGGGGCGTGTAACGGGCAATTTTTCCTACTACAACAAGGCCGCTCTTGATATGGTTGATTTGGTTTTGAAAAAAGACCCCACCCATTTGGAAGCGATTTGCCTGAAGGCGATGACGTTTCTTTCCCAGCACCGATTTGCAGAGGCAAAGGGACTGGCCGAGAACGCAAGGCAATTAAGCCCGCATTATTCTTTCGTGTACGGCTTGCTTTGCGACGCAAATGTGGAACTTGGCAATTATACCGAAGCTGTGGCTTCTGCCGATAAAATGGTAAGCACTCGCCCCGACATCCGTTCTTATTCCCGTGTGTCATACTTACGGGAAATCCACGGTGACGTGCCTGGCGCAATCGAAGCCATTCAACTAGCCGTTTCTGCGGGTTATCCCGGTGCAGAAGACAAAAGTTGGGCGCGTATGGTGCTGGCACATCTGTACGAAGATTCCAATGCGCTCGACAAGGCCGAAGAGCAGTATCAGATCACACTCACCGAGCGCGTGGACTATCCTTTCGCGCTGGCAGGGCTGGGTAAAATTGCCCGTTACAAGAAGAACTA
The DNA here is from genome assembly GCA_046160625.1 of Saprospiraceae bacterium. Taxonomy (GTDB): domain Bacteria; phylum Bacteroidota; class Bacteroidia; order Chitinophagales; family Saprospiraceae; genus M3007. The sequence goes on from JBJXGZ010000051.1 coordinate 2,676, forward strand.
TCCGAAAGCCATCGAATATTTTGAAATGGCAAAATCAGTGATGGCCGACGCTTCTTTTTTTGAAGAACTGATTGATCTCTACCGCCTCAATGGCCAGGCCGACAAGGCCGACGAATGCGCTCGCATCACCATTGATGCGCTTTTATCCGATAATATTTCGGCTGCAAAAGACAAAAGCCTTGGCCACTACTCCGATATGGAATTGGCCCAATTATATCTGAAAACCAACCAGTTGGACAAAGCCCTTCAACACGCAAAATCTGAACAACAACGCCGTCCTGAGAATATTGATGCCTGTGAAACACTTGCCACCGTATTGTTCAAAATGGGCAAAGCAGCAGAAGCAGCCCCACTGCTTGAGACCGCTCTTCGCACCAACTCGCAAAAACCGGAGCGCCTGGTTTTGGCAGGTCAGGTGAAAATCGCCTTAGGCCAAAAGGAGGAGGGCGAGGTATTGGTAGCCAAAGGAATGACTTTGAAGCCTTATATGGAACTCTAAGTGGGCGGGCAAAATAAACCGCAAAGGCACAGAGACGCAAAGGGTTGGTTTTCAAATGCTCCGCGCCTTTACGACTCTGCAGTTAGATAAAACTAATTTTGCTCAGGTACTAATAAATCAAAACCAGTCCTCTTTTCCAAAAACCTACGAGGACTCGCCTGAAACGAAAAAATCTTCCTTTACAATGAAAAGAATCTTTAGTTTTCTCACCCAAGCTTCCCTGCCCGCTTCCCTTTGGCGGATAGGGGTTAAGGGGTGCTTCCTGATTTCCTTGCTGTTGATGGCATTTGAGAGCCAGGCGCACACTATCAATTATGAACTCGCCTCACTTTCCCAGACAAACGTGGCCTGGACATATCTGAAACTCGGCTTCGAGCACATCGTCCCGCTCGGCGTAGATCATATCTTGTTCGTACTCAGCATATTTTTCCTGAGCAATCGCTTGCGTACCATCATCTGGCAGGCTACTGCGTTCACGGTGGCGCATTCTATCACGCTGGGTCTGGCGATGTACGGTTACATTCAGCCATTGCCTGCAGTGGTGGAGCCGATTATCGCACTTTCCATCTTTTTTGTGGCGATAGAAAATATATTGGTGGGCGAGTTGAAGCCGAGTCGTTTAGGCATTGTATTTCTTTTTGGCCTTGTCCATGGAATGGGTTTCGCAGGTGTTTTGTCTGAACTTGGCTTGCCGCCCTCCTCCTATGTGTCTGCTTTATTGAGCTTCAATGTTGGCGTGGAACTTGGTCAACTGGCCGTGATTCTGGCGACCTATTTTCTCGTAGCTCATTGGTTTTCAAAAGAAACCTGGTATCGCGCTCGTGTCGTGATTCCGATATCTTCGGCTATTGCGCTCATTGCACTTTATTGGACGGTTGAGCGGACGTTTGGGTAGATTTTTAACGCAAGGAGTATTTCACGCAACGGCGCAACGACGCAACGTGTTTTTTCACGCAACGACGCAACGACGCAACGTATTTTTTCACGCAACGACGCAACGTGTTTTTTCACGCAACGGCGCAACGGCGCAACGTGTTTTTTCACGCAACGACGCAACGGCGCAACGTGTTTTTTCACGCAATGACGCAACGGCGCAACGTGTTTTTTCACGCAACGACGCAACG
>JBJXGZ010000052.1:0-8508 GCA_046160625.1 Saprospiraceae bacterium
GCAAATCCCCAAAATGACTCAAACTCGAAAGGGATGAACTTAGATGGTTAAACATCCTCAAAACTAACTGTTTCCAATATTTCAAAGAACTTGTGTGTAATGGACAGGCTTGAAGCCGTAGGACGGGGTTTTTATGCTACTCTTCAATCACTTCCATGAAAACCCGGAAACCAACTGCCGGGTTAGGTCCATTGTACATTTTTACAGTAGTGATTTGCCCCTGGGACGGTTCGTCCTGCCAACTACCGCCTTTGGCTTTGCCTGGTTCGGCAAGCATCTCTGCCACGTTGCCCGACATTGTATAAAGGCCAAAATCGTTGGGGTAATAGGAAGCTACTGGCACAGTGAAAAAACCTCCATCGTTTAGGGACCCAAGTGCCTTGTTTACAATGTTTTTATCGGCAGATTTTTCCGGAATCTTGTTAGACACCTGGATGTCATTTCCCGCAGTTGCAACAGCCGGATGGATTTGGTCGGGGCAGTCACCGCAAGGCTCTACCGTATTATAGTTGCCCAAATAGCAGCCTTTAGAATTTTGTACGGTATATCCACCCCAAGGATACGGGACATCTTTTCTCCCAGCCCTTGCTGCCGTAATCCACTCCGCCTCTGTAGGCAAACGGAATAACACTTTTTTGAACTTCTTTTTTTCCGGAGAGGCATTGTACACCTGTGTCACCCACGCGCAGTAACGCTGTGCGGCTTCGTGGGAAATATTTTGGACTGGCAGCTCCGGGTCGTCGGGATGGCCATGTTTGAATAATTGCTTGGCAGGCACGCTCTGGAGCTCTTTGGGCAACAAGGAAATCCAATCCGTTTTGGTTGTTTTGCACCGTTCAAGTTGTTCAAAATCCTTATTTCTCAACAAATCAGTCAAAAATGTCTCGTATTGCCCATTGCTCAATTCAGTGTCGGCGGCATAAAGTTTGTCGCTGAATTTCTTCATATTTTTCTCTAATGCTTTTGGCGTGATGGCTGTCAAAATATCGCCGACGGGTTGTTCTGGCGCAAAAAACGCGCGAACTTCTGTCTCACGCCCTCCCGCACGAGCAATGCGCAGGCTTAGGTTCTGGAGGCGGGCGGCTTTATCGGTTTCACCCGTTGCAGAGTAGTGGCGGTGCAAAAGCAGCAAAGCGGGGATGTAGTTCAGATTGACCCGTGCGACGGCGACAGGATCCGTTTCTGGCTCGAAACTGAGTTCAAGGTAATCCGTGCGGAACTGATTTTCAAAATTGTAACGAAGGGTTGCTACGTTGTCAAATGCCATAGGACTAAACTTGAGTGCAAGGCCCGTGAGGTAAAGTTTTTCTTTGTCTGCCTGGAGCAAGTTTTTATTGGTCATGCTGCCAAAATAGACTGGCTTAGTCGCGCTTTTTGATAACCTCGGGTTCAGCACTTGTGCTAAAAAATCACGCATCGAGCAATCCTTGGAAATCCAATGCAGGCCTTCCATCCCAATTAAAATCTCCCGATATTTCTGATTTTCAAGCAATTGGAAACTGATGATATGCACATCTGGACGTACATCAAGTGCATACTGAAGGAGCATGGCCGGGTAGGTGTCACTTTCCTGCTGCGTGAAAAGCATGGCGTTTTGCTCCACCGACATGAGGGCGTTGTAGTTCCAGTTGAGCAGACCAGTAGAGTATTGGCCGCTTGCGTACCATTCTTTGCAGATGGCGGCCACACGTGCCCGATCGCCTGCGGATTCGGCTTCGCGGAGACGGTTTTCAAAATCCCCTGAAGAGGCAAATAAGGGTAAAAGAATGCCTGTCAAGGTGTAAAACAGGACGGTGAGCAATTGTTTCATAGACTTAATTTTTTAGACCTTGGAGAATTGGACGCTTGACGCAGTTTCCAATGTCTGGTGAAAAGATATTGCTGTGTACACGCGGGTCAGCCAGACGTTCAATTTTCTTAGTAATTTTTTTCAAAAAAAAGGCACGAAGCCCTCAAGTGGGACTCCGTGCCTTTTTAATTTTCTGTTGTAAAATCAGGCTAGCTGACGTGCGCCTTATACGCATCCGCATCCATCAATCCCTTCAGATCTGCCGGATTGGCAATTTCGATTTTAATGATCCAGCCATCTCCATAAGGGTCGCTGTTCACAAGAGACGGATCGCCCGAATCGCTCACTTTTGCATTGAATTCCAACACCTTAGCCGTTATCGGCATAAAAAGGTCGGAGGTGGTTTTTACAGCTTCGACGGTGCCGAAAATTTCGTTTGCGGCTACCGTTTTGCCTACAGTTTCCACTTCGATGTAGACGAGTTCGCCGAGTTCGCCCTGGGCATAATCAGTGATGCCGACGTATGCGATGTTGCCGCTCTCGACGCGGACCCACTCGTGGTCTTCCGTGTATTTGCAGTTGGCAGGAAAGGACATTTCGTAAGTGTTAAGTGATGAATTATAATGTGGTGACTAGACCTCGGAGGATTTAAAAACCCCCGAGGTCTAGGCGCTTCATTTGAAAGCCGGGCAAAAGTAGCATTTTTGGCAAGGGGTAATATTTTGAAGCGAAAAAAATGTCGCAACCGCTTTTTTTTTAATCCTCAAAAACAACTCTCGCGCAGCATTCCTGCCCAAAAGTCGAAATGTTGCAGGGGGCGTTTGGACGTTTCGGCGAAAGTCTCATTCTTTGGCGGCGAATTCTTTCACTCTCTCACCAATTTAGCGCATACACGCTTTATGAAATATCAGCCACTCAGTCCCGAACTTTTCAAAACTAACCGCAAGCGTTTCACCGCCGAAATGAAGCCCGGCACAGTCGCCATATTCAACTCGAACGATCAGGCCCCGCGAAATGGTGATGCCTATCACAACTTCCGGCAAAATTCTGGGCTTTTCTGGCTCACTGGCATTGACCAGGAGGAAACTATGCTCCTGCTTTTCCCCGATTCTCCGAGAGAGGAACACCAGGAAGTACTCATTATCCGACGCACCAACGAGCACCTTGCGGTGTGGGAGGGCCACAAATATACCAAGGAAGAAGCCACCGCTGCTTCGGGTATTGAGAAGGTGTATTTCCTCGATGAATCCGAGAAAGAAATCAACGAGCTCATTTTGCTTTCAGAGGGTATCTATTTGAACCTCAATGAGAACGACCGTTTTTTATCCCCTGTGGTGTACCGTGACCTTCGCTACGCGCACAGCATACAGAACCGATATCCAGCGCATACGATCCACCGTAGTCAACCCATTTTGAAACGATTGATGACCGTAAAAACCCAGTGGGAAGTAGGCGCGACCCAGGAAGCCATTGACATTACGGAAAAGGCTTTCAAACGGGTATTGAAATTTGTAAAGCCTGGTGTTTGGGAGCATGAAATTGAAGCCGAGATCATCCACGAATTTATCCGTAACCGTGCCACAGGACACGCATACACACCTATCATCGGTTCGGGCAAAAACGCTTGTGTGCTCCACTACATCGAGAACAACCTGCAATGCCAGGATGGCGAAGTGCTGCTCATGGATTTTGGCTGTGAATACGCCAACTACAACGCCGACCTTACACGCTCCATCCCTGTAAATGGCCGGTATAACAAACGTCAGCGGGCTGTGTACGATGCCGTGCTTCGGGTGTTGAAAGGGGCACGCGCCATGTTGGTGCCTGGGACAAAATTTGTCGAATACACCAAAGAGGTGGGCAAAATCATGGAAAGTGAACTGCTTGGTCTGGGGCTTATCTCAAAGGATGACATTAAAAAGCAGGATAAAGATTGGCCAGCCTACAAAAAATATTTCATGCACGGCACGAGCCACCATCTGGGCCTGGATGTCCACGATCTGTTTTTCCGCTACGACACGTTCCGGGCGGGCAATATCCTTACTTGCGAACCAGGTATTTACATCCCCGAAGAAAACCTAGGCGTTCGCATCGAAAACGACATCCTCATTACCGAAAATGGGAATATTGATATGTTCAAAAACATTCCGATGGAGGCCGAGGAAATTGAGGAATGGATGAATTCGAAGTAGAATAAGAGGGGGTGGGACACGGATTACGCGGATGGGACACGGATTACACGGATTTTACTTGTCTAGCAAAAATCCGTGTAATCCGTGTCCCATCCGTGTCATCTGTGTTCCCATAACGCACCCACGATCCCCCAAAATGACATGAGCCACCCCAAATAATTCGGGATGACTCATGTTGTAATAAGATTTAAAATGAGCCTGTTCTACTCTAGTTTAAACTTGAAAGGGAGTGTATAGCGCACTTTCACCGGGTGTCCGTTGGCTTCACCGGGGCTCCATTTTGGCATTTTTTCTACTGCCCCTTTCACGGCTTTACCACAACCGCCGCCGATGTCTTTCACAATGTTCACCTCGCTCACGCTACCGTCTTTGCCCACTACAAAGGTAAGTACCACTTGACCAGAGATACCAGCTTCTTTGGCCATTTCTGGATAAGGAGCATTTTTTGCGAGCCATTTGTACATCTCTGCCTGACCTCCGGGGAAGCTTGGCTCTTTTTGGATATCAAACATCTCATAGGTCTTTTCTGTCACCTTGGGTGCTTCAATCACCGGGTCGAGACTCGGGTTAGACACATCTGAAGGCGGTGCTTCGTCATTGCCTTTTTTGTCCTCCGTGCCGATGTCCTCCTTCTTTTCGAGAAGTTCCTCCACGGCTTTTTGTTCCTCCTCCACGACCTCTTCGTCCTTCTTGATTACAGGAGGAACGAATTTTACCGTCGAGCGCGTTGGCGGCGGCGGTGTAGGTGGCGGTGGCGGTGGCGGTGGCGGTGGGTTGTTCGGGTCAATATCCGGTGGTGGACCAAGTTCTGCAACCACGTCTATCGGTTTTGCTTTCGGGAGCAGGCCACCTACCGCATCCATGATAAGCGGGGCTGCGAAAACCAGGACGATCAGTCCCAAACCGAAACCAAGTGCACGCGTCAAATACTTTGGGTATTCGCGCCGGAGCTGATAGGCTCCGTATGCTTTATTTCGGTCGGCAAAAATGATATCCAGCATATCCCGATAGATGGTTGTGCTTTTTTCGTCTGCCATAATTTTTTAATTTTATTCCTTTTAAAATTTTGACACTCAATGGACACGCCACCTTTAGTTTGTGGCAGCATCTACTTGTTCTTCCACGCTGAACTTCAGACCGCCCGCAGGGTTTTTCATAAATTCTTCCTCAAGTGGCGACACGTCAAGGATCACATAATAGCGAACCTTGCAAATGGCCATTTCATCGAGCGCATCCACGAGGTTTTTGTAGCGTGCGTCTTTTGTAGGCTTGATGATGACATTTATGTAAGAACCATCTTTGTACTCAATCTCTTCTCCGTCTTTGTTCTTTTTCTTGTACGTTTCCAGTTGGAATTGCTCTCTTACCTTGTCCATCTTGTTCAAGATAACCTGGCGAACTCCTTCTGCTGAGTAATCCGTTGAATCAAGTTTTGCATCTGTAATGCCTTCATACCAGTAAACTTTGTCATTACCACCCAACAAAAGCGTGAGTACTTTTGACTCTTTCACTGGTTCTACGTCCTCTAATTTGATGTCTTTATCCGGCATCACGAGCGCCATAATTTGTGGTTTGGCGAGTGTTGTGGTGAGCATGAAAAAAGTAATGAGCAGGAAGCCCAAATCCACCATTGGCGTAAAATCAATACGCGTGGACATTTTTTTGGACCTGACCTTGCCACTTTTCTTATGACCACCACCACCGTCTTGAGCTATTTCAGCCATGTCGCTGTTGCTTTTTAAGTTAAAAAAAAGTTTGAAAGCGGCGTTGGCCAGTTTGCATATTGCTACTGACAACTGTCGCTGCCAACTGTTTACTTCTTCTCTGCTTTTCCTTCCATGCTGGTGATAAGGTTGAACTTGTTGACTTTGATGTCAGTCAACGTGTTAATCACCTTTTGCACTGCCGGGTAAGGAGTGTCCTTATCTGCTTTTACTATTATTACGTACTCATCTTTGACTTTGCCACTTTGTTTCATGCGAAATTGGGCAAGGCGCGCTCTGTGAATCCAGTCGGCCAACTCGCTCTTGTTGATATCTGCCGTGTCAACAGGGATACCCATTGCAGGGAAAGTGCTCCGTTCCGCGGATGAGAGATCAACAAACTTTTTAAGTTGGCTACGTGAAACCCCAAAGCTCCCGAGGTTGGCAAAATCCATTTTCTGTTCATCGCTGAATTTAAGCGCGAAAGCGGTGTCTATATTCGTGATCAGGTCCAGGCGTGTATGTTGCCCGGTCATGTCGAGGAATATTTTACCGTCTTTACCAATCAGTACTGTGAGTGTGCCTGCATCGGGCAACTTGGTCTCAGAAATGGACGAAGGCGTATCAATGACAAGTGTTTCCTGTGGCTTGGCCTTTGCTGTGAGCATAAAGAAGGTGAGCAACAGGAATGCCACGTCGCACATTGCCGTCATGTCAATGGAAGGCGCGCTCCGTTTAGGCTTATTCTTTGGCATATCTTTTTTTAGTTGTGAGTTGAGTTATGAACCTTGTCTGGGCTTGAGGATAAAACGCATCACTCAAACCACTCATCTCTCATCTAGTGTCCTTTTGACGCATAGGTCTGAGCAAGGCTAAAGCCTGCTTCGTCAATGCGATAGGTCATACTGTCAATGCGACTCGTGAAAAAGTTGTAGGCAATAATGGCCATAGCCGATGTGCCGATACCCAGTGCGGTATTGATAAGTGCCTCAGAAATACCTGTTGCGAGTGCTGTAGAGTCTGGCGCGCCAGCGTTTGCCAATGCAGCAAACGAGCGGATCATACCCAACACCGTTCCAAAAAGGCCAAGGAGTGTAGCGATAGAAGCTACTGTAGCCAAAATGTTCAGGTTTTTTTCCAACATTGGGAGTTCCAGTGTGGTTGCCTCTTCAATTTCTTTCTGAATAGCGATTACTTTCTCGTCTTTTTCCATGCCGGTTATTTTTTCCATTTCGGCATATTTGTGAAGACCTGCACGCACAACATTGGCGACTGCGCCTTTTTGCCTGTCGCAAGCTGCTACGGCGCCGCCAATATCCCCTTTATCTAAAAATACTTTGATGCCTCTTACAAAAGTGTCAACGTTGCCGTTGCCAGAAGCTTTGCCCAGGGTGATAAAGCGCTCAATTACAAAAACGATCACCGTGAAAAAAGTGGTTAAGAGCATTGGTACAACAAAGCCCCCTTTATAAATGGTGCCGAAGTAGTTGCCTGGAAGTGGGTCTTTGTTATTGTCATTGTCAATAAAGTTGTGGTTTGCGCCGAACACGAATTTCCAAATACAGAAGGACACAACGTACAACAAGATGATGATGAGGAAAGGAAGCCATGCGCCTAGGCCGCCGCCTTGTTGTTGTGCTTGAGTGGGTTTTGCTGCTGACATGCTGCTTTTAAATTTTTGTGAATGAATGATTTTAGTTTGACCGCCCCGATTCTGAAATCAGCGAAACCCAGTGTGTCCTCAATTTTTATTGTCCCGCAAAACACCTGTCTGGCAAGTAGATGCACCGACATAAAAAAGTGGTGTGTGCGGGATCAAAAAAAGATTGACAGCCCGGGAAACGCCTGAAACAAAAACAAAGGGCGAATTTTCGAGGGGTGAAAATAGTGTAAGGAGTACAATTACAACCAAACCCTTTTTAAAATTCCTCTTTGACAGACCCATTTCGCGCCATTTTTGCTTTGAAAATGTCCATTTTTTGCAAAATTTTATCACGAAAAACAGGGATTCGTACCGCTAACGGCGAAACAAGCCAATTTCTATCTTCAAAAAAATTACGTAAAAAAAATAATGGGTAAGACCTGTTTTTGGACTTCATTTTGGAAAATCAGGCAAAACTTTGGGCAAAAAAATGAGAAGCCCCACCAATACTGCCCCCAAGGCTGCCAGTAAAACTGCCGCCGCTGCCACATCTTTTGCCTTGCCAGCCAAAGGATGAAAGTCCGGAGAAACCAGATCTGTAAGATACTCGATGGCTGTGTTCATGGCTTCGAGGCTGAATACCAACAGGATGCATAACGTGACTGCGATCCATTCCGTCCGCGAGATCTGGAAATAAAATCCTGCCAGCACTACTGCGGCCGCTGCTGCACCATGTATACGGGCATTTGCCTGGCTTTTGAACAAATCTACCAGCCCTTGAAAGGCGTAACGGAAGCTGGAGGCTCTTTTTTTTAGGCTCATCTTTCTACATTATGGATTGACAAAGGTAAAACTGCTGGCCTCGAAAAAACTGCTTTCGCGCTGGCTTGTATTTTGTGGCAAGTGTTTTTACCTTTGCGGCCCGCTTTACCCGCCGAAGCCCGATTAGGGCGAAGGAGGGCTAATTGAAAAACTGATAAAAAAACTTTCGTCGCATTTCGTGGCCTGGGTTTTTTTGAAGAAACGAACCCGCCGTCGCCCTAAACGGGCTATGGCAGTTTTTGAAGAAACGAACCCGCCGTCGCCCTAATCGGGCTATGGCGGGTAAAGGAGAGATGTCCGAGTGGTTTAAGGAGCACGCCTGGAAAGTGTGTATACGCCAAAAGTGTATCCGGGGTTCGA
>JBJXGZ010000053.1:0-4485 GCA_046160625.1 Saprospiraceae bacterium
GCCGACGCTCTACTCGCAAGTCGGCGAAGCCGACACCATCCTGTTTATCCTGTCCATCCTGTCAAAAAAACCACCCCTCTCCCCCTTAATCGTCGCCGCAAAATTGGCCAGAAACAAGACAATCCACTTCAAATACCAGCAATCATTTTTCCAACCGAAGCATTCGCCTATTTTTGCAGCCAAACCCCGCCCAACATTCAACGTGGACAACTTCCCTTTCGACAAACAATTTGACTCTTCTGACTGCGGTGCGGCCTGTCTGCGCATGATTGCGCGGCATTATGGCCGTTTTTATTCGATCGAGTTTTTACGCCAACTTTCCCATACCGACAAAGTAAGCGCCTCGCTGGCTGGCATTTCCGAGGCGGCCGAGAAGATCGGGTTCCGCACTTTGGGAGCTAAAACGGGGTTCAACCGGCTTTCTACCGACATTCCTTTGCCTTGTGTTGCCCACTGGAAGCAAGACCATTTTGTGGTGGTGTACAAAATTTCGGGCGGTCAGGTGTTTGTGGCAGATCCCGCTTCAGGGAAAGTCCAGATGAAAGAACAGGATTTCCTGAACGGCTGGATCAGCGATGTAGTGAACACCGAACCGCAGGGCATTTTGCTCTTGTTAGAAACTACTCCGGAATTTTTTGACCGCGAAGGAGAAAAAACCAATCGTTCGGGCTTCAAATTTTTGTGGCCTTATGTGCTGCAACACAAGCGATTAATCTGGCAACTCCTTGTCGGGTTGTTACTTGGCAGCCTCATTCAATTGGCGTTTCCATTCCTCATGCAAGCCTTGGTGGACAAAGGGGTGCAGTTGCGCGACCTCAATTTTGTCTATCTCATCCTTGCGGCCCAGGGGGTGTTGTTTGCCAGCCAGGTGGCTGTAGAATTCATTCGGGGCTGGATTTTGCTGCATATCGGCACCCGGATCAATATCAATCTGGTCTCAGATTTTCTGTTGAAACTAATGCGACTGCCAATGTCGTATTTCGATTCCAAAATGACGGGCGATCTGTTGCAGCGGATTTATGACAACGAGCGGGTGGAGCGTTTTCTCACTTCGTCTTCTTTGGTGACCCTATTTTCGCTGGTCAATTTAATTGTGTTTGGTGGTGTGCTGTTGTTTTATAACAAGTTGATTTTCCTGGTTTTTGCCTTGGGCGCGGCAGGGTATTTTGGCTGGGTATGGTTGTTTTTGGCGAGAAGACGCTCGCTCGACTACCGCCGTTTTGAGCAAATGGCCGAAAACCAAAACGCCCTCATCCAACTCGTGAACGGCATGCAGGAAATCAAATTGCACAATGCCGAACGTCAAAAAAGATGGTCATGGGAGCGCATTCAGGCACGGCTTTTCCGGGTGAACGTCCAGTATCTCTCCACCGACCAGCAGCAGCGCGCGGGCGCAGCGTTCATCAATGAAGGAAAAAACATTGTAATCTCCGTGTTGGCAGCTCAAGCAGTGATCCACAATGAAATGACACTCGGCGCCATGTTGGCTGTTCAATACATCATTGGGCACATGAATGGCCCACTGGAATCGCTCGTACAGTTTATATTACACGCACAGGAGGCGAAAATCAGCCTGGAGCGCATGAATGAAATCCACCAGCGCGCTGATGAGGATGCCAATGAAGACGCAAAAGTGGGTGATTTGCCAAAGTCCGGCGAACTGACGATGCAGAATGTGTCCTTCCGTTATGGAGGCCCAAACGACCCCTGGGTTCTGAAACACTTAGACCTCCATTTCCCAAATGGCAAAACCACAGCCATTGTAGGCACTTCCGGTTCGGGCAAAACCACGCTTTTAAAACTCTTGCTAAATTTCTACACACCACAAGAAGGAAGTATCCGATTGAACGACCTGAGCCTCGACAGTTTCCACCACAAAGTCTGGCGGGCCAACTGCGGTGTGGTGATGCAGGACGGATTTATTTTCAACGATACCATCGCTCGAAACATCGCATTGGGCGAAGAAAATATTGACCGGGTACGGCTTTTGGAAGCCGCCAAAACGGCTCACATTCAAGCATTTATCGAAATGTTGCCGCTCGGATTCAATACCAAGATCGGACAAGACGGCACGGGCCTCAGTCAGGGCCAAAAGCAACGCCTGCTCATCGCTCGCGCACTTTATAAAAACCCGAAATACATTTTCTTTGATGAGGCCACCAATGCCCTGGACGCGCACAATGAAAAGGTGATCATGCACAATTTAGAAGCTGCGTTCCAGGGAAAAACGGTGGTCATAGTAGCCCACCGGCTCAGCACCGTGCGCAATGCCGACAATATCATCGTGCTGGAAAAAGGCGAGGTATTGGAGCAAGGCACCCACCAGGAACTGACCAACAAACGCGGGGCGTATTATCAGTTGGTGAGAGAGCAGTTGGAATTGGGGACCTGAATCCGGTAAAAAGATTAAAGTGAACCAGAATTTTGAGCATTCCGTGGTTTTCTTTGAATGATGATTGACGAATACATGATTGTTGATTTTTGATCTAGTGGACGATGGTATTATTGACGATGGCAGCAACATCAGCCATTATCAATCCAACATTACATCAAAAATCAACAATCATGTATTCGTCAATCATCATTCAAAGAAACCTCATGTAGTTAGATAGCATCAAAATCAACCCTATCTTCCTCTCCCTCTGCCACCACTATTCCGACCGCCGCCATTTCCGCCCCGCGTATTCCCGGGTTTATCTGTCTTAGGTTCTACGCCGCGCTCATCAAAACGGGGCTTCGGCTTGCGCTTAAAGTCCTGTTTTTCAATGCTCGACACTTCCAAAATGGAAGAAAAGCGGCGGCGCATTTCGTTGGCAATATCCTGCTTGCTGGGCTTTTCACCAGCAGCCGTAGCATTTTGCGGACGACGCTGTTCGGGGCGCGGGCCTTCTTCGCGACGTGGGCGAGAATCTGGCCGGTTGCCACCAAATGCTGGACGACGATCATCCCGACGCTCCCGGTCTGGGCCGTTGCCTGCGCTACGCTCACGAGGCTGGTTATTACTCCGTTCGCGCTGTTGATCGTTGCGTTCGCGTGGGTTATTGTTTCGTTCGCGCTGTTGGTCGTTATTGCGCTCGCGTGGTTGATCTGTAACTTCTCTGCGTACTGGGCGGGGGTCGCGAGGTTCGCGGCGATCCGGCATTGGGATCAAATCGCCAGCAGGCTGTGGACGCTGATTTTCCGGGCGCGCCGGACGGGCTTCTCCCCGACCTTGCGAACTGTTTCGCCCGCCCCTGCCATTGTCTCTGCCGCGCTGCGGTTTTTGTTGACTGCGCGGTTGGGGCAGTGGTGGCGCGGTGAGTTCAGCCACATAAGGATGTTCGTTGTTCACCGGGATCAATTGACCGATAAGTTTCTGAATATCTTTCAGATACGGCAATTCCTCGCCCTCGCAAAACGAAAAAGCAATGCCGCTTGCACCCGCACGACCCGTCCGCCCGATACGGTGGACGTAGGATTCAGGGATATTGGGAAGTTCAAAGTTGATCACGTGCGAAAGGGCGTCAATATCAATACCGCGTGCTGCAATGTCAGTAGCGACCAAAGCGCGGTTGCGGCCATTTTTAAAGTTGGTGAGTGCCGCCACACGCGCTGTTTGCGATTTGTTGCCATGAATGGCCTCGGCACGAATACCAGCTTTGGTCAGATCGCCTGCTACGCGGTTGGCGCCGTGCTTGGTGCGGGTAAAAATGAGCGCTGACTTGATCGCAGGGTCTTCCAACAGGTGGATAAGCAGGTTTTTCTTGTCGTGCTTGTTTACAAAAAATACTTTTTGCTCCACCATTTCGGCGGTAGTAGCGGGGGGATCCACTGCCACTTTTACAGGGTTGCTCAAAATTGAATCAGCCAAGTCGGCAATTTCTCGTGGCATGGTGGCCGAGAAAAAGAGCGTTTGACGCTTCGTCGGGATTTTGGCGATGACCTTGCGGACATCGTGAATAAAGCCCATGTCGAGCATTCGATCGGCCTCGTCCAACACAAAAATAGAAAGACTACGAAGGTCTACAAATCCTTGATTCATCAAATCAAGCAAGCGGCCCGGAGTGGCAACGAGGATGTCGGTACCACGGCGGAGCGCATCGGTTTGAGGCGTTTGGCCAACGCCCCCAAAAATGACGGTGTTTCGGATGTGAAGGTTTTTGCCGTAGGCCGTAAAACTTTCACTGATTTGAATGGCCAGTTCGCGGGTCGGGGTCAAAATCAGCGCGCGAATTGGGCGGCGATTGGCCCCACCAGTGGGTACATTGGAAAATTGCGTGTGTAAAAGTTGAAGCATCGGGAGCGCAAAAGCGGCGGTTTTACCCGTACCGGTTTGGGCGCAGCCCAGCAAATCTCTACCTTCCAATACAGGCGGGATAGCCTGTTCCTGAATGGGGGTGGGGCGTTCGTAGCCCTCGGCTTCGAGCGCGCGCAGAAGCGGCTCGATGAGCGATAAATCGTTGAATAACATTGAATTGTTGTTGTCCGGTCTCGTGCGCGGCGAGC
>JBJXGZ010000054.1:0-14531 GCA_046160625.1 Saprospiraceae bacterium
CAACCCCATTCGGGGTTGTTACCCTTGCTCTAATTTACCCCCGATTACATCGGGGGCTATTCAAATTCAACCACTTCGTGGTGGTTTTAACCCTTAAGTTAACGGCATTGGCCTACTGCCACTGCCAACTGCTACTGCCTACTGAACCTCCCTTCCACAAAATACATCGCAATTTCTCCCTTATTCTTTGCCGGAAGTTTACCCCGGAACGTGCATTTAAACTCCTCGCGCACTTTTTCCCAAGTCGTCTCTGAGATATTGATCTTCCCCGGCTCGCCGCTATGTTCAAGGCGGGCTGCAGTGTTCACCGTATCGCCCCAGATATCGTAGGCAAATTTGTGACTGCCCACCACGCCTGCCACCACAGGACCGGTATTGATCCCGACTCGCATTTCAAAAAACGGTTGGCCAGCTGCGGCTTTTTTTTCGGCTAATGCTCGAATCGTTTGTTGCATTTCCATCGCGGCGCGCACGGTATCGAGGGCATGGGTGCTATTGGGTTCGGGCAATCCACCTGCACACATGTAGGCATCGCCGATGGTTTTGATTTTCTCCAGTCCGTATCGCACCACGATGGCATCGAAAGCGCGGAAATACTCGTCCAACTCCTTGACCAATGATTCTGGCGACATGGTTTCAGCGATGGTCGTGAAATTTTTAAAATCGCTGAATAGCACTGTAACCGATTCATAATGAACGGGTTTTACCGTGCCGTTGGTTTTCAATTCTTCAGCTGTTTTTTCTGGCAATATATTCTGCAGCAAGATGTCAGCGCGTTGTCGTTCGCGTTCAATGGTTTCATTTTTAGCGGTTAAAAGGCGATTGGCCCGAGCGCGAAGTCGGTTGCGATTGTACAACAATCCCGCCAACAAAAGGAGCAGCACTGCTCCCCCCAGCAGCGCGTTTCGGAAAGTGCGGGCTGTGGTGAGCTCGGCTTCTTGAAGAGCGGCTTTGTTTCGTTCACGATCCAGAGCAAGTTGGCGTTCCTGAGCGCTGGCAAGTGCTTGTTGGGTCTCAATGTTCTGCGATCTTTTTTCATCTATTACTTTGAATCTCAGGTCGTTGTATTTAACTTGATACTCGTATGCCTTGACGTAATCTCCTAAATCCACATACGCTCGTGCATAATCTTTGTAAGCGCCCATCAAGGCGTTACTATTGCCAATTTTTTCCGCGATAGCCTCATACCTTTGGATGTATTGCAGCGATAGACTGATTTTCCCCTGGCGATACAGCACATCATTTAGGGTATTATAGGTTTCCATCAGACCCGGTTCGTCCTCCATTTCTAAACGGATCCGTTCTGATTCTCGCAAATATTTTAAGGCTTCATCGAATTGTTCGAGATGTTTGTATCCATCGGCCAGGTTGTTGCAAACCAATCCGATACTGGGTTGATCGTCCTGCTCTCGAAAGATTTGAAGTGCTTGCAGGTATAATTGAACTGCTATTTTGGAGGAATCCTTATTGCCCAATTCATCCAAAGCGTTGCCCAAATCCAACAAGCCATCTGCAATATCAATTGGATCCCCCAAATTTTTGCGCAGTTGCAATGATTTTTCATACCAATCCTTGGCCTTCAAAAACATGTCTAAATCGAAGCGATTGTGACCTAGTTGTGTATAAATTTTAAATGTAGTGCTCCTATCGCCTTTATATTCCAGCAAAAGCCTCGCCTTGTTCAACACTTCGAAAGCCTCAGGGTAGGCCCCTCCCAAGGAAAGTACGCCACTAATATTGGAGTAGGCCCGCGCCATCCTCAGGGTATCGCCCAAGATTTCATAATTGGTCAAACTCTCCCGGTAATGACTAATAGCTGCCGGCAGTTCGCCCAGCGATTTGTATGCGTTTCCCTGGTTAGAATGGCTACCCGCTACCCCGCGTTGGTCGCCCAATACCTTGCGAATTTCTAAGGCTCTTTCATAATGCGCAATGGCCTCTTTGTAGTTGCCCCGGATTTCTTCCACTACCCCAAGGCCATTCCAGGCGGTGGCTTCACCTTGTTTGAATCCCAGTTTTTGTGCCAGTGCGATGGCTTCTCGGATTTTGGATTCGGCAAAGTCAGTTTCTGATTCGTTGATTTCCCAGGCGTAATTGGTCAGGAGTGAGACCCGGTGGGTGTCAGGCGGGGCTGTTTTCAGGAGGGCAAATAGTGAGTCGGCTGTTTGGGCGATTGCAATATCAGTAGGCAGTAGCAGTAGCAGTAGCACTTTCCCAAAAGTTTTAACCTTTCGGAAAATTCGATCCCAATTCTGTTTGCCGACATTTTTCATGTCGGCAAATGTGCGGCAAATTTGAATAACCTAAGCAAATCCTAACAATCTGTACTCGACGAATGCAGGTACTTTGCATCAGATTTTGATCTTGAATTTTATGAAAAACCTTTTTTATCTCGGCATTGTCGGAATTATCCTTTTTGAAATTGCCAACGTGTACTTCATCATGCCAATGCCCGGCAGCCAAGATATAAATAGCATTGGCCTTGCTTATTTCCTGTATCAGCTGCGTTGGATTTTCAGGGGGATTTTCATTTGCTTGATCTTTTTGGGAATGCTTCCCGCTTTCCGGGTATCGCCCTGGTTATCAGGAATTTTAATGGTCATTATTATCATAGCAGCCTATGTGTGCAATTTTGAAATGGCTGCGGAAAAAATGTTTCTCCAACCCCGTACGCTTTACATGGCCAATATCGAATCCAACACCGTCAATCTGGAAAAACTTGTGATGGGAGTTGAATTGGGCGGGCAAGCAAAGGCATATCCGATTCAGTTTTTGGGCTACCACCATCAGGTGCTGGATACAGTTGGCGGCGTTCCGGTTATGATCACTTATTGCAATGTTTGTCGCACGGGGCGCGTGTTTTCGCCGACTGTAAATGGCAAACAGGAGACTTTTAGATTGGTTGGCATGGATCATTTCAATGCCATGTTCGAGGATGCCGGCACACATAGTTGGTGGAGACAAGCAACTGGCGAAGCGGTTGCAGGCCCGCTCAAAGGCAGCTCACTTCCCGAAGTCCCTTTCACACAAACCACCCTCCAGGAATGGCTGGATTTGTACCCCAACAGTCTGGTAATGCAAGGAGACACCACTTTTTCGGAAGAGTACGCCCACATGGACAATTACGACCTCGGCATTGGGCGTGGCGAGCTTACGGGCACCGATACCCTTTCCTGGAATGAAAAATCATGGGTCGTTGGCATTTCTACCGATAATAAAAACGCAAAAGCTTATGACTGGAATCGGCTGAAAAGAGAGCGGATCATTCATGACCGGGTGGGAGATCAAGCCATATTGCTGGCCCTGGCTACTGACAACGCGAGTTTTGTAGCCTTCAAACGCACCGATACTACTGCCCTGTTTTTGCTGCAAAACGACACCCTGAACATGGGCGAAAAACAATGGGATTTGATGGGAAGAGCCGTAAATCCTATAGATGGGAATCTTCAAAAGATTTTGGCCTATCAAGAATTCTGGCACAGTTGGCGGACGTTTCATCCGCACTCGACCAAGTATTGAACTTTCTTTATTTCAAGCAAATTTTACGAATTGGCAAGCATCAAATTCCCCCTACCTTCGCGGGCAAATTTTCGCTTCCCAATTATATGCTCAACAAACGCATCAGAAAAGTCGCCGTGCTCGGCTCGGGTCTCATGGGCACCGGCATCGCTGCCCATCTCGCAGGCTGTGGCCTGGAAGTCTTACTGCTTGATCTTGCTACCGCGGATGGCAACCGTAACAAAATCGCCGGCGATTCATTGGCTAATGCTTTGAAAGCCAAGCCCGCCCCCTTTTACGACAATAAATTTGCCAGCCGCATCAAAGTCGGCAACTTCGACGACGATTTCCCAAAACTCAAGGATTACGACTGGATCATTGAGGTTGTGGTTGAGCGTTTGGATATCAAAAAGCAGATTTATGAGAAGGTGGAGCAGTTCCGTTCAAAGGGTTCGCTCGTTACCTCCAACACTTCGGGTATTCCCATTCATTTGATGGCCGAAGGTCGAAGTGAGGATTTCAAGAAGCACTTCTGCGGCACGCACTTTTTCAACCCGGTGCGCTATATGCGCCTGTTCGAGGTCATCCCTACTGCCGATACCGACCCAGATGTGACTGCGTTTTTTATGGATTATGGAGACGTGCATTTGGGCAAACAAACCGTGCTTTGCAAGGACACCCCGGCCTTCATAGCCAACCGTGTGGGCGTGTACGCCATGGCCAAAATTTTCCAGCTTACCCACGAACTCGGTCTAGGCATTGACACCGCAGATGCGCTCACCGGTCCGGCCATTGGTCGCCCGAAAACAGGCACCTTCCGCCTCGCTGACCTTGTTGGAATGGACACGGCAGTCCACGTTATCAACGGCATGAAACAAAACTGCCCTGACGATGAGCAGATCTCAAAAATGGAGGTGCCTAAGTTTTTGAATTTTTTGGTGGAGAACAAGTTTTTCGGAAACAAATCCGGGCAAGGTTTTTATAAAAAAACGGCTGAAAAAGACGCAAAAGGCCGTCCAGTGGTGAAGGCCTTAAACCTCGACACCCTTGAATACGCCGTTTCGCAAAAAGAAAAACTGCCTATTCTCGACATCCTAAAACAAATCGAGGAACTGCCGCGCCGCATGAAAGCAATTTTCAAAGGCACAGATAAGGGCGCGGAGATGCTGCAACGCTCCTTCCTCGGCTTGTTCGCCTACGTTTCCAACCGCGTTCCGGAAATTTCCGACACAGCTTACGCCATTGACGATGCCTTGCGCGCCGGTTTTGCCTGGGAAGTCGGGCCGTTCCAATATTGGGATATGGCAGGCGTTGCGGAAAGTGTTGAACTTGCCCAGAAACAGGGCGAGAAAATCGGTGCCTGGGTAAAGGAAATGCTGGCGGCTGGCAATACCTCGTTTTACAAAACAGAGGCTGGCAAACGTCTGTGCTACAATCCTTTGTCTAAAAAATACGAGGAACTGCCGGGTGGCGAATCCTTTATCATTCTCGATGCCTACCGCTCACAAAAACCCGTTTACACCAATGCCGAATGCACACTGCACGACATCGGTGACGGAGTGCTTTGCCTTGAATTCCACTCCAAAATGAATACGATTGGAGAAGGGATTTTGCGCGGAATTAATGACTCAATTCAGATCGCGGAAGAGCAGGGTTGGAAAGGCATGGTGATCGGCAACAATGCCCAACAATTCACCGTCGGTGCCAATCTTATGATGGTCGCCATGATGGCCTATGAACAGAACTGGGACGAACTGAACATGGCGACGAATGTGTTCCAACAGACCTCGATGCGCATCCGATACTCATCCATTCCGGTAGTTATTGCAACACAAGGCTATGTTTTTGGCGGTGGCTGCGAGTTTTCAATGCACGCAGATTCCGTAATAGCAGCAGCCGAAAGTTATATCGGGCTGGTGGAAGTTGGGGTGGGCATTATTCCCGGCGGTGGCGGCACGAAGGAGTTTGCAATGCGTCTTTCTGATGAAATTGCTAAAGAAGGGGACGTGCAAATCCCGCGTTTGATTGACCGGTTCAAGACCATTGCTACAGCACAGGTGGCGACTTCGGCTTATGAAGCCTTTAACTACGGCTACCTATTGCCACAAAAGGACGCCGTCGTTCACAACACAGCCCGCAATATCAGCGAGGCCAAAAAGAAGGTGCTGGAATTGGCCGACGATTATGTAATGCCCATACAGCGCAAAGACATCACCGTACTGGGTAGAACAGGATTGGGCGCGCTTTACGTCGCCGCACACTCGCTCAAACTCGGCAACTATGCCTCCGAGCACGACATCCTTATCGCCAAGAAAGTGGCCTGGGTGCTCTGTGGGGGTGATTTAACCAGTTCCCAACAGGTGAGCGAGCAGTATCTTTTGGATATTGAGCGCGAGGCGTTCCTTTCGCTTTGCGGGGAACAAAAAACGCTGGAGCGGATACAGTATATGTTGGAGAATGGGAAGCCGTTGAGGAATTAAAATCCTTACCTTTGAAATCTGAAATATAAAAATCATGGGCAACCTCGTCATCTCAAACTCCATTTTGGAGCAAGCACAAATCTCCCCAGCCGAGTTGCGATTAGAAATAGCCGTGTATCTCTACGCCAAGGAGCGACTCAGCATAGATCAGGCACGCCGGCTGGCAGGGCTTGATTTGGTTTCTTTCCAGAAGGAATTAGTTAAGCGCGACATCTACATCCACCATGATAAAGAAGATTTGAAAACAGATATTGAATCGCTACAGCCACCCTCTGAAAGCAAAGGGCAGCCGCATTTTTTGGCCGATGTCATTGGCATTATGGCTGATGAATCAGGTGAAGAGTTGGAAAGGATTGTCTCTCGTGAGTTCCAACAAATCGAAGGGGAATGGTAGCCGTATTTGACACAAACATACTCGTGGACTTGTTGCGAAAACAGCGAGAGGCTCCCGCTAAAATTCTTATTTATACAGAAATCTACATCCCGACCATTGTAGTAGGCGAACTTCTCTTTGGAGCATCCATTACTGTCAAACCAGCCGAAAGCCGCTCTGATGTGATGACCCTGCTAAACAAAGGGATCCTACTTGATGCAAATATTGGTGTAGCCGAGGCATACGTCGAAGTTCGCAAACACCTCCAAATTCAAGGCAAACCTATCCCTGAAAATGACCTCTGGATTGCCGCAACTGCCCACGCGCACGGGTTGAAATTGGTAACTCGCGACCAACATTTTTCCAACATTGATTTCTTGAACGTGGAATTTTGGAAGTGACCGTTCACCAAACAAACACCATGACAAAATCCACCGCCGCTCTCATCTCCGTCATCGGACACCCCTTTCTACTGCTCCCCCTGGTGCTGACCTGGCTAACCATTTGGAAAGTCGGTTTTGAAGGCGCGCAGCCTATTATTGCAGCAATATCTGCTTGTATTGTGATCATGGTCAGCTTCTTGTATGTCAGAAAAAAAAGAGGCCAAATTTCCAATTGGGATGTTTCTGAACACAAAGAGCGCACGAACAGTATCTACCGCCCTATTTTGTTTTTGGTGCTGTTGGCGGCAGCGGCTTTGTACTTTTTGGAGCAGCCTTTTGTGGGCGATACCCTGTTTTTCGGTTTGCTGATGTTGGTTTGTTATGCGATAAATACCCGGATAAAAATTTCGCAACACACGGTCATGGCCTTCTACGTTAGTTTTTTGGTGATGCCGGTTAGTTTTGGGATTGGGGTTGGGTTGTTACTATTCGCTCCCATTATCGGGTGGTCGCGCATAGTGCTGGGGCGGCACAAAAAAAATGAGATGTTGCTTGGGGCAATCGTGGGTATCCTATTCGGGATTTTGCACTGGTGGCTGTTTGAATAAGCCTGTTATCAGTCCACCTTGTAGCAAAACCGCGCATACCCCCTCCGTCCGTCCGGACCTTGTACCATGATCTCGGCGCAAAAAGTACTGCGATCTTCCGTATGCGCAAATGGGATGGTAACCGCGCCCGTTTTATCCGTTGAAAAAGAGGGTTGCCAATAGATTACAGGACGCAGATGCGGCTGCCCCTCAGGACTGGGCGATGGAAACATAGCAGGCAGTAATTGCCCTTGCAGATTAAGCAGTTCAGGTTCCTTTTCCGATGGCAATTTTTGGTTCCCGGCTAAGGTCTTTATGCGTACCACCCCTCCTCCTCCAATTGCCGGATAAAATTTGCGCAATAGTTTTGGCTCAAAAAGCAGTTCAATGCTCTGAATACCTGCCGGGTCAAGCCGGGCAATAAAGTCAGCATCAAAACTCGCCTTTTGATCTATGAGAAATAAGGGGGCTTCTTCAAAATCGGCATGGGTATCTACATTGTACATTTTTGCTGTGAAGCGATCCCCTTTTTTGGAAAATTTGACGCGCCAGATTACCTCTTGAAAAAAAGTAGCCAGGTCAGGAAAACGTTCATAGTTCTGTACTTTATAGAATTGTTTACCCTTCCATTCTACCGGCTTTACTACAGGGCTCGACAAATTTAGTGCTGTCTCGGTTTGGCCAAATAACTGATAGACTTTCTTCCGCTTCCGGCTTAAATCCAAATAATGCAGTATCCCTTCAGTATATGTCAATGATGGGCCTTGACTCGGATTATCTTCATAATCTTCCCATGTTACTTTTAAGGGTTCCTCTTGTAACCCAACCATTTGAAGGTGGCGATTCCCAGTATATGCAGGTAGAGCCATCGTAAAGGCTCCATTTGAGGATTTAGTAAAATGCAATTGATGCGTTTCAATATCCAACAAGGGAATCAAGGTCGAACTCATCAACCGACCGTCTGCATGGCGAACAATGCCTTTTTTATAAACCCCCGACAGCCAATCCGCCTTTTCATATACCACGGTACCTATTTGAAAATTGCCCTTTGGAAACACCTTTCCTCCGCAGAGCACTTCGTCTGTAATGCTAATCGAACCTTCTGCCGACACAGGGTTACCCAGTTGATCCGTTACGTTTATCTTGATTTGAAGGTTCTGACGAGGTGCCGGCACGGCATCTGACACCAATTGGATGGATACATTCAAATCATTGGGCATGATTACTTTATCCTCCACTAAAAAGGGTTGCACTGTGATTTTTTCCAACGAAACATTCAAATCGTTGTACACCGGAACGTAAGCGCGAATCAACTCGTCCTCTGTGCCATCTGCCCGAGTAGCGCTGAAACGGAAGGTGTAAACACTGGCCAAGGCGTCAAAAGGAATCAAAAAATAGCCCTGGCAAACTCCTTTTTTCTCGACCGGCAAAAAGGATTCTTTCGCCTGTCCTGGCCCACCCAAAACAATAACCTTGACCGAAAAGTCCTTGCCCTGTGCCGTCGCTGGCAGATAAAGTTTGTACCAGACCACTTCGCCACTGACATAAAACGATTTGTCAAAATGAACAATGGCCGCACCTGGGGGACTGGCCTTCAAGGAAAAGATTTGGATAAAAATGCTTGCAAAAAGCAAAAAGGCTCTAACCATGTCAATAATGATTTAGCATGTTTGAGGTTAAAACAATGATGAAATAGAAAGTTAGCACCCTATAAAAATCAAAATTTCCACCAAATAGGTTTCTCTAACTGTGCACCAAGATCAAGCAAACAATCGTCGCAAGGATTTGGCCTCGGAGCCTCTCCATTGGTGGGAGGGAGTGGACAATAAAAATCAGGATACCTTGCCGCCTGAGGCGACAAGTAATAAAATGAGGTATCTTGTTTAGCCGTGTAAAAAAAGCCGTATGTCAACTCATTGGGGTCATTCAGGCTGGCAATATTCGTTCGAATGGCTCCGGCCGGTGGATCGAAGAGCGTCCCCTTTTTTGAAAGCAACTGATACAGTTCATCGAAATAACCAAAGGCGTTTTCCGTGATAGATTGCTGATATACAAGGATATAAAACCCTTCTGACATGCGATAATCCAGCCGGGTTTCAAGCAAGGGGTAATTATCCAAATGGTCTTGTCCGGCCGTGGCCCCATTGAACACATAAACATTGTCGGCAAGCAGGCTGCGGACCACGAAACAAGTTTTTCCCGGATTGTCGGTGAGTTTGTAGCCCTGCGAAAATTCCCATCGGAAGCGTGCGGGCTTCGTCGTGTTGGGGGCTTTCAAGGGGGTATGGATTCCGAATTGCACAAAAGTGTCCAGACGCAGTACCCCCAAATTGTCATAAAATTCACGCTGAACAAACGTAGTTTCTAAGCCTTCCGGCTTGGGTGCAGGCTGCAATATTTCCCAGGCCGACTGGTATTTCTTTCCATTGGGTAGCGACACCGTCAAACGATATTGGCTTCCCTCAGCGATTGGAAAATCCGGGTCATCGGGGTTTAATTCTAAAAAGTAACTGCCCAGGGCATTAGAAAGCAGTTCAACCCGGTGGTCCCGATCGTCTTCCAAAACAACTTTTGCGCCTCCGATTGGTTTGGGCAAATTACTGCTCAGGGTATAAAGTTCAAAAACTTCCGCCGTTACGATGCTGGGTCGACCAAAAAGGAACTTGCCCTGCACAAGCATCCCGGCGTCCGGAACATCAGGCGCGGGCAATTCAATTTTGTCCACACAGGATGAAAGCGCCAGGAGAAGCGGAAAAAAAAGCAGGCGGATAAAGTGTGGCACACTTTGAAGGTGTGCCACACTTTTGTATAAAAAGGTCATATCGTTTCAATATTAAGGGTTATCGCCGGGAAAACGCTGCCCAGAATGGCCAGTCTTTTGGCAACAGGTTGTTGATAGATATTTGGCTCAAAAAATACGGAAAATGCATTTTTTCGACCATAAACGTTGTAAACCGAGAAATTCCAGGAGGTCTTCAAAGTTTTCTTTTTGTTGTAACCCCGCCCGATGGTGTACGAAAGGTCGAGGCGATGGTAGTCGGGTATCCGCACCTGATTTCGGGGCGCATAAACGGGCACAATAATGTTGTTGTTGAGCCGGTAATTGGTCAGTGGCGCGGTAGTAGGTCGTCCGGTGCTATAAGTGAATTGAAGCGTCCAGGTATGCCGCTGACTTGGCTGATAATTAAAAACAAGGTTAAGAATATGGGGTTTGTCAAAGTTGCTGGGGTACCAGGCGCCTCGGCTTATACCTGCTACTTTTCGCTCCGCACGGGAGTAGGTATATCCTATCTGGCCGTTGTAAATCGGGCGGGTAGTCTTTGCGCTCAACTCAAGGCCATAAGCACGTCCCTTTCCAAAACGGATCTCTGTTTCGAGGGTTTCGTTGGTGACCAATTTGGCAAAATCGCGGTAATCCCACAAGCGATCGATGGCACGGTAAAAAACTTCAGAAGCCAGTTCCCATTGGTTTTTTCGGGAATTCCGGAAAAAGCCCAAGGCAACATTGTGCGAACGAAATGGCTCTAAGTAATTGGTGCTCAACTGATATTGACTGGTAGGCGTAGGAGAGTCTGTGTTAAAAATCTGATTGACAAACTGGCTCGTCCTGCTATATCCGACCTTAATGGAATGGTAGGGGTCGAGGCGAAAACGAGCCGAAAAACGCGGCTCAAGGCTCCAGTATTTGGCAATTGTTTTGCCGGCACCGAAATGCAGGGTGTCGCTGAGGGTTTCGGGGGAAACAAATGGGGCGTATGCATAAATCGTTTTTGGGCCTAAAAATCGATAATGGTTTATCCGCAAACCGCCCACGATGAGCCAATTGGAAGAAGCTTTCCATTCAGCACTGCCAAAAAGAGCCGTTTCCAGCCCGGTTTCGCGTTCCAGGCTTTTTTCTGCAATGACGGATGCTGTACCCAAGGGCTTTTTCACGCCTGGCGACACCTTGTACAAATTGGATTCTGCTCCCGCGTCTATTTGCAATTGGCTGCTCGGGTGAAGGCTTAGGTGCTCTTTGAGTTTAAAATACTGTATCCCATTTTCCAAAGTTCCTGCATCCGCTCCTTCGAAATCAGTTTGGGTGCTTTTGTAATTGCTCGCAACCAGGGAAAGCCGCGAGACCGCGCTTTCGCCCCAAAAATGTTTGTACGTCAATTGCCCTCCAGTTGTTTGATAATCAAAACCAAAGGCATGGTTATATACAAACTCGTCGGCGGCCAAATAGCCCGAAGCGATCAGGGTGTTTTTAGCATTCAAGCGATGCGTATAACGCAGATTGGCGTCGTAAAAAGACGCAGAACTGCGCTGCAGCTCGAGTTTTTTTGTAAGATCCAAAATCCAGTCGGAATAGGAAGCCCGGAACCCTCCAATCACCGAAGCCTTATTTTTCGACAACGGCCCTTCAAAACTAAGCCGCCCGCTCACCGGCCCAATCCCTCCCTTGATTTTCCATTTTTCAAAATCACCGTCTTTGATCTGCACATCAAGAATGGAGGCCAATCGCCCTCCGTATTGGGCAGGGATGATACTCTTGTGCAGATCAATGCTTTGCACCAGATCTGCGTTGTAGGAACTAAAAAAACCCAATGCATGGCTCGAATTGAATAACATTACCTCATCTTGCAGCATCAGATTTTGGTCGACTTCGCCACCGCGCACGTTGAAGCCCGCCGCTCCCTCACCCGCCGAAGTTACTCCCGTGACGAGCAAAAGACTGCGCACCACGTCCACCTCGCCCATCAGGGTAGGCAGTTTTTTGATCGCTTTGGGGTCTATGTTCACTGTACCGATTTTAGCGGAACTTATATTTGAATCGGAGGCTTTTGCCCGTACTTCGGCTTCTGCCAATACTGTACTGGCAGGCATCATCTGCAAGCTGAGCACACCGTCATTGTAAACAGCCAAGTTTCGTTCAACCGGCTCGTAACCAAGTTGTTGCAGGCTCAGCTTATGCTGGCCGACAGGTATTGTGGTTTCGAAATTGCCTCGGTCGTCAGCAATCACGGTCTCCTCCGGGGAATAAGACCAATGCAATTTAGCACGGCTTACCCCTTCGCCGGTTTGTTCGTCCAGCACCTGGCCTTTAATTCGGGCCTTGCCATCAGCATTAATATTTTGTGGATCGCCCAGCACTATGAGCTCAATGCCTTGCCCCTCGGGGTTTACCGCTTTGTCCGCAGTTTTAAATGCTTGCAAGGCAGCATAGTAGCCCGATGCGAAGTCCGTTTCAATCGTCTTTTGAGGTGCGATACCAACGGCATAGTCGCGGTAAAAGAAAAAGCCCAAGCCTGTGTCTTTCAACAAATTGCGCAGAGCCTCGGGCAACAATACGGCTTCCCAACTGACAGTAGCTAAGTCCTTTGGCATCAAATTTTTTGCATAATAAAACTTGATACCGTATTGGGTTTCCAACTGGTCAAGAATCACCGGAATACTTTGGTCTTTCAGTTCCAAATTGATCCGCAGCGAATCGAGCGATTGCCCGTTGAGAACGCATGTTTGAAATAACAGCAGGCATAAGAAGGGTAAAATACGGGGCACAGGCAGTAGTCTTTGTTTCAAAATCCTGACATAAATGTAGCTCTAATTTGAGCCATCAAAAATAGAAATCCTGAACTTCATTGATTCACATAATCTGCCAAATAAGCAAACTCCGCGGTCAATGCCCCATTTTCGGCAATCATCCCCCGACAAATGGCGGCACTTTCGCGTCCCTTTAAAAGTTCAGGCAAAATCCGCTCTAACAATTGACGGCCAAAAAACGCCGATGCATCGCGGGGCAGTTCGGAAGGGAGATTGTCAATCGTCATCATGTCCACCGCTGAAGGCAGGTAGGGCGCTACTTCAGTACCGCTCACAGGGTCAAAACCATATACCGGATCCGCAATTTTAGTAGCGCGAATAGTGCTTGGCACGGACGACGCAGGCATCAGGTCGCAAGTAATATCTGCAATGACTTGTGGGCGAAAATCGGGTCGGCGCATGTCTTCTAACGTAAAAAACATCGGGGCTTTTTTATCGTAAAAAATGCCGTTCATAAAGATGTCCGTGAGCGGCCAGAATCGGTTGAACGTGCTGACGTATTCCTCCCCATGGGCATAAAAATGGCTTTTGTCAAACGACTTTCCGGCCCTGTGTGCTACATAATCTTCGGCATTGATCTGTGTGAAAACTGCCGTATCAAATTGATTTTCAAGAAATTCGTTGGACGATACCTGTTTGATACCCATATCGCGCAGATTCTTCGCTGCGCCGGAAGAGACCCGTCCACTGCCGGTCAGCACAATCCTGAGCGGTGGTAATTGAAGTCGATCGTACTCTTCCAAAACTTCCGCATAATCATGGCTTTCATAAAGGCGCGGAAGCGAAAACGCGCCCGTTCGTTTGCCCCAGGTCCAAAGCCCGTTGTGCGCCCCGACAATACCTGCATAAAAGCCAAAAGCAATCAGTCGTTCGCCTTTTTCATCGGTCAGCACTTCGTAATCAATCAGGCGTATTTTTTTCTGCAAAATGGCTTGCAAAAGTGGACGGTTATAAGCCTGTTTTTTGATGGTATGAGAAAAAAAGAGGTAGGTTTTTCCGGGGATGAGTTTGTCAACGGGCACTTCTTTTACCCCCAACAAAATATCACAATCTGATAGGTCTTCCTGTAGATGAATTCCGTGTTTTGTAAACTCTTCGTCTTTGAAGCACCGAATGGAAGAGGGTTCTACCACGATTCGGACGGGCAATTCTACCTGGGCTTCGGCACACTGTTCAGGCGTAAGTGGAGAGCGGGCATCGGGCGGGATTTTCCCCTCGCGAATGATGCCGATTTTGATTTTTGATACTTGACTGTTGGCTGTTGGCTGCGGCACGGCGTTTTGATTTTCAAAATTAGGGCGCGAAGGTAGGGCATTCTGTTTCAGAAAGCAGGCAGGACTGAAGTGTGGAAAACTATTAACATGGTTGGGTGAACTTTCGGAGGGGGATTGAGGTTTATCTTTGCGTCATTGATCGTCATTGGGTCATTAGGTCATTGACAATCAAAAAAATGACCCAATGACGAGAAAAACCCGCCGCCGCCCTTGCCCTTCGGGCTTTGGGCTATGGCGGGTAAAGGGGCTGCTTTGGTATTGACGGGAAGGTGTAGTCGTTTCGTAAGCATGCAGGGGCATGGTCGGTTACCCCTCAAAAAACAACGACCAAAATGTAACTGGCGAATACCAGT
>JBJXGZ010000055.1:0-37825 GCA_046160625.1 Saprospiraceae bacterium
AACTTCTGCCCATGAACGTCGAAACGCTCACAAGCGCAATACTGCGAGAAATGCCGGACATAAACAAATGGCAACGCGATTTTTTTCACCACCACTTGGGTTTGTTCTTGACCCTTCGTGGCCGGTACACCTATTTGAATTTTGAGCGTTACGGCCAGAAGAATGAGCTGACGTACCGCAACCACCATGAATCGGGTTTTAGTTTTTGAGCTTTTAACCGACGCTTGATTGAAAAATATACTGGCAGTCGACGCATGATTGCATTTGACCCCTCCTACATTCCAAAGAGCGGCAAGCGCACACCGGGCGTGGGCTACTTTTGGTCAGGCTGTGCGAGCAGAGCAAAATGGGGTTTGGAACTGTGCGGTTTTGCTGCAGTGTACATATATGCCAACACGGCTTTGCATTATTTCGCTGCCCAAACTTTGCTGGAAGATGGCCAGGGCCTGATGAGTTTTTATTGTGGTTTGCTGAGGCAACAGGCTCCGGAACTACTCAAAATGAGCCAATATTTGGGCGTAGACGCCTTCTTTTCAAAGAAATCCTTTGTAGACACGGCTATCGAAAGTGGCCTCGACGTCATAACCCGCTTGCGCGACGACGCTGTGCTGCACTACGCGCCACCACCCAAAAAGGAAGGGCAAAAAGGGCGGCCAAAAAAATATGGCGACCGCTTTTCGGCCCGAAACCCAGACACAGGGCAACTGCCCTGCATCGCCCAAACTGGAGAGCAGCACATTTACGGAGGAGTGGTTTATGTCAAGTCGCTCAAACGCCTGGTCAAGATTGCCCTTGTTCATGAACTGAAGGAAGATGGCACTGTCAAATCGGTCAAGATATTCATCTGTACAGACCTGAAATTCCCGGCCCAAGACATTTGGCCCTGGTACAAAAGCCGGTTCCAAATCGAGTTCTTATACCGCGACGCCAAGCAGCACACTGGTCTGGAAGACACCCAAAGCCGACACCCAAAAGCACTCGAATACCATTTCAACATGGCCTTGACAGCCGTGTCAGTCGCAAAAGTTGTTCACCATCTGTCCATCGACAAAAGCCTCAGAGGACCTTTCTCAATGGCCGACATTAAAACGCAGTATTTCAATGAACTAGTGGTCGACAGAGTTTTTGACGTGTTCGCCAATATCCCGAACATCACAAAAAATCATACAGCACTCCAAAACCTATACAATCTTGGCAAAATCGCTGCCTAATTCTTTACGAACCATTGATTATTCATCACAAAATGAATGGCCTATGGGTCAAAAAGCGACACTGGAACAGATAAAGTTCATTGAAACGAAATACAAATTGGGGAAGCGACCCCGAGAGATTATTTACTTGAGCGAGTTGACAGAGCGTTCAGTGAGTAAATACATTTCAATTTTTAAAAAAAAGGCGATTTGTTTCCTGCTCGTGGTCGTTCAAAAGTTGGCGCGTGTGGAAGTTTTGGTTCTGAACTATGGTCGGTAGCAATAAGCATCAAAAACGAATATATTCGTAGCGGTGCTTCGAGCATACTGGTTGATTTAGAGCATGTTGGGGGTTTTCTCGCCGGGCCGAAAACGGGTCTTTTTTAGGCATTTTTCACCTTTTTTCAGTCACATAACCCCGGCTGTGCTCCTTCAAAAATTCAAAAACTGCCTAAAAAAGACCTCGTTTTCGCCTCCGGCAGAAAATCCCCAACATGCTCTAAATGTCAACGACAGGGGATCGCTCTTTTTTGAAAGTAACGTCAAAAGCCCTTTCCCAACCCTATTACACCGATGGATTATTGGATTGGGCGTAAACTTCCAGCACGCAAAGTCTTTTCGACCTACAAATCAAGCTGTTATTGAGCGAACCCATCAAACTATGCATAAACAAATAGATCAGATAGATTACTATCCCTCTTTGCAGGTCTTAAATGAACTGACTCATGACCGAATGCATAAACTCAACACTAAAATCACTTGCTCCTCATTGGAGATGCCTCCTCTGGTCAAATACCCCAATGCTATCCACTCTGCCAGAAATTTCTCCATCAATGAAGAACGTACCATTTTCGATTTTGACCCAGTAACCCTCAATTTGAATTGCTTTAATGCCAAAGAGCTTTTAGCTTTAATTCCAATCAAGGGATTAACTTATGAAGAACTGACTGTAAATTTTTGACACGATTTAATGGCCATCGTCAGTTTTCAATATTTTCAGCCGCACTTGTCTATCATTTCCTGACCCGCTTGCAATCGGCAGCACAAATTAGCTATGCTAATACCTCTTTCTACCTTTTAGTTTTTAAGGTTTGTACATCAGCGGCTAATACTGAAAGCTGGTTTTGCATCTTCTTTATCAAATCCGCCTGCTGATTCATGAAATCCTGCTGCTGATTGATCAAATCCTGCTGCTCCTGAATGGCTTTCGTCAAAACAGGGATCAGGTCGGAATAAGCAACCCCCAACCGGTCAGCAGTTTGGGCAACACGGCGACCTGTTTCATCGGGGCGACTCCAGGTTTTATCCACGACAACTTCGGGTAAAAGCCCTTGCAGATCCTGTGCGAGAAAGCCCAGTTTACGGCCGGTTTCAGGCATGGACTTCCATTCAAAGCTGACTGGTTTCATGGCCATTACTTGTGCAAGGCCGTAGTTGATTGGTGCTATGGACTGTTTTTCACGGGCATCGGACGTGTTGATCATGCCATTGAAAGCATACACTGTACCCCAACGTTTGCTTGGCGAACCGAGGTTGTCCAGATTATCGGCGCTGGAAGTCCAGTTGCCCCCAAGTTCGAAATTATAGTTGTTTGTCAATGAAATACCTTGCGGAACGACGCCGCTTGTAACCGGGGTTGAAAACACCAGGCGCCCGTTGTCAATATGCAGCTTTTCTGTTGGGTCGGTCATGCCAATGCCTATATTGCCATTGGTTGCAATCGTGATATGGTCTTCAAAAGCACCACCAGTTCTAAAGCTCATCGGCCCGTTTTCCTGATTGGTGAATAAAGCACCATTGGTCGAACCGCTATGACCAATGTACAGGCCATCTGCAGCGGTGCTACCAGAGACTGAATGTGTCAATAGGACATTACTGAAATCGGCGCCATTCGTATGGACGTGGCAGGTAGCTTCGGGAGAATTTGTATTGATGCCCAAACGCCGGTTGTTACCCACGCTGAGAAACGATGGCCCATTGCCACTGCTAAGGATAAGGTTGCCTGTGAATTCCTGGTTGGCAATTTCAAAATCAGGGCCATTGGTAGCTAATATCAATCCGTCGATAAAGTCACTACCTGTAGCGTTGTTAGTAAAATGCGCTATGGCAGCGCTGCTACTTTCATGCACTTGCAAAGCCACTATAGGATTGGTTATTCCAATCCCAACATTGTCTCCTTTCAGGGTCATCATGTTCAAATTACCATTAGTCGAAAAATTGATCGGCCCGTCCGGTTCCTGGTTGAAAATGCCAAAAGCACCGCCATCTGTTAATTGGAAAACTGCCCCATCGAATTGCGTTTCACCGCCTAATCTGTTAGTCATATGAAGGGTTGTATTCGGACAACAACCACCATCGCTCAGGTGCAGATTCACATCAGGGTTGGGATTTAAAACATTGATGCCGATGTTCCTGTTCTCTCCAATAGTTATCCTGGAAAAACCATCCGTCAAACCATTGACAAAGGTCAATTTCCCAGATTCATGATTTATCATTTCGAAATCAGCTCCATTTTGTCGCATCGAAAGGCCATCCGTTGCGCTACTGCCACTTGTACCAGTTAGGCGAAATTGTGCGTCGAAATTGGCATGAACATGTAATGGGCTGGCAGGCATATTCATGCCAATACCCACTGAACCGCCATTGTTGTTCGAAATCGTGGAGCCGTTCAGCGTCCAATAATTAGTGCCTGTGGGTATAGACACGGAGCCGCCGCCATTGGACAAAGAAAGCGTTTGCCCGGCAATTGATAGCGCCTGAATTTCATTGGTTACCGAAGCATCCGTGGCAGAAATGACATTTCCAGCAATGCCTATGCCGCTGCCAGCCGTGTAAGTAGTGCCGGTGGGCAAGGTGACCGTGCCGCCGCCATTGGACAGCGACAGGTTGGCTCCTGAAAGCGAAAGAGCCTGAATTTCGTTGGTTATCGAAGCATCTACTTCGGACGGAAGCATGATCGAACCGCCTCCATTGGACAAAGAAAGTGTCTGCCCGGCAATAGATAGTGCCTGAATTTCATTGGTTGCCGAAGCATCCGTGGCAGAAATGACATTTCCAGCAATGCCTATGCCGCTGCCAGCCGTGTAAGTAGTGCCAGTGGGCAAGGTGACCGTGCCGCCGCCGTTGGATAGCGACAGGTTGGCTCCTGAAAGCGAAAGCGCCTGAATTTCATTGGTAACCGAACCATCCACTTCGGGCGGGAGCATGACCGAACCCCCTCCGTTTGACAAAGAAATCGTCTGCCCTGAAATTGAAAGCGCCTGAATCTCATTGGTTGTAGAGCCGTCAATAGTCACTGAGTTGCCGCCGCTGATGCTGAGCAAGTTGCCCGTGAGGCTCAATGTCTGGCTTCCACCTCCGCCGCCGCCTTGTAAATCATTTTGGGGCGACCAGCTTGCGCCGTTCCATTTCAGCACTTGCCCAGAGGCAGGAGTCGACGGGTCAACCGGTAATCCTTGAATCCTGGAAACGGCAGGCGAGGGATAATTGCCGGTCAAATCGCCTGTGGCGGCGCCTACCGGCGAAGCAGAATTTGCGTATTTAGCCAGCGGCACCGATTCAAAAGGCTTGGGAGTGCCCAACAACACGGGACTGCCGCCGCCGATGGCTACCCTCACTTGTAAGAATTTTTGAGGGCCGCTCCAATTGATACTGTTGAACGAACCTGAGGTAGTCATTCCTTCCCCGAGCACGAGGTTGAAAAGACCGTTTGGATCTGTAAGGACATTGACATGTTGTTCTGCATAAAGGATTGGCCCGCTCGGCCCGCCGTCAAGGATGTCGGCAAAAACCGTGATGGTTTGGTTACTCCAGGGACTGAAATCGTTGTGCCGCAGCACTGCCTGGTAATTGAAACCGTCCGTTTGACTGAACAAGAAACTAAAAGGACATAGGAATAGCCATGCCCGAATGAGCATTAGAACATTTTTCATTTTAATATAGACTTGAGAGTGAAAGGATAGGGAGTCGCCGGTTTTCAGGCGACTCACTGGTTTTTATTTGATTATCTGGAATGGGATGGCTTCTAAAGCCCTGTTTTTTGCAAAAAATCGCAGGAAGTAATGGCCTGAGGGGAGGCTCGAAACATCTACTGTTTCCACGCTTAACTTTCCCATTTCGGGTTGAAATTTCAATCGCTGGCCCAGCAAATTCCATATTTCTGCAGTCAGCAATTCTGCCGATGGCCGGTCAAATTCAAGTGTGATGGCCATAGAGGCGGGGTTGGGGTAAAGATTCACATGAAACCCGTCCCAATCTAATTCTTCCGTATCCACGATCAAAACAGAGCGCTGATGGAAACCCTGTGCCAAAGTCATGTTATCAACTGGTGAGGTCAGGGTCTGAATGACTGTTTCACCTACTGTAAAC
Organism: Saprospiraceae bacterium; assembly: GCA_046160625.1. Taxonomy (GTDB): domain Bacteria; phylum Bacteroidota; class Bacteroidia; order Chitinophagales; family Saprospiraceae; genus M3007. The sequence continues at coordinate 5,559 of JBJXGZ010000055.1, forward strand.
TCGAGTAAAAGGTCACTTCCAGCAGGGCCGCTTAATGAAGCGCCCGCTGATGCCTGCACGGTGGGACTGAAAATTTGGCCCGAAAGACTTCCTGCAAGCAAGCTGAAAATGAAGATGGGCAATAATGCGTACTTTTTCATTTTTTCAAAGTATTGATGAATTGTTGAAAATCGTGTGATGCGGTGTTTTCAATATTTTTCATTGAAAACCTTCACCCGCACATTGCTGAACGAGCCGTTTTCCAAAACATCATTTTCCCTGGCAAAAAGACGGTGCATTGTGCCACTGACCTTGCCGCTGATGATGGCCTCGTCGGCGCTGGCCATTTCCCATTTGGTGATTTCGACTTTGAAAGGCGTTTTGCCAGCCGTGGCATTGCCTTCATTGTAGTTGCTCGCCACCTGGCTATCGGTGTCTTTGCCAGATGACGCTCCGGTCAACATCACATCGAGGGTTTCGAGTGGAATCGTCCCCGTTTTTGGTACAAAGCCTTTGACGTGGATGTTTAGTTGCCGATTATCGGGCGACTGTATGGATTTGAAGGCAAGCACGAGCACTGGCTTGTCAGTGTTTAAATACGGATTGCCTTTGGTATAGAACAAGGCAGAATTGAAGAACCCCGCCCCCGACCAGGGCTTGCCATTGACATTGGCGGTGAATTCTGCCTTATTCAGGTTTGCTTCCGTGGACGCTGCAGTTGTGGCATTGCCGGGAAAACTGCCGCCTTTTTCCACTATGTAGTAGCTTTCGTTGAAGCCCGAGGCTTTTCCATTGGTTTGAAGCAGGAGGAATGGCCTGTCGCCCACCTTTGCAATTTCAACAGGTTGGTGACTTATGTCCATTCTAGTCACTTTAAAGGAGAAGCGTTTGCCGTCCTTTCCGACACCATCCACTTCGTCCCCGATTTTTATTTGGCCCTTTTCAATGGTTGCGGAGGCGAGGTATTCGCCTATGTCTTCGTTGCTGACAAAGACGATAGACAGGAGGGCTTGCAGTTTGGGGTCCCCGTTGGAGTTTATGTTGGCAGCAACGGAATTAGCGACTGCCCCTTGTGATTCCGAGGATTGGCAGGCAGGGGAAACCAAAAAGGCTAAAGCAAGGCAAATGCCTGAAATTGAGAATTTCATGGTATTGAAAATTTATAAGCAGATATAAAGGCTGGTTTTTGAAAGAATACTTTGTGAAGAATCAGTTTTCATGCAATGGATTATTGGTCGGAATCCTTTTACATGGATTACGGCACAAAGGTATTGGGGTTGAAAACCCCTGGCAATCACATGATGATGTAATGTGGGTCAGACAATTCGCTCTTTGATCGCCATGGCAACTGCCTCCGTTTGTGAGCAGACCTGCAATTTTTCATAGGTGCGCTTTATATGCGACCGCACGGTATCGACGCTGATGCCCAATTCAGCGGCGATCATTTTATAGCTGTTACCTTTTACAAGGGAAGCCAGCGTTTCTTTTTCGCGCTGGGTGAGGTTATATTTGTCGGTTACGGTTCTGCGCTGTTCAGAAAAAAATTGCATGACATTACGGGCGATGGATGGCGTAATGGCGGCTCCTTCCTGAATCGTTTCATTGATTGCCTCTACGATTTTGGCTGGGGGTGTTCGTTTAAGTATATACCCCGAGGCTCCATTGCAAATAGCAGAGAAAACATGATCGTTTTCCTCAAAAACAGTTAGCATCAACACATGGACATTCGGATACAGTTGCTTGACTATTTTAAGCCCTTCAATACCGTTGACCTTGGGCATTTCGATGTCCATCAGTATGATATCCGGAAGGTTGGTTTGGAGATTTTGAGTAATATCCTCACAATTGGGCCATGCCCCAACCACGGTTAAATTAGGAGTATTGTCGAGTAAAAAGCGCAGCCCTTCGCGCAGGTCGGCATTGTCTTCAAACAGGGCAATTTTGATCGGAGACGCCGAATTATTTTGCATAATCATGTATTAATCAATAAAAAATGTTCATTCGATTGGGAATGTCCTGCAAATTTAAAGTTTTTTTTGTGCCTTGCATATCACATGATGTGGTGAGTATCAAAGAATCAGGCGGATGGTTGTCCCCTCGTTTATTGTGGAAATAATGGCTAATTGGCCGCCTGATTCTTCGGCCCGCTGTCGGATATTTCGCAGGCCGCTGCCCTGCATTGTTGCTATGTTTTTCAAGTCAAAGCCGATACCGTTGTCCCTGATTTCCATCAGCAGACGGCCTTCTGATTTTTTAAAAACAAAATAGGCCCGCGTACATTGTGCATATTTTGCCATGTTGTTGACCGCTTCTTTGAAAATCAGGAACAGGTTTCGCCGCAGTTCCATGTGAAGTTGAAGGTTATCAGAATATTCTTGAAAATCAAATTCGGGTTCAATCCCATTCGCTTCTGCCACTGATACGGCAAGGGTCTTCATTTTCGCCATCATGCCCGACAGCGAATCGTATTGGGGGTTGGCTATCCAAATAATGTCATCCATCGTTTCCATGACCTGTCGGGCGGTTTCCCCCACTTTTTCAGCGCTTTCACGGGCTTTTTCAGGGTTGTTTTGAATAGTCGCCATTGTCATATTACTCCACATGGAAATACTCGAAAGGGCGGATCCGATGTCATCATGCAGATCCCTTGCGATCCGGGTTCTCGTTTTTTCAACGCGCAGAACCTGAGTCAGCCGGTAGCGATAAAGACCATAAAAGCCCGCTAGGATAACAGCAATTGAAAGGAGGATAAACCAGGGCGTCTGCCAAAAAAGTGGATGTACATTTAAATCGAGGGCTATTTCAGAAACTACGTCGGGCTTATGGATGCTGAAGGCTTTGATTTTGAGTTTGTACCTACCCGAGGGCAAACCTGCGTAATGGAGTTTGCCAGCGTTCCCCAAAGGCAACCAGTCCCGATGGATGCCCTCAATTTGATACCAATAGGAGTTATGGTTTGGGTTGGCAAAATTCAACAAAGCGAAATCTAGCTCTAAGCGGTTATCGGCGGCAAACAACTCTATCTTCTTCAATTGCCCATTTTCATAATAAGGGATGAGGGTGTCGGCTCCTGCAACCAGGCGGTTCAAACGGATCGGCCATAGGGTCGAATTTCCCGGGGGTTGGGTGAGATTGAAATGATATACCGCATCCCCTCCGGCTGCTAATATGGTTGAATCGGGCAATTCAAACAGTGCCATTCCATTCACGTCACCGAGGTAGCCATCGTTGGAATCGAAGACACGTACCTGGCCTGTTTCTGGATAAAGAACCGCTAATTGCTCCATGCAATCCACCCAGATTCGACCTTTGCTGTCAGGAAGTACATTGATAACCAGAGTTTGCGGAATACCGTGACTTTCGTCAAATACCGTCAATTTATGTTGCAAAGGATCAAAACAAGCCACACCCTTGTTGGTACCCATCCACAGATGGCCTTTGCGGTCGCAGATCGCTGAATAGATATGTAATGCTGACAGCCCGGTGTTTTTATCCAATAAATCGCCCAGCTTAATTTCCTGCTCCAAGCTACCGTTTTCGGAAAACCGAAACAAAGTGGCTAATGCTGTTACCACATAAACCGGATGCCCGTTTCCTCCCGTCAACATGGCATTGACATGAATATTGGGATTCTCAAATACCTGTTTGGATATACTCTTTAATCGGTTTATTAAAAACAAACCTTTTCTTCCTGACCAACACCAAATCTGCTTTTTATTATCCTGCAGCATTTGTTTGAAGCCCCCCAGCGTTGCAGAAAATAAACGAGCCTGTGGGTCTGTTTTTTCTGAAATATTATTCCAACGCACTGACCCCGCCCTTTTTTCATACAAAGCTCCAGCTGTTGAAGCTGCCCACAATACCCCATCATGCAACCATAATATGGAAGCTGGGCTGGCTCCATCCGGCAAAAAATGACTGATTTCACGAATGCGACCTTGTTCCATATCATATTCCGCCGCTTTTTGCCCATAATATTTTAAAAGAAGCAGTTTCGAAGGATCATCCCAATTGGGTACAATGTGGCTGATGCTGTTCAGGTCGCACGAATTGACGCCGGAATGGGAGGGTGTGATTCCCATCGTTTGTTCGTCAAAATCGCAGACATCCAGGACGCCCTGACCGATGAACCATAGTTTGCGCATTTGCTCGTCCGGAAGGATGAACTCAGGATGAGAGTCCGGGTAGTGGGATGACCAGCGATGGCCCCGGTTGTCGGGAGGGTAGGTTCGAATGGTGAGCTGAACGGGATCCATACAAGCCGGGCCGGCCAGTGTAGTCATCCAGACTTCTTTTTGGCGCGAAATCGGGTTATTGAACCAAACCAATGAAGCGGTGATTTCTTTAGGCAGGTTACGAGATCGGCCCACGAACGACCATTCGTTGCGATCAGGGTTGAAATGCAACAGCCCGTTGCCCCACATGCCGAGCCAAAACGAACCATCGGGTTTTTTCAGAAAATCAATGACTTCTCCGGTGAATGAATCGGGGATTTTGAATGCCTGCCTTTCGCCAGTGTCTTCATTCCATTTAAAAATAGTCCGACCGACCGATACCCAAATAATGGGAAGCGTATCCTCGAAAATGCAGCAAATTTTGCGTTCATTCGTTTCTATTAAAAAATGGCTGATTTCATGCCACCGGCCGGTACGAAGCCTTTTAAAAAATGTACGTCCATCGCCCAAGCTCAGCGTGTGACAGAGCGACCGGTCCATGTGGCTTTCAAACAAAAAGCCGCCAATAACCTGTTTTCGTTCGACTCCCGGCGGCAGGCTGTGGGTTGTAAAAGATTCAGTTTTTGGATCAAAATGACAGGTTCCATAGGCGGTTTTAACCATCACCAGGCCATTTGGCATTACGCCCAGGCTGCCCACCTGGTTGGATAGCAGTGAACGATTGTCCCCAGGTATATGCCTGAAAAGGCGGAATGACTGTCCGTCAAACCTGGCTAGTCCGGAGGATGTTCCCAACCAAATGTATCCCAATGAATCTTTGCATGCAGCGGTAAAATTGCTGGAAGGCAATCCTGCCAGATCAGGGAACTGCCGGATAATCAGGTCGTTTGGCTGGCCTGGCATTGGGATGACACTGCAAACGGAAAGAAGAAACAGGATGCCACACCATTTCCTAAAGGCTGGCACCCTTTGCGCCAATGATAACTCAATCATTTTTTTTTACATCGCTCAAGCATACCTTCGGACTCCTCGTTGCTTAGCTTCTTTGACATACCAAAACTTTTCCCACAAACTTACGCCTCTTTTGGCATACAGCACTACGCCCACCGTCTTGGTTTGATCGACCATGTTATTGATATACAAGCCCAAGAAATTCCTTTTTGAGGGTCAGTATGGCGACCAGTACAGTACCCGCAGCGCACAAAAAGTGTTTTCAGAAGCCCTAAAAAAGGCCAAAATCAATAAGGACGTGGGCATGCCCGGCCTGCGCCACAGCTTTGCCACACACCTATTGGGGGCAGGCACCGATTGTTTAAATTTCAGCGTTGTGGCAAAAATTTAAACACGCTCGTAATAGTTAACTATGGGTCGTATGAAACCAATAATAACGCTATACGGTTGGTTCCATTTGACAATCTAGTGCCACCTTAATAAACAATTGCCATGAAGAAAATAATATTAACCCTGACGCTGGCTCTTGCCTGCACCCAGCTCCTTTGGGCACAATGCCCCACCCAGATTTATTTTACCACGCAATCCCAGATTGATGGTTTCCAAATCAGCTATCCCGGCTGTACTGACATTCCTGGAAACGTAGTCATTAATGGGTTGGACGTCAACAACTTGAATGGATTAATCGGGCTGCGCAACATTGGCGGCCATCTTGCCATTATTGGAAACCCCAACCTTTTCAACCTAAGCGGATTGGATAGTTTAGTTTCAATTAATGGTGGCGTTGAAATCCTTAATAATGACTTGCTGACAAATTTAACCGGCTTGGGCAATCTCCTTTCTATTGGCGATGGCTTGCTTGTTTCTATGAACCCAGCCTTGAAGAGTTTAGGGGATTCAGGCCAGCTAACGTACATCGGCGGCCGCCTTAGTCTTGAAATCAACCCTGAGCTGAACAACATAGATGCCCTGCAAAATCTCGTTACGATTGGTGGTGAAATGGCAATTGTGAACACGGGCTTGAATAGTCTGTCCAGCTTGCAAAAACTCAACTTCATCGGGGGCTCTCTTCACATTTCATCCAATGATTCGCTTAGCAGCCTGGACGGACTGGAAAACCTGAGCGCCATCAATGGATATTTGAGTATCGGGGGAAATTATACCCTCAGCAGTCTTAACGGATTGAAAAACATCCACTCGGTTGAATGGGGGCTATCCATTCAATCGAATGATAATCTTACCCAGTTAACGGGTCTGGATCTGATCGATTCCATTGGTGGAGAATGCCTCATTTATAATTCCAAACTGATTAATTTGACAGGTTTGGGTGGTTTGAAGCACATTGGTCATGATTTTCGAGTTGAATTCAACGATAGCCTGAGCAGTTTGACCGGCTTAGAAAGTCTTGTCAGCGTGGATCACAATTTGAATATCTGGAACAACAAGAATTTGAGCAGCTTGATCGGGCTCGAATACCTTCAGTCGGTCGGAGCAGACTTTATAATTTCAGAAAATCCGAATTTAACTGGTATGGATGGGTTAGACCAGCTGGTCTCTGTTGGTGGCGATCTTTCGATTTCTGCCGATACTTTCTTTTCCAGTTTGAGCGGCCTGAGTACCCTGGATTCAATCGGCGGAACCCTGGGCATCACTGGTACTGGCACTTTAAGCAGTTTGGCTGGTCTGGAACAGCTAAAGCACGTGGGAGGCAGCATTTACATAAGCTACAATGAAGGATTGAAAAGTCTGTCCGGCCTGCACAATGTCAGTTCTTTAGGGGGCGGGCTCTCCCTTTACAACAACCCCGTTTTGGATAGCTTGCCTTTTTCCAATTTGATTGATACTATTATCGGCGACCTGCAAATTGAAGAAAACCAGAGTCTTACAAGTTTATATGGGCTGGATCATATCCTAGCCATTGGCGGAAGCCTGAATATCGTGTCCAATCCGTTGTTGACAAGCTTGGAAGGTTTAAATAACCTGGAATCTATTACAGACAACCTGAGCATTAGCAACGATTATAGCTTGCCTAATTTAATGGGATTGGACAACCTTATATCCATTGGTGGTGACCTTAATATCATACACAACCAGGGACTGCTTAACCTGAGTGGGTTGAACAAGCTAGATTCGATTGGAAATAGTCTTTCGATTCATTATAATTCAAGCCTCCTCAATTTGAGCGGTTTGGAAAATGTAAAATCGATCCGCGGAGTTGGCATTCACAACAATGCCGTGCTGAGTAGCTTGACCACAATGAACAAACTCGAGTCAATTGGCAATGGCCTCGGGATTACAAACAACCCTGCGCTCGCCAGTTTAACCGGCCTGGAAACGCTTCATGACATAGGCAATGGCTTTACGCTTGCCAACAATGCTTTGCTGCCAGACTTGACGGGGTTGAATTCACTTGTTTCTATTGCCGGAGATGTGGATATTAACAATAATAATGCTCTTGTCAGTTTGGCCGGTCTTGATTCCCTTGCTTCCATTGGTGGTTATTTACAAGTGTATGGAAATGCTGCCCTGAAAAATTTAAACGGCTTGAACCACCTTGTTTCCATTCTGGGAAGCCTTAATATTAGCTCAAATACAGCGCTGACAAGTTTGACTGGACTAGAAATGCTCAGCGCCCTTAACAATGGCATCCTGACTATCACGGGCAACCCGAAGCTTATCAATTTAACTGGTCTTGAGAATCTTCAATATGCAGATCGAATAATCATTGCCGAAAACAAGACATTAAAGAGTCTCACCGGACTGAATAACCTTGACTCCATTGGGTATTATCTTTGGATTCATAGCAGCAAGGCACTAACAAGTCTGGCAGGATTGACCAATCTCAAGACAATTAGAGGAAGCCTGGTTATTGGCCCCTGGTCTTTTGTCTCTTCCGGGGCTTTTGGTAATGCTGTTCTCGAAAACCTGACTGGTCTGGACAGTCTTGTTTTCATTGGGGCTGATCTTATTATCGGAAGTAATAGTTCTTTTCCTGAAAATGGCAACCCGGTCCTTAGCAACCTAAATGCCCTGAGTAACATTCAAACCATTGGAGGGAACCTCTGGATTGAGGACAATAAATTGCTTTCCACCTGCGCCGTGCAAAGCATTTGCGATTATCTGGCTAACCCTTCCGGTATCATAACCATCCAAAATAATGCCCCGAATTGCAACAGTCAAGAGGAGCTGGAATCCGCTTGTACAGTACCCGTGAATGAGCTCGCCGGATTCGAAGAATCCTTCTCCATTTTCCCTAATCCCGCTATCGGTACTGTATTCATTCACTGCAATGACCTGAAGGAGGGACATCTGCGTGTTACTAACCTGATGAATAACTCAATGTTCGAACAAGTCTTTTATGGAAATAACTGGATTGACTTGAGTGGGCAGCCTGAAGGGGTTTATTTTGTAACACTACAGCAATCCAACAAAATCATGACCAGGCGCCTGGTTTTGGCTAAACATTAAAAAGTGACTCTTACACTTTTTTTGAACGTGTTCAGAAATGTGGACTGTAATACACCTTCCTGAACACGTTCTTTTTTTTCCTCAAATCAAAAACTTCCCAGCCTCATAAACCTTCTCCCCATCGGCCCAAATCTCTCCGCCTTGGGTCATGTCAGTAATCATATCCCAGTGCACCGGCGATTCGTTTTTGCCGCCCGTTTGCAGGTAACTCTGCCCGATGGCCATGTGGATGCTGCCGCCTATTTTCTCGTCAAAAAGGATGTTTTTAGTGATGCGCTGGATGTCGTAATTGGTGCCAATGGCCGCTTCGCCAAACCTACGGGTGCCGGGCAGGCTAAAGATGTAATCGAGGAATTCCTGCCCACGGAGAGCTTCCCATTTTTCAATGAGGCCATCTTTTACCCACAAGGTCACGCCTTCCACTTCAGTGCCCTGATAAATGCAGGGATACGAAAAATGTACTGTGCCATTTACGCTGTCTTCCACAGGGCTGGTGTAAACCTCTCCTGAAGGCATATTTGTCTGGCCGTCTGAGTTCATCCAAATCCGGCCTTGGGTGCTGAATTGAATGTCAGTGCCCTCAGAAAGGTAACGCACGGTCTGGCAGCCGTTCAAATGATCGACAATGCGCTGCTGGCTAGTGCGAACCGCTAGCCAGGCTGCCTCCGGGTCTTCGTTAAAGAGTTTGCAGGCACCAAAAACAAATTGTTCGTACTCACTCAAACTCATGCCCGCTTCCTGGGCCGAGGCATCCGTGGGGTATTGGCACAAGTTGCGGCGCAGGCGACGATCGGCAGTCCGCTCGAAGTAAGCTTTGTTGATGGGCGTCAGGGTTTCGGTGCGCATTTGAGCCTGTTCAGGAGTTGCGCCATTGGTCTCACGGAGATTGTATGGCGCTCTGATGTTGAGGTAGCAGTCAAATGTTTGCATGGCAAGCCCTTGAAGTATGGGCGGCGTGCGCAAAGCTTCGTCGGAGGCGTTTTGAAAAAAAAGTCGTTCACGTTCACGAAAAGAGAGGTCGCATTCCACCAGGGCAGCCCCTGCGGTATATGCTTCACGATAAACTTCTCGCACCAGCGGTTCGGCAAGCAAAGTGCTGACAATGAATACTTTGTCGCCGGGGCGTACTTGCAAGCAGTAATGAGTGAGTAGGTGGGCGTAGCGGGTAAGAATTGTGTCCATTTTCCAATTTTTATTTTGAGAAAGCCTTGTTTTTATTGGCCTTGCCAAATTATAACTTGAGGCTTTGCTTTTTATTTAAAAAAAACAGGTAAAAATTTGTGGGTTTTATGATTATTGTTTTTCTATCTTTGGCGGCTTTTTCGGAGGGGGTACACTGGCTCAAATATTCACGTCCCCGTACCGATTGATTTTTTCAGGGCCAAAAGTCGGGTTCGCCCGATTAAAATACGATATTATTCAACGCATTAAGAAGATGTCTGCAATTGCCACCGGCCACGACGCGCTAATCGAGAGCCTTCAGAAATATTTTGGTTTTGATGCCTTCAAGGCCGACCAGGCCGCCATTATCCAAAGCCTCCTCGACGGAAAAGATACCTTTGTCATCATGCCTACGGGCGGCGGCAAAAGCCTCTGTTACCAACTGCCTGCCCTCATGTTGCCCGGAACGGCCATCGTTATCAGCCCACTGATCGCCCTGATGAAAAATCAGGTGGACAGTATCCGAGGCTATTCCGACGAAGATGAGGTGGCTCACTTTCTCAATTCCTCGCTCACCAAGGTTCAAATGAAGAAGGTGAAACAGGACATTACGGACGGTCGTACAAAAATTCTGTACGTCGCACCAGAAACCCTGACCAAAGAGGAAAACATAGAATTTTTCCAGAATTCTGATATTTCCTTCGTGGCAGTGGACGAGGCGCACTGTATCTCCGAATGGGGCCACGATTTCCGCCCGGAATATCGTCGCATTCGCGTGATGCTCGACGCCGTAGCCCGCGACGTGCCCATAATGGCACTTACCGCCACCGCTACGCCCAAGGTACAACAGGATATCCTGAAGAACCTGGAGATGACGGAAGACAGCACGTTCGTGTCGTCGTTCAACCGCGACAACCTCTTTTATGAAATTCGCTCGAAAGTCAAAAAAGAGACTACGATAAAGCAAATTATCCAGGTCATCAAGGAAGAATTTTACGGTGAATCAGGCATTATTTATGTCCAAAACCGCAAAACTGCCGAAGATATCGCCGAGATGCTGATGGTGAACGACATCAAGGCAGCACCCTATCATGCCGGCCTTGACCCCAAACTCCGCGCCAAGACGCAGGATCAATTCCTGATGGAAGACATTGACGTGATATGCGCCACCATCGCTTTCGGTATGGGCATTGACAAACCCGATGTGCGTTTTGTGATGCACTACGATATGCCAAAATCCATCGAAAACTATTACCAGGAAACTGGCCGCGCCGGGCGCGATGGATTGGGAGGAAAGTGTATCGCGTTTTACAACTACAAAGACATCCTGCGCCTCGAAAAATTCCTGCGCGACAAACCAGTGGCAGAGCGCGAAATGGGGGCACAATTGATGCAGGAAGTGGTGGCGTACGCCGAAACGGCTGCTTGTCGCCGCCGATTCTTGTTGCACTACTTTGGCGAAGAATTCGAAGAAGAGAACTGCCACAAGATGTGCGACAACTGCAAGAACCCGAAGGAGAAAATGGAGGTGAAGGCTGAAATAGTCGCTGTCGTGCAGTCTATTCTCGACCTCAACGAAAATTACCTGATGAAAACCGTCATGGATTTCATCATGGGTCGCGAAACCAAGGAGATGAAAGATTTCCGGTTCACGGAAATGGACAACTTTGGTGTGGGCGACAATAAAGACGAAAATTTCTGGAGCTCCATCTTCCGCCACGCGATGATCAACAACCTGATCTACAAGGAAGTAGAGCAGTTTGGTATTTTGAAAGTCTCTCCCGCTGGGCGCGAATATTTGAAAGACCCGCAACCCCTTCAGATCACGATTAACCACGATTATGAGGACGGCGAATACGACATTGACGACGAAAAAGGCGGCACAGCTGTACTCGACGAGCCATTGATGCACATCCTTAAAGACTTGCGTCGGGACATAGCCAAAAAACACAACTTGCCGCCGTACATCATTTTCCAGGACCCTTCTTTGGAGGAAATGGCTACGAATTACCCCATTTCTATGGACGATATGTCCAAGATCGTGGGTGTATCGCAAGGCAAGGCGCAGAAGTATGCCCAACCGTTTGTGGATGCCATCAAAAAATACTGCGAGGAAAACGAGATAGAGCGTCCGATGGACATTACCATCAAAACGGTAGCGAACAAATCAAAATCGAAGGTCAGTTACATCATGGCCATTGACCGCAAAATCGGCCTTGACGAGATTGCAAAGGTCAACGACATGAGCATGCCTGAACTTTTGGAAGAACTGGACGGAATCGTTCAATCGGGCACCAAACTCAAGCTCGACTATTACCTCAACAAAGTGGTGGATGAATATGTGCGCGAAACGGTGATTGAGTATTTCAAAGAAGCGGAATCAGACTCTATTGATGAGGCCTTCTCCGCACTGAAAGACGACGAGATTACCTGGGAGGAGATTCAACTGATGCGGTTGAAGTTTTTGAGCGACTACGCCAATTAGAATCTTGGATTTTGAAGATTGGAGCGGGCGACTATGTAAAGTCGCCCGCTCTTTTTCATAAGCGTTTTACTACCTGCCCTATATGTGTCGTTCGCCCATTTTGCTTGAATATCAGGGTGTACGCACCGCTTGGCAATCCTTTTACGTTTAGGTTGAAAACCTTTTCATACTTAGGTATGTGTTGTATGATAATTGTTTTGCCAGAGGCATCGACTACTTCTAAAAGAATCTCGCTCTCCGCTTCCGGGAGCAAAAGGTGAACCCAATCAGTTGCTGGATTGGGGTAGATTCTTAGATTCGTTAAATCACCCTGTTGATCAGTACCCGTTATTAGCAGCACTTCGAATTCCCATAAATTGGAACAGCCTTGCTCATCAGTAACGGTAACAGTATAGATGCCTGATTCTAAGTTGTTAATGGCATCCTCTGTACTTCCAGTACTCCATTCATAGGTGTATGGCATGGTACCACCGGAAACAACGTCGAGAACAATACTACCATTTGGGATTTGGGTACTGCTGCTGGGCGTTACGGTAGCCGTCAATTGCAAAGAATCTGGCTGACCTATAATAATGATTAGGGTGTCGGCGCAAAGGTCGCTATCTCGTACGATTGTTGTGTAAATACCAGCAGGTAACCCCGTGTGCAAACTGTCTTGCTGATTTCCATTCCAAAGGAAGGTATATGGGGAAAAGCCACCTTCCGCAAAGACGGTTGTTGTTCCATCTGTTTGGCCGTAGCAACGAACATCCTGCCATTCGGCTTCTGCTCGGAGGCGCGGAGTTTCGTAAGCCCCTATGTCGGGAACGCCATCTTGCCAGCAAGAATTACCAGCCAAGTCAGTGAGCAACCCAAATCGCGCTGCCCAAGTACTGTCGCCTTTATTTAAGAGCGGGGAACAGCCCTGTAAACGGAAATCTCCTGCAGCTGTGTCTCGGAATAGAGGGTCAATGTTGAAGAACATATTGGGGCCACAGGATAAAGAGTCTCCTATAGCAAACCCATTCTTCAAAGATTCACAGTTTTCAGCATCCACATAACTATTGGCTATGTGTACTGATGCACCGTAAGTTGCCATCCATTCCTTTTCGCCATTTACTTTGTTTCCATAAAATAAGCAGTTTATGAGTGTGTCATGAGGCAATCCAAGCCCTTTATGCAATATGCCCGCTCCTCTGACCCCTGAGTTGTTGTTGATGAATGTAGTATTCAGAAAATAATTCGAATGATAGGTGACAATAGCTCCCCCTTCGTGTATACCCAAGTTATCATTGAAAACACTATTTTCAATCCTCAGCCAATCCGCATCGATTGCTCCCCCAACTAAGGCCTTGTTGTGCTGAAAGACACAGCCGTTGATATGATAATTACCTCCTAATAATGCTCCGCCAGTACCAAAATTCGCGATTTTCCCAGCAGTATTTTCAATAAACGAACAATTTGTAAGCTTTACAGGTGCTACATTATCATAGGCTTGATGAAACAAACAACCAGCATAAACCGATGAGTTTTTTTGGAATATTGTGTGAGAAATGGTTAGGTCAATATTAGTGTTTGCATTGTAAATAGAGACCGCGCCCACAATGCCTAAAGGGGGAGTGTGATTTTCTTCAAACAGGCAGCTGTCTATCAGCATCTTGTACTGAGCATTTGTGCCCACCACAATGCTCATGGCACCACCATCCAATGCGGTGTTGTTTTTGAAGGAGCAATGCTTGATGGTATACCCTCCTGATCCTTCTGAAAAATTGATTCCGATTGCAGACCCACCCGCTGCACAACAATTGTCCAAAAATCGGCAATGTTGAACAGTTAAAAAGGTTGGGATGGATGGTGAAGGACTGTATAGAAATATACCGCCTCCATAACATTTGTGCTGGTCTGATCCGCAAGGTTCACCATCAAATGGTCCGGCCAATACATCTCTAAATGTAAATCCATCAACTATTGATGCAGAATCTGTCGAAACGCAGTATAAAATATTATACGGAGGATATACCACACCGTTCTGGCCAATCATATATTGAGCGGTCAGAATGGTCTCGTTCAAATCCCAATTTCTTTGATTTTCATTTGATTCCCAGCCACTGAATCCACCCAATAGTTTGATGCCGCTCACCATAGTGAAGCTATTGCTTACTCCTTCTATGTATGGTTTGTAAATTCCTTTTGCCACCCATACGGCATCTCCCGTTTGAGCCGTTGGAAGGGCGGTGCTTAGCTCATTATAGGCATTGTCCCAATTACTGCCGTTATTGGAGCCCAAAGCGTTCTTGTTGACATAAATTATCTTTGCCCAGGATGGTACTACTAATCCCAAAAGCAAACTGGCTAAAAGATAAAATTGAAAATTTTTCATGAAGAATATTGAAAACCCGCCTCAGTCATCACGACTATGAGGCGGGTATTTTGTTGCCGAAGCATTATTTTTTAAAGAACCGTCCAGTCTTTACATGGTCCTTTGAAACAAGCAGTACATTATAGATGCCTTCTGGCAGGTTTTGAATCTCTACCCCGAGTGTTATGGTATTTACTCCTTTATGAAGAGGCCTGTTAAGGGATTTTATGGTTCTGCCTTGAGAATCGTAAAACGAAAACAAACCTTGTTGATCTTCCGCATGGTTTTCAAAAACTATTGAAACTTGATCGCCTGCTGGGTTAGGAAAGCAGAAGAAAGTGTCATTGCCAAATCGAGTCAAAGAGGATTGATTCTTTTCTAATGAACGTTCATTGCCCCTTTCAAAAATTGGAGTAATAACTGCTTGTAATTGGACATCATCTACACAACCAGACACGTCGAAAAACCCCGTTGGAATCGCAACTTTTTCTTTATCCAAGTTTATTACACTGCTAATATCGGTTATTGGTTGCAAGGCTTTTGCCCTCACCTTAAAAAGAGAGCCCCACTCCGAACCACTTGAGCCAAGTGTATGAGGTTGGACGTTTGATTTAAACCACGCAATATTTATTTGATCATGTTCCAATTGGGTTAGGCCAGCATTGTCTTCTTTCGAAAATTCTGGCAAATCACCAGCGAGCACATCTAAAACTTCTAGTTTCTCATGGTCTAAGAAGATTCCCGTTTGGAAACTCTCAATATTGTTGAAGCCGATTGCTTTTATTTCTATTTCCAATATCTGATCAGGCTCTATTAGTGCTGGAGAAAGGAACGTGATTTCGGGTTCTTCACAAAGTAACATAGGCCCACAAACATTTCCGAGTTTAATGCCATCATACCCTCTTTGTCCAGAAGCAGGGGGAGGAATATTATACTGCCATGTAGCCGTGCTGTACTCCGTGTAACTTACGTCTTGGTTGATTACGTCAATGTCTATTGAAAAGGGGTTCAAGTCAAACTGAGTTTGGTAATCTTGTGGAATATACTCAGGCACAAAAATCCATGGCGATTGCTGCTGTGGCAGTTTCTGATAAATCCCAAGAATAAGTTTGCGAAATTCGACAATATCAAAACTTGTAATGCTGCTGCTGCGGTTGGCATCTGCAGCAATTATGTCATAGCCGCTTGCCAGAGGTTCAGTGCCAAGAATGTGTTTGCTAATGCAAACCAAATCGTAGGTAGTCAACCCTTCAAGCCATTCATCCTGAGCATATGCATCAATATAATATAATGTTCCGCCAAGCCCGTTTGGATTAGGAATAAACCCTCCCACCTCTTTGGTTGAACCAATTTTTCTTACTTCGGCGGTGACTGTTTGGTCGTATAACACCCCACGGAAATCACCGTCTTTATCTGAGACACAGTTTGTGTATTTAGGCGTTGAGGGGTGCCGCCAACGCAATACCACGTTTTTTAGAGGCTCTGTCGTACCTTTGTATTCAACTTTATCTGTCACATTGATCAAAAGCCCTTGATCAATTTTATTGGCCCAAAAGTCTTGAAAAGTAAGTACCATCCTGTTTTTTTGACAATCAGAAAAATGAACATCACATGTGGAATGGTATGTTACGGCCATAATATTGTTGGGTTCACCAACTATAGGATCTTCGTTGTAATCTTTATAAAGACCATTGTATCCACAACCTGGGTACAAACATCCGGCCAAACAATTCACACTATTTGGATTTGCAATACAATTGGCAATGTTCGTTGGGTCGAATTCCGGGAATGTAGATCGAGTACCATAGCTTCCAGTACAATCAGCCTCAGTATCCCAGCATAAATCTCCTGCGGTGAACTTATTTGTAAAAATGAAGTTTTTTGTACCCATAGGTACATCATCCCGAATGGCGAGCTCCCGCGGAAATCCAGATTGGGAATACGGATGGTCTATTTGATTTAAATCTGTTAGCACGTCTGGGTATTTATACGCTTGTGGCGCACCAAAGGTGTGAAGTAGCGAAAAATTATGACCCGTTTCATGTGAATATACCTCTCCATCATCTGTAAAAAGATCAACACCAAGCGTCAAAGTATTGTCCTTTTGGGGAGAACTTGGCGAATTTTGTCCTGGTTGGCTGCCATAACCACTGGTCCCTGGACGCAAATAGACATTAAAGGCGGTATTAACATAGGAATAGTTTTCTCTTATCATCCCACCAAAGTCACCTTGAGCAAATACGTCATGATCAATATAGTTAACAGCCCCCAAACGGTTAAAATGAAACCCAGTGCCGGCAACTTTATTGTTCAAAAAATCTACTCTAATGTCAATATATGCGGCAGTTAGGTCGCCAAAGTTAGGAATTGTGCCATCAGCATTTCTTACAACTGTAAAATAAACGGGGATTTCAATAGTGGGTTGGGGAGATGTTGACAAACTCATTTGGTAAACGGTTTCCACTTCACTTTGCATTTTGGAATATTGCTCAAGTGAAGGGTCTGGGCTTCCACACTCGAATCCTTGGCTAAACCCACTCTGCGGGAACAAAGTCATAACCATGAGTGAGAAGAGAAACCATTGTTGAAGTGTGCGGCAATAAGGATTGATCGTTTTTTGCATGGTAATTTAGTTTTGAAATAAAATGAAGGAATGAAAGATTCTGCGGCAAAAAAACCGCATAGCAAAACTAATTCTATTTTTTGGTCGCGTAAGTTAAGTTATGCCTCTAATTCCTCAAATGACGCGAACTGGCACAAATTGGCGCGATTTTCACGATGGCAATCCAGATACGCTCTGTGTCAAACCTTCAAACCGCAGCACAAATACGCAGATGAAGCGGAATTTAGCCTTGCCTTTTCTGTACTTTTGCCGCCCGCTTTTCAACACTAAGATTGCAGCGTCCAACTTTCGCAAAAAATGCAGCCAAAAGAATTTTTAAAAAAACTCGGTCTCCGCACCCGAAATACCGGCACTTCTACTGGTCAGAACATCATCGCTGGTAGCCGCCGCTACATAGAATCAATTTCTCCGGTTGACGGTCAATCCATTGGTTATGTGGGCATTACCACCCGCGAGCAATACGAACAGGTAGTGCAATCTGCCGAACAAGCGTTCAAAATCTGGCGCGACATGCCCGCCCCCAAGCGCGGCGAAATCGTGCGCCAATTCGGCGATGTGCTGCGTCAATACAAAGAAGCCCTTGGTCGCCTCGTCTCCTATGAAATGGGCAAAAGCCTTCAGGAAGGTTACGGCGAAGTGCAGGAAATGATTGACATCTGTGATTTTGCAGTGGGCCTATCACGTCAACTTTACGGCCTTACTATGCACTCCGAGCGTCCCGGCCACCGTATGTACGAGCAATGGCATCCACTGGGCATTGTGGGCATCATTTCGGCCTTCAATTTTCCGGTTGCAGTATGGTCCTGGAATGCCGCTCTCGCCTGGGTTTGCGGCGACGTTTGTATTTGGAAAGCCTCCGAAAAAACACCGCTTTGTTCCATTGCCTGCCAAAATCTTTTCCAAAAAGTATTGAAAGCCAATGACTTGCCTGAAGGCATCAGCTGCATCATCAATGGCGACTACAAAGTGGGCGAGTACATTACCAAAGATCACCGTGTGCCGCTCCTGAGCGCCACGGGAAGCACGCACATGGGCCGCATTGTGGGTCAAGCCGTGGCCGCACGTTTTGGACGCAGCATACTCGAACTGGGCGGCAATAACGCCATTATCATCACGCCTTCCGCCGATATGAAAATGGTGCTGACAGGCGCTGTTTTCGGCGCTGTCGGTACTGCCGGACAACGTTGCACCAGCACGCGCCGACTCATCATCCATGAAAGCGTGTACGAGCAGGTGAAAACGACTCTTTCCAAAGCGTATCCACAACTCCGCATCGGCGACCCGCTCGACCCAGGAAATCATGTGGGGCCGCTCATTGACAAACACGCCGTGGAAAACTACCTGCATTCGATAGGCGAAATCAAGAAGCACAAAGGCAAATTCGTGGTGGAAGGCGGCGTACTATCAGGCCCAGGTTATGAAAGCGGTTGCTATGTAAAACCCTGCATCGCCGAGGTAGAAAACTACTGGGACATCGTGCAACACGAGACTTTCGCGCCGATACTCTATCTGATTAAATACAAAACTATCGAAGAAGCTATTGCGCTGCAAAATGCTGTGCCACAAGGACTTTCGTCGGCCATTATGACCACGAATCTCCGAGAAGCCGAGCGTTTCCTCTCCGTAAACGGCTCTGATTGCGGCATTGCCAACGTAAACATCGGCACTTCCGGCGCAGAAATCGGGGGCGCATTTGGCGGCGAAAAAGAAACCGGCGGAGGCCGTGAATCCGGTTCAGACGCCTGGAAAGCCTATATGCGCAGGCAGACAAATACGATCAATTATTCGGAATCGTTGCCGTTGGCGCAGGGGATTAAGTTTGATTTTTGAGGGGTTTGAAAAAGTAAGTCCAATGCTTCAATTAGCATTGGACTTATCTTTGTTTAGAAAAAGGTTTTTAGGATTAGGACTAGGTTTTTTAGCACCTCTGAAATAAGTACTAGCACCTGAAAAATAGATTTCCCGTTGAAGCGCAAGCCTCGTGTTTTTGTTTTGACCATTTTTACTTATTTTAATGGTTTATATTTTGGCTTATCTGTTACAGCAGGTGAGCCTTTTTATTTCAAAACAAAATTAGAGGCAATCATTTCGCTTTTAATTATGAAACAATCTGTGTTTTTTAAATTTTGTTCAATAATCACCAACATCATGTGGAAAAACTAGTGCTCAAAGGCGTTTATCAACATTTCATGTGATTTACAAACGCACTATTTTTCAACCAAAAACTTGCTATAAGCACGAAATAGGTTGCTTATTGCACTTTTTGTATAAAAACTACAGGTTATTTTTCCACTGTTGGGAAGTTTTCTGAGTTTTTGCTCGAATTTCCAAAGGTAACATTTTTTGTTTTTAGATACAATAAACATGAGTCATCCGGAATTTGGAGCGGCTCATGCCTTTTTTGGGCTCTTGACGGTGCGTAGCACCCTAAACGTCGGTAGAAGTTGCTAGTGCAATAGAAAAAAAGGTGCATAGCACCGAAACTCGACACCTTTGGCGTATTTGTTTCGGTGCTACGCACCTCCGAACTGATTGAACCCGAAATTTCTACCGACGTTTTGGTGCTACGCACCTGTTGCGAAAAGTCCGGGATGACTAATGTTTATATCCCTTCCATTGCTTGCTTCACCAATCCCTTATCACCCGATAGCTCCCGCTAATCGTATGGCTTGCGCCTCCAAAGTCCTGGAAATTGCCCCCAAAGGTGCCGATCATCAAGCCTCCGGGATTCCCGTAAGATGTCATAGTAGTCGTTAGTGTATTGCTAGCCTGAAAATCGACTGCAAGTTGGTTCACACTCAAGGACAAGAGCGGAAATGTTCCCACTTGGCCGTTGTTAGCAAAAGACATCTGGAGGTATGGATTGGTTTGTGAACTGTCTTGTTGCGATGCCACAAAGGTGATTGTTCCATCTTTTCCTCCAAAGGGGTCAACCTTTGTAAATGATTGCCCGTCAAGCGTATATTGGATAAACTCTGAAAGTGCGGAACAAACTACCAGGCTGCCGATATTTACTGTGTTAGGAGGCGTAGAAAACGCTGTAGGAGAACTTTCTAACAAATTTGTAAGATCATAACCTGTCAATTCGCCCGTCAGGGCGCTGCTGCCGCAACCAAGCAATGTGTATTCAAATTGCCCGTTCGCCCCGGGGAATAGATAGTGCTTCGAATCGGCCAGTTCCACTTTTACATAGCCGTTCGCTACAGACTGTCCAGTACAGTTTTGCAATTGGCCAATAATCTTCACACTTGAAATTTGTGATAATGGGATCATAATGGGAGCCAATGTTGTTTCCGCAGAGAACGGCCCGATGTTTTGGGTATATAATACCGGGCTTCCACATTCCACCGGACCAACAACTTCCAGGGTCAACGCTTCATCCTTTGGGATGCAGCCGCCAAAACAGCCATTTTCATTGGTGTAACCAAAAGAAGACGCGCCTGTAGAAAGCATGGTTATGCGGACTATTGCATTGGCCAGTGGCTGTTCTGTGTTTCCTAAATAAATTTTGCCGTGGAGCTGGATGAGTGGGAATGGCGCGTCGCAGTTCCAGAAAGAGAAGTGCGTCACTTTGCCCACATATTCATTGCCGACTTTTTGGGCCGAGCCTTCCTCATGCCAATGGCCATCTTCTAAATCATAATGCCAGAGCTGAATAGTGGAAGGTGCTGAAGCCAATTGGCTGGCAAGAATAGGCATCCGAAGTTCCACTTCCTGGCCGCTGGCGATTTTAAGTTTTTGCCCGTTTGTGCTTTCAATTTCAACCCCAACCATGCCATAAGTAGCCAGAAATACTTCCTCGTTTGATGTAGTTTCAGCAGTCATGTCACCTGGAATAAAAAGGCCGAGATTGCGATCAGATGGATCAAGGTAGCGTGCAAAAACACGCACGGTACCGGAATAAGCATTACCGTTGGCGTCAGTGACGGCGTTTGCCGGAAAATTTAAACTGGGACCACCGGGTACATTTATCAACCCACCTGCGGTTGCAATCAGGGAGCCAACCTGATTTTTTTCCAGCAATTGAATTGTAATGGTTTGCAGGGCATCGTCTTCTACAATGTACGGGCGAGAAATTTCAAAATACCCTGCTTTGCTGACGCTCACCATTGCGTGACCGGCGGGTAAACGTACGGACTGGAGGCGGAAAATGCCATCAACATCGGTGACGGTTGATTCCTTGCCCGCTTTTACGTGCGCGCCTTCCAGGGCATCGCCATTTTCATCAATGACACGGCCTACGAAGCTGACATCAGCCATTTTGCCGTTTTCGAAGGGATCTTCTTCATGGCAAGCCACGAAAAATATGCTGAGGAACAGCGCGAGGGGGATGAGCAATTTCAAATTTTGCATGTTGTGTAGTAGTTTGTGTGAAAAATTTGTGTTGGTGAATGGTACACGCGAAAATTTGCGGGGAGGTTGGGTGGGGGTGTAGTTTGAAGCGTTTGAGGGTGGTCCAGAAAACTTTGTCAAAGCGGAAGCCCACATTTTTTGCCTCCAAGCGAAATAGTTTTCAACTTTCCTTTGCCAAAAAGAGAAGCTTTCCTACTTTTGCCGCCCGTTTTGAAAAACTGCCAAGTCAATGGACGCTTTTGTTGCGTACTCCCTACCCATTCAAGGGTTAAAAACAGGAGTACATTCTTTCAAATTTGAGGTTGACGGTGCGTTTTTCGCCCAGTTTGAGGACTCGCCCGTTCAAGAGGGAAAAGTTCTTTTTGGACTCGAACTGGACAAGCGCCCTGATTTGTTGCTCTTCAATTTTACCCTGGAGGGCTTTGTAAAAGCGGAATGCGACCGATGTACCGCCACAATTGATCTGCCGCTTGAGGATGAAAGACAATTGATTGTGAAATTCGGCGAAGAAGAAATGGAGGTGGATGATGAGGTGGTTTTCTTACAAAGAGACGCATCAGTGTTCAACGTAGCAAAGTACCTCTATGAATTTGTAGTGCTTGCGTTGCCCATCACAAACACCTACGATTGCGAGAACGACCCCAAGCCGCCCTGCAATCTTGAAGTGCTCAAGCACTTGAAATCCGACTCAGAAGAAGACAAGGCCAATTCAGTTTGGGACAGTCTTCGAGATTTGAATAGCGATAATTAATTGAATCATAACCGGTTGTTTGTACACTTGCAAAAGCCCTACAAACAACCTGCCTGCCAAAGAGCAGGTGTTTAAAGGAATATAGCGTCATGCCAAATCCAAAATGGCGGCACTCCAAGCGCCGCAAGCGCGCTCGCCGCACACACGACCATGCATTAATGCCCACACTCGGCACTTGCAAGAATACTGGTGAAGTTCATATGTTCCACCACGCTTATACCGTGGAAGGCGACCTTTACTACCGTGGTCAAGTGCTGGTGCCGGGCAAAGCCCGAGCCGCAGCAGAAGAATAGTCACGCCTCTTTTTAGAAGGCAATTGAGGAGGCTCCAATCCCGCAGGTAGGGATTTATGGGGCTTTTTCTGTTTTTTTTGGTTGTTCGTTTATCTGGTGATTTGGTGATTTGTTTAGCCCAAGCATGATATTCGTGTCTTCCTGGAGGCCGGAATGAGCGCCAAGCTTGGATACTCAAATAACCAAATCACCACATACACAAATCCACAAAATGAAGCAACTTATCAATACCCCCGCCGCCCCATTGCCCATCGGGCCTTACAATCAGGCTGTTGCGCACAATGGCCTGCTTTTCGTGTCGGGCCAAATAGCCATTGATCCAGCAACCGGGGAATTGGTTTTGGATAACATTGAGGCCGAAACGCACCGGGTACTCCAAAACCTTAAAGCCATTGTAGAAGCCGGTGGGAGCAAGCTCGAAAAAGTGCTGAAAGCCACTGTGTTTGTGAAAGACATGAATCTGTTTGGCCGGATTAATGCGGTATATGGCGAGTACTTCAAACCTGAATTCGCACCTGCTCGCGAATTGGTTCAGGTGTCCGAACTTCCCAAGTTCGTGAACATTGAGATTTCTGTTGTCGCTTCTATTTAATATATGTCGGAACAACGTTCCGGCATACTTCACAATATGAAAAACGTTCTCTCCTGCATTCAGCCTACTGGCGATCTCCATCTTGGCAATTACTTTGGTGCGGTGCAAAACTGGGTGCGCCTTCAAGACGATTACAAATGTTTGTATGGGGTGGTTGACTACCACTCCATGACCATGCCCTACAATCCAATACAACTGAGAGAGAACACTTGGAAAATGGTTTTTTACCTGCTGGCTTGTGGCATCAAGCCCGAGAATTTGTTCATCCAAAGTCTGATACCAGAACATGCTGAATTGTCGTGGATTCTTGGTTGCACAACAAGTTATGGCGAACTAACACGCATGACGCAGTTCAAGGACAAAACAGATCAACTTCATGAAACGGACAAAGACGCTTTTGTGAGCCTTGGCCTCTTTGTTTACCCCGTGCTTCAGGCAGCCGATATCCTGGTCTATCATGCTGATTATGTGCCGATTGGAAAAGACCAGGAACAGCATCTGGAACTTTCGAGAAATATTGCCCAACGCTTTAATCACCAATTTGGGAAGGAATATTTTATACACCCAGAGCCGCTTTATACGGAAACACCCAAAATCCTGTCTCCCGCAGACCCGAACAAAAAGATGAGCAAGAGCTTAGGCGAAAAGCACTACATCAATCTTTTTGGCGAGGAAGACCGCGTCCGCAAACAAATTAAATCAGCCGTAACCGATACAGGCGAAGCTGTAGCCGGAGAAATGAGTGCAGGGGTTAAAAACTTATTTGAGCTTCTACGAGCCAGCAGGGAAATGGAAGCCCATGACTCGTTGATGGCAGACTACCTGGCAAATGCGCTTCGGTATAGCGACCTGAAAGAAAGCGTGGCAAATGCAGTCGTCAATCTCATCAACCCTTTCCGCGAACGTCTGGCTGAACTACAGGCCGACAAGCGAAACGTGAAGAGCCAAATCCAGGAGTCCAGTGCCGGGATCCGTAAACGGGCGCAACAGACGTTACGGGAGGTGCGGGAGATTACAGGGCTTGGTTCGCTGAAGTAGTATTCATAATTATAAGAATGGCGCAAAAAAAGCCGCTCAGAGGATTCTCTTGAGCGGCTTTTTTAATGGAAAGCAGCGATAGCACTAAAGGCATCAGAAATAAAAAAAGAATAAAAATTTGATAAAAATTTGAATAAAAAGCCAAACAACAGAATTATTGTCGGAGAATAACACAAATGCGCGATATTTTTGTGCCATCTTTTCACAAATCTTAAACCAATATCAACTGCCATGAAAAAACCTCTGATTCTCCTTAGCCTTTTATTGTTCGCGTTGCTCTCTTACCAATGCCGCCAAAAAACGGAAGAACCCCCAAAAGTAACCGTCGAACCATTCGGCCCAACCCTAAACACGGCACAGTTGTCAAGCCAATTCCTTCAGAACAGCCAATTGACAGCATATTTCGGCCAAAATTCCTTCCGGTTACTTTCTGTTGGGTATCTGGATGACAACGTATCCGGCAAAGATTCTTTACAAAAGGAAATTGTACCTCCAAGCCGTTATTACGCAGTTTTTTACGACTACACTCAAAACAAAGCAATAGAAGTCCAAGCCGATATTGAAGGGCGAAAAGAGCTGGCTTTTAAACAATTGGATTATCAACCCAGGCCAAGCCAAGAAGAGTTTTCAATAGCTCGCGATATTTTTATTGCTAAAATGGGTCTCGAAGGCCTTGTTCGAGAAAGGAAAGTAACTGTGTACGCTCCCATGCCTCCAGTACTGGCCGATTCTGCTGGCCGCCGCACCGTTACGGTAGGTTTTTATAGCAAAGACAAATCCATCGCCTCCGGTATTTATCCGGTAGATATTATTGGCCAAAGCGTCCTCGCGCCCTTGGGCAGAGATTATTTTCCTAACCCCGAGATATTTGGGCAAGACCTATGCGAAATCCCACCAGCCGGATGCGGTGACGTTGGGTCTCAAACTGGCGGAATGGTACAGGTCACTATTTCTCAAGGTGGTCAGGTTCTATGGACATTTTATGCCGTCCGACCTTCCCATTCTTCTGGATATCCTTCAAAAGGGAGCGGTATCGAAATTCGCTATGCCAACTATAAGGGCAAGCGAGTGCTTTACAGAGGGCATTTGCCTATATTGAATGTACATTATGACCAAGGTGCCTGCGGCCCATACCGCGATTGGCAAAATGAAGAACACTGTTTCAAGTGTAGTGGTGTGGATGCCGGGAACGGCTTTAGATTCTGTTCGCCAGACCCCAAAACTTTTGTGGAAGACCTTGATGATAGCGGAAATTTCAGTGGTGTTGGGGTTTATATCAAGGGCCAAGAAGTGATTTTTGTAAGTGAAATGACTGCTGGCTGGTATCGCTATGTCAGCGAATGGCGCTTTAACACGAACGGCACAATTAACCCCCGCTTCAAATTCGGCGGTACGCAAAACAATTGCACCTGCCAACTCCATTTCCACCATGCATATTGGAGGTTTGATCTGGATGTCAATCAGTCCTGGAATAATACGGTTCAGGAGTATGAAAAGTCTTGGTTCTGGTGGTACAACTTAACAAAAACTTTTAAAACAGAGGACAAGAGCTACCGCAACAGCCCGAAAAGGTGGAAGGTGTCCAATACAGCGGGTGAATATTACTGCATTCAACCCGGCCATCACGACGGCGATGGTAGCGGAGATGCTTGGGCCAAGGGCGATGTGTGGGCAGTGCGGTATTATGGAAACGAACTGGAGGATGGGGTAAGTTGCATCGGCTGTCCCGGCACTACGGCTACCATGCAAGACAATGTATTCCTCACTGGGGAGAACATTCTACAAAAAGATGTGGTAATATGGTATCGGGCAAGTTTTGATCATGATGCTCAACACGGTGGAGGCCATGGTGCAGAAATTGTTGGCCCTGATCTTGTACCCGGCACTGGTTTCCAATAGTTTTTTTAAATGCGCTTTTATTCAGGCACAAAAAAGCCGCTCAGAGCATGCTCTGAGCGGCTTTTTCATCCTAAAAGTAACGCAAATTACTGCGTTTTTTTATCGCAACCAGCAGCAGGCTTTGCACAGCAAGCTTTGCCAGAGGCAGCAGCCCCACCTACACAGCAGGCTTTCTTTTCACCAGCCGAGCAAGCTTTTTTGACCATACCTTCGGTAGCACCGGCAGTTGCAGTTTTTGGTGCAACATTTACAAACGCGCCAGCAGCTTCGTCATATTGTACGCTTACAAACTGAACGCTGCCCTGAGCATCCGCTACTTTGCGGACATAGGAGATAGAGCCGTCATCAGCGAGGCGCTTTTCAATGCTTGCGTCAGCAGAAGCAGCTTTGGCAGCTTTGTTGGCACAGCATGATTTAGCAGCGGTTGATGCACTGCCGCAAGATTGAGCGTCAGCAGATACCATACCGACAGCGAGGAAGAAGGCGAAGAAGAAAATCGCTTTTTTCATGAGTGAAAAGATGTGATTTTGAATGTGAAATAATTTATTTTTTGCTTTCAAAGCGGATCAAAAGTAAAGCACTTTACCTGAAATAAAAATCGTTTAGGGTTATCTTAACAAGCGATGAATGTGGCCAATGTGATGCCCGCTTTCGTCAAGGCTATGGCGGGCATCACATTGACCACATTCATCCTCCTTTCCCTGACAATATCAAATTGTACCGCACAGGGTCATTGAGCAGTTTCACTGCCTCTTTTACCTCGGGATCATTCACGAGATTTTTGCGCACTTTGCCGCGCTGGAAGTAGTAACGTCCAACTATTTCCTGTTCAATTTCGTGCAGGATACGGTCGCGTTGTTTTACAAGTTCACCCTTTTTCTCCGCCTTAATTTTTATTTCCAAAGCCTGGATTTCTGCTTCCAATGGCCAATTTTCGCGGGTGGCTGTTTCGCGCAATTCGGCCAATTTTTTTTCTGAATGGGTTTGATAATCAAAGTTTTTGGATTGCACGAATTTTGAAAAATCATCAAAATCGGTGAATTCAAAAATTTCAATCGAATCTATGCTGGCCCGTTTTTGTGCAAACAGAGTGGCATAATCAAAAACAATGTTTTGATCGAGCAGGGCTCTTACCACACCCATGGCCGTGTCGTGCGGCAAGGCAATATCAGGCTTGATGCCGCCGCCGTCGAGCACAATGCGGCCATTGCGGGTTTTAAACTGCGCACGCTCTTCTTCCGGAATATCCACAGGCTCCCCGTCTTTGTAACGCGCTGATTGTATGCACCGACCCGATGGAATGTAGTATTTTGCTGTTGTGAGTTTAATGCGGGCATTGTAGCCGAGTTCTTTGGTGTTTTGAACAAGCCCTTTTCCATAACTTTTTTGGCCCATAACAACGCCCCGGTCAAGGTCCTGCAATGCTCCTGCGGTGACTTCACTGGCGGATGCGCTCATTTTGTCCATGAGTATCACGAGTGGAATGTCTTTGTCATTCGGAGAGTGCTGAGTGCGCAGGTTGAGGTCCCATTCTGGAACTTTCCCGCGAGTACTTGCCACCAGCTCGCCTTTGGGTACAAATACATTTACAAGATTGACGGCTTCGTTTAAAAGACCTCCGCCATTGCTGCGCAAATCAAGGATCAGGCCCTTCAAATTGGGGTTTTTCTGTTTGAGCGTAGTCAAGGCGTCGCCTACATTTTGGGCGGCATTTTCGCTGTAGGTGGTAAGGTTTACATAACCAATCCCATCTGCCACAAGGCCGGAGTGTGGCACGTTGGGGATATTGACTTCTCCGCGTTCGAGGGTGATTTTCAAGTCTTTAGACTCCCCTTGGCGACGCACTAACAGATCTGTTTTGGTGCCAGGAAATCCGCGCAAGAAATCTTGCACCTGTTGTTCTGTCCGGCCCTTGGCACTTTGGCCATCAATACTTACCAATGCATCACCGACTTTCAGGCCTGCTTTGTGAGCGGGGCTGTTCTCGATGATTTCCACGATCACGACATAGTCGCCAACTCGCTCACCCGTGGCACCCAAGCCGTTGTATTTGCCATCTACCTGAATACGATAGCCTTCGATATCCGTTTCTGAAATGTAGTTGGTGAACGGGTCAAGTCCTTCAAGCATGGCGTCCATGCCCCGTCGCATTACTTGGTTTGGATCGAGCGCATCCACATAAGAATGATTTACCTCGCGGTAGGCGTTTGCAAAAATCTCCATGTTCTTCGCTATATCGAAATAGTTGGCCTGTGCCTGGGCAATCGAAAGCGCAAAGAATGGAGAAAGCAGTAGTATTTTGAGTTTGTTGTTCATGAAAGAATCCATTGCTTCAAAATTGCAACACGGATTGAACGCCTTACTGATAGGTGCCCAATCCGTGTTGATTCGTAATCGAGTATTGTAAGGACGCGAGAAGTGCTTCCACTGTTGTCCCCAAAAAAAGTTTTTAGACCAAACGCTTATTCCACAACCAATTTCCGCACCCCTGCGCCGCGCTCCGTTTCCACTCGCAGGGCATAAATGCCTTTGGGCAGCTGAAGCAGTTCTATTTGCAAGCGCTCCTGTCCGGAAGCCACATTTTCGGTACGCAACAATTGACCAGCCATGTTGAAAAGGCTTACTTGTGCCGCCGATTCCAGGGCCTGGTTAAAAGTCACCCAAACTGAACTGGTCGCCGGATTTGGGAAAATCGAGAAGTCAATCTTTTTGATATCAATGTTTTGCGTGCCAACAATCGGTTGGGCTACAAACATGGGCGTACCAAAGAACCCTCCTTCATTGTCCGTTACGACAAACCTGAACCCGTCGGGGTCTGGACTAATGCCGTAATCAAAAAAACGAATAAGCCCAGCGTCAATATCGGCTTGGGAAAACTGGTCGCCGGGATTCAATTGGCCGAATCCATCTTTGGTGATGATGCCGCGTTGTGGCACGGTCAAAATGGTAAAAATGATTTGAGCATGGGCATTGTTCGGGTCTTCAACCAATAAAAAGTCGGGCGTGATAACCCTATTGGTGCCACTGGGCAGAGGCATCACAATGTTGTTCACCAAAAAAGGTGGTTGGATATTAACTGATTGGCAAAACTGAAGTTTAAAATTTGACAGCGTGCCGCCTGCTGTGGAAACCTTATCCTTTACACGCAATGTCCAAGTCCCCGTAGAATTTTGCCCAATGATCGGCGCGAGCGGATTTTGCGGCCTGTGAATCATGCCGTTGTTTGGCGGAGGACAGGCAAAAACGCCAGGCGCAGCGTCCGATAGGCCTAAATTGAAACTGCCGTTGAAATTGCTGCAACGGTCTTTCCAAAGCAGCACCTCGGTGCCTTGCGGACTGATCAGGTGAGCCTCCAAATCCTTAAAATATTCGTGGTAACCCTCAATATTGCTTATAACAAGATCGCTAAGCGTTCCACCCTGCACCACATTTATTTTGGATTCAACGGTAGGTGTGCCATTCGCAGTAATATTTTTGGGAAGGTCGTTCGCGGTAAAACTCAGACAATTTTCGGCGAAGGTGGAAAAGAAAAATGGCTCCGACCATTCGTGTATGCCGCATTCATTGCGTGGTCGAACCCGCCAGAAGTAAGCCTTTCCTTTTTCCAATAAGAAATTGATTTTCATGGAATCCAGCGTCGTAGCCGAAACGGAAGCCAAAATGGTCGTAAACGCTGGGCTGTCTGAAAATTGCACATCATATTGGTCGGCGTCCACGCCCTTGCCCCAGAATAGTGTTTGCGTGAGCATTGCATTTGTGGTACCATTCACAGGCCATTGGAGTTCAAAACCTGTAAAGTCGTTTCGGCGGAGCAGGATGGAAACTGGGCGAAGCAGTGTGTCAGTACCAGAAATGGCCCGCACTGTGAAGTTGAAAGTGCCTTCCACTGTTACGGATTGAAAATCAACACTGAGTGTGCTGCTCTCCCCCGGGTTGATGTTTGTTGTGCTGAAAGAGGCAGTCGCCCCAGGAGGCAAATTGCCCAGAAGATCAAGTGCAACGGGCGTGTTATATCCCAATACGGAAGCGGTATTAATGATCGTACTAAAATTGTCGGGCAAACAAACTGTGCTCAAATCGATTGAAAGCCCCATGGTAAGCGAGGGCTGCACCGGGTTCTGAATTTTAAAATTGGCATTAGAAAGGTCGAAAAAAACATTGTCCGCAGCTTCAATTTTGACACGGGCGATCGATGTCAAATTATTGGGCACCAGCACATAATGACTACCGTCATTTTCCGTGTTTTCCGCCAGCATGATGGGATAGGTCAACCCTGTATTGGTGCTCAAACGAATATTCACTTTTTGGCAATTAACGGGAGCGGCATTAGTGTTTGCCACATTCCATTTCACCTCCACCAATTCGCCTACACGCCAGATAGTGCTTGCCGTATTGGGAGAAACCACCAAAAAGGGCCCAGCCACGGCTACGGCTTTGAACGCTACATCCGCCCAGCCAACGCCCCCGCCGTTGGGTTTGTTATCCCGGACGGTCAGTCGGAAAGTCAGGTCGCGGGTGTAGTCCGGGAGATGTTCCGCTGCATTGAAATCATTGGCTAGAATAGTGCTGAGGCGCGGGAAAACCCGATTGGTCTCATCCACTGCAGGCCAACTGCGGAAAATAGCCGTGTTGCCCTGTGGTTCACCAAGCGGAGTTTCCGGACCAGCATCAATGCCCTCCCATGAGTAGGTAAGCGGGTCTCCATCGGGGTCTATTGCTGAACCATTCAACTCGAACGGCGTAGAAATAGGGATATTGAAATTGTCTTGATATGGCAAGGTCACAACAGGCGGGTTGTTCGTGGTTGTAATCCAAGTGCCGCAGGTGCCAACAAATGTGGCATAATTTTTAATTTCCTCAATGCTGCCGCCGTGATAGTACAAATCCCCTTGAAACTGAATGTTGTCAGCACCACAACCCCCTACGTACGACATGATCGTGCTGCCGCTCCCAGGCTCAAAAGCCGTTTGTCCCTGTCGCTGATCATTGGCCCCAGGTCCACAATGGCTCCAGGTGTGTCCGCCACCAAGCTGATGGCCCACTTCCTGCCCTATTACAAAAAGAAAGCGATCTCCGTAATCGCCTATACCACTACCAGCCGAGCAACCCTGCGCCTTGTTCAGGCCGCAGGCATTCCCGAGCGCACTCGCAACACCACCACCACCTCGTATGTACACGTGGCCGAGGTCATGGGAGTTGAAGTTGGTATACTCGTTAAGTACTGAGGTGTTCTGCGACATAAAGTCTTGGTTCGATCCACCGGGGTAAGGATCTGTATTGGGGTCCACGAACATCACATACTGCGTGGCAGCTGTTAGTTGCAAACGAATGTCAATATCTCGCTCGAAAACGGCACTTACCGAATTCGTATATTCCGTAACTGCCGAAAGTGCCAAGGGTTTGGTGCCCCCATGATCTTGCGTGAATTCTCCAGGAGCTCCCACGCAAAAACGATACACTTTGAGTCGTACAGGGTTAAATTCTTGTCCGCGGTCTTCGGCGGGCGGCACAAAGCGCTCTTCGCCATCGCCGAACCATACCGTTCCATTGGGCGCTACCCCTGTTCGATAACCTTGCTGGCTATCATTATCTGACGCATCAGCGCGATCGTAGGCGATGTACAAACTGCCCGCATGTCCTGGCGAAACAGGCTTTACCATGGCCGAACCAAAATCCGGCTGCAATACCAAGGCACGGAAACCTCTCAGCGTGGTGCTGAATCGCACAGTACGCCGCGAATCGCTCAGCGATATACCGGCGTAAGTGCGGATGTAGGGGCAGGCCTCTGCCAGTTCAGCATCGAGCATCGCGATTCGCCACACGGAGAATTGCTCTATTTTACCATTACCCATCGGGACGCTGATGACGCATTTGCCTTGTGCCGCCTCAGGGGTAAATTCCCATGGAGCAGATTCCAGCACAGCGCGAAGGCCAGCTTCATCCAGTTGGTATGCGTCAAATTTATTGGGCAACGCCACTTGCGGCACTCCCTCTTCAACGGAAATTTTTTCTGTTGCAACAGTTTTGAAAAACGAGACGTTTTGCGCCAAAACGGCGTTTGCCAGAAAAAGGCAGAGGAGAAATGAGGGTGAATTTTTTATGTGCATGAGATGGGTTTAGATTTTGCTGAGCCGAGAAGTGACACTTTTTGGGAAAGTGTC
>JBJXGZ010000056.1:0-8544 GCA_046160625.1 Saprospiraceae bacterium
ACGCCCGCGAGCGACACAAGGGACTATCCTGGTTTGATTATAGCCGTAGTATGTTTTGGGGCCGGAACAGCACCACCCAACTCTCCAGTACAAATACAATGGGGTGGCGGCCAGCAGGAATCTCGATGTCGTGGCCGAATACAAAAGCCGGAAGTTTCAAGGGCGAGGCCAACTCGAACCAGGCAGCGCCCAACAGGCTGCGGATAGTGCCGGATACCATACCCATTACAGGGAAGGAAGCCATCACTGCGCCACTTTCCATGAGCGAAAGTTTGGCATAAGCGCAACCTGCGGATTCACCCAGGTTGGATTCTTGTGGCAGGTTCGTTTTTTCCATTACAGTCATGCTGTATTTGTCTGCGCCTTCGAGCCTGGTTTTTACCCAGGCACTCGGCGGTGTTTGTAGGATGTTTTGCCCGGTCAAGGCTGGTGTGTCGAAGCGTGTCATGTTGTTTTGTTTTTCTGATGAGACAAAGGTGAGGGTATTGGTTTTTTAGAAGTACCGACAGTTGTGCAGGTTTTTTGAGGTTTTTTAGGCGGAGAAAGTGGGTTGATTTTGACGTAAAATGGTGATTTCCAAATTGTTGCGAGGAGGCGAAATGTTCGCGGCCAAATTTGTTTTTTACGCCCGCCTAACCAGCATTCACGTCGTCAATGATGATTCCTCCGCTGCCTAGATTCTGTAGGTTTGGCGAAGATTGACTTCCCGAATTTTGCCCAAGGGCGATGTGCTGTGTAATAGTGAGTTGTTGCATGAGCATATTATTTTTTGAATGAGCGTGATTTAATTACGATACAAAGATCAATACATACGCCAAGGCCTGTCCCGACAGTTGAAGGGGAAAAGTGCGCAACATAAGATACACGTGTGGTTTTTAATATGAGGTCAAGTATTTGAAAATCAAATACTTATCTCGAGAAATAACACAGCAAACGTGTTCGCGATTAAACTGGACTTTGCTATTTGGTGTCGGCATTTTGCCTGATTTTCAATGGGTAAGGCAAAGAATCGGGGTAAAAAAGTGTTACAAATAACGAGGGAAGCTCTTACCTCCAAGTAGGAGCTGGTTTTAGAAATCCAGAGGGCATGAGCGGGTGCCGTTCAATATGCCTGAGAATTAGCTCAAAAAACTGTTATAGATTTTAGGGCGGTCCTGCTAAAATCTTTGCTTCCGACTATACTCTTTGCCGTATGATTAAAGAACTTACAGAACTGGTTTCCCTTACCGAGCAATCCATCCCCAACCACGAAGCATTGCTCAATTTCTTTTCGAAGAATAGCAGCGACGTACTTAAACTCTTTCACGCAGTGCAAGGCAATAATTTCAGGACGGAAGCCGAGGCAATAGACCGAGCCAAGGTGGGGGAGCGCACGAAATTCAGGCAGATTTCGAAAGAGCTCCTTCGCTGTTTGGAGCAAATGGTGCTGATGATTGACTTTGACAGGCAAGTGTTGGATGAATTAAACCATGCCCGAATCAGGGGCTTTCAATTAATGGCCATCGTTAAATCTTTGGCGCCTTTTGCCTGTAAAAACGGCGCTAAAAAAGCGGCTGATGAGTTGCTTAAAATTGGGCTGCGATATGCTCGTCCGGAGTTTGTAGTTGAGGCTTCTAAAGCATTGATGGATTATGCCTCCATTGCCAGTGACGATCCGCAAAATTTTGAGTTTTACTTCTCTATGTACCAGAAATATAGCCGGTGGAGGCTTCTGGAAGAACAGATCCTTATTTCTCTTAACAAAATCAAGTTGCCTTATATAAAGAGAAAAGCCTTAAAATGTGAAAATGCGGTCCTTGCGCAACAATTTGTAAACGAGTTTGAGCAATATGTAGATGTAATACCCTCGCATGGTTTTCATATTGCTTTTTATAGCCTGAAATCAAAAATGTTTATGATTGAGGCGCGGTATCAAGAGGCTGCTAAAATCCATGATGAGGCCATTCGATACTTCAAAGACCGGGATTATCCATGCAATACTGCGCTTAACATCTTTTACTATCTGGAAATCGCCAACTGCGTTTACCTCGCCCAATTTGAGCGTGGAAGGGATTGTTTTCAAAATGCCCTCGATCTGGCGCTTGTTGGGAGCTTCAATTGGTTCAACACCCTCGAACTAGGTTTTTACCTTCGTATGCACGAGCAGGATTGGATCGGTGCGGCCGAGGTGTACGTAACGGCCACCAAACACAAAAGATTCAACGTGCTGCTTGACGCAAGACGTGAAATTTGGCACATTCTGGGGGCATACCTTTACATCATGTATAAACTCACGGGCGCTACTATCCCGGAAGACATGGTGCCAAAGGTCAAAAGCAGTAAATTTCGCAATGAAATCAAAGACTTTTCGCAAGACAAGATGGGTATGAACATCGCCGTCCTCGCTGCCGAGGTGCTGTTGGATTTCGTTGAAGAAAAAGATGAGGGACTCTGGGACCGCATCTCCTCGCTCGAAAAATACCGCGAACGATACCTCCGCAACCACGAAGACACCCACCGCTCCCAACTCTTCATCAAGATACTCAGCATACTCTCCAAGTACCATTACGATCGCGACAAGTTCCTTGAAAAATCCGCACCATATTTGGCCGAAATGCGAACGGCTCCGCTGCAACTTAGCAACCAAGCCCACGAGTTGGAAATAGTGCCTTATGAGCAACTGGTGTATGCCATAGCGGGACAACTCAAGCGGTGGGGGCGCAAACGCGAAATACCGGCTTGGCTGCGTACTGGGGAGGCCAAACCAGTTGCCGGAAGGTTGGCAGCGGTATAATTTAGGAAATTAGCCAACAAAACCGTCGTCGGGTCTTGAAAAAACACAACTCTGAGGACAAGAAATAAGTGAATAATCCAACCAATCGAACCAATCGAACCAATCATCTTGCGGTTCCCAAAATCTTCCGCTCCCGTATTCATCGTAAAATAACGATAAATTTTTGCTCAAAAATTTGGCGCTTTCAAAATTCATCGTACTTTTACGATGAATTACGGCAAACGTATCCATGGCAACCCACAAAAAAGAATCCTTCGGGCAGGAAGAACAAGACCTTGCGGAACTCGCAAAGGCGCTCGCTCACCCGGCTCGGATCGCCATTTTGAAAGAATTGGCCAAACGCAACACATGCATTTGCGGCGAGATTGTAGAAGTCCTGCCCTTGGCACAGAGTACTGTGTCGCAACACCTTAAGGAATTGCAACAAGCCGGGCTGATCCAAGGCACTGTGGACGGTGTAAAATCGTGCTATTGCATCAACCGAGAAACCTTTCACAAATTCGAGCAAATGTTGAAATCCTTCTTTGTAAACACAGCAGTTCAGCAATGTTGCTAAACGCTTTTCGACTATTTTTTTATCCAAAATCATCGTCTTTTTACGATAAAATCCCGCCTCCGCCCCTGCCCGCCAAGGCTTGGCAGGCGGGAAGGCTATGGCGGGTAAGCAAATCACCGCATACACATATCAACAACCAAACAATTTACGCTATGCAAACTGCTGAACAGATCAAGACTGTCGTCCGGGAAAAATACTCGGAAATCGCCCTTCAAGGCAAGGGCTGTAATGAAGCCTCCTGCTGCGGTGTCGGTACACCTGGCACTTACACAATTATGGCCGATTCTTACACCGAACTAGAAGGCTACAACCCCGATGCCGACTTGGGTTTGGGCTGTGGACTCCCCACCCAATTTGCCCATATTCAAGCGGGCGACACCGTGCTTGACCTCGGCTCCGGTGCTGGAAACGATGCTTTCGTGGCACGCGCAGAAACGGGTGCAACAGGCAAGGTCATCGGTGTGGATTTCACTCCGACCATGATTCGCCGCGCCCGTGAAAATGCAGAGAAGTTGAATTTTCATAACGTTGAGTTTCGTCAGGGCGACATCGAGGACTTGCCGGTTTCAGACAATTCCGTGGACGTGGTGGTGAGTAATTGTGTGCTTAATCTCGTGCCAGACAAACCCAAAGTTTTCCATGAAATCATGCGCGTATTGCGTCCTGGAGGGCATTTCAGCATTTCGGATATTGTGCTCGTCGGCGAATTGCCAGATGCCTTGCGCAACGCAGCAGAGATGTATGCAGGTTGTGTTTCAGGAGCGATTCAAATGGACGAATACCTCGACACCATTCGCCAAACCGGTTTTGAAAACCTGAAAGTTCAGAAGCAAAAACCAATTCTGATTCCGGATGATATTCTGCTCGAATACTTAACTGCAGAAGAATTGAAAGCATTTGT
Organism: Saprospiraceae bacterium; assembly: GCA_046160625.1. GTDB lineage: Bacteria > Bacteroidota > Bacteroidia > Chitinophagales > Saprospiraceae > M3007. The sequence continues at coordinate 4,231 of JBJXGZ010000056.1, forward strand.
AGCTTCTAAAACGGGCATTTTCAGCGTGACAGCATATGCAGAAAAACCCGGCGGCGATCCTGCGAACAAAACCGTTCGAGCCGAAAAACGCAAAATTGAAATGCGTAATCTGGCATCTGAGGCAGGTAGGGCATGTTGTGCGCCGGGGAGCGGGTGTTGCTGAAAAACGTAAAGGTTTATTTGAAACACATAATTTATTTGAAACACATAGGCACAGTAGGGCACATAGTCCTGATTTTCAACACTATGTGTCCTACTGTGCCTATGTGTTTCAAAAAAATAGTCACTTTTTACACATGTCTATCCTCTTAAAAAACGCCAGCCAAGCCCAGGCGCCGGATTTGATAGATTTTCTGCAAAAATTCAATCTGCCCACCAGCGATTTGTCCGCAGATATTTCGGGTTTTACCCTCGCATTGGACAATGAGCAAATAGTAGGCTCAGCGGGAATAGAAGTGAAGGGGGATTATGGTTTGCTACGCTCAGTAGCAGTCGCCGACACACACCGCAACCAAAATCTCGGTCATCGGCTTTTTGCCGCAGCGCTTGATTATGCCCGATTGCACGATGTTCAGGAAGTATATCTGATTACCAATACTGCGGAGCGGTATTTTGAGAAAAATGGCTTCCGGCGAGTTGAACGAAGGGATGCGCCGGATGAAATTACTCAAACCGAGCAGTTTTCGGCATTGTGCCCATCCTCTGCTGTAGTCATGAAAATAGACTTGGGTACGTTTACTAAACCTTCAAGGTTTAGTAAACGTAGATAAACATCCTTCCTATGAAAATCGCCCTCTTCTCCGACATCCACGCCAATCTCCCGGCCCTCGAAGCCTTTTTCAAGGATGTGCAACAGCGCCAGCCCGACCAGATATTCTGCCTCGGCGACCTGGTAGGCTACAACATCTGGCCCAACGAGGTCATTCAGGAAATCCGCAAGCGTGGCATCCCAACCATTGCCGGAAATTACGATTTTGGCATTGGCCGCGCCACTGACGACTGCGGCTGCGCCTACAAGACCGACGAGGAAAAAGCCAACGGCGCGGTGTCCATTTCTTTTACGAATAAGATCATGCAAGCTGCTGAACGTCAGTATTTGCGGGAATTGCCCAAGCACATTCGTGTCGAGTTGGAAATGCAGGAAGGCGAGCCAATTTCGTTGCTTATGGTACACGGCAGCCCACGTAAAATCAACGAATACCTGTTTGAAGATCGGGAGGAGAAAAGCATGTTACGCATCCTCGAAAGTGCAAATGCTGACATCCTTTGCTTTGGACATACGCACAAACCCTACCACCGTGTATTGAATTCCGGCACAGATGCGGAACCGCAGTTCCGCCATGCAGTTAATATCGGCTCAGTAGGCAAGCCCAAGGACGGCGACCCACGTGGCGGCTATGTTCTGCTCGAACTGGACGAGCACAGCAATTTGAAAAAGGCAGAAAGCATTCTGGTGGAGTTTGTGCGCTTTGAATACGATGTGGAGAAGGCGGCAAAAGCGGTGGAGGATAGTCCGCTGCCGAATGCGTATGCGATGGCGTTGCGAGTGGGGAAATAGAGACAAGCCCACTGGTTCAAATCAGCCAAACCATTTAATTTGTCCATTGCAATTATTTTCCTTGTTCTTGGGCCTGAAACTTTGTGTTTCGAGCCCTTATTGAAGCAGCATAATAATCTATTCACATCTGGTTTTTTTTCGCCTCGCTTGGTCTTCCCGCTTACTTACCCCGAAATTCCAAGCTCAACGCCGCGCTTGTGTCTTTTGACCAAGCGCCCATACGCGTAGGACTCTTTGCTTTGCAAATAAATGAAAATCAATGCATTAGAGCGCTTGGTCAAAAGACACAAGCGCGGCGTTGAGCTTGGAATTTTTTTTGCCTCGCTTGGTCTTCCTCTTACCACAAAAGCAAGCGCCGTGCGCGGTGTTTTCACCGCGCACCACGGCGGAGTGAGTGGTTAGGCCAGCTTGGACAGAGATGCGAAATCTGGAAATTCGCCCTTTCGCCCCCCTCCAATTTAACCAAATACGCTAAAAATGCGTCGTGGATTCAACTCCACGGCGCATTTTTTCTAGGCGAAACCAGCTTTTGCCGCCGTGTCAGGATCACGAGCCCTTACCCTAACTCCTCAAACAATGCATTCATCGTCAAATTAATGTTCACCAAGCCGAGGCAGTGTTGATTGGGCTGCATTTCATAGGCTCAGCTCCTGCTCCAAAAACTCCAATAATCCAACGACTTTCAAATCATCATTATAGTGCCAGGCATCTCCTTTTGGAACTATGATATACTGTGCATCCGGCTTTAAATCCTCCATACTTTGATAGAATCCTCTGGAAGGCGTCGGTTTTACATCGTATTTGATTTCCACACATAGCGTACGGCCTCCTTGTGTTTTTATCAGCAAATCTACCTCGGCGCCACCTTGGGTACGGTAATAAAACAACTGCCCGCGTCCAGCCATCGCGCGCCGAATTTCTTCTATCGCATATCCTTCCCAGGAAGCCCCGATTCTCGGATTACTTTGCAATTGGTCAAAGCTTTGTACATGAAGCAAGTAATGTAAAAGTCCACTGTCTCTTATGTATATCTTTGGAGACTTGGTCAGGCGTTTTCCGATATTCACGAACCATGGCTGTAGGCGGGTAATCAGAAAGCTCCCTTCCAGCACATCCAGGTAGCGTGTTACGGTGGGTGCGGATATGGCCAGCGAATTGGAAAGTTCCCTGATATTCTGCTGCCCGGCATGTACATGGCCCAACATCCGCATCAAACGGTCAAATAAAATCGGGTTGACTTCAATGCCCATAATCCTCAGGTCCCGCTCAATGAAGCTTTGAATAAACTGCCGGTGCCAATCCCAGGTGAAATCCAGGTCAGGGGCCAAACTGGCATCTGGAAACCCGCCACGAAGCCAGTGCTCGTTCATGGGCATTAGCGCACGTACTTCATTGATACTGAAAGGTGTCAGTTCAAAATAGGCGATACGTCCGGCGAGGGATTCAGCACTATGTCGAAGAAAATCCGGAGAAGCCGAACCAAGAAGTATGAATCTGGCAGGTTCCCGTTTTCGGTCAATCAGCGCACGTAACAATGGGAACAACTCGGGCATTCGCTGCACCTCGTCAATAATAACGCATTTGTCCAGGTGCTGCTCCAAAAACCATTCTGCGCGCGATAAACGGAAACGGTCGCTGTCCATTTCCAGGTCAAGGTAAAGGCTAGGTTTCTGAATCTTTTGCTGAAGCTGTTTTGCCAGGGTAGTTTTTCCCACCTGGCGCGGGCCTACGAGGCCTGCTGCCGGGAAAAAAGTGAGGCTTTTTAGCAGTTGATCCGTGATATTACGAGTAATCATGTGCAAAAATACTGATTTTATCTTTGTAAATACTAAATAGGTCTTTATAATTTGCAAGGATAAAAATATAGAAAGAGCGAATCAAATCGCCGCCAATAACTTCCTAAAGTCCCCCCCCAACTTTCGCCTCGCTTGGTCTTCCCCCTTACCGCCGCGCTTGGTCTTCCCCTTACCCAAAACACCCGCCGTGCGCGGTGTTTTCACCGCACACCACGCCGGAGTGCGTGTTACGCCAGATTTGATTGAGCAACGAAATCTGGAAATTCGCCCTTTCGCCCCCCAATTCAATCAAATTCCCTAAAATTGCGTCGTGGCCACACCCCACTCCGCAATTTTTTTATGACAAACCACCTTATTGTGCAACCTCCCACTTTAACATTTGTCAATACTACTGCCTAACGAAATGGACGCCACACAAACGCACCGCGACCTTATTGAACGCTGCCGGGAAGGCCGACGTGATGCTCAGTTCGAGCTCTATCGTTTGTATTCCCGTGCGATGTACAATACCGCGCTGCGTATGGTGCGCCATCCGCACGATGCGGAGGACCTGTTGCAGAGTGTTTTTGTGGAGGTTTTTAGCAAGTTGGAATCGTTTCGTTACGAGAGCAGTATTGGTGCCTGGATGAAGCGGATCACGGTAAACAAGAGTATTAACTTCCTGAAAAGCAGGAAATTAGCCTTGACAGAGTTGACCGCATCCCATGATCGGGCGGAAGTTTCGGAGCCAGTGCAGGAGCCTGTTTGGTCGATAGAAAAAATCAACCGCGCCATAGAGGGCTTACCGGACGGTTACCGCGTGGTGTTCAGTCTTTATGCAGTAGAAGGCTACGACCATGAAGAAATTGGGCAGATTTTGGGGGTCACGGAAGCCACTTCAAAATCGAAGTACAGCAGAGCGAAAGCGAGGTTGAGGGAGATGCTGGCTTGATGTGGATTTGGTTATTTGGGATGGGATAC
>JBJXGZ010000057.1:0-6622 GCA_046160625.1 Saprospiraceae bacterium
GCTGGGATTGGGGGCCGCGTTTCGTAGGCTGCGGTATTCTCCAAAAACCGACGCTGGAAGCATGGGATGATGTCATTTTTGAAAATGTGTTCATCACCACGCAGAGTATCACTCCCGAAAAAGCCCGCATGGTGGCTCGTTTTCGATACCGCTCGGATGCTAAATTTCCAGTCACGGTCTTTTTTAAAGAAGGCAAGCGAAAAGCCGTTGAAGACCGTGTGCTTTGGCCCGGTACACACACTGATTCTGTGACCTACGATGTTGAAAACCCGAAACTTTGGTGGTGTGCAGGTATGGGCGAACAACCCCTGTATGATTTTATCATCGAAATAAAAAAAGGTGTCCAAACTATTGAACGTCAAGATGTTAGAATGGGAATTCGAACGGTCGAGCTGGTGACGGAGAAAGATGAAAAAGGCGAGTCATTCTTTTTTAAACTCAATGGGAAACCAGTGTTTGCCAAAGGCGCTAACTACATTCCGCAAGATATTTTTCAGGATCGAGTAGACCCATCGCGTACCAAAAAATTGCTCGATGATGTGGTTGCCGCCAACATGAATATGCTCCGCGTTTGGGGCGGTGGCATCTACGAAGATGAAACTTTTTACCAGCTCTGCGACGCGCGTGGTATTATGGTCTGGCAGGATTTTATGTATGCATGCGCCCTCTACCCCGGGAATGGAAAGTTCCTGAAAACAGCGGCTTTCGAAGCACTTGAGCAGATCGAACGCTTACGCCAGCACCCCTGCATTTCGCTCTGGTGCGGCAACAACGAAAATGACGAAGCCTGGCAAAACTGGGGCTGGCAAATGCAGTTCAATGAAGCCCAACGCACCCAACTCTGGCGCGAATACAAGTTATTGTTCAATGATATTCTACGCACTTACGTGGAAAACAATGCCGACCGGGTGCCTTATTGGGAAAGCTCACCGAGATATGGCCGTGCCAATGCAAAATCATTGACCGAAGGCGATTCGCATTTTTGGGGGGTATGGATAGATGAGGAGCCGATTGAAATATACAATAAAAAAGTGCCTCGATTTATGAGCGAATATGGATTCCAAAGTTTCCCAGACTGGCGGACAGTTCAATCCTTTACTGAAGAAAAGGATCGCCAATTGGAATCAAAAGTTGTCCTGATACACCAAAAATTCCCCCGTGGGAACGTTCTTATGGCTGAGTATATGCGACGTGACTACCAAATGCCCAAAAAGTTTGAGGATTTCGTTTATGTAAGCCAAATCGTTCAGGCTTATGCGATTAGCACGGGTATTGAAGCGCACCGCCGCAACAAGCCCTACTGTATGGGTACACTTTACTGGCAACTAAACGATGTGTGGCCAGTGGCTTCCTGGAGCAGTATCGACAATTTTGGCCGTTGGAAAGCCCTTCATTATTATGCCCGTGAGGCGTTCAAACCTGTGGCCGCACTGCCCATTTTAGAAGATAATGTGTTGAAAATTTTTGGGGTGAATGACCAAATAGACCCGGTAGAAGTAACCCTTCATATCCATGCATACACCTTCGATGGGGATAAAGTGTTTGATTTCAATCTGGCTGGTCTGGAGATTTCTCCAGATTCGAGCAAGATACTTTGGCAAGGTCCGCTTAAGACCATACTCAATGGTAAGAAACCGGAAAACTGTGTCATGGAAATTGAACTCACTGATTCTCTTGGCACAACCATGTACAGCCGCCGACTATTCTATGCCGTTCCGCCTCGGAAAATGAAACTGCCAAAACCTGATTTGAAAATTACCAGCGTAGAAAAAACGGAGACGGGCTATTCCATCTCTTTGCAAACCGATGGCAAACTGGCCAAAAACGTGTACCTGCAAACAGAAGAAACCGGCTTTTTCTCCAACAACTATTTCGACCTGATGCCCAATGAACAGGTGAAGATTCTTTTCAAAACGGACAAGGTTTTGGCTGATCCGAAAAAGGCTTTTCGGGTGAAAAGTTTGGTGGAAGCGGTGGAGTGATCCTAGCGTAAAACCTACAGTATGTACACGAGTCGAAATTAGGAGCGTAGCCCCGACACCGTTTATAGAAATGCAATGAATGAGATATGGAAGGGCGTAGCCCTGACACGGGAAACCGACCATTTCCCAAAAATTTGGCCGTAATCGTGCCGCCGCTAACGCGGCTATAAACGGTGTCAGGGCTACGCCCTTAATTTGACAGCATTGAACTTGTGTACATACCATAGGTCTTCAAAGACCTACAAGGTTTGCCATTTCTTCCGACCTTCGCTCGCTGAATGAATCCAGCACTACTTTCCCGACTTAAATCTCCCTGGTTCTGGCTCGCCCTGGGCCTAGCTGCAGTCTACCTACGCGGCCTATTCCTAGACGTCATGGACGTGGATGCCTCGCAATACGCCTCCATCTCTATGGAAATGTTGCAACATGGCAACTGGCTCCAGGTGCAGCACCGTGGCGCAGTCTACCTCGACAAACCTCCACTGCTGTTCTGGCTCTCAGCTTCTTCTTTTGCCATGTTTGGTCTGAGCAATTGGGCGTATAAACTTCCCTCCCTGCTTGCGGCACTCGCTGGCGTGTGGGCTACGTATCGTTTTACGCTGCTTTTTTACGGGCAAAAAACAGCGCGTTTAGCCGCTTTTACGCTCGCCTCCTGCATGGGCCTTGTGGTCATCTGCAACGATGTGCGCACCGATACCATTCTGCTTGGATTCAGTGCCTGCGCCGTTTGGCAACTGGCTGAATATCTTGAATTTAGGCGTTGGAAAAATCTATTGGCAGGCTTCTTTTTTATCGGACTGGCCATGCTGGCTAAAGGGCCTATTGGACTCGTGATGCCTGCGTTTGCGGTGGGCACACACTTACTGATTCGCCGCGATTGGCGCGGTATTTTTAGCTGGCAATGGCTTGTTGGCCTGGTTGTTACTGCCCTAGTACTCGTACCCATGTGCTGGGGACTTTGGCAACAATTTGATCTGCATCCCGAGAAATTAGTGAATGAGCGATACGGGGTTTCTGGCCTCCGTTTTTTCTTTTGGGAACAAAGTTTTGGCCGGATCACAGGTGAGAATGTGTGGAAAAATGACACCTCGGGGTTTTATTTCATGCATGTTTATTTATGGGCGTTTTTGCCTTGGTGTTTGTTGTTGCCGGTTGCGTTGTGGCGTGTAGGTAGCATGGCCTTTAGGCCGTCGGGAAACGCGCCGTTTACGGCGCACAATCATGAAGCAAACAAGGGCGTAAACGCCCTTCATCCCGACGGCCTAAAGGCCATACTACCCTCAAAGAACCTCGAATACTACGCCCTGGGCGGCTTCATCCTAACCTTCATCGCCCTCTCCCAATCGCAATACAAACTGCCCCATTATATTTTTATTACCCTGCCTTGGGCAGCTATTTTGGTGGCCTCTACCTTGAAAAGTGCCGGGAAAGGACTTTGGGGACTACTCTATTTCACTGCTTTTATAGCCCTTCTTATCGCTTATGCTGCCCTCTTTTTTGTCTTCCCAGCGGGTAATTTAGTAGTGGCAGGAATTGCCCTTTTGGCAACTGGCGCATTGCTTTTGAAAATTTTCCGCAACCCATTTCCAAGTGATTTCGAGGTGTTGATTCAACGTGGCACCTGGGTCGCGCTAATTTTTGGCTTCGTGCTGAACTTTCATTTTTACCCCAATTTGTTGCCTTATCAAAGCACGCCTCAAGCGGCACGTTTCGCGCATTCGATGGGTATTCCACGAGAAAAAATCTACTTTTTCAATAGCAGTAGCCATGCCATGGATTTTTATAATGGTGAAATTATGGAGAATCTCGAGTCGCCCGAAAAAGTAAAAACGGAGGCTGGGAAGCAGGGCGGTATTTGGGTTTATACTACCCAGAATGGCAAAGAAATTTTGGAGGAAGCGGGTATAAAAACGGAACAGACAGGCCAATTTAGCCATTTTCAGGTCGCTCTTTTGAAACCTAAATTTTTGAATCCGGCCACGCGGGCGGAAAGTTTGGGTACGTATTTTTTGCTGAAAATTTTGCCGGAATAGGTAGTATGGCCTTTAGGCCGTCGGGAAACGCGCCGTTTACGGCGCAGATCGGGGGCATAAAGGCCCCTTGTCCCGACGGCCTAAAGGCCATACTACCAATTAAGATACCGCCCCAATCTATTGAACGACTCAATTATTCTCAGAAATCAATTTTTTTTCAAAATATTACACCCGAAAAAACAACCCATGTGATATGGAAAAACCTTGGTTACAGCACTACCCAGCGGGCGTTCCCGCACACATTGATCCTTCGCAGTACGACCGTGTCATTGACATGGTAGAGGAATCTTTCCAAAAATTTGCGGACCAACCGGCCTTTATTTTCATGGGCAAAACCATGACATTCAAAGAATTGGATGAAAAAAGTCTGGCTTTTGGAGCCTATCTTCGTTCGCGTGGTTTGGAGCCTGGCGACCGGGTGGCCCTCATGATGCCCAACCTGATGCAATACCCTATCGCTATGTTCGGGGTGCTGCGCGCGGGTCTGATTTTGGTGAATACCAATCCGCTTTATACGCCCCGGGAAATGAAGCACCAGTTTGCCGATTCGGGAGCAAAAGCGATTCTGATTGCTGAAAATTTTGCAGCCAATTTGGAGCAAATCATTGGCGAAACACAGATCAAAACCGTCATAGTTACCTCTATTGGTGAGATGCTTGGTCTGAAAGGCACTATCGTCAACTTCGTGGTGCGCCGAATCAAAAAAATGGTCCCCAAGTTCAGCATACCCAACACCGTATGCTTTCTGGACACTTTGAAGCAGGGCCAAAAATTCACCATTCCGGCATTCCAGGGTGGCCCTGATGATACCATCGCATTGCAGTACACGGGCGGCACCACTGGTGTATCAAAAGGGACGATGTTGACGAACCGTAACCTGCTGGCCAACATGATGCAAATTCGGGCCTGGCTGATGCCCGTACTTCAAGGACAGGATGATGAACCCCCAAGAAGCCTTTGTGCGCTGCCGCTTTATCACATCTTTTCTTTCACGGTGAATTGCCTCGCATTCCTAAGCATAGGATCTTGTAATATTCTGATTGTCAATGCCCGTGACTTGCCCGCACTTATTAAAGAATGGCGCAAGCACAAGCCAAACATTGTACCAGGGGTAAACACCCTTTTCAACGGACTGATGAACCAGCCCAGCTTCTCAACCCTCGATTTTAGTTCACTTAGAATTAGCGTGGGCGGTGCCATGGCCGTACAACGTGCCGTAGCCGAACGTTGGCAACAGATGACTGGTACCCAACTTATTGAAGGTTACGGCATGACCGAAAGTAGCCCGGTACTTACGGTGAATCCGGTAGATAATACCTCACGCCTGGGGACGATCGGAATGCCCGTGCCCAGCACAGAAGTTCGTATTGTGGACGAAAGTGGTACTCCGCTACCGCCTGGGCCTGAAAATGTGGGCGAAATTGTAGCGCGTGGGCCACAGATTATGAAAGGCTACTGGCAACGACCTGATGCAACGGCAGAAACCGTCAAGGATGGCTGGCTCTACACTGGCGATATGGGTTTTATGCATCCAGACGGATTTTTTCAAATTGTGGATCGGAAGAAAGACATGATTCTGGTGTCGGGTTTCAATGTTTACCCGAATGAAATTGAAGACGTATTGGCGATGCACCCGAAAGTGCTTGAATCAGCAGCTCTTGGCATTGCGGACGAGAAATCAGGCGAAGTCGTGAAGGTTTTCATTGTAAAAAAAGATTCTTCACTTACGGCAGACGAGGTAATTGCGCATTGCCGGGAAAATTTGACCAATTACAAAGTGCCCAAGCAAGTGGAGTTCCGCACGGAATTGCCCAAGACGAATGTGGGTAAGATTTTGAGGCGAGAATTACGGGAGCAGAAATAAAATGGACAGGTTGATAAAAGACGGACGAAATTAGTTTTAGCAAACTTATCTTCGCCGCACTCCCCAACGCAACAAATCAATAACGCTCCAAATCCGCAACGCAAGAAAATAGTATGGCTTCTCTGACTCCGTATCAAGGTTCCCTAGGAAAACATCGCGCAGCACATCTCTTGCGCCGTACTTGTTTCCGTTATACGAAGCAACGCATCGAGCAATTAGCCTCGATGAATGCGGATCAAGCGGTAAATAGCCTATTGACCCTTAATGCTTTAGAGCTTGATCAACCTTTATATGATGATCAAGCAACGACAGGGGTGGTGGAGCAGATTAAATGGCTTTTGCCCCCAGGCATTCCGTTTCCAACTACAGATATGTTCATTCTGGAAAGGCGGGTAACAGGCTGGTGGCTCAACGAAGCAATAGAGGATACCGGAATTGGCCATAAAATGACCCTTTTCTTCCATCAACATCTGCCTACCAGCATTGTTACTTACAGGCATGATACCTTTTTTGACTACCTGAGCCTTTTGCGCTGGGGTTGTTTGGGCAATTTCAAAAAACTGGTGACTAAAATGGTGGCAGACAATACGATGCTGTACTATTTGAATGGTCATCAAAATCAAAAAAATGCCCCTAATGAGAACTTCGCACGAGAATTTTTCGAACTGTTTACGATAGGAAAAGGGCCACAAATCGGGCCAGGAGACTACACGAATTATACGGAGGACGATATTGTGCAAGCT
>JBJXGZ010000058.1:0-29003 GCA_046160625.1 Saprospiraceae bacterium
ATCTGCAACGTTTTGATCTTTGGTTTTTATAACGTTGCGTCGTTGCGGCGTTGCGTGAAACTTCGGCGTTGCGGCGTTGCGTGAAACTTCGTCGTTGCGGCGTTGCGTGAAACTTCGTCGTTGCGGCGTTGCGTGAAACTTCGTCGTTGCGTGAAATATTTCCCAGGAATCAGTACCGAATGTCCCAAAAATAAGGTTGCTCCTCTTTAATATGATCATCAATAAGTTTTTTGAGCGCTGTGCGATATTCGGCTTCGGTTGATTTTTTGCCTTTGAGTTTCTTGGGGAGCGCAAGTTCTGTAGTCAGTTTTTTGGGTTCGATACGGTCGGCGGATACGATCATGGCGCCATTGTTTACATCTGCTTCCAAAATTAAGCCGGGAAGCCCGCAAAGTCGCTCCGGGCCGCCGCTGTTCGGAATATCAAGTGCAAACCAGACGATAATTTTTTGCTGCTTGAGTGTATCCTCCCAACTAGCGTTCATGCAAAGATGCCCGGCTACCTCTTTCATATCGTTCAAAATTTTCCAGTCCTGACAACGGAGGGAATCTTGTACCAAATAAGTTTTGCCTTGCATCACCAAGGCGTCATGGATGGTATTTTCGACAAAATTGCGGGTGGTGAAAAATGTTTCTTTGCGCCAGGAGTAGCCCTCATCATCTGGTTCGGCGCGTTCTTCTGAATCCATGTATTTAGTTTGGGTCGAGCTGAAATGAAGCAGGGTGTACACGCGCCATTCTGCACGACTTCCATACATGTAGGCGGCGCGTTCTTTGCGCTGTTTGCTCATGTAGGTAAGCGCCTCCATTTTTTTTGTCCAGTTGTGTGTCACCAGATAGCGAATAGTGCCTTCGGTGATTGGTTCAGGATCCGGCGTTTCCTGGGCGGTAGCGGCCGTTTGAAAAAAAGAGAGGAGAAGCAGTAGCAAGAATAGTTTTTGCATAAATATTGATTTTCAAAAGTTTCAAACAAAGTAAACGAATGCCCAAACACATTTCGAGCGGTTTTATTTTTTTAGCAGGTAAATTGGTGGCACGCTTTCGCTAAATCTACTTCGGGTAAACTGCCAACTGTTCCCTCCTTCGATAAAGTTACGGCGGGTAAAACTGCTACTACATTCTCCCTACCTTCGCGCAATGAACCGTAGCACCCTCGTTTCCGAAATTTTTCGAAAAAAAACTTTCTTGTGCGTTGGTCTTGATACCGAACTGGACAAAATTCCGACGCACTTACTTGATTCTGAAGATCCTGTTTTTGAGTTCAATCGCCAAATCATTGATGCAACCCGTGATTTGTGTGTGGCTTACAAACCCAATATTGCTTTTTACGAAGCCCTCGGCCCGAAAGGTTGGCACTCTCTGGTTCGCACGGTTGAATACATTGGCAACCAGCACTTTGTAATTGCCGATGCAAAACGAGGCGACATCGGAAACACCAGCCGTATGTATGCTGAAGCCTTTTTCAATAAACTTGGCTGCGATGCTGTAACGGTTGCTCCGTATATGGGCGAAGACAGCGTCGGACCTTTTTTGGGGTTTGAGGGCAAATGGGCCATCGTATTGGCGCTTACCTCCAATCCCGGCAGTAATGATTTTCAACGCGACTGGCTCGAGGATTTCCGCGAAACACTTTGGGAAAAAGTTTTACATCGCAGCCAAAACTGGGGCAGCCCCGAAAACCTGATGTTCGTCATCGGCGCAACCCATCCTGAAGCTTTTATTCGTGTCCGCGAAATCGCTCCTGACCATTTTCTGCTTGTTCCCGGTGTAGGCGCACAAGGCGGTGATTTGGCGGCGATTTGTGAATACGGAATGAACAAAGACTGCGGACTACTTGTCAATGCCTCGCGCAGTATTCTTTACGCCTCCTCAGGTCAGGATTTCGCCCAAAAGGCAAGTGAAGAAGCTAAAAGGTTGCAGCAAGAAATGGAAAGACTGTTTGAAACGATGAACAATGAACGATGAATTTTTCATCCAGCGGTGTTTTGATCTGGCCCGCCTTGGTATGGGCAACGTATCACCCAACCCCCTAGTTGGTGCAGTATTGGTTTACGAGGGCAAAATCATTGGCGAGGGTTGGCATCAATTCTGGGGAGAACCACACGCTGAAGTAAATTGTCTGCGCGCCGTTTCGCCGGAAAACCAACATCTTATCCCCTACTCTACCCTATTTTGCAATCTGGAACCTTGCGCCCATTTTGGCAAAACTCCGCCTTGCACAGATTTGATTTTAAGACAAAAAATACGCAGGGTGGTGGTCTCAAATACCGATCCCAATCCGCTCGTTGCTGGAAAAGGATTAGAAAAGTTGAAAAAGGCAGGGGTTGAACTAAGGGTCGGAGTTTTAGAAGAGCAGGGCCAGTGGCTCAACCGCAGCTTTTTCAACTGGATAACGAAAAACCGGCCCTATGTGATTTTAAAATGGGCGCATTCAGCGGACGGTTTTTTAGGGAAAAAAGATGTACGCACAGCTATTTCCAGTCCTGCGGCCTTGCGACTTGTGCACCGTTGGAGGGCTGAGTGCGATGCCATTCTCGTGGGAACAAATACGGCATACCTTGACAATCCACGCCTCGATGTAAGGCATTATTTTGGAAAAAACCCGCTCAGAATCGTGTTGGATACGAAAGGGAAAATCCCGCCAAGCCACCACTTTTTCGACGACTCCACAGAGACTTGGGTATTTGGGCAACCACTAAAGGGAGCAAGTTTTTCCAAAACAAAATTTATCCCCACTGAAGATAAAATATTGATTTCAAATATTTTAGATGCTCTGAAAATTTCAGGCCGTTCAATTCTTTTGGTTGAAGGCGGCGCAAATCTGCTAAACCAATTTTTGAAGACTGGCTATTGGAACGAGATCCGGGTCCTTCAAAACAAGCAGGTCTTGGGCGAAGGAGTGAAAGCACCGCAGCTGCCGGAATATGTAATTATGAAGGAACAATTTCAAATCGAAGCTGACATGGTGCGTATTTTTACGCGATAATTTTTTGACAGTCTGTCTGACCCATGCAAATCACGAAACTTGGCCTCCAACTTCCTACCGACCCTCGTTGGGTGAACCTGGCAGAGATAGATCTCAGCGAAATCCTCACCGACCACGCCTATTGCGAACAGAAGGCTGCCACTTCTTGCATTTCACTCATTCAAGCATACCCGGATCGAATCGAACTGGTGGAAGAGGTGGCTCCCATAGTCACCGAGGAATGGGGACATTTTCGCATGGTGTTGGCTGAATTAAAAAAACGCGGACTCCAACTTGGCCGTCAACGAAAGGACGAATATGTGAATCAACTGCTTGGTTTTCAGGAGAAAGGGCAGCCACGCGAACTTGCATTGCTCGACAAATTGCTCATTTGTGCCATGATCGAGGCACGCAGCTGCGAACGATTCCGGCTGCTTTCATTGCACTGTTCTGAGGAAGATTTGCGAGGATGGTATCACAAATTCATGGTATCCGAGGCCGGCCACTACCGCCTTTTTCTGGATCTGGCGGAATTGTATTTTGGAAAAGAAAAGGTACAGACGCGGTGGAAGGCGTGTCTTGCCTTTGAGGCGGAAATTATGAAAAATTTGATTCCACGCGGGGATAGGATGCATTGAAGTGTTGGGATATTGGTTGGGATATTGGGATATTAGGATATTGTGATAATATTCATCAATATCCTAATATCCTAATATCCAAACATCACCACCCCTTTACCTTATTGATCTTACCTTCTTCCCCAAAGTTTTCTTTCGAGACCTTATTGTAAGCTGCAGCGGCTTCCTCTGCTGTATCGAACATCCCAATGTGTTTGGCCTTGCCGTTGAGCGAAATAACTGCCCGGAATCGCCGATGCTCTCGATAAACACCTGTGAAGCCAGTATTGCTGCTTGTTTTGCGCATTCTGCTGGCTGTAGCACGGGAGCGGTAAACGATGTTCTCCAAACGGCAATCGAGCTTGTCGCCATTCTTTGCGCCAACAAGCCGTTGGACCTTCGTTTTATCGCCGGCCAAGAATTTTTCGGCAATTAATTTATGCAGGTAAATAGTTTCAGTTTTGAAACCTCCTTCAGATTTTTTCCAGGTTTTTTGGAAAACAACACAGCCACTGGAATGCATCCTAAGGTTGTTGAGAATGTCAATTTTGCTTAGATATGGATCAGATTTGATCCATTCATAGACGCGGTCGTCCAAGAGAACGGTCTCCTCCGCATTTTTTAGTTTTATCTTGTAAATCACAGCTGAATAGTTGGTCAGGTTTTGGAAAAAAATGTCAGCAAGTTATTGGGGTGGCTACTCTATAAACATCAAATTGGCAACTTGGACGTACACACATTTTAGCCATTAGGCAATGCAGAAATTTGGCAATAGATTTATTTCAGGGTTCAAATTTAGGATCTTGCCATTTGTCCACAAAGGGTTTTAATAAAATTTTTTCTTTCGTAGAAAATATAATATAAGGAATACCGTGGCAAAATAATATGAAAGCCAAACTTAAATCATTCTTCATCAAAGAACAGCAGATGCCCCAATTAGTTCGGGAAAGGTGTTATGTTGTCAAAAATTAAGGTCACAAAAAGGGGAACGGGAATGGTTTCCCAGGAAAAGGAATATCTTTTGCCAGTTCCAATATTTAACCAAGAGTTCCGTTCTTTCGCCTCAATTTTTAAATTGCAATTCAACTCATGATCAAATATTCCACGCGTTTTTCACCCCTCGCCATCCTGTTTGTTTTAGTGAGTACAAAGGGGCTTCTTTTTGCCCAAAAACCTGCGGAACAATTGGTGGTAAGCGGCACTGTGCTGCTCAATGAAAAGAAAACCCCAGACAACAAAGCAATGTTAGGTGCAATCAAGTCCACCTGGAAATTGAAAGCAGATTCTGTCAATTTTGGAGAAAAAACACTGGTTTTCACTGCAAGCGCTGGGACAACCGTAATGATTGCCTACTTAGAATACCCAGGCGCTCCAGACGATATTGGGGCTGCCGCACGACTTTCGTGGCTCTGGAACGACGCTGCGCAAGTAACCTCCAAACATCAGGCTCAAGTAGTAATCTCCGTTATTGGGCCAGCTAACCGCAGTTTGGATCTGCACAAGATTTTTACCCAAACTGCCGCTGCCGTACTTGAAACTACGCGTGCTCCAGGGATATTCCTTGACGGACAATACTTGTTACTTTCCAGTGGATATTACACCGCTGCTGCACGCAATATGGTGCAAAACCAAACCATCCCGCTTTATTGCTGGGTATATTTTGGAAGACCAGGAGATGGCAATGGATTCACCTATGGGCTTACGGAATTTGGTCTGCCTGAAATGGAAATTGTAAATTCTAAGTCCACCGAGGTCGAGGTTCATTCCGCGCTTTACGACGCTGCAATGTCAGTGGTCAAATATGGCACACAACTCAAAGATGGGCAGACCCTTACAACGGAAGAAGGGGCCAAGTCTGTAGTGCATCTCGTTAAAGGCACCTATTTGGAAGAAAAAAAGGTGCTTAGGCTGGAATATTAAATAGCGGCGCAAAATTGTTTCACGCAACGACGCAACGACGCAACGTGTTGATAATTAATTCGTTGCATCGTAGCGTCGTTGCGTAATAATTTTTATCAGAGCAATTCAACTCCATATACTATGCGCATCATAGGCAACATAGAGCACCCCAATCTCAAAATCTCGGTATTTAAAAATGACGGACGCAGCTCGGTGAAATTCGAGACTTCGCTTTACGAACAAACTTTTAAGTTGGGCGATGACGAGCGTTTTTCCACACTTGAAGGAGTACAAAAACTGGTTGATGCCCCTATGCTCGAAAAAATCATGGAGGGATTCCGACAAATGCACTGTACAAGGCTAGAGGTTATGGCTCGGCTATTTCCTGTCCCGGAAGAAGTGATCTTCGAAGAAATCATTTGAATAACCCAAACACCCATCACTGGTAACCATTTACCAATCACCGCCCGCGCCACCACCGCCAAATGAGCCACCCCCAAAGCTTCCACCTCCCCCCCAACTGCTGCCTCCTCCACTTGAACTGCCCCCACCAAAACCACCTCCCCCTATCCACCAACCACCCCCAAAATTGTCGTCGTCGCGGTCGCGCTTCTTTCTGGACCTGCCATCATGTGTAATCATCTGCCCGATATTCCTGAGCTTGTACACGATACTTCCAAAAACCAGGAAAAAAATCAGGGTGATAAATAAGAGAACCAGAATTGACACCCCCTTACCTGCTTTTTGGCTTGGTTCGCTTTGAAATTCACCTTCCAGCGCTGCGATTATGTTGTCCAAACCTGCATTTATGCCTTCAAAATACTGCTGTTCCCGGAAATATGGGCCCATGGTGTTGCGAATAATCTGTCCTGCTGTAATGTCTGGCAATGCCCCCTCTGCGCCATAACCTGTAGCAATAAATATACCCCGGTTGGGCGCTTCGCTTTTTATAAGCATTACCACACCATTGTCCTTGTCTTTGCGCCCGATGCCCCATCGGTTGCCCAGTTCGAAGGCATAGCTTGCCTTGTCATAATCGCCAATATCCGGGCGAATCATCACTACTATCTGCGTGGAAGTGCTGTCCCAATAACTGCGTAGTTTTTCTTCCAGCGCATTTTTCTGGAACGGCTGTAACCACCCAGAATAATCATGCACATAAACGGCTGGCTCGGGTTTTTCCGGGAACAGATTGGCATCGCCCTGAGCCATTGTCCAAAGTGGCAAGAACAGTGGCAGTAGCAGTAGCAGTTTCACCCACTGCTGCATTTGCATTGGCCAGGGCGTAGCCATGAGCCTTTTGCCCTCAACCATAGATAATCTCGTCTGGAAGTTCATTGTCGTTGTGGTTTTCATTGGCGGGGAAATGTTCGCTTAAACGCGTGCCGATAAGAAGAATGGCTTTGCAAATCCCCTCTACGGCTTCATCGCGCATAAAATGTTCTTGCAAAAGTTTCTTTTCAGCTTCCCAAAATTGATGGCCAACACGCTCATGGATACCTGCATCGCCCCAAATCGCAAAATGGTGGCTTTTTTCAGCAAGGTAAATCAATACGGCGTTGCGGTCTTTTGTGTTGAACATCCCAAAAAGTTGGAAAACTTCCGTTGCCCGCTCTATAGGAAAATCACGCATACAGAATTCTTCAACGAACAAGCGAATCTCGCCACTCGTGTCGCGCTCAGCTCCTCGGATGGCCGAGACGATCCGTGCTTCTTCTTCTTTGGTGAAAAGCATACGTTTGAAGTTTTCAGTGCTGAAATTATTGCCCGAATTTTTGATCAAGATCCGGTGTTTTTTCAGCGCCAGTTTCCGCCTGGAAATATCCTTTAGGCGAAAAGCCAAAAACACCTGCCAATAAATTGGTTGGGAATCGGCGGATGTAGGCGTTGAAAGCATTTACTGCCTCATTAAAATTTCGTCGAGCGAGGGCAATCCGATTTTCTGTGCCTTCAATCTGGGTCTGCAAATCCAAAAACCCTTGGTTTGCCTTTAGATTTGGGTACGCCTCAACAACCAGCAAAAGGCTTTTTACTGAACTTGCAAGGGCATTTTGACTCTGTTCAAATTTCTGAATGGCTTCCGGCGAAAGGTTATTGGCATCCACTTTTACCTGGGTTGCTGCGGCCCTGGCTTGAACCACTGCTTCCAGGGTTCCACGTTCGTAATTTGCACCAGCTTTCACTGTTGCAACTGCCTGATCCATAAGCGCCATGCGGCGTTGGTATTGGTTTTCTACTTCCGACCATTTGGCTTTGATACCCTCTTCCATGGGGCCCAGCTTATTGTAGGTGTTGCACGTGCTGATTCCAAGTACGACCACCAGGCCGATAAGGATAAAGGGCAGATATTTACGGATGTCTGTCATAGTTGCAAGATTTAAGTTTGAATGTCTTGGTTTAAGAAGTTGCTTGATCTTTTAAACAACTTCTGAAAAATTGAATGGGCGAAAGTATACAGAATGATGAAGTGATGGAGTGATAAAGTGATGAGCGAACCGGAAAGTTCAACAGGATGCACACAATCAACGACGAAACGCTGCTGCCAAAATCCCTGCCGCCACTGCTGCGTTCAGCGACTCCGCTCCGCCAGCCGGATGCCGGGGAATGCTGATTCGGCGTGTAAGCTTACTTTCTGTTTGACGCGAAATCCCGCGGCCTTCGTTTCCTATGACCAGGAGTCCGTTTTTTGGAAGCGTTGTCTCAAAAACATGTTCGCCGTCAAGTACTGCGCCTGCAACAGGAATTTTTGGAGAGGCCGCCAAAAGTTCTGCTAATTCAATTTCCCAGCTCTGAACGCGGAAAATCGCACCCATGCTCGCCTGGACAACTTTAGGACTAAAAACATCCACACAATCCGGAGCGCAAAACACCGCAGGGAAGCCAAACCAATCTGCCACGCGGAGTATGCTACCCATGTTGCCAGGGTCCTGGATGCCATCGAGGTAAAAGCAGGGTTCTGTAGTTGCAAGTTGGAAGTTGCAAGTTTCAAGGGGCATAGTTGCAACTGCCAGCACTTTGTTAGGTGTGGTCAGGGAGGATATTTTGACGAGCTCGGCTTCCGTTACTAAATTGACTTTTTCTGAAAACGAACTCAAAAACCGGCCATTTTGCCCGATCCAGGACTCCAGCCCAAAAATAGCCGAGACGCCGATTCGGGACTGTCCGAGCAGTTCAGCAACCATTTTCTCGCCTTCGACGAGAAATTGGCCGTGCTGCTGGCGATATTTTTTTACGCTAAGGGAGCGTAGGTGCTTGAGTTGGTTGTGAGAGAGCATTAGTGATGGTTTTCAGCAGCAAATGTAAAACTTGTGGCAACTCATTCCTACGCCTTGTAGCCATAGGATGACTCCCGCGATTTTTTACCGACTTTTGTGGCTTCAAAACTTCGCCAGGCTTTAGCTCCATTATGTTTTTTTTCCAAAATAGAAATACCCTTCAAGAAAAACCAACTTCCCGAAAGTTCGGAACTTTCGGGAAGTACATATTGCTTATCTGCATCGCCCTCTCCGCCTGCAACGTCACCAAACATCTCGACGCTGAAAAGGGCGAGCGGTTATTGGTCAAAAACACCCTGAAAATCAAGTCTGAAAAACGGCTCAGCATTTCTGCCAAAAGTGCGCTTGCCAATGAGCTTGCTCCTTTTTACCGCCAAAAACCAAACCGACGGAATTTGTATTTTTTCTACCCGAGGTTGAGTTTGTTCTACAAGTACCGCAACAGAAAATCAGATTTGGCCAAGTGGATAAACAAGCGCATCGCAGAGCCGCCAATGGTCTATGATTCTACCCTGGCACAACGGACTGCCCTGAATTTCAAAAACCAGATGCGGCAAAGGGGGTACTTCCGTGCCGAATCCAGTTTCAACACTAAAATGGTGGGTAAAAAGAAAGCCAAAACCACTTACCAGATCATACTTGGTCCGCGCTACACCGTTGACAATGTGCAGTTTGCAAGCCGCGATTCTCAAATTCTTCAGATACTGCACGACACTGGCGGAGAATCGCTCATCAAACAGGGAACTCCGTTAGATGCCCATATTTTTGATTCCGAAAAATTGCGCATAACCTCAATCTTGAAAAATCGCGGCTATGCCTATTTCATCCCACAATACATCGAATTTGGCGGCGACAGTACAGGCACAAAAGCAAATGTCACCATTGAAGTCCTTCCGTTTAATGACAGCACAATGCACCGCACCTATACTATAGGAAAGGTTGAAGTGCTCTCCGGGGTGGTCCCAAACCTTACTTCAATGCGTAGGGATACAACCATTAGTGGTGTGTATTTTGCCGCAGCAGAGGCCAAACTTTGGATTAGGCCTTCTCTGCTCCGCAAGAAAATCTTATTAGACCCGGGTGATCTGTTCAAACAATCTGATTTTGACAAAACGCTGCGTAACCTCAATGGTTTGGGGGTTTATCGCTTCGTTTCGCTTAGACCTGTACAAGATAGTACGGAAACTGACAGGATAAATGTGGCGGTGAGTCTCTCGCCCAATAAGCGATTTTCGCCCGGTGGTGATTTGGACTTCAACTACTCCAGAAACTCCATCAGTAATGGACTTTTAGGGCTTTCACCGATATTTTTCCTGGTGAACAGAAATCTGCTTTCTGGGGCGGAAAATTTGCAAAGTAGTGTTAGCTACAACATCGAGTTTGACATAGCCAACCCTAAGATCGTTTTTTCTCAGGAGTTCAAATTTCAAAACGAACTTTTGTTCCCTCGTTTTTTTGACTATTTCGGTTTTTGGCGTGGCGCCAATAAAATCCACCTGGGCAAAAGACGCCTGCTGACTAAAAATTTCTATGAAAGAATACGTTCGGATGGCGAGGCGAGGTTCTCATTGAGCTACAACTATTTGGATGTCACAAATTTCTATTCCTATCATCTCTCCAACGTGTCGTTTGGCTACCGGGTGCGTTCTGATCCAGAGCATCAGTACAATTGGGACCATATTGGACTGGATGTGCTGCGACCGCGCTTTGATTCGCTGTTGGTTCCTGGCGAGTTCTTGCGGAGAAGTTTTGGCAACCAACTGTTTACAGGACTGGTGTTGCGTTCATTCAACTACACTTACGCCACCCGTGCCAACCGTTTTGGCGAACGATGGAACTATCGTTTCAACAGCGAACTAAGTGGTCTTGAGGTGCTGGCCGCCAACCGCGCCTGGCCCTTGTTTTCTCGGAAGGATGAACCAGTTTGGCGCATTGGAGATTTGGATTTTGCTCAATTCTTTCGATTAGACCAGGAAGCGGTCTATACGCGCAATTTTACCCAAGGAGTGGCCGGAGCAGTACGCATCGGGGCAGGAGTGGCCGCGCCCTTTGGCGATTCGCGGGCAGTGCCTTTTGTAAAGCAATTTTTTGTAGGAGGCCCATCCAGTCTTCGCGCTTGGCGCATCCGTGAACTTGGCCCAGGTGGTTTTGTGCCGCGCGACCCACTAACCAATGACCCTAAGCCCTTGGAGACTCAACCATTTTACCAGGCCGCCGACTTTCGTTTTGAGTTTGGCGGGGAGTTGCGGTTCCCGCTCTTCTTATGGCTCAAAGGCGCGGTATTTGTAGATGGAGGCAATATCTGGACACTTCAGAATGACCCGGCCCGACCTGGTTCAAAATTAGGCTGGGATTCTTACAAAAACATAGCCATTGGCACTGGTATGGGTCTGCGCATGGACCTTGATTACTTTGTATTGCGTATAGATTTTGGATTGCCAGTACGGCGCCCTTACGCCGAGGCAGATGGCGGTGGTTATTGGATTCGGAATCTGATTTCCAAAATGCAGCCCAGGGATTTCAATCCGAATTTAGCGGTAGGTTATCCTTTTTAACTTTTCACTTTCCAAATATGCTGATACTGCGGCTTTCGTCCTTCATTCGCAGCTATCCAAATATTTCCCTCCCATTGGGTAATTGACTCGAATTGTCTGGAAATCAAGCATTTTGGGAGCCGTTTCCAGCGTTGTTTGCCTTTCAAAAACTGACTGCCGGAAAAGCCCCTGAAATACATCGCGTTTGCCCGGGTAAAGGGAAGGAAGCCAAGCCGCTTGCCAATAATATAACCCGTAAGCACGAAGTTGCGTCCATCGCGACTGATGGCTGCCCCGGTTACCACGCGATTTTTAAGCCGGATACTGTCGCGCAATTCGGCCACATATTCTCCTGAATTGTTCGGGATTGCTGGCACGACGTAGTGTTTGGTGTAAAAATTTCCTTTGAAACTGTTTTTAGAAAAAAGATGGAGGCTGTCGCGAAAGAAAACCATCGCTTCACAGTTGAAATTCCAATCCGCCTCGCGGGCGGGAGGAAAGGCCACTTGGTCAGGGTAGCGGAATTGGATGCTATCGAGCGCACCAGTAGTAGGGTTGTAGCGAAAAATCCGAAGGTTGCGGCGCTTATTTAAGTTGTTGCCAAAATCGCCAATGTAAAGGTTGCCGGCAGGATCGTGGGCGAGGTCTTCCCAGTCAAAGTTTTTTACAGGCAATCGCCTGGTTTCCAATAGTTTTCCGGCAATTGGATCAAACCTGAAAAGATCAGAGGGGTTTTTGGAATCGTTCAGCAACCAGAGATCACCATTGGGCAAACGAGTCATTCCAGACACTTCTTTTAATTCAACTGGAAGCGCTTTACGGAGAGCTAACTTTGAATGCTGAGAAAATAACAGAACGGGAAGTAGTTGAAAAAAGAGGATACAGCGTAGCGAAAAGGATGTCATGCATGAACGGTTTTTGCGTGAAAGGTGCTGTAGGCCGAAATTCATTTCGGCACAATGCCAAACGGGTATGCCGAAATGAATCTCGGCCTACAGCCAGTAGAGCGAAATGAATTTCACCCTACATTTTCACAAAACGAGTCGTCCACGCCTTGCCGCCTTTTTCGAAGCGTACGAAATAGGCTCCAGCCCTGTAGAGCGATACATCTACTTTATGCTGGCTATCAGGCTGGTAATAGTTTTTGATCTCCTGTCCTTTGGCATTCAAAATCGTTACCCGGTCAAATTGGCTGCTCATTTCAATAAGGAGCTGGCTGCTCGCCGGATTAGGCGAAAGAGATACTTCCGCGGCAAAATCCGCCTCCTGAGTATTAACAATCAGGTCAATATCATCATCGTAACGGGGCAGTATCTGGTAGCCAGTAGTAAAGGGATTGCTGGGATCAAATTGACCACCAAGGCCGGTAAGATCAAATGCTGAAGTTGGGGCAGCCATATTAAAGGTTTCTACATCCCGGTCGATACGTATCAGGATTGTATCGTTCGGGCTATTGTCAGAGACTGCACGAGCGTTGAAGCCGCTTGAGCCCATTCCGGTAATCCACTCTGCAGGGTTAACGAGGTGTAAGTTGGTGATCTTGATGAACTTGGACTCCGTTGCTTCCGACAAATTTGTCACCGCCAAGGGCGCAAGCAATGGATTATTCTCCGAAATTTTAATAATAGTATCGGGACGAATCTCCGTCTGGCCACTAAATTGCGCGATGGTGCCACGAATTGTCACGATGTCTTTTTCCTTCACGGTATAGCCAAAGGTGCCGCCCAACGTGGAGACCGCAATCCCGTCGCCATTGTTGTCAATGATGGTGAATAGGAGAGAAGGCACACTATTGTTGAGTGGTCGGAGATTAACGCCATAAACGGTGCCTTGCAGCTCGCAGTTTGCGGTGAGCGAATCGGCCACACCGGTGCCTGGGTTTTCGGTTGTAACCAAGCCGATGGTACGTTGCGGGTAGCATTTTACGGTTATATTGACAGTAGCTTCGGAGCAATTGTTGGCATCGCAAATTTGGTAGGTTAACAGGTCGGGACCGCAGTAGCCAGGATTGGGTTGGTAGGCTATACTGTTTCCGCTTATCATAGCTGTGCCCTGCGTTGGGGGGGTTATGATGATGAAGAGGGTCAGGGAATTTATTATCAGGTCATTGCCCTGTACATTTATCAAAGTGTTTTGCCCGGTTGGCACCGCCACATTGTCGTCCACTGCCGTTAACTCGTTCGAGCCGGTACAGCCAGAAGCCGCTCCCGGGTTGCCTTTCACTTCATTGCCATTGACAATTATACCAGTACCAGTTGAGGCAGCTTGCCAATTTCCAGGCAGGCTATTGTCTGAGTTGAAATCGCAGAGTACGATGGAAGGTCCCATACCTGCAGCCTCAACAGGCCATGGTAGGGCATTCATATAAGTTACCTGATCCCGAACTGTCGAAGTTGCGTCGCTGAGTGTAATGGGTTCCCCGTTATTGCTGAGGGCATCGCTTGCACCCGGCCATACGAACGTCGGAGGAATTCCAAAGACCGATTGAAACGCATTAGCGTTCTTGGCAATTACGACATAGCCACCTGGTGCCATGACCGTATTTGGCGGAAATGTAAATGCTATGCCCTGGGTAAATGACCAGTTAGAAATATTGGTTGGGAAATTGTGAAAGTTGTGCAATTCGATGTACTCCAGCGAATCAGCACCGCTTTCTGGCGGGTTGAACATAATCTCCGTAATAATGACTTGAGCACGGCCTGCGTTGAAGATGCCGAGTAAGAGTGCGAGGGCCAGGATAGTTTTTTTCATGTTTGAAATTTTTGACTTTGGATGGCTGATTTTTGTTGATAAGGATGCTTGGAATTTTAAAAAATACCCAAGTTCCTGATTGTCTGGAGTTTTAAAATCACACTTTGTTAAAAGCGGCTCAAAAGTAGATAAAACTCTATGACCCGGCGGCAAGGGAATGGACCCGTTTTGCTAAATAACGGCAAAACTTAATCGGGGATTAACATAGCTGGTGTACTTTAGCCGCCGGAATTTTCCTTTTTTTCACAAATCCTTTCTATTAGTATGAACCACTTTACACAACGGTTCTCCACGGGCAAAACGCTGGCCATCCTCGCGTTGCTCCTGTGTGGAACAAGTCTCTTTGCCCAGGTAACTACCTCCACCATTTCTGGCATCGTTACCGACAAAAGCGGTGAACCGCTCATCGGAGCCACGGTGGTAGCTACCCACACCCCAACCAATACTCGTTATGGCACTGCTACCAATGCTTCTGGTCGGTACACCCTTCCAGCGGTTCGGGTGGGTGGACCGTATTCTGTGACTGTAACCTATACTGGCTACGAATCCGAAACTCAAGACGGGATTTACGCAAGCCTTGGAACAGCAGCCAACGTCGATTTCGAAGTGCAGGAATCAGGTACAGTACTCGACGAGTTGACTATTCTTGCCAATCGCAATGACATTTTCAGCTCTGACCGCACGGGCGCAGCCACGACTTTCGACCGGAAGCAGCTGGCTTCTATTCCAATCACGGGTGCTCGTTCGATCAACAGTATCACGAAGTACAATCCAAATGGCAATGGCAACTCTTTTGGAGGGCAAGACAGCCGCATGAACAACTTTACCATTGATGGTTCGGTGTTCAACAATGGATTTGGCCTTGGTACAGATGCCCAAGCTGGTGGCCGGACAGGCTCAACCGCAATCTCTTTGGATGCTATTGAAGAATTGCAGGTAAACGTTGCGCCATTTGACGTTCGCCAAACCGGCTTTGTGGGTACAGGCTTGAATGCTGTAACGCGCTCTGGAAAAAACGAGTTCTTCGGGTCTGCTTTTTTCAATTTCCGCAAAAGCGATGATTCAGGTCTTTTCAATGGCACCAAAATCGGCGATACAAAACCGAATATTGGCGCATTTGACGAGAAAGTGTTTGGCCTCAGCATCGGTGGCCCAATCATCAAAAACAAGCTGTTTTTCTTTGCAAACTACGAACAACAGAAACAGACCACTCCGGCAACTACCTGGGTAGCAGACGGCAGCCCATTGGATGACGGCGGCCCTAACGTGACCCGAGTACTCGCCAGTGATCTGGATGCCCTGAGTACTTATCTTCGTGAAAAATATCGGTACGAAACGGGCCCTTACGAGAACTACGACAACTTGACCGAAAGTGAAAAATTCCTGGTTCGTTTGGATTGGAACGTGAACGATAAAAACAAATTGACGCTCCGTTACACACACCACAACTCGCTCTCTGACCAATTGATCAGCAATAGTAATTCTGCTGGAGCGGGTAACCGCCGTACGCTGGTAACCGCTATGTCGTACCAAAACGCCGGTTACCTTATTGGCGACAACACCCGTTCGTTTGTTGCAGAATTGAACTCGCAACTCACAAACAACATCCATAACACCTTTAGCGCTGGATACGATTTTCAAGACGAAGACCGTGAGTACAAGGGCGCCTTTTTCCCCACGATTGACATTTTGAAAGACAACGCTACCTATATTTCGGTGGGTTTTGATCCTTTCACACCCAGTAACAAACTGAGCTACGGTACCCTTCACTTCACAAACAATGTCTCCATTTACAAAAACAAGCACACCTTCACCATAGGTGCAAACTTCGAACAATATAAATCCGACAACCTGTTCTTCCCTGCTTCCAACGGGGTGTATGTGTTCGACTCACTGGCTCAATTCTATGCTGCGTCAGATTTCGGTCTGCTTAACCCTAATGTGGATACTTCGGCAATTCGGTACAACCGTTTCCAATATCGTTATTCTGCATTGGAGGATGCTAAAGAGCCGCTTCAGACCCTCAAGGTCAACAAGTTTGATTTATATGCACAGGATGAATTCCAAATCAACAAACGATTCAAAATGACATACGGAATCCGTGCCGGGATTATCTCTTTTGACGACACGGGGCTTTCAAACCCAACGGTGGACGGACAAGACTATACAGACGGAAATGGCAACCGTGGGTATAAATTGCAGACAGGCAAGCTCCCTGACACTAAAGTACTTTGGGAGCCACGTATAGGCTTTAACTGGGATGCACTTGGAAACAAAAAACTCCAAATTCGTGGTGGAACCGGCATATTCACAGGCCGCCCGCCTTATGTTTGGGTATCTAACACAATTGGCAACAATGGTGTGTTAACGGGCTTTATTGACGTCTCTGGTGCAGGTACACTTCAGCACAAATTCACACCGCAGACTAATATTTTCATTCCGGATGAGCCCAAATTGCCCTCAACATTTGACATCGCCGCTACAGATGATGCATACCGCTTCCCGCAGGTGTGGAAAAGCAACGTAGGTATAGACCATAAGCTTCCTTATGGTTTGATCGCTTCCCTTGAACTCATGTACAATCGGAACGTAAATGCCGTGAAGTACTTTGATGCAAATTTTGAAAACCCAACTGGAACATTTACCGGACCTGATAACCGCCCTCGTTACGCAGGCAATGATAATGGTGTGCGTATCAACGACAATGTGTCTCGCGCAGCAGTTATGACAACCACTAATGAGGGTTGGTACCGTGCCGCAACTTTGAAATTGGAATATCCAAATCAAAAAGGTCTTTTCGGTATGGTTGCGCACACCTTCAGCCAGGCTAAAGACATTATGAGTGCAGGCTCCATAGCAGGTGGTTCCTGGACAGGTGCACGTTCTGTAAACGGCAACAACGACCTCCGACTTGCATTTGCTGATCAGGATGCTCCAGGCCGCACCGTAGGTTTGTTGGGCTACCGGTTTGAATATGGTGGCGATTTTGGTGGTGCTACAGCCATTACGCTCGGTTATGTAGGTGAGCGCCGTGGTTTTGCTGGCAACATCAATACTGCCCGCTTCTCCTATTCCTACGCTGGCGATATGAACGGCGACCGGGTTAGTAATAACGACCTGCTATTTGTGCCAAATAATGCAAGCGATTTGACCTTCGTTGATTTGACAGTAACATACAAAGATGCTGCCGGTGCTACTCAAATGAGAACGTTCACTCCTGCTGAGCAGGCTGCAGCTTTCGAAAAGTTTATTGAACAAGACGATTATTTGAGTGAGCGTCGTGGTGAGTATGCTGAGCGCAATGGTGTGTTGTTCCCGATTTTGCACCGTTTTGATGTTTCTGTAACACAGGAATTTTTCCTCAAAATAGGCGGCAAGCGCAACACT
This sequence comes from Saprospiraceae bacterium, assembly GCA_046160625.1. GTDB lineage: Bacteria > Bacteroidota > Bacteroidia > Chitinophagales > Saprospiraceae > M3007. The sequence goes on from JBJXGZ010000058.1 coordinate 17,428, forward strand.
ATCCAACTTCGTGCTGACATCTTGAACGCAGCGAATCTCCTTAACAACGAATGGGGTCTTGGAAACAACTTCGTAACAGATCGCCCATTATCGGCTGCCGGTACTGCTTCAGATGGAACTCCACGGTACCGTCTGGCAACCCAAACCATTAATGGTGTGCCAGAGTTGATTCAGGATTCATTTGTGAAAAGCAAAACGCAGTTTGATGTGTGGGTGGCCCAGTTTGGCATCCGGTACATCTTCAACTAAGTCTTTGACTTAGCAAACTATAAGACGCGCCGCGTTCTGCAACTGCAGGGCGCGGCGCACTTTTTTAGCATCGGACTTTGGACTTTAGCCAATCGCCAATTTTCCCGACCTTCGCCGCCATGTTGCGATTCGATATCATTTCGGTAATACCAGAACTTTTGGAAAGCCCGCTCAATCATTCCATCATGCAGCGGGCTAAAGACAAAGGGTTGTTGGAAGTATTCCTACACAATCTTCGCGACTATGCCACGGGCAAACATCGGCAAGTGGACGATTATCAGTTTGGCGGCGGAGCAGGCATGGTAATGAAACCCGAGCCACTTGCAGCATGTATCGAAAAACTCAGTGCCGAACGCACGTACGATGCCATTATTTATACCAGCCCCGATGGTCAGCGGCTCGACCAAAACCTTTGCAATCAATTGAGCATGAAAGAAAATCTGCTCGTAATTTGTGGACATTACAAAGGCATTGACGAGCGCATCCGCCAGAAATACGTGACCCTCGAGATCAGTATTGGCGACTATGTTTTGTCCGGCGGCGAGCTTGCTGCGGCGGTTATCGTGGATACCGTAGGTCGGCTGCTCCCAGGTGTGCTGAATGACGAGACTTCTGCGCTATTTGACAGTTTTCAAGACGATTTGTTGGCGCCTCCGGTTTACACCCGCCCTGCTGAATGGGAAGGCATGACCGTACCCGAAGTACTGCTTTCCGGGCACGAGAAAAACATCGGCGAGTGGAGGCATGAACAGAGCCTAGAGCGTACCCGAAATCGTCGCCCTGACCTTTGGGCGCGTTATAAAGAGGATGAAGACCCTGCTTGATTATCTCGAATTGTCCGCCTGGTAACAAATACTTGGGAAACGATCCTTGTTTTAAGTTGTTTGTTGTGAATTGACGTTTCTGGATTAGTCCTCTGACAAAATATTTCACGCAACGCCGCAACGACGCAACGTCATATATCTTGACAATCAAAACGTTGCGTCGTTGCGTCGTTGCGTGAAAATGCGGCGTTGCGTGAAATTCTACAAAATTAAACCAACCACATGATGTCAAAAAAATTGATTTTCTCGCTATTCGCAGTGACTGCCTTACTGTCGTCCTGCAACGCCTTTTCCGGCAAACCTGTTGAAAACAAACACGCAGAATCTGCTCTTAGTGAACCTGTTGTGTATGGCAAACTGGATACTGCAATCTTTGCCTCCGGCTGCTTCTGGTGCGTAGAGGCTATTTTTGAAAGCCTGAAGGGAGTTAAGGAAGCGGAATCGGGTTATTCAGGCGGGCATACTCAAAACCCGACTTATGAGGAGGTTTGTACCCACAAAACGGGCCACACTGAAACAGTGCGGATTTTTTATGACCCAAGCATGGTTTCTTATCAGACCCTTTTAGAGGTCTATTTCGCATCGCAAGACCCCACACAGGTAAATGGTCAAGGGCCCGACAACGGTGATTCTTATCGTTCGGTGATATTTTACCGTAATGAATCAGAGCGCAACCTGGCTGAGGTCTATAAAAAGCAACTCAATGAATCGGGTAAATTCTCCAAGCCCATTGCCGTGATTATCGAACCCTTCAAAGTCTTTTATATGGCTGAGGCGTATCACCAAAACTACGAAAGGAATCACCCTGAAAATCCATACGTCCGAAACGTTTCCATTCCGCGTCTCGAGCGGATGAAGGCAAAGTTTCCACAATTGCTAAAATAACAATTATGCAAGATTCACATCAAATCTACCGTGAAAATGGTGCAATAGGCGCCATTCTGGACGAATATGAACGTGCGTTAATTGACTTGAAAAAGGTCATTTCCGGTGTCCAAGCCCAAGAACTAATCGCTATTGCCGACGAGAAAACCAGCGACCCAGATTGCAGATCCATCCAAACCGTGTTAACGCATGTAGTGCGATCCGCTTTCGGCTATGCGACCTATATCCGAAAACATTATGGCGAAGAGATTGATTTTCGCCTTGGCAAAACCTGTGATACTACTGCCGAGTATGCAACAGCATTGGATTCCGCTTTTGCATTCACAGAACAAACTTTTGTTACCCATCCCGATATCCCGTTGGAATCTTATGAATCTGAACAAAAAATGCGTGTCCGTTGGGGACAATTATATGATGTTGAACAAATTATGGAGCATGCCATCGTACATATTTTACGGCACAGGCGACAAATTGAACGGTTTTTACTGAGGTTGCGCAAACAAAATTGAGGTCTAATATATGCTTGAAGTGCTTCTGGTTCCGCATCTACTTCATTATTTTTTTGTAAAATTGTTTGATAAAAATTTTATTTAAATACATTTTGTTTTATCTTTGCAATCACAAGTAAACTGTTCCAGAACTCAACTGCCCAACGGGTAGATCCACTACAAGGCATGAATCTCTGTCCTAATTGCGCAGCCGACATCATTCCCGGCTCCAAATTCTGCAATCGCTGCGGCGACAAAGTTGCAGAACGGATGAAACCTTGCCCGGCTTGTGAAGAGCAAAGTCCGCTGGCATCGGTATTTTGTCACCACTGTGGCTTTCATTTTGAAGGACGACATAGAGGGGTAGCGGAACGGCGTTACGAGCCGGTGTACGCCCTCGATTTTGACCCTGATACGCTCACGGAACAAGTCAAAGCCTTGTTTTTCAGGAGTTTGCGACTAAGGGTGGAGGAAGAACACGATGTAATCAAATACAGCGATTATGTGGAACGATTTTACCAATCGCGCTTCAGGGAAATTTACGAGCTACGTGCCGAACAAATTAGCGAAGACGTCCTCATCCAATGGGAGCGGTTTGGTAGTGAGGGTTTGCCTGAAATTGACCAGCGCATCGAAAGGTCATTTGAAGGCTTGCTCGATTTCTTTACCATTCAATATTGTCCGGACCTCAATGGCGTGATATTACCGCCCGCTATCTTGAAATACGAAAAAGCGCAGGAAGGCAAGACTGATCTTTGGTTGATGATTCGGGATTTCCTTGATTTTGAGCGGGAACAGGAAGTCTTTCATTTCGATTTTATTGCAATGCGCGGAGACCTGTTAGCCAATGCTTGCAAAAACTTTCTTTTTGCGGAAAGGAAAGAGAAGGTCTTTTTTATCTGCGACCTCTCCCTGAAAGGCACCTGCAAAGAAGGTTTTGCCATGACCGACCGGGGCATTTACTGGCGGGCACCCTTCGATAAAGCACGTAAATTGCTTTTTAAGGACGTAAAAGAGATAAGGCGACAAAAAGACTGGCTCACCATAAACGGGCATTTTTTCACGGCAAATCCGTCGCTTAACCTCAAACTTTTCAAATTGCTCAAGAAATTACGCGGATGGCACCAGCCAGCGTCCAAACCTAAAATGCACGCAGAAATGCATGTTTGAAACTTTTTCAAATTTTACCCGGTTTAGGACTTGGGTAATTTGACAATGGACTGCTATCTTTGCACCCGCTTTCGAGCGAAATGGAGGTTGTAGCTCAGCTGGTTAGAGCGTCGGTTTGTGGTTCCGAAGGTCGGGGGTTCGAGACCCCTCATCCTCCCAGATGACGGGATTGGTCGCGAGATCAATCCCGTTTTTTATTGTTATCCACTATTTTTCAAGCACTTTCACCTCCACCCGCTGATTCGCTCGATCGGCTTCCTTGGAAATAGCATTGACTCGTGGCTGGGATTTTCCGTAGCCCTTAGAAGTCACCCTCTCCACCGCCACGCCGTTGTCTGTCAAATACCGCATAACCGAAAGAGCACGGTTAGCCGAAAGTTCTGCAGCGAAGCCCTCCTTGGGCCGCAGGTTGGTATGGCCTCCGATTTCGATTTTCAGGCTAGGATGGTGCTTCATAAACGTCGCCAAAGCGGCGAGTGTGCGGTAAGACGTGGAGTCGAGCTGGTAATCGTTGACCTTGAAGAAGACGTGGCCGAGTTCAAGGATGCTGCCAACATGCAATTTTTCAATCTCAGGATCTTTACCAGCTTCAAAGACGGTTTTAGTAGGTTTACCCGCTTTACCCGCTTTACCCGCCGTAGCTTCAGCGGAGGAGGGCTTTTCCACCTCCACTTTTGCCTTGGGCGCAGCTGTCGGTTTCTTTTTCACTGGGGCTGCCACGAGCGGCGGCGGTGCAGCAAATTCGATCACAATTTTGGCACTCAAATAGGCGTGATTACCATCGAATGCCAGGCTTACCACCTCAGCGAGAATCGTGTTGTTGACGTTGGCAAAAAAGTAATCCGTCACGTCATACGTGTAGATTCTGTTGTACATGAAGCCGGTAACGCTGCGAAACAGGAACCAATCATCGTACCCGTCTTTCAACTTCCCGTCGCGTTTGTCGACACTGACCAGCCGCTTGTTGATGTAGACCCGTGCAACGTCATCGCAATTCACCTCTAAGGTGATCTTATGGATCGGATCAGCGCCGAGTGGTACATTCTTGCGAAACTGGTAGGTCTCCCCTTCTTCATCGGCCTTGTGGTTGCGCCAAATCGGCACGGTGCCGGGCACAATCGTCGAACGCTCGTTATATTTTGCATTCACCGCCTTGAAAGTCCCTCTGTGAAGCAGTGAACTTGCCGTGGCGGCTTGCTCAGCCGACAAGGGGTATTCGCCAAACTTGGTCTGCTGGCCGCTCACCTCCCAGCTGTTGTCGGTCACGATGGTGATTGGCGGTTTGATAGTCTGTTGGTTAGTTGCTGAAACAGAGCAGATTGTGAGGTAAAAAGTGGCAAGGAGGGCAAGCGTGATAAAGCGGAAATGGGTCATGTGCCAATGAATAATGTTTTTCTTGTGTAGATCACTAAATGAGTGGCAAAAATAAAACATTTCAAATAACTTTGCGTTTCAAAGTGTATTTATTCTACGCTCATACTGACTTTGCTTCAATGCATTTTCAGCATAAAAAAATGGTGCCCCGTTACCGCGACGCCGTTTTTTCACATTGAAAAGTCCAAAAAAAGTCTTACCCCTTAACCGGATTCACCACCCCTTTCAAAAGCACCTTTGTGTCGTTTGGATAGGTGTTGGCTGTTACGGTGATGGATTTTTTCTGTTCCAGGGTTTTACCTTCCGTATTGAACTTGGCGGTGATTTCGCCAATCCCGCCAGGAGGAATCGGCTCTTCGGGCCACTCAGGTACGGTGCAGCCACAGGAGGAGCGGCATTTCAAAATCGTGAGCGGTATCTTGCCCGTGTTGGTAAATCTGAAAGTATGCTCTACCACATCCCCTTCGTTTACGGTGCCGAAATCAAACTCTGCCTGCTCAAAAGTTATTCGAGCCAGTTGATTGGTGTCTAATGGCATGTTGGCTGTGGCTGGATTGCGGACCAATTCACTGTTCGGGCCACCTTTGCGAATTTCCTGTGCGCTACTGGTGTCATTTTTACAGGAGGTCCATGCAAAGACGAACATTATGAGCAAAAAGAGGGTCTCTTTCATAATTTGTACATTTTTCATGTGAATGCTTCCTTTTCGGAATGTAGAAGGAGCACAAAGGTAACTCGGCTATCTTTGCATTTAAACGACTCAGCGGCAAATGATATGCAAATCAGGCAACACATCTTTCTCATCGGTTTTATGGGCTGCGGCAAGACATATTGGGGGCAAATTTTGGCCAAAAAATTGGGTTTGCCTCTCCATGACCTTGATGATTTGATCACCACACGTTCAGGGAAAAGCATTGTCGAAATTTTTGCCGAAGAAGGCGAACCTCGCTTTCGACAATTAGAACACGACACCTTGAAGACGCTCGCAGATTCGCCACCTTCTGTAATCGCAACAGGTGGTGGAACGCCTTGTTTTTTTGATAACATGGAATGGATGAATGCTTGTGGGACAACTATTTATTTGAGTACCCCCTCTACCCTATTGGCAGAACGTTTGCGTCATGAAAAAGAGATTCGGCCTTTGCTTCACTTGGTGAACAATGTTGACCTTCAGCGTTTTATTGAAAACAAAGTGAAGGAACGAGCGCCTTGTTACCTAAAGGCAAAAATCGTTTTAGAGCAAATTGAGCCACTGAGTCAGTTTTTGGAGCAAATGTGTAAGCGCATTTCCGAAGTTTAACAATGTCTGTTTTTAACAAATAATCACATTTTTTTAATTAGATGAAAAAGATCCTTTTTACCGCTTTTTGGGTGCTTTCTATTGCCCTGAACCTTAGCGCTCAATGGAAAATCATTGATAATTGGGGCGCTGCCCCAGTAAATAGAATTGAAAAAAGCAGTAATGGAATGCTGTACGCTGCAAGTGACCTTGGGTTTTTTCGCAGTCCAGATCTAGGCCTGCATTGGGAGAAAATTACAACTCCGGTTACAACCAGTTTTCGCCAATTAGCCATAAAAGATGATATTCTCTATATTGTTGGGTGGTCTGGATACGACAGGCTGTTGGAAAGCAAGAATTCCGGAGTGAGTTGGCAAGAAATCGCGATGCCGCCAGCGGTAATTTTGGATGAAAACTATGTGTATAGTTTCGAGACTGCCGGGCCTTACCTGTTTGTGGTAGCCAATACGGGTATTCTTAGACGAGATGAGAATGGAGGCAGTTGGGTAAATGTTCAGGCGCCTTTGCCTTCTGAAGTAACGGATGTGACCGTAGAAGGCGATCTGATTTGGGCTGCCCAACCGTCAGATTCGCTCTACCAATCGCTCGATTTTGGTCAAACTTGGTTGGCCAAGCCCATTATTCCTTCTTTTACCCCGCACAGTTTGGCAGTGAACGGCCAGACCGTTATTTGTATGGCAAAAAAGGATTATCAGATAAAATCAACGGCTGTTTCCCTCAATGGAGGACTACAATGGCAGATTGTTTCGACCCCCGAAGTATTTGACAATATTGATTATGGAGGTGGTCGTTTTTTTGCACGTGATGTTACCGGAAAAACATGGAGTTCAGCCAACGGCCTGAGTTGGCAACAATTTTTCCCTACCAGCAGCCCATTCTCCTGGAGCGCCATGGTAGAACAGAATGGAATTTGGATGATGACCTCTGGAAGCGGCGTTTTGCGCTCAGAAGATATGGGCGCGAACTGGGTGCTTTCCAACACTGGTCTTGGCAATCACCCCGGCAATGTCGCAGTACGCAATGATATGTTGTTGGCCAACAATAAGCACTTTTCTATTGATGATGGTGCTACTTGGGTCGTCCCTACTTATCCTGAGGGTCTTTTTTCCGCTTTATGGAAATATAACAACCAATACTATGCCCAGACAGACGGAGGAGCAGGGCTTTTTCAGGCAAACAGCAGCTTCTCCAAGTGGACTCAAGTGCTGCCTCCTGATTCGTTGCAGCTGTCTGGGGCAGCTGGAGTGGTTCAAATGGGGAATACGCTATTTTCTACCTCTGCAACTACAACGGAAATAGGAAAAGTATTTCGATCCGATGATGGCGGATTCCATTGGCAAATGGTGTATCAGGAACCTCTGGCTAATACGGAATTTTCTTTGCTCCGTGCGCATGGGGATAGTATGCTGATTGGAGTAAGCGACCCTTATGGAGCTAAAGTGTATTTAAAATCAACCAATGGCGGCGTTTCCTGGAGCTCTTTGGCCAATGGCTCTCTGGATGGCAGCTCTTCTTTTCAACTCACTTCCGTCCATGGCATACTATACACCCTTAAGAATGCTGCAAATTTTTATCCCAGAGTAATTCGTTCGATTGATGGGGGGGATACCTGGCAAAGTATAAGTCAAAACGTAATCAGTCCTGTTCAGCAGAATTTTTTCCTGATTTACGATTATACAGTAAAAGACTCCTTCGTTTTTGTTTATTCGCAATTGGGCGGGAAAGACCGTTTGTTTGTATCCGTCAGTGGCACTGATGCCTGGTCCGATTTTAGTGGTGATCTTGACCCGAACACAGTGGGCGTCACCAGACTTCGGGCTACGGACAAATACATTTACTTTACCAATATACTGGACGGCAAACTGTGGCAGCGTCCATTCAGTGACGTGTTACGCAATCCAGTTTCGGGCCGGGTCTGGTACGATCTCAACAATAACGGTATTCAAGGTCCGACAGAAGGCGCATATCCAAATATTGTACTGGAAACCCACCCTGGTCAACGATTGGCAATCTGCAATTCGATGGGCAGGTTTACTTTAGTGGACGGAACCGTTGGAGACACTTTGCGACCTGTGTTGCCTTCTCCCTTTTTGGCATCTGATCCCGCTTATATAGTGATTGACAGCACGCTTAATCCTCTAACTTTTCGGATTTATTGGAATCCTCCTGTAAGCGACTTGAGGGTGACGGCTACTCCTTTGTCTGATTTCTTGAGCGGGCTACCCTTGACTTCCGTATTTACGCTCAGCAACGTTGGAGCAGATACATTGTCTGGAGTGCTCCAAGTTGTTTTGGATGAGAATCTGGATCTAATTTCTACCACACCTGATTCCAGTTCATTTAACGGCACAAACCTCCTTACCTGGCAATTTGACGATTTGAAGCCCTTGGAGCAACGTAATTTCCAGGCCTTACTGCGTGTAAAACTATTACTGCCCAGCACGCCCATTGCCATTATTGCCCAAGCGCCCAATGTGGATGACATAACCCCAAAAAACAACATAGACACCTTGTTGCGTATAGTTCTTGGCTCATTTGATCCCAACGACAAACAAGTTGATCGGGCGATACTCCGTTCCGATGAAGTGCTTGGTAAGCCAGAACTGACTTATACTATTCGGTTTCAAAACACAGGCAACTATCCTGCCTTTAGGGTCAAATTGACAGATACGCTTTCGACCTGGCTCGATGTGTCCAAGTTGAACGTTTTGGCAGCAAGTCACCCTTGGTCGGCCAATTTGCACGAAAACAATATCCTCGAATTCATTTTTGACAACATCAATTTGCCAGATTCCAGCTCGGATATTGAAGGCAGTCAAGGCTTTATCAAATTCAGCCTCCCGACCTTAGGATTGATTCCGCCAGATTCAATGTTTGTTAATCAGGCCCATATTTATTTTGACCTGAATGCACCTATTTCAACGAATCAGGCCATTACCAGGATCGAACAAAAAGTGGTAAAAACGGTAGCGTGGCTTGGGCAAATGCAGTCCCTACCTGTCTCGCCTAACCCAACCGAGCAATTTATTCAAATACGCTTGCCAGAAACCGACGATTCAGGAGGAATTCTTTGGATTGCCAATGCCTCAGGGCGAATCATTTTGCAGCAGAATTTTGGAGAAAGCTCGATCAGGCTAAATGTAGGGGCGCTTCCAGCGGGTACTTATTTTGTTTGGTTGAAAACGGGCGCAAAAAATTATAGAGCCCGTTTTGTGAGATTGTAGTGTTAAATAGGGGTTTTGAGAAACCTGGTCAGCCCAAGCCAATCTTCCCCTCCTCTCCCATTACCAATTTCCCTTCGTCCAGCAAATAACTCAGCACCTGCGACACAGCATCGTGTCGTTTTAGGGCAAATGCTTTGAGTATTTCTTCGAGCGTAAGTGGTTCAAGACGAAGCACTTCTCTGATTTTTTTTTCGTAGGTTTCAAAACTTGAAGCGGGCAATTCCACCTTGTGCCGCCCGGTGCAAACGTCGCAGATGCCGCAAGTCTTGCTGTCAGGTTCGCCGAAATAGGCCAGCAATTGTTGGCTGCGGCATTGCCGTGTTTCGGCGAAACGGATGGCCCGTTCCACACGCTCTTCTGCGCGTTGTTTGCGAAGATTGAATTTTTGGAGGTCAATCGTGAGATTTTCGGCGGCAACTCGCTCCCGGGTGAAGGTCAATTGAGGTTTTTCTTTGCGCGGTTCGTAAAGCAGAATCCCTTCATTTTGAGCAGTTTGCAATATTTGCTGCACTACCTCAACCGGGAATTTGGCGTATTTTGCAATCACCATTTCGCTGATGTCCACAAAATCAGATTGCATTCCTGGATAGGCGCGTAGCAGGGTTTTCAGCACGGTGTCGGCTTGTTTGTTTCGGAGTTGGTAGTCGTATAATTCTTCTCGGGTGGCTGTGACATGCGCGCGCGCCGGGGATGCCGATGCATCGCTCATAAAAATCCAGCCCTCTAATTCGAGCAATCGCAAGGCGGAATGAGTGGGCGCTTGGTCGAACTTGAAAATATGGCAAAAACTGGCTAAATCGAAATCGAAACTCTCGCCGACGCCAGCCCCAATGGCAAGTTGAGTATAACTCCCCAACGCTTGATACACACGGCGTACCACTTCCATGGAAGGGAATGCAGATTGAATCTGAAAACGAAGCGTCGCCCCGTCGCCCGGCGCATACAACAGCGTGGCATACGATTTCTGGCCATCCCGACCGCCGCGACCGGCCTCTTGAAAATACCCTTCCAACGTGTCTGGCAGATTAAGGTGTACCACTATGCGCACATCTGGCTTGTCAATCCCCATCCCGAAGGCATTGGTGCTCACGATGATACGGGTTTTGCCCGCCACCCAAGCCTCTTGTTTAGCGCTGCGTTCTTCACCCGGTAAGCCAGCATGGTAGAAATCGGCGTTGATGCCGTTTTGGGTCAAAAGATGCGCAATCTCTTTGGTTTCACCCCGGCTGCGCGCATAGACAATTCCGGTCCCTGGAACACGACGAAGAATGTCTATCAATTTTTCACGTTTGCGTTCTTCATACAAAACGGAATAGGAAAGATTACTGCGCACAAAACTCTGCCGAAAAACATTTTTCTGCCGAAAGCCCAATTTATCCTGGATATCCTCTAAAACTTCGGAAGTCGCAGTGGCGGTGAGTGCAAGCAATGGGACTTTGGGGATCAATGCGCGAATTTCTGTGATTTGCAAATACGGCGGTCTGAAATCATAGCCCCATTGGCTAACACAGTGGGCTTCGTCTACGGCCAAAAGGTTGACGTTCATACGTTTGATTCGTTCGCGCGCCATGGGTGTCTGCAAACGTTCGGGGCTGACGTACAGGAATTTGTACTGTCCATTGCAGGCATTTTCAAACATTATGTCAATCTGCTGGTGACTCATTCCGGAGAAAATAGCCGCTGCAGGAATGCCCCTCCGATCGAGGTTATGTACCTGATCCTTCATCAAGGCAATCAGCGGCGATACCACGAGACAAATCCCCTCCCGACACAAGGCTGGCACCTGGAAACAAATAGATTTCCCTCCACCGGTCGGCAACAAGGCCAGCGTGTCGCGCCCATCCAGCGCTGAATGCACAATGTCTTCCTGGAGTGGTCGGAATGATTGGTAGCCCCAGTATTTTTGAAGGATTTCGAGCGGAGACATTGATGATTGCACCTTATCGAACTGATGAGAAGTCTCCAGTTCAAGATTTACGCGCCTATCTGGTCTTTGATCCGCGCAGAGTTGCTTGGAGACCTGCGGCGTCCGGAGGATGCGCTTGCCACCATCGCCGATGGC
>JBJXGZ010000059.1:0-23231 GCA_046160625.1 Saprospiraceae bacterium
CCCCCCCCCGCCCCCCCCCCACAACAAACGAACTCCCCTACACAGCTTCCACCATGAAAAGTGGCTGATCGTATTCTACAGGGGAAGCATCCTCGACGAGTATCTTAACGATTTTGCCCTTCACTTCTGAATCAATTTCGTTGAAAAGTTTCATGGCTTCAATGATACAGACCTTTGAGCCGATGTCCACTATGTCGCCAATTTTGACAATCGGTGGTTTGTCAGGGCCAGCACTCCGGTAAAAAGTGCCGACCATGGGCGACTTGATGGCCAAGAGTTTGTCGTCCTCGGAAGCCGCAAGCACAGCGGCAGCCTCTGCCTTGGCTTGTAGTGCAACAGGAGCAGAAGGTGGTGGAGCAGTGACAGCAGGAACCGTCACTCCAGGTTGGGGAGCGGCCACCACAACAGGCAGGGCTCCTTCAACAGCATTGCCTTGATTACGTATAGTCAGTTTGAAATCACCTTGTTTAAGGCTGAATTCGCTGAGCTTGTGCTTGCTCACCATACGGATGAGTTCTTGTATCTGATTGAAATCCATAATGTTGGCAGGTTGAAAGGATGCGATTTTTTGAAGGGTTCAAGGCGTAAAGGAAAGAAGATTTTAAGAATCATCTAGGTTTGAAAACAAGATCAACAGGCAATTTCCCAAACCACCTGATCTCATTTTTACCCGCCGTAGCCTTTTTATCTGCCATAGTCTTGACGGAAGCAGAGGCGAAGGAGGGCATATTAGCCACATTTTATACGCCCGGTTCCACAAAAGGCAGTTTTGTCACCACCGCGGCAAGTTTTTTACCACCGACAACGATGGCGATTTTAGAGCCGGGTTCGGCGTATTTGATTTTAACATAGCCCGTTCCGATGGGTTTGTCGAGCGTGGGTGAGTGGGTGCCAGAAGTAACCACCCCAATTTTCGCACCGCGGCGACTCTCGATTTCATAGCCGTGGCGAGGCACCCGGCGTTCGTCGAGCAGGAAGCCTACCAGACGGCGTTTCACGCCCTCGGCTTTTTGTTTCTGGAATTTTGCTTTGGAAGGAAAATCAGCGGCTTTTCCAAGTTTGGTGATCCAGCCAAGCCCGGCTTCGAGCGGGCTGGTTTTGTCGTCAATGTCGTTGCCATAGAGGCAGTAACCCATTTCGAGGCGGAGCGTGTCGCGTGCGCCCAGACCGCAGGGTTTGATGCCGTGTTTTTCACCTGCTTTAAAGACTTTATCCCAAATTTTGGGCAAATCTTTGTTTTTGACATAAATTTCAAAGCCTCCTGAACCCGTGTAGCCCGTGGCCGACACGATTACGTTTTTGCAGCCCGCGAATTTGCCGCGCTTAAAGGAGTAATATTCGATACTGCCTAAGTCAATATCGGTCAATTTTTTCAAAGCTTCCACGACTTTCGGGCCTTGAATTGCAATCAAGCCGGTTTTGGAAGAAATATTTTGCATTTTCACTTCAAAGCCACGGGCAAGACGTTTGAGCCAGCGCCAGTCCTTGATTTCATTGGAAGCATTCACGACAAGCATGTAGGAAGGCCCGTCATTCGTCATTCCGTCATTTTTACCCTCCTTCGTCCCGAGTGCTCGGGACGAAGGAGGGGCGGGCGCATCGTCCAGGCGATACACCAACAAGTCGTCCACAATGCCGCCTTTTTTGTTGGGCATACAGGAGTATTGAATCTGCCCGGGCTGAAGTTTTGACACATCGTTGCTGGTGGCACTTTGAAGAAAAGCCAGTGCGTCTTTACCGCGTACGATGAATTCGCCCATGTGACTCACATCAAAAACACCCATAGCACGGCGCACGGCATGGTGTTCTTCTGAAATGGTGCTGTAAGAAATGGGCATATTGTACCCTGCAAACTCGGCCATTTTAGCGCCGAGCGCAATGTGTTTTTCCGTTAGTGGTGTGGATTTCATTTTATTGTTGATTTGTGGATCTGGGGATTTGGGGATTTGTTTTCCCGGATCTGATGATTGTACTTTTTTTTCAGCAGATAAAATACCAAGCTGCTGCAAACAAATAACCAAATCCTCAAATCACCAAATAACCAATGCCTCTTAATTGTCCGAAGTCCTTTTGCTAGGTGCTTTTTGTGCAGGTGTCACCTTTTTTTGAATGGGGGTCAATTTTGGAGGAGGCGTGCCTGATGCTGGTCTAGCCTCCATATCAGATGAGCGCGGATTTTTTCCTCCGCCCTGATTATTTTCAATGATAACCTCTCCTGGGGAAAGCCCCAGCCGTCGGCGTATGTCTTCAGGAATAGCATCCTTGTGAACGGTAAAAGAGATGGTGTTTTGGCGCATGTAGGCCTCCGAGCAATTCACATAGCCCTTCTTGCCGGAGCCTTCACCCCATGAGTTTTTGACAACGTAGTACATCCCGGAATGCTTTTCGTCGAGCAACCCAACTATGTGCATCAAATGGTCGTCAGTAGTGACCTGGCGGTCAAAAAGTTGTTGGCGCAAATCCTGTGTGATTTTCGTTTCAGCTTCCCAGAATTTGAACGTATTGGCTTGTGCAATACCGTCTTTGTCTTTCCAGGGCGTAGCAGGCACGATTGCCAGGCCGTTTTGCCCTGAGAACCCTTCGTTGCTCACATCGCCATCCCATTCAACCGTGTAGCCTTGTTCTATGGAGTTTTTGGCGCAGCGCATCAGGTCGCTAATAGGCACGTTGTACATTTCACCGTTCGCCCAGTTGTCGGGTATCTCTAGGATAAATTTTGTCCAGAACGGGTGGTGGGTAAATGACGTAACCGTCACATAATCATCGGTATTTAACTTTAGATAATCGCGGTAAGAGCTGGGCGTAAACACCACATTTGCATAGTCAAATTTCGTGGGTACTTTGCCAAATTCCTCGTCGAGCGCCTGGTCAATTTGCTTCAGCCAATCCGTAGGGAGTTTCCCATCTTTGCCTAATTTCACAAAATCGTCGCAAAGATTTTTGAGCGTTTTTGCTAATTTGGAATGATTGAATGGCGCAGCGGGGTCTTTGCGCCCTGGGTACATGCTTTCGGGCATTATACCATATTTAGCGATGGCATTCAAGGCATCGTGTGCAAGCCCGCCTTCTCCAAATTGGGCAGTGCCTTGGCGACGGACATAGTTCTCGCATTTTTGACGATAAATGTGCCGCACAATGTACATCTCCGAAAGATCAACGTCCTTTTTACCAGCCCGCATCGCCTCGCTTTCGAGAAACGATACTGTGCTGAATGCCCAGCAAGTGCCTGTCTGGTCCTGACTTTTTACAGAAGTTGTTTTGTTGCTTTTGTATTCTTTGAAATCATAAGGCTCAATTTGGGCAAAAACACCCAACGAAATGGAAGCAAAAAAGATTAGGAGCAGTAATTTTTTCATGTTTATGAATCAGTCGCGTTATTTTTTGAGGGCGAAAGGTAGTGATAATGTGGTCAATGGGAAAAATGTGGTCAATGTGGAAAATGTGGTCAATGGGAGAAATGTGGCCAATGTGGCCAATGGGAAAAATATAATCAATGAAGGAACCTATGCCCGAAAACGTTTGCGCACTTGTTCATTTAAGTTGCGTGAAACCGGGATGGTTTCTTCCACCCCATTGAGGTGGAGGCGGTAACCTTGAGCATTGCCGCTCACTTTTTCCACTTTGTCAAAATTGACCACGTAGGTGCGATGGCATCTGAAAAACTGTGGCCAGGTGGCCAAAAGGTCTTCTTTTTTGCGCAGGGTGGCGCGGAGCATCCTGTTTTTAAGCACCTCATTTTCAAAAAAATAAACCTGCACATAATTGTCTTGCGCCACAATGTAAGCGATTTGAGAGACGTCGAGTGTGAGGGTCTCGTTTTGGTTTTCGCCAATGAAGGTTACA
Organism: Saprospiraceae bacterium; assembly: GCA_046160625.1. Classification (GTDB taxonomy): domain Bacteria; phylum Bacteroidota; class Bacteroidia; order Chitinophagales; family Saprospiraceae; genus M3007. Next base: position 3,844 of record JBJXGZ010000059.1, read on the forward strand.
GCAGTGGCAGTAGCAGCGGCAGTAGCAGGTTTACCCGCCGTAGCTTCAGCGAAGGAGGGAGGCCGCAGTAACGCCGCTTCGGCAGCATATTTTTTGCTCAATTTCATTTGGGTGAAAAACGCACCAACAATTGTCGGAAAAATGCCTACTGCGAAGGTAAAACCTTGCCAAATCCAGAAAGTACGAGCATTCAATGGCACATCCCAGAGAAGGTTGGCGAGCAACAAATTGCCCAGCCCAACACACCCGATGAAAAACAGGTTGAAAAGTATTTCTTTCCAAACGACCCATTTCTCCTCCTTAAAAATGCCTGGCAAAAGCAGGCAAAAACCATTGACAAGCAAGGTGATACCAATCGTTACCAAACCAAAGTAGCCACAGACTACCAAATATTTTAATTCTGCTCCAGGCGTTATCTGCGTTCCAAATGGTTTGAAAAAAAAGAGAAAAAGGGTAACGAAAAGTCCAGCCCAAAACGCGCTCTTCAGGGTGGAAGCCAAGCGCCCTTCAAAAGGATATGGCTGCAAAAACCAGGTTCGGATTGGATCCATGCTGGGTGGTGGAGTGGTGATTGGTGGAGTGGTGATTGGTGAATTAGGCTGTATGGAACACGGATGCCACGTTATTAGACACGTATTTATTTGATCTGTGAAATCCGTGTCTAATCTGTGTCATCCGTGGCCCACACGATTAATCGGGGAGTCATCGAACAAACAACACATCCACCGTCACTTCCGGGTCGCTGCCGCGCTGCCACTTGTAGGCTTTCACAAGGCGGGTGGCTTCTTCGTCGCAGCCGTAACCTAGCGGGCGAAGCGTTTGAAAATCAATAGGTTGATTATTTATGTCAAGTCTGAATTTAAGGCGCACTGAGCCGCTGACGTTATTTTGGCGAGCCAATTCGGTCAGGCGGGCATTGCGACGAAGGTAATCCTGGAAATCACTCCAACCACCCGCTGGCTGCGATGCTTTGGCCGAGGAAGGTGCCTGCTTTTTCATGGCATCTTTTGCCCTGGATTTTTCAGGTGCTTCTTTCAAGTCTTCCGTACGGGGGGCAGCATTGCCTGGGGCAAGGTCAACATCGTCCTGCTCATTTTTGGCCTTACTGTATTCTGCTTCGCTGAGTTTGGGCTTGGCATCCAATAGTTTGTCAGAGGATTCTTCTTCAATCCTGCGTACAGGCGGCGGCGCACTGGCAATTTCGGCAGCGGATTCGCTTGCAGCAGGGCCGGATGCACTGCTTGGAGAAGCCGGTTTGTTTTGGACAGCGTTGCCCAAACGATCAAGTTTGGGAGTACTATTTTTTAACGTTTCAACCCCAACACTTTTTTCTTCAGGCAAATTAGAGGCAATGGGTTGATTTTCAACGGATTTTGCAGCCTCTTGTTGCGCTATTGGAGTGGTCTTTTCTGCTAAGGGGAAAAGCCAAATAACGCTCAAAACCAGGATAGCCACTGCTGCGACGGCAGTTAATATTCGCCTGTATGACACCCAAAGCATACCACCACTCGTCCGTTTGCGCAACCGCAAGCGTATGGACGCCAAATGTGTAGCGTGCTCCGTCTCTGGCAAGGACCAAAAACCCTCCATTGCCTCCCGACGAAACTCGTCAGAATCGGCCAAAGCCTGCAACTCCTGCTCATTGGCACGAGAGAAATCTCCCGAATGCCAGCGTTCGAGCAATTCGAGCAGCCGCTTGTCGTCGTTGTGAGGGTTGGTTGACATTGTTGTGATATTCGGATATTGGGATATTGGGATATTGGGAAATTTTGGGAACATTCATCTTCCGCTCTTTTCCATACAGATTCTCAGGTTACGTTTTCCATTTTGAATGTGGGAACGCACTTTCCCAAGTTCTTCTGTCATCATTTCTGCGATCTCCTTGTACGATTTGTCTTCGTAATAAAACCAGGTTACACAAGTCCGTTGGAGTTCCGAAAGTTCAGCCAAACAGCGTTCGAGCGCGGATGTGCCTTGCGGCAGTTCGTACTCAAAAGCCGCCTCCACTGCATCGTACCGGTCCATGTCTTCCGGTGCATGATGGTCAGTGGGTCGTCGCTGGGCTTTTCGCCATTCCATCAGACAATGATTCCGGGCCAACACATAGAGCCAGCCTCTGAACGACTCTATCTCGTACTCTTTCACCTTTCTTGTCAGTTCCTCATAAATCGCCATCACCGCATCCTCGGCTTTTCCAGGGTCTTTTAAAATCTTGACACACACTCCATATACCATTGGCATATAACGCTCGTACAACATCCCCAAGGCACGTGGTGAATTGCCGCCAACATAATCGGCAAGCAACATCTCGTCGCTCAGGTGTTCGGCAGAATTTGGGCGGAGAAATCTCAGCATAAAACAGGGTCTCGGGAAAGCACCGCCAAAAGTATAGAGAAGTGTTGAAGTGGTTGGAAAGTTGTTTGAAGAGTTTGAGTTGTTTGAGGGGTTTGAATTGTTTGAAGGGTTTGAAGGGGCAGACCCTGGCAAAGATGCGCGGGCCGTTAAAAATGCACACCTTAGGTATTTTCACCTTAAAAATGCCCATATTCTGTGCCAAAAGTGACAAAATCCGCAGCGTATACCAGATTAACTGACAAGTCATGCCATCCTGTCTGAAAAAATGGCAGGTAAAAATGCGTAGCACGAAGTTTGATAAAGGCAACTCGACCGCAGCAGCCTCGATTCAACAGAAAATTTGGTTTTGCGGCCTACAAACTTGTTTCACCAAAATTAAAAATAGATCAATCGTATGAAGCCAATCGCTGACCGCGTGATTATTAAGCCCGCTCCCGCCGACGAGAAAACCAAAGGCGGCATCATCATCCCCGACACCGCAAAAGAAAAGCCCCAACGCGGCGAAGTCGTCGCAGTAGGCCCCGGCAAAACCGGTAAAGACGCACACTCCATGACCGTTCAAGTAGGCGACATGGTGCTCTACGGTAAATATTCTGGCCAGGAAATCAACCACGAAGGCCAAGACCTCCTCATTATGCGTGAAGAGGAAATTCTGGTGATTCTTTAATGGTTATTTGAGGATTTGGTTATTTGGGGATTTGTTCATCCTGAGCTTGGTATTAATTCCTGCTGCTTAGACAAAACAAATACCAAGCTCGCCAAACAAATCACCAAATCCACAATTAACCAAATAACCAAAAACCACTCATCACTTAACACTTACCATTCAAAAAGATATGTCTGCGAAGCAAATCAACTTCAATACCGAAGCCCGCGAAAAACTCAAAGAAGGCGTTGACGCTTTGGCCAATGCCGTAAAAGTTACCCTCGGCCCCAAAGGCCGCAATGTAGTTATCCAGAAATCCTTCGGCGCTCCGGCCGTCACCAAAGACGGTGTGACCGTAGCTAAAGAAGTCGAACTCGAAGATGCAGTGGCCAATATGGGCGCCCAGATGGTGAAAGAAGTCGCCAGCAAAACCGCTGACGCAGCTGGTGACGGTACCACTACCGCTACCGTGCTCGCTCAGGCCATGATTACAGCCGGCCTCAAAAACGTGGCTGCTGGCGCCAACCCGATGGACCTCAAACGTGGCATCGAGAAAGCCGTGAAAAAAATCGTGGCTGATCTGAAATCACAGACTGAGCAAATCGGTGAAGATTTTGACAAAATCGAACAAGTAGCCGCAATCTCTGCCAACAACGACGAAGAAATCGGCAAACTCATCGCCAACGCCATGAAGCGCGTCAGCAAAGATGGCGTGATCACCGTGGAAGAAGCCAAAGGCACCGACACCTACATGGAAGAAGTGATCGGGATGCAGTTCGACCGCGGATACCTCAGCCCATATTTCATCACCGATGCTGAGAAGATGGTGGCCGACTACGAAAACCCATACGTGCTCATCACCGACAAGAAGATCAGCAACATGCAAGACCTCGTGCCTGTGCTCGAGAAGTCATTGCAGACGGGTCGCCCGCTCCTCATCATCGCAGAAGATGTTGACAGCCAGGCACTTGGCGTGTTGGTTGTAAACCGCCTCCGCGCTGGGCTTAAAGTGGTTGCCGTGAAAGCCCCAGGCTTTGGCGACCGTCGCAAAGCCATGCTCGAAGACATTGCCATCCTCACAGGCGGCACCGTCATCAGCGAAGAACAAGGCTACAAACTTGAAAATGCCGGTCTCGAACACCTCGGCTCTTGCGAGCGCATTACGGTGGACAAAGACAACACCACTGTTGTAGGTGGCAAAGGCAAAGCGGATGACATCAAATCACGCATTGGCCAAATCAAACAGCAAATCGAATCCACTACGAGCGACTACGACAAAGAGAAATTGCAAGAGCGCCTCGCCAAATTGGCAGGTGGGGTGGCAGTACTCTACATCGGCGCCTCTACGGAAGTGGAAATGAAAGAGAAAAAAGACCGTGTGGACGACGCGCTCCACGCTACCCGCGCTGCCATCGAAGAAGGCATCGTTCCGGGTGGCGGCGTAGCCCTCGTCCGTGCCATCAAAAGCCTGGACGGCCTTAAAGGTGTAAACGAAGACGAAAACTACGGTATCGCCATCGTGCGCAAATCGCTTGAAGCCCCTATCCGCATTATTGCTGAAAACGCGGGTGTAGACGGTTCGCTCGTATTCCACAAAGTGCTCGACGGCAAAGCCTCCTTTGGCTACAACGCCCGCACGGATGTGTACGAAGACCTAAAAAAAGCAGGCATCATTGACCCGACCAAAGTAACCCGCGTCGCGCTCGAAATGGCGGCCTCTATCTCCGGTCTCGTGCTCACTACCGAGTGCGTTATCAGCGAGAAGCCTAAGAAAGGCGAAGGCGGCCATGGCCATGGTCACCCGGATATGGGCGGCATGGGCGGCATGATGTAAGGTTGAGAGATTGAGATATTTGGATATTCAGATATTTAGATATTGGAATCGGGCGTGCCGGCAACGGCGCGCCCGATTTGTTTTTGTACACATGTGCACAAAACTGATTGATTACCACAACATTGCCAATTACCCGACAATGTCAGCAATAAATTTTACGCTACCATATTGACCGCACTACATTAGCCTGAGATTTCTGAACCTCAAATCATTTATCCACCTATTCTTCACCCCAATCTTTCAGGTCTATGAGCACCCAATTTTTCAAAATAACTTTCCTGTTCCTCCTTTTTTCGTCGTCTCTTCTTGCACAGGATTGTCCGCCACCCGGTTTCCCGGAGCCTGGAAACACCTGCCCGGAGGCGCCGATTCTTTGTCCCGACCTGGATGGATATTGCGCCACGATCAACAACATCAATGTGCCACAGCTTTTCCCTTGTTGCAGTGGCGCCTGGATACTCAACAATGATGAGTGGTTTGCCTTTTTTGCTGGCACTACCACCATTACCATTGAAATTGTACCGCAAAACTGCACACCCGGTAGCCAGATGGGCCTTCAAGGGGGCATTTATGACGCTTGCCCTTTGTTTGGAGGATGCAACGCGATGGATGTACAATGTTCCTGCATCGAAGACCCCTTTATTCTTACCTCCAACAACTATGTGGTGGGTCAGGTGTATTGGATCGTATTGGATGGGTGTAATGGGAATGTTTGTGATTATACCGTGAATGTTTTGGAAGGCTCTACGGTGGGCTTTGCGCCGCCAAACCCAGGCGCTATAGCAGGCTCCAACGCAGTTTGTCATGGCTCAACTTCAGCGTATTCCATTGCATTGGTGAATGGGGCGACCACTTATAACTGGACGCTTGCACCATCAGATGCCGGAACCTTAAGTGTTGACAGCGATAGCGTTACTGTAGCATGGTCTGATACCTTTACTGGCCTTGCTACACTCTGCGTGGCTACCTCAAACCAATGCTATTTGAGCGCCAACGAATCTTGTTTTGAGATAGAAGTATCTTCCGATGTAAGCCAACAGGAGAACATCTCCTTCTGTCCTGGCGAATCTGTTACCATCGCTGGCCAGGTGTACAATCAGTCAGGAACAGTCATTGAAACGCTTCCCTCTACTAGTGGTTGCGACACCATTGTGACCTATACACTTACGTTATTGCCCTACCCTATTCGAACAGAAAGCGTCTCCTTCTGTCCCGGCGAATCGGTCACGATCAGTGGTCAGGTTTACAACCAATCGGGAACGGTGCTAGACACCATTGCAGCCACCATTGGGTGTGATACCCTTGTAAGCTACTCGCTGACGCTTTTGCCACAACCTACACGCGCTGAAACGATTGCGTTCTGCCCAGGTGAAACCATTGTGCTGGGAGGAATAAACTACACGCAGCCGGGAAGCGTGATACTCTCAGTACCATCCACTTCGGTTGGTTTATGCGACACGATTGTAACCTACACCCTGCAATTCCTTACGCCCGCGCCTTCAAACGTCAGTATAAATTGCCCTGGCAGTATCACGCTCACCGCCGGCAGCAGTGGTGCTGCGGTAAATTATAGCATCGCTACCGCTGCCTCCAACTGTCCCTGCCCTGGTATTGCAATTGATTTGACAAGTGGTTTAGCGTCGGGAAGCATTTTCCCGCAGGGGGTTACTTCGGTTTGTTACACCGCAGCAGACAGTTGTGGCCAACGTGCGGCCTGTTGTTTCAACGTTACGGTAGAAGAAGATGACGACGAACCCTGCGATACGAAAGTAAATGGCTGCCTGAAATACGAACTCCTTACCATCACAGAGGATGCAGGTAAAAACCGCACATATCGAATCCGTGTGACGAACAATTGCCCGAGCAAATTGCTCTCCACAGCAATTCAGATACCCAGTGGAATGGTGGCCATAGAACCTGTCAATTATTCTGCCTACACTGCGCCTTCGGGCAATACATACCTTGTGCGCAACCCGAACTTCACTCCTTTGTATTCGATACGGTATTCGTCTATTTCAGATAGCATCAACAACGGCGAATCGGACATATTCAAGTATACTTTGCCCGCTCAGGCCGACATGACGTTTATCAATGTGCTTTCCCGACTTGCCCCTAATACTTACCTGGAAGCACACCTCAACACCTTCTACTGCCCTATTGGGGTCACGCCAACTGGCAACCACCCGAATGGTGAGCGCAATGGGGATGCAAATTGGACAATATCTGAAAATCCAGGATTGTCTAATCAAGATAGACTCCTGCTTTTCCCAAATCCTGCGAACCAGATCGTCCGCGCCGAAACAGTCGAGGAGACTGGTGAACTCATTTTGCATGATGCCATAGGCCGTGTTGTCCTGCGCAAATCGGTAGAAAGTTCAAGCACGACGTTTTCAGTGGAAGGATTTTCACAGGGGCTTTATCAGGTAATTTTTGTGGGCGAAAAAACGATGCGGTATGGCGCGTTGGTGGTACAGCATTGAGCAATTTGACCCATGATCAGCGATTGATTTTCACCAACTTACCCATTTTTCGCCAACCTGATTTGGAGCGCCATTCCAGATTGTAATGTCCAGATGGAATGGAACTCAGGTCCAGTTTTTCAAAGTCTGAAAAATCGCTTTTTTCTAATACCAACACCCCCAAGGTGTTGAACACGCGCAGTATCCCTGGAATTTGCTCGCCTGTTTGAATCTCAACAATACCCGCGCTGGGATTGGGAGAAATAATCAGTGCCTGGCTTGGGTTTGTCTGCCCCAAATGATGGGTGCCAACTGGCAATGCCACGTTCGTCAAGGTGGTATTGGTTATGATGGCAGGATTGTAGTCAAAATAGATATGGGCTTTGTTGCGGATTTGTTGTCCCAAGGCGAGGCTGGTCCTTGGCCGGATGCTGTATTTTACAAAACCGTGGCTGGCTGGCTCATTGAAATCGCTGGGTGGCAGGTCAATTTGATCAAAAAAGAACTCGACCGCGCCGCTGCCACGCAAAGTAGTCTCGCAAGGGTGTGAGCTTGCTAAAACCTGAAAGGAAGAAACGTCGAGGCGTTCAAAATCCAGCGTGTCGGCAATGCGCACAAATTCCGCAGGATAAGTGCCTGTGTTTTGAAATCTGACAGTGAAAACGAGGGCCTCACCTGCTGCGATTTGCTCGGGAGAAATGTTGTTTTGGTCGCAGCGTTTGTCGTTGGGATCGTAAGAGCCGACCACCCTTTCTGACAAGAATGATTGATTATCAATACTATTTACATCGGGCTGTGAAGGCGTTATATTGGCGTATGCATTTACTTCGAGGCCCAATGGGGTACTGGCTGGAACTTTGACAGTGACGATGATATGGCCTTCTGAAAATGCGGCGAGGGTTTGCAGATTCCAATAAAGCGTATCGCCATTCATGCCATCTGGAGCAGGAAAGGCTGTCTCAAATTCTAAAGGCGCATTCGCTACAAAGCGGATATGGCCATCAGGTTCGGCAGTACCGATGTTGGCATAACGGAGGTATATGTTTTCCTTAAACCCAGGGCGAAACACGGTTATATTGGTTAGATCAACTTGTAGATCAACAATGTCTGGAGGAAAATACAAGCCGAAATTTTTACCTGATACAGAGGTAGTTACGTTATAAAACTCAGGGTTTGCAAGTACCCAGGGCGCGTGTTTTTTTATGCGGAGTGTATCGTTGTTAAGGTCAGCAAATAGTTCATAATTGCCAGCTGTGTCAGTAGTTGCAAAGGACCCTGTGCCAGCCTGGACAATCGCACCTTTATAGTTTGATTCACCGGAGTCCTGCAGGCCGTTGTTGTTGTCGTCGCGCCAGACTTTGCCGTCGAATTGGGCAAGGTTGAGAGAAGCCAAAGGCCGTCGCCAGAGCGGTTGTTCGGCATAACCGAAATCAATATATATATAGCCATTGTGAATGGCGAGGCCAGCGTCGTAGAAATCGGATGCTGGCAGGTTAGCATTGATTTTGACCCACTGATCGTTCAGCCCCTGGCCCACGTACACGTCATCGTCATAAGTTGTTACGACCACCAGTGAGCCATCATAAGCCAAATTTATTGCCCCCATTGGATTGCCAAAATCTCCAATAAGATTGTTGTTTATGATACTGAAAGTCAGGCCGTTGTTGGTAGATGCAGCGATCTCATTATAGCCGAGCGCAAAGAGTACATTGCCTGCCGAAACGAATTTTGGAGTATCAAATTGGCTAATACTATTAAGCCCTGCGCCGATTGACTGCCAGCTTACACCGCCATTTTGAGAACGGAAAAGCCCGTACCCCCCACGCCACTCGTATAAAAAGCCATTGTAACCAAAAGGAGTGTAGTAAGTGCTCATGACACCCCCCGTGGGTACCCAAGTCTCCCCTTTATCCGCAGATTCAAACAAAGTGCCCGGGGTGTTAGAATTAACAAAATCAAGGCGATACAAATAGCCTCCTGTGCTTATCAAAATGCGGGAAGTACCAGCAGGCAGGTTGCAAACAACTCCCCAGTGCCGGGTATCGCCGTTGGAGCGGTAAATCTGGGTTGCTGTCCCATTTAAAGTGAGATAACTTCCTTCGTGTAAAATTATGGATGGTATTTGACTATAATTAAACACACTCAGCATATTGAGTGGCTTGAACCAGGACAGGCCTTGATCCTCTGAAAAATTCATACTATGGACAAGGTTATTACCAACAGCAAATAATCTGTATTGTCCACCAGAGTTGAACCCATCAAAAGCAAAACCTCCATTGTTTACTTCCCAGGTATTTCCCGAATCCGTAGAGCGCACTGTCCCAAAGCTCGTTGAAGCAATCAAAGTGCTGCCATTCCGCTTGACATTGTAGATGGATTGCAATTGAGGGACAGGGGAATTTTGCCAGCTCGCCCCACCATCTGCGGAAGATTTTAGGGTATAACTATTCCCGGAATAAAAGCCTAAATACCACTGACCGGCATCCCAGTAAATTTTCATGTTTGTCGAATTCAATGGAAAAACCATGCTCCAGTTGGCGCCTCCATCCGTGGAGCGCTGCACTCCACTTGTATTGGTTGCAATCATGAGCGTGTCGTCGTGCAGCCCAAAACCTGTGGCGCGTATCCCTTCGTGAACTAGCGACCAGGTGCTGCCCTCGTCGTTAGAGTGCAAGAGAGAGTCTTTCACCGTTACCCATAGCTCGTTGCCTTGCGCCTGCATTCGCACAAAGTTTGGATAAAGGCTTGGAGGGACATTTAGAACCGTATCTAGCGCTGAGGGTGCAAATTTGTCATACCGATGAACCGTACCATTCGTATTGAAAACAATGTATTGGCTGGTCACAGCCAAATGGTTAGGATAGCCCGTCCCGACACTGGCTTGATTGGTTAGAAGTGTCCAGGTTTGGCCTTCGTTGCTGCTGTGGTAAAGTCCTTTACCATGAGACAATATATAAAGATCGGAGCCTGATACAGTCAATATGGATTCATGGTACCGTTCGAGTGGCGGGCGCTTGAACCAGCTGAGGCCATCGTTTACGGAGCGATAGCAACCCGACTCAGTGAGTGCTACCCAGGAATTGCCTACATGAAACACATCCTGAACACGCTCATAGCCGGGCGCAGGGATTTGTTCCCACTGAGCAGGCAGCAAACAGGCAGAAAAGAGCATCAAGCTACATAAAACGAAACGAATGAATGCGTAAGGGTGAGTCATTTTTCAAAGATTTTAGATAGGTAAATAAGGCGCCAAATGTAAAATCAACTGCAACAAATTCTATGTTTTGGCAGATAAGCATTGGTAATTTTTAAGAATATGCCAATTTTTGTCAAACAAGCAGGAAGAAACTCATGCAATGTACCACTTAAGTAAGTGTATTGCTACTTTCGCTTTTCGTAAGATCAGCATACTCCATTGAAGCGCTGCTTCATATTAATTATTCAGATAAAACAATTCCCTCCAATGCGAAAAACTTTCCGCTTTCTAGCCCTGTTCCTGATCTCCTGCTCCCCTATTTTCCTGACCGCCCAATGGACAAAGACCAATGGACTGCCGGGTGGCGACATAGGAGGCTTTCTCAACTATGGTGATACCGTGTTGGTGAATGCTGGTGATGCACTCTATTTTTCAGCCAACCATGGGCAAAGCTGGACGCCCATGCCTGCACCGAGTGGCATCAGTCTGTACAAAGCATCCACAGACGGACTAAACCTTTTGGGGTATCGGTATAACCCTGCATCAGGAACTCGCCTGGTTCGTACCGACGATTTTGGGCAAAACTGGCAACCTGTTGCTTCGTCGGACACCATGCTTTTTTATGAAACTTTTTTTGCCTTTGGGTACATTTATGGCACAGACTATCATGGGCTTTACCGCAGCAACAACGACGGCGCAAGCTGGGAATACACTACAACCCGCCAAGTGAGCAACATACAATTTGACGGTCAGCGCATTACAGGCTCCAGTTGGCCGCACATCCTGCAATCATCGGATGGGGGTTTTACCTGGGACACCCTGCTCCAGGTCGCAGGCAATGTTATTGACATGCTCCAGCACGAAAATCACCTTTTTGCCTTTTTGCAAAATGCCCAACATGGCTGCTATGCTTCGAGCGACTATGGCCAAACCTGGCAACACTACACCGGCACCGCGTTTGATCAATATTACGATTTCATCTGGCACAACGGAAGTATATGTGGGCTAAAAGGCAACCGTATCATCAAATCTCCCAACCTCGGCCAAACCTGGATAACCATCCCTGCACCGGCCAATAGCTATTACCCAGCGTTCACTGGGGCTTCAATCGGCAATGCAATCCTTATTGGCGGCATTTCTGTTAGTGATTTGGGGAGCATCCTGCGCAGTACCGACGAGGGCGACTCTTGGTTTGCAGCCGATTTTGGCATTATTGCTTCTGCTGGGAAACTCCGCTCCATCGGCAATTCCCTCTACGCTGCCAGTCAGGGCGGCCTATTCAAACTGGATTCGGACCAGACAAATTGGAGCAAGCAAAACTTGGTTTTTGGCCCATCTCAAAACCAATATTATGGAATCCCTGACTACCTCCATGCTGGGGACAACCAAATTCTCTGCGATGGCTACTCGCCCTGGGTTTCTCTGGACAATGGGCAGACCTGGTATGAATCCTTTGTGGCAGGAGCACCTTTTTCATCCTATATAAGTGATCTTGAACCTATAGGTGATAAAGTGATTGCGTCTGGAAACCACGTTCTCCAATCCGAATATCACATTTCAGACAATAACGGCCTTACATTCTTGCCCATCGAAAGCCTTTACCAACAACACCAGGTAAGCATATTGAGCCTCAGGGTTGACCAAGGGAAGGTCTTTGCCATTGGTTTCGACTATCAAATATACCGTTCTGACAATAATTGCGACAGTTGGACCTTACATGCAGGGCCAATTCCTTTGGATTCTATAGGCGGGCCTTGGGGCTTATCTGAAACCGTATTCATGGTTCGAGGCGATATTATGGTCATAATTCCTGCATCTTATCAAAAAAAGATGCTTTTCTCGAAAGATGGAGGACAAACCTGGACCTTTATCAACCTCGCTACGGCTGGCCTGCCTTATGGCGATGCTCCGTTCAATGACCTGTTACAGGTTGGAAACTACCTCCTGGCTGCCAACCCAAATGGCGTTTTTCTCTCGCAAAACAATGGCACGGATTGGACGCCCTGGAATGATGGTTTTTCTTCCAATTCCATCACAAACCTTGAAGTCCACGATGGTTTTCTTTGGGCAGGGACACAGGGCAGCGGCGTTTGGAAGCGCTCCCTCAGCGAATTGGATATGAAACCCGTAGCAGGCAAAGTCTTTTTTGACGAAAATACCAATGGCCAACAAGATCCCGGCGAAGCGAACCTCGGCAATGTAGTGATTCAGTCTCTGACAACCAATGGATATACCAATTCCCGATCCGATGGCACATACGATTTGCTCTCCAACCTTAGTCAGGATCAACTCAAAGTACACCCATACAAACCCTACTGGATAGCCACGCCTGCGACACAAACAGTCGCAGTTCCAAGTTCCGGGGTTGATTTCGCTTTGAGTTTGGATCCATTTGCAAAAGACCTTTCAGTTGAACTAACCAACGTATCCGTGCTGCGCCCCGGTTTCGAGAACTTCTATGTACTGAATTGGCGCAACAACGTCCCAATACCTGCCACGGATGTTTCGCTTGTACTCACATATCCAACTGATTTCCTTGACCTGCTCGAAGCTGTGCCTGCACCAAGCACCCAATCTGGAGGAACACTTACTTGGGTACTAGGCAATATTGGCCCTGGATCTGCAGGAAACATCTTGCTCCGTTTCAAAGTGCCAGTATCTGTATTGCTTGGCACAGAAGTCTGCGCTACTGCAAATATAAGCCCACTAACAGGCGACCTCGATCCCTACAACAATACCCGAAAACACTGCGCAACTGTGGTCGGATCCTATGACCCCAACGACAAACAAGCGGAGCCTTCTGGCTTCCTAAACCCAGTACAACTCGCTAACAACGATCCGGTTACTTATACCATCCGTTTTCAGAACACGGGGAATTTCCCTGCAAGTTTCGTCCGAATCACAGATACATTACAGCAAACTTTTGAACTGGGCAGTTTTCAGTTTTTATCCGCTTCACATCCCTGTACCTGGGAATTGCGCGGTCAGGGGGAAGTGGAATTCTTTTTCAACAATATCCAGCTGCCGCCAATAACGACCGACGAACCTGGCAGCCATGGTTTTGTGAAATATAGCATTCGCCCGCGACAAAACCTGCCACTTGGCACGCCTTTGCGCAATACCGCCCATATTTTCTTCGATTTTAACGCTCCAGTGACCACCAATACTACCGAAACTTTGGCAGGATTGGTGAGGACAAAAGAAGTACCCGGTCAAAACCAATCGTTGCTTCTTGCCCCCAATCCTGCGAACCAGATCGTCCGCGCCGAAACAATCGAGGAAACTGGTGAACTCATTTTGCAAGACGCCACAGGGCGCATTGTCCTGCGCAAATCGGTAGAAAGTTCAAGCACCACGTTTTCAGTGGAAGGATTTCCACAGGGGCTTTATCAGGTAGTTTTTCTGGGCGAAAAAACGATTTTGCATAGCCCACTGGCAGTGCAGCGTTGAGCGCCACACGTTTACGAAACCTCTAAGGTTTCGTAAACGTGTGTATTCTTGGAAGCAATGCCCAAAAATGTGCTTGGAGATCCAAAGTCCTTTTCCTCACCTTTGCACCCGGTATCGAGGCACTTCCATTTCGGCTCCGACTGCCATGCCTTCGACAATTTTCAGAATAAACCCAGCCAAGTACAACTGCTATCCGACACAATCACCCTACATTCGGGCGGGGATTTTCTTGCCCAATTTGTGCGGTTTTTTTTAGAAGGGGAAACCGACGGATTGGCAGGAATTTCCCCCTTTTTTTGACAATAGACGTTGGACTTTTATACTTTAGCCCTGTCTAGATTCCAATAGGAATCAGGTTCGATGTCCAAAAATCCAGCATCCAGAAACAAACACTATACCTACTGGCTTATGAGAATACTGTCCTTCCCCCCCTATCTCTTTTTCACCCTTCTTTTCCTAATTTTTTCAAATTCGATTTTTGCACAGCAATTTCCTGTAGTGCAATTTTCTGGCGGGCAAATGCGCGCACCGCTCACGCTACCCAAAGGCATCTCGACCGTGCAAATCTGCGGTCTGGAGCCAGGCAATTCGTACAAATTGATTGCGGTGCCCATGGCTTATGGTCAAATTGCCGACTTTGAAATCGCACCCGCACCTGCTCTGTCAAAAGGGACGAGCAGCTTTGCTTATGTGCGGGAAAGCAAGCAAGCAGTGAGTTTTGCTGCTCCCAGCGCTTGTGTTGAGATTCAGATAAAGACCAACAGCACGGAGCAAGACGCGCAGATCCCGATGTACCTTTCCATCAGGTGCGAGTCCTCCCCTGAGGCCAAATCCTGGCTACAGAAAGTAGGCGCACAGGCAGACCAGGCAATCTTGCAAGTTCAAAGCGGTTTCAGCGCGGAAGAATTGGTGAAGGATGTGCTGGTGGGCGGCGGCTGTTTCCAAATCAGCAATGTGAGTTATTCTGGTCAAGGGGAGCAAATCGGCACCTTCTCAAATGGCAGCTCCAACATTGGATTTAGCAACGGGTTAATCATGGCCACTGGCAATATCATCGTTGCGCCTGGCCCCAATGTTTCGGATGGAGCGAGTGCAGGTTATGGAATTGGCTCTCCCGATGCGGACCTGGCAACGCTGGCAACGGGTACCCTTTTTGATATGGCCAACATAGAATTTGATTTTGTGCCAACAGAAAATCAAGTGGTTTTTGAGTTTGTTTTTGCCTCGGAAGAATATTGCGAGTACGTGAATACACAATTTAATGACGTGTTCGGGTTTTTCATTTCCGGCCCGGGGATCTCAGGGACGAAAAATATTGCCCTCATCCCCACTACCAATACGCCCGTTACCATTAATACCGTAAATCACCTCGTGAACAGTGGCCTTTACACGCATAATACGCCGTTTATTGGACAAAACTGCAACATCCCACCCGCCTTTGGCCCTGCCGTAATAGAGTTGGCATACGATGGCTTTACCAAAAAATTGATTGCGATTGCTGACGTGGTTCCCTGCCAAACTTATCATATCAAACTCAAAATTGCCGATGTGGGAGACGGTGTCTGGGATTCAGCGGTGTTTTTTCGCGCCAATTCATTTGATGCTGGTGGCACCGTACTGGCTTCCCCGGCATACCCGGGTGGCTCAGGCTCGTCCTACGAAAGCTGTGACGCGGGGAGCATTCGTTTCCAGCGCGGCGGTGGTAGCAACATAAACCTGCCGCAACCCATCACTTTTTCGGTGGCAGGCTCGGCAACACCCGGCGTGGACTACGTTCCGATCACCGGCCCCGTAATCATCCCGGCTGGTCAGTCGGAAATACTTGTACCCATCACTGTCCTCCCGGATTTTATTTCAGAGGGGGAGGAAAACATCCTGGTGACCATTCCAAATGCATGTTCCTGCTCACAGGGCACAGTGGAATTTTTGATAAACGACCATCCGCCGTTCTCGCTCTCTTTTAGTGGCACCACAGTATGCCAAGGAGATACGGCTATATTAATGCCTACGGTGGCTACTGGCTTGATGCCCTATTCGTATCATTGGAACACCGGCGAATCCACTTCCAGCATAGCCACGCTCATAGCAGGCACTTATTCCGTTACCGTCAAAGATGGTTGTGGTGTTGGACTGGGGTTATCCGCACCCGCCAATTTCATACTCTGCAACACGGATTGCGATGCCGAAACATTTATCAAAACCATTGGCGAGATTGGTCAAAACGTACGTGGTTACGGCATTTATGACAGCCAGGATGGCAATCTTTATATTACCGGATTGAAACAAGACAGCGCTGTACTCATCAAAATGACACCGACCGGGACTGTTTTGTGGATGCGCACTTTCGATGTGGAGGCCGGATCGAATGACAACATCTCGGAGCTCATCGTGGATTCCGAAGGTATGCTCGTGGGATGCGGCCAAAGCGGCGACCTGCAGCCAGGAATTTCGGGGTTTGTGTTCCGTTACAATCCCACCACAAACAATATGCAGTGGATAAATACCTATAGCCTCGAATCGGCTTTCGTAATCGGCCTGATGGAATTGCCCAACGGCAATTACCTGATTTACGACAACCCTCATAACCCTCCGAACGACAACAGGATGCTGGAAATAACCCGTCCCGATGGCACGATTGATTTTAGCAGCCCATTGAGTCAAAAACTCAACCTTGGCGCCGCCGAGAACTTTAACGGCGCCGTTCTTCACAACAATAAACTCTACGGCGTAGGTCGATATACCAATGGCAATGATTTTGAACAGATGCGTCATGCGCTTTCGCGCATTGACCTGACCACTGGCAATGTGGATTGGACACGTCTTAGCCACGTCCCGGCCAACCTGCCTGCCCGGCTCTACGGGATGGATTTGCTGATAGAAGATAACCACATCATTTCGGTTTCTTACGGTGACGAAACGGGGATTGATTTGAACAACAACCAAGTGTTTCTTCAAAAAACTGAGCTCAACGGAAATTTGATTTGGGTAAAAAGGTTTGACCTATTGGAAACCGCCAACGAATTAGTCGAAAAGGTAATCAGTGTCCCCGATGGCTTTGTTCTTTATATCCGCAGCCGTGAAGTGCCCAGCGATTTGTACCTGATGAAAACGAACAAGGCAGGCGAACTGCAATGGTCAAAGAAAGTGGAATACGGCCTAAATGATTTTGTTGGTTCGGTCATATCCATCTACCAATCGCAAATGCTTATGAAAGACAACCACCTGTTTTTCATTGCTTCTATTCAGGAATCCGGCAGCAACGGCCAAATGCTGGTAGCAAAAACCAAAATGGACGGTAGCGTGGAAGGCAACTGCGATTTCATAAAACCTACCCTGGTAGAAACCAGCGACGTGACAACCCCGGCAAACTTTGCGGTGATATTGCAGGAATTACCTTTCGACGAGCAAACTATCACCATTATCCGTACGCCCACAGCAACCAATTTGCAGGTGGAAAATCAGTGCAAAGTTTTGGTGAACGATTCTATTGACATTAAGCTCTGTTTTGGCGAATCGGTGAACATCAATGGCGTCTCCTACTCACAAGATACTACTTTCTCAATAGAAATCCCTGGCAATGGCGGTTGCGACACCTTGCGAACCTACATTATTGACGTGCTCCCACTGCCCATGCAAGCCGTGGCGATTGCGCTTTGCCCCGGCGACTTTGTCATCATCGGTGGACAAATAATTGATCACGCGGGCACATTTATTCTTTCCCTGGATGGAACGAATGGAGCATGTGACACGATTGTAACCTATACCATTACTTCGGTTTCATTCCAGACCCGCTCGGAGGACATCTCCCTTTGTCCCGGCAAAACGGTGACGATTGGTGGTCAGGTTTACAACCAATCTGGAACGGTGATTGATACTATTTCTGCAAGTATCGGTTGCGACACTATCGTAACGTATACACTTACGTTATTGCCCTACCAGACCCGTTCGGAAAGCATCTCGTTTTGCCCCGGTGAAACGGTAACGATTGGCGGTCAGGTGTACAACCAATTGGGGACGGTAATTGACACCATTCCTTCACTTGTTGGTTGCGACACGATTGTGACCTACACGCTCACGTTGTTATCGCAACCTACCCGTTCAGAAACGATTTCGTTCTGCCCCGGCGAAACCATTACATTGGGCGGCACGAGCTACACGCAGCCTGGTACGGTCATCCTTACTTTGGCTTCCAGCACTGGTGGATGCGACACCATTGCTACTTACACCTTGCAATTCAGTACGCCCGCGCCATCCAATGTCATTATAACCTGTCCCAGTGCCATTACTATCAATCAACCTGGTGGCAGTGGAGGAGCCGTAGTACACTATAATGCGCCGACAGCCTCAACCGATTGCACATGTCCTGGTATCGCGCTGATCAGAACAAGTGGTTTGCCTTCGGGCAGCACTTTCCCGACTGGCACCACCGCGGTCTGTTTCCAGGCGATTGACAGTTGCGGCCAATCGGCTACTTGCTGTTTCAACATAACCATTGGAGTGGACGATCCCTGCGACACAAAAACAGCAAGCTGTATAAAATACGAACTCCTGACCATCACGGAGGATATGGGCAAAAACCGCACATACCGTGTCCGCGTGACAAACAATTGCCCGAACAAGTTGATTTACACGGCTATTCAAGTTCCCGATGGGCTTTTAGCGATGGAACCGGCCAATCTGTCTACTTACGCCGCCCCATCAGGCAATACTTATCTGGTCCGAAATCCAAACTTTTCTCCGCAGTACTCGATTAGATACTCGTCCATTTCGGACAGCATCAACAATGGTGAGTCTGATATTTTCAAGTACACGCTTCCGGCACAGGCTGATGTCGTGTTCATCCATGTAGTTTCGCGGCTTGCGCCATACCTATATCTGGGCGCACACCTCAACACTTTTTATTGCCCTATTGGGGTCACCGTTGATGACACACGCCCAAGCAATGAACGCGGCGTGGAGACAATCATTGAGTCTGGCGCAGTTGCCGAACTTTTCCTTTTTCCGAACCCGACCAGCGGCGAACTTTTTGCGGATTTCTCGCCCTGGCATGGTCAGTCACTAAATATTCAAGTGCTGGACAGTCGTGGGCAGCGTGTTCAACATTTTGAGCTGACGGCGGTCGAGGATGCCCAGGCAATTAATTTGCTGCCTGAATTGCCCAGCGGGCTTTATTTTCTTGAGGTTTTAACCGCTGGAGGGGAAAAACATACGGGGCGGTTTGTGATTCAGCGATGAGGTATACGGTAGAAAAATCAAAAACAACCAAATTCAAAGGAACGCACCTGCGCTTTTGTGCGTTAGGCGTGTTCCTTTTGGTTTGAAAAATAAAAATGGAAAAATGTTTCCATCGGGCTTTGTCAAACGGGTCAGGTCGTAATATCTTTGCGGCCCATTTTGGATAGGTGGGTGAGTGGCTGAAACCACCGGTTTGCTAAACCGACGCACGGG
>JBJXGZ010000060.1:0-36620 GCA_046160625.1 Saprospiraceae bacterium
CCATAGCCCGATTAGGGCGACGGCGGTTTGCTAAGCCATAGCCCGATTAGGGCGACGGCGGTTTGCTAAGCCATAGCCCGATTAGGGCGACGGCGGTTTGCTAAGCCATGGCCCTTTTGGGCTATGGCGGATAAACAAGCCTTCGCACTTTGGTGCTATAGCGGTTCGCCAAGCCTTAGCCCTTTAAGGCTATGGCAGATAAACCAAACCAAGTAGTTTTCTTAAATCCCCCAAGAAAACTTCAACACGCCAACCAATGAAAACCAAACACCCCAAACCGAAAACCCGAAGTTCTTCTACGTTTATATCCTCCATTGCAATGATGGAGGCATTTACACGGGATGCACGAGTAATTTGAGAGAACGATTCAACCGACACCAAAAGGGTTGGGTGCCAATAACAAAGGAAAGGCTTCCTATTAGATTGGCATGGTGTTGTTCCTTCCCAGACCGAGGTAGAGCGTTTGAATTTGAGCAGTATTTGAAAAGTGGGTCGGGGAGGGCGTTCGCTTGGAAGCATTTGTTGCCAAAGCCTAATGACCATCGAAATGAATTTGAGGCCCAATTAACTAAGGGTTAAAACGAACCCGCCTACGCCCTAAACGGGCTTCGGCGGGTAAAGGAGAGATGGCAGAGTTGGTTTAATGCACCTGATTCGAAATCAGACGTACTGTCAAAGGTACCGGGGGTTCGAATCCCTCTCTCTCCGCTTCACCCGCCGAAGCGCCGCCGTAGGCGGTGCGAAGGCGGGTTTTTTTGTTCCATGCTAAAACACCCTCCGAAGAACAGGTCACGAAGCCGGATTCTTTTTATACAACCAGGCAAAACGCCCCGTAAGCTGCGGCTTACGGGGCGTTTTGCATTAAAGTCCGAATAAAAGTCCGGACAAGATGAATTGGAACCAACTCCATCTATGGCTACCTTAACTCCAATTCTACCAAAACAGGAAGGTGATCAGAAGGGTATCGCAGGTTTTTCGAATCGCTCAAAACGGCATGTTTTTTCACAGAAACCCCGGAAGATTTGGAGACAAAAATGTAGTCAATCAGTCTGGTCACCGGCTCCTCGAATTTGAAGCCGTTGAAAGTTCCACTTGGGCCAAAAGGCGGTGTTTCTGAAACTGTACGCGTGTTTTTCATTTCCTTTTCAAGCCGGTTTATGATGACAGAACCGGGTTCAGCGTTCAGGTCGCCCATGAAAATGACCGGGAGTTTTCCTGTATTAAAAACCTCGATCTTCTTCAAAATCAGGTCAATGCTGTTCTGGCGGGCCGTTTCGCCAATATGGTCAAGGTGTGAATTGAAAACCCAAAATTGTCGTTTTGTCTGTTTGTTTTTTAGCAACACTGCCGTGCAAACCCGCAAACAGGCAGCATCCCAGCCCATTGAAACCGAATCAGGGGTGGGCGAAAGCCAAAAAGTGTGGCTTTCCTTTTGTAGGAATTTTGACTGCTTGAAAAAAATGTGGGTGGATTCACCTTTCCCGCCCGCTTCCCGGCCAAGTCCAGTGCTGTTGTAATCCGGGAAATTTTTTTGCAAAAATTCAATTTGGTGCGGCAGTCCTTCCTGCGTTCCGAAGATGTCGGGTTCGTAAAATTTGATCTGAGCGGCCAGAAAATCACGGCGCTGCGGCCAGGCGTTTTCGCCGTCGGAGGCTACGTCGAGGCGGATGTTGTAAGTCATCACTTTGAGCGATTGCGACTTCGCATGGAACGAAGTGAGCACCGCCAGTATGGCCCACACCCAAGAGATTTTCCAATTTTTCATTCCCAAAATTTTCAGGAAAGGTTCAGAACAACTTCTAAAATTTCAAGGGCTGGTGGATGATTTTTTCCGCCATAAAGGACGTAGCAAATTTGACAGGATTAACAGGATGGACAGGATTTGTCGGCTTCGCCGACTTGCTCCAATCATCGATTTGAGGTGATTATCTACCAAAAGCATTCAGGCAACAGCGTCGGCGAAGCCGACAAATCCTGTCCATCCTGTTAATCCTGTCAAAAAAAACCATAGGTCCTGTAAACGAAACGCCCTCACGCTTTCCGCACAAACTCCGACTTCAGGCCCATGGCGCCAAACCCTTCAATTTTGCAATCAATATTGTGATCGCCGTCGGTAAGGCGGATGTTTTTCACCTTGGTTCCGGCTTTCACGGGCCTGGGCATACCCTTTACCGGCAAGTCCTTGATTACGATGACACTGTCGCCGTTTTGCAGTTCATTGCCGTTCACATCCAGCACTTTGGGCGCCGCATCTTCTGCCGTTTCCGACACTTCATCCGGGTTCCATTCGTGAAAGCATTCAGCGCAAACCATGAGGCCATCACTGGGGTAACTGTATTCGCAATGGCATTTTGGGCAGGGCAGAGCATCTGGCATAAAGCGGATATTTTATTGAAAAACAAGGCAGTCGCCTTATTTTGTTGCGATAGACGGGAAGTGTAAACGGGATTTCGGAATTTGATTTGTGGTAAAGGTAGTTAGGATGGAGAGAATGTGGCGAGGCAGCAGTTACTGCTTCCTGAATTTACCGGCAAAGACTTTTCCCGAGGGCGTAGTGGCGGTCACGAGGTACAGGCCGTTGGGGAGAGCTGAAATGTCTGGGCTCCCGCCGTTGGGGATGGTTTGGCGGCTCAGTTGCCGGCCCAGGAGGTCGGTGATGGTGACAGTTATTGTTGGCTCTTCCGAGGCAAGTCGAAGTGTAATATTGTGGGAAGCTGGATTTGGATAGATTTCTAAGTTGGAGGATTGCGATAGAAAATCTTTTGTGCCCACGGATTCGGGGGAGAATTTGACGACCCAATAGTCCTGGACACCATGAAACCCGGAAACATCTCCGCTATTATTTGATTGCGTATAACCAGCCACGATATAGCCGCCATCACTAGATTGATGGATAGATAATGCCCGATCAGCCTGTGTGCCGCCTACCGTTTTTTGCCATTGAAGTTCCCCATCAGGTGTCAATTTCACTATCCAGAAATCCACCCCACCATCATTGCCTAAAACGTCACCATCCAAAGAGGAGGTAGAGCCAGCTATGATAAAACCTCCGTCCGTTGTTTGTTGGACGGATTGGGCATAATCTTCCTTGCTGCCACCCAGAGATTTTTGCCACTCAATTTCTCCAATAGCATTCAGCTTTACTGCCCAAATGTCAAATCCTCCGTGATTACCTGTGACATCTCCATCGTTCCAGGAAGCGATCCCCACAACAATGTACCCACCATCATTGGTTGGATAAATATCGTTTGGGCGGTCATGGCTGGTGCTACCAAGCATTTTTTGCCATTCCAATGTGCCCACAGCGTTAAGTTTTACAACCCAGAAGTCTCCACTACCGTTAAGACCCGATGCATCACCATCGTTGGAGTCAGACTCACCCGTTACGATATACCCGCCATCTATGGTTTGGCGCACTGCATAGCCAATATCTACCATGCTTCCGCCTAGCGTCTTTTGCCATTGTAGGTTGCCGATCTCGTCCAACTTCACTATCCAGAAATCAAAAGCGCCGTGGTTTCCAGTTACATCACCATCATTTGACGTCGTGCGTCCTGCTACTATATACCCTCCGTCTGTAGTTTGTCTGACGGACCATGCTTCGTCCCATCCGCTTCCACCAAGCGTCTTTTGCCATTGGAGGACGCCGAGGCCGTTCAATTTTACGACCCAAAAATCTATATCTCCATGGAAGCCAGACACATCACCATTGTTTGATTCCGTATGTCCGGCCACTATGTACCCTCCATCACTTGTCTGTTGTATGGAATAACCCCTATCATGATTGCTTCCGCCAAGGGTTTTCTGCCATTGAATGGCTCCCAACCCATTTAACTTTACTACCCAAAAATCGGTTACCCCGTGATTGCCTGTTACATCGCCATTGTTTGATAAGGTTTTGCCTGTCACTACAAATCCGCCATCATTTGTCACATAAATTCCACGAGCGTCTTCAGCATCAGTACCGCCGAGGCATTTTTGCCATTCAATGGTGGGTTGTGCAGAAAGAGAGATGGAAAACAGGAAAAGGAGACCAGTTTTCAGAAATATTAAACCAGCCAATAAGAAGTTTTTCATACCAGTCATTATTTTGAATATTAATATAGTCAGGATTCTTAGCATTAAAAACCTGAAGTGGCGACACAACTAACTCTTAATTACTTTCAAAGAATGTATTACCTCTTCGTTTTCGATTTGGAGGATGTAAAATCCTGGAATTATTGATCCAGTAAGGAGCTCAACTTCGTTAGTGCCCTCATTCATCTGTTTTATCCAAACCGTTTGCCCTTGTGTATTCAACAACCGAAAACAAGTCTTGTGTGATTCTGGAAAGGATGCAGGAAAAAAAACATGGAGGGTTTGGTCAAAAGGGCTTTGTGCTTTAATGTTAGCATGAGCCTTTGTTATGTTACCTGAGCGATTGCCACATCCAGGCATAATACTTGCCTTTGGCGCAACAAGTGCCGTAAAATTATAGGTGTTCTTCCAAGGTAAATCTGGATTCCTCTCCGAAGGTGTCACCTCGATATCCGTTGGCTGTAGATGTTTTAGAGTAGTAATAAAACGGCCAACCCGCACATAAAGTATACTTTGATTTTGCAAACGAGATCTTTACACTGCAAAAATTTTGTAAAGCCTTGTAAATAAAATTTCCTTTTTGTTTGCCTCATCTGTGGGCGGGGAAAGCAAAGAGTGGTAAAAAACGGAGGGTCTTTAACTTCACATAAAAAAACAACATTATTTGAATTGGCTCGTTTGAAAATCTCATAAAAAGCAGTTTGTAAACACATCTATGAAGAAAAAAGATTCCTCTGATAATAATGTAATTGAGAATGAACATGTTGTAGTGGGCAGCCCCTACCCATCTAAAGCTCTTATGATCATCCTATGGATTGCGTTTGCTTTATTCTTAGGCGTTTTCTTTTTATATCACCTGTCCCTGCCCTCAAGTGAAATCGATATATCTGAAGATGGGGTTGTAAAGATATCAACTTTTCTGCTTTCAATAGTCGGTATGGTTACAGCAATTGGAATCACAAATTTGGTAAAGGGTTTTGATGTACTTATCAAATATTGGCCAGAAGAAGAACACAAAGTAAGTAAAAGTCGCTCTGGCATGCGGCTTCTGTGGGGAATAAATATCTTGTTTTTAACAATACAACTTGCGTGGGGTATGCGCCTTGCATTGGATGAAACTGCAAGTTTCTTATTCTTTTTATATTATGGTTTCCTTGTAAGTTTGGTTTATGCTATGATTGTATATGTATTTCCAGAAAACTTAGAAAGTGTGTTTGAAAAGGAAAAACAAGAGTGTTCGAATTTATATTGGTCACCTTCAATCATAAAAAGGCTGTGTAAACTTTATCTTTTATTGGGCCTATATATGGCGGCAACCATTCCAATGTCCTATATTTTTTGGTACAATTGCTACCTTACCCAACACTGTGGAAGCAAACCCAAATGTTGGGAATTTTTCACTTCTCCAGACTGTAATTTTATTGGTATAATTGTAAAGATTATATGTATTGCGTTTATTTGGAAAGGGCTACTGGTTAAGAAAAAAAGTTGGCCAGCTTTATATGGTTATCACGATAAAGAATCTAAGAATAAAAAAATTGGAGAAGAATTAATTAGCAAGATTACTCTTTCCGGTTATGGTATCCTTAAGATTTATAAGCAAGAGAAAGAACAAGAAGAAAAACAAGCAAGCAGCAATCCAACTATAATTTCCTTTTGGGACTATGCAATCATTGGTATTTCAATTCTTACTAGTAGCCTATATGTGGTATTAAGGTGGAATAAATGTTGTATATGGTGGTAATAAAACCAGCGTTTTCAAGAACTTATCCATAAAAATAAGGTCACACCTCCTCTTCTAAGGTGTCACCTCGATATCCTAAAGCAAATTGTTGTTGTAAGGCTCTATTTTGGGCGGAAGATTGGGCTCGTCCAACATTTCCAAAATATCAATCTCAATATTGCGGCAAATGGCGGACATAGGCGTATCGCTTATGCCATTGTCAAATGGGTTTTCGCTCGACTCGCCGATTTGTTCCATCGTCATAAATACCCACGAAATCAGCGTCGAAAACGGAATGACCAACCAAATGCCATAAGTGCTGAATTTACTCATTTCGGTCAGCAAGGCAAAGGGCAACAGAACAATAAACAAATGGACAAAAATCCGGCTGAACAAACTGTACTGCCGGAACAAAGGCGTTGTTTTGATGCGTTCGCAACCACCTTGCAAATTGTAGAGTTCACCCAAGAGTTTGGTCAAATCGCTGTGCTCGTATTCATCGAGGAGTTTTTCTTTTTTCAATTTGGTCAACACTCCAAACTGATGGCGCAAAGCATTATTGGCAATATTGCTTTTGTGTTTGACTCGCTCATAGATGTCTCTTTTGTTCAAATGGTCAAATAACTCTACGATAGCCTGGTCAAATTCCTTGATTTCATCGGCTTCAGATATCGCTTTTCGATGATAATCTTCATTGTTCGTCGCCCAGGGAATGGTTTTTCGCAGTTGCAAACGAACGATGTTGATATAAGCGATGTGGCGCATGAGAAAGTCTTTTTGCACCTCCTTGTCTTTTATCAATGCAATAAAAGAAGCAGCCATGGTCCTACTGACATTGGTAATACCGCCCCATAAACGCCTTGCCTCCCAAAGTCGGTCATAAGCCTGGTTGTTTTTAAACCCCACATAAAAAGCCACCGCCGTGCCTATCGTGGCGACGGGCAAAAATGGAATGGCGATAAACTTCAAACCTAAGAATTGGTACAAAACCACCACAATCGAACTCAATATCGCGGTGCGCAGAATGTTCTTTTTGCCGAAAAACCAGATGTACTCAAAAGGGATCTTTTTACCTATAATCATGATGTTTCTTTATTTTTTACATTAAAAAATGGTTCTGTAAAACAAAAACCCGTTGTCGTGGTTTGGAAGGCACAACAACGGGCTATCTGAAAAATTAAGGTGACACCTCCTCTCCGAAGGTGTCACCTCAATACCCTAATACCGCCGCTTCAGCAAAAACCGCCTTCCACGGTCCAGGACGCTAATTTGATCCACCTGCCAACCTTCTTCGTAAAAGAAATTGAGCCCGTCCACGACGCTGCGAAAGTCGAAGCGTTTTCCGTTGACATCTGTAACAAAATCTTCTTTCGGATTCGATTGGCCAAAATCCACCCGGAAGGTGCAGCGACCGTCTTCGCGGTAGAGCGGGTCAATTTCAATGTACTGGCCGGTGTTGGATGGTTCGATTTTTACGCCTTCGACAAATAGTTGGGCGGAGGCGATCAGGGTGTGCGCAAAGAGCGCGAGGGTGAGTGTTATTTTTTTCATGGTTCGAAAAATTTTGGGGCAAAGAAACGGGGCGATTCGGAGTGGCTCGGAGGTTTAACCGGGGTTTAACCGGGATTCAAATGTTTTGTGAAAAGCGGTGGTTGGACAAGGTTATTTTGACAGGATAAACAGGATGCATGAGTCACCTCGAATTTTATAACATGAATGATCCTTTCCGTTGCAACATCAAACTTGACATAATTTGAACCACAAAAGGCACAAAAGAACACAAAAGTAGCACAATACGGTCTTTTGTGTCCTTTTGTGCCTTTTGTGGTTCAAACGCTTCAAACCTGCACAAAAAAATCGTCGCGATACGCCGGAATTATGCCTTTCTCCCGGGCAATTTGAAACATCTGCCGCACCGCAGCACGGCCCTCCACCCCCAAATCCACGGTATGTTTTGTCACATACAAATCAATATGCGCGCGCATGACCGCCTCGTCCATTTCCTGCGCGTGTTGACGCACGAACGGCATCACCTCAGCAGGGTGTGCAAAAGCATATTCCACGCTTCGGCCCAGCACCCGATTCACTTTTTGCTGGATTTCAATCGGCAAATCGCGGCGAACTACAATACCACCAAGCGGAATGGGCAAGCCAGTGGTCGTTTCCCAGAGTTCTCCCAAATCAAGGATTTTAACCAGGCCCTTTTGGGCATAGGTGAACCGGTTTTCGTGAATGATCAATCCAGCCTCGGCTTCGCCACTTAAAACTGCGTTTTCTATGTCAGAAAATAACACTTCGTATTTATTTTGCGCTTTCGGGTAGGCAAGACTTAGCAGAAAATTGGCCGTGGTCATTTTGCCGGGGATAGCGATGCGAGCGGCGTTGATCTCCGTCTCGGTCATGGGTTGCCGGGCGATGAGCAACGGGCCGCAGTTGTTGCCCAAAGCACTGCCCGCGTCGAGGAGTGCGTATTGTTCGGTAAGATGGGCGAAAGCATGATAGCTGAGTTTGGTCACCGCCAACTCGCTCGCAAATGCACGGCGGTTGAGGGCCTCCACGTCTTCCATCACGGGCTCAAAGGAAAGCCCTTCCGTGTCCACCCTGCCGTGCAGGAGGGCGTCGAAGATGAACGTGTCGTTTGGGCAGGGGGAAAAGCCGAGGGTGATATTAGTCATTGATTGTCATTAATCGTCATTGGGTCATTAATCGTCATTGAGTCATTAGGAGTCATTGAGTCATTAGGAGTCATTGACGATTAATGACCCAATGACGAACAACATTCCCGCGATAACGTTCACCTCTTATGGAACCTACCATTATTTTTGAAGACAACCACCTCCTCGTAATTAACAAACCCGCTGGCTGGCTCGTACAAGCCGATAGAACGGGCGATTTGACATTAACGGATTGGGGCAAAACCTACCTGAAAGAAAAATATGCCAAGCCCGGCGCGGTGTTTCTGCACCCCGCACACCGTATTGACCGACCAGTAAGTGGCGCTGTGCTTTTTGGCCGAACAGACAAAGCATTGGGGCGGCTCACTACCCTATTCAAAGAAAAAAAAATTGAAAAAACATACCTCGCCCTTACTTTAAAAGCGCCCGCATCAGATTCCGGCGAACTCCGGCATTACCTTTTAAAAGATGAAAAAAGGAACACCGTTGAGGTTTTTGCCAAACCGCGCGGCGACGCGAAAGAAAGTATAACCCGGTACGAGACGCTGGATAAAGTCGGAAATCTGTTCCTCCTGAAAGTAGAACCACTCACTGGAAGGGCGCACCAGATCAGGGCGCAACTGAGCGCCATTGGCTGTCCAATTTTGGGCGATTTGAAATACGGCGCCCCTGAAGCCCTGCCGGATCAATCCATCGGTTTGCACTGTTGGAGAATGGCGTTTATCCATCCGGTTCGCCTGGAAAAAGTTGTGGTGATTGCGGATTTGCCGGAAAGGGAGTGGTGGACGAAGGTGGGGGGTAAAATGTCCAATGTCCAACAAGGAACTCCCAATGTCCAAGTATAGCCTGAGCTAAGGATTTGTTGATTTACAATGTCAAAAGTTCAATGTGTGTGATTTAGCGCAAGGCTTATTTGGACATTGGACATTCCTTGATGGATATTGGACATTTAACCCTTTCTGGCATTACATTTGCCCCATCCAGACCATCCCTCAGAAACCGATCTGTTTTAATCCGCTTTTACATCCTGTGCCGATACTTACTCGAATTCCGATTTCGTGCCGCCTCATGCGGCTTTTTCCGCTGTTTTTCCTGTGGGGACTGCAGGTGCCGTTGTTGGCACAATGTATCCTTTTGTGCAATGATGGCTTGCAAGTTTCACTTGACCCATCAGGGAATGCCCTGATCACATGGCAGATGATCGCCCCGAATGCAGGCAGCTCCTGTCCCGGCCCGCTCAGCGTCACGCTTTACAACAACATCGGCCAACAACTTCCCAATCCGCTCACTTGCAACCAGATAGGCCAAACCATTACGGCTCAGGTAAGGCACATCAGCTCAGGCAATTTCTGCACAGGTACGCTGGAAGTCATTGACGCACTCCCGCCAACGATCAGTAACTGCGGCGACAAGTTCATCTTTTGCAATGAGGATCCCTCGCCAGGGAATGTCGGTTTCCCCACGGGTATTGACAATTGCACCGCTCCCGGCAATTTGGATTTTAGCCATTTCGATACAGAAACTTCGCTGCCTTGCGGCACTTTTCAGAACGGCCACCTGGTGCTGAAACGCATTGACCGCAACTGGACCGTGACCGACGAACATGGCAACAGCAGCACTTGTTTGCAAAGGGTCTGGCTCAAGCACATCACTATTGCCGACATTGATTTTCCGCTCAACCTCGACAACATTTCTTCCCCTGCGCTTGATTGTGGTCAAGACCCCGAGGACCTTGATTTGACAGGACAACCCATGGTAAATGGCATCCCTGTGGGCGCCTCTCCCGAATGCGAAATCGCGGTGACCTACTCGGACCAAACCATCATGCATTGTGCGCCAGCAGGTTTTACGATACTGCGCAATTGGACGATCATTGATTTCTGCTCTGGTACTTTTAATACCCGCATTCAGGTCATCAAAGTGGAAGACAACGAAGCACCGTTTTTAATTGCCCCCAACGACATTACGGTAGGTACGGACGGTTTCTTATGTTCGGGTTCAGTCACCCTGCCGCAGGCCGTTTTTGCAGACAACTGTTCGGCTGTGACAGTGCTGCCCTCCTGGAGTTATGGCTCGGGTTACGGCCCTTTTTCGGGCGTGACGCGAGGCCAGCATATCGTGACCTATACAGCCACCGATGCCTGCGGGAACGATGCGACCGCCACCATGAAAGTAACGGTTGTGGATACTGGTCCGCCTCAAGCCATATGCGGGTCAGATTTGCAAGTCTCCCTGACAAGCAATGGCCTGGGTTTTGTACACGCTGCCACCGTAAATCAAGGAAGTTTTGACAACTGCGGCCCGGTATTCCTTAGCATAAGCCGTGATGAGATAGAATACAACCCGCAAGTGCTGGTCAGCTGCGCAGATCAAGGCGCCCCTTTCCTGCTCACGCTAAAAGTTACAGATGTGGAAGGCCTCGAAAACTTTTGTCAAATGGAGGTGACAGTACGCGATCTTTTGAAGCCAACGATACAATGCCCGGCCAACCTGACGCTTACTTGTTTGCAAGATTACAAAAATCTTGGCCTCACCGGGCAAGCCACAGCCACAGACAATTGTGCGTTACAAAGTATTACACATCAGGATATTGTAAACCTCCAGCCTTGCAACATCGGCTCGGTTACGCGCTGGTGGATTGCTGTAGATTCGGCTGCAAATACCAGAAGCTGCAGTCAACAAATCACGGTCAATCTGGTCAATACAACCACGGTCACATTCCCTGCGGACGCATCGGTGACAACCTGTAGCAGTCCGGCGAGCCTCTTGCCAACGGCTACTGGTGAACCTGTCATAAGCGGGCTAGCGTGTTCCCCCCTCTCCGTGAATTACACCGACCAGATATTCAGCATCGTCCCGCCATCGTGCTTCCGCATATCCAGGGCCTGGAAAGTCATTGACCATTGCATTTACAACCCAAATGGCGGCACGGCAGGTATTTGGGAGCACACGCAAATCATTGACGTTATAGACCATAGCCCACCCGCGCTTTCCATTCCGCTTGATTTGACCGTTACCGCCGACCCATTGAACTGTATGGGATTAGTGAGTTTGCCCGATGTGGTAGCCACCGATTGCAGCAACCAGATCAGCTATTCGCACAACAGCATTTTCTCCGGTTCCGGCAACACGAACAATGCCTCCGGGCAATACCCCTTGGGGTTGCATTTTGTCACCTTTACTGCCACGGATGGCTGCGGAAATTCTGCCCAGCAAACGCTTCGCATAACCGTCAAAGACCTCACACCGCCTACGGTAGTTTGTCTGCCGGGAATTATCGCAAATATTCAAGCCTCCGGGTCTGTGACACTTGATCCGAACAATTTCGATGGAGGCTGTTCAGATTTTTGCAGCCCACAAAACAGTCTCCAATTCAGCATCGCGCCAGCGGTCTTTGATTGTCAGCAAATTGGCCTCCATTCTGTGACCATTACCGTACAGGATACGGCGGGGAATTCGGCCACTTGCAATACGCATGTGACGGTGTTGGACAATACCAACGTTTGTGGCGGAGGTGGTTTGGAGCATCAGGTGGAAGGCACCATTCGCACCGAATCCGGACTGCCGGTGAACAATACAACCGTTGCGCTTGTGGCCAACGACATCGGCGTGTACACGGAGACGGACACCATGGGCTATTTTGGATTCAGCGATGTGCCGACAGGTTTTACATACAACCTAAAGCCATACAACAACGCACTTTGGCTAAATGGGGTGACAACCTATGACCTCGTGCTTATCTCCAAGCATATCTTAGGGACAGAACCGCTCAATTCACCCTACAAGATGATCGCCGCCGACGCGAACCAATCCAGTTCTATCACGACTTTCGACATTGTGCAATTGCGCAAGTTGATCCTTGGCATTCTTGATTCGATGCCGACCAATACCTCCTGGCGCTTTGTGGACTCGAGTTTTGTTTTCCCTGATTCGCTCAATCCGTTTTCTACCCCGATACCGGAGGAAATTGTGTTTGACCCCTTGATTGTCAATCAATCAGGTCAAAATTTTATCGGACTGAAAGTGGGCGATGTAAACGGTACCACCAATCCTGCCGAACCGCGCGCGCCACGTGACACCCTGTTTTTGGGTTTGCCTGAGCGCCATTTCCGTTCCGGGGAAAGCTTCACAGTGCCAGTCTTTTTAGAAAATTGGACTGCGCTGGAAGGATTGCAATTTGAACTCAACATTGACCCCGCACTGGTAGAACTGGAGCGGGTGGAGTTTGCCATGCCTGTAATCTTGGGGCACCCGAACATTGCAATAAAAGCAGGCGGATTGCTGTCCGTGAGCTGGGATAATGCCTCTTCTACAAATGCAGCAGGCGCTGTTTCCGATCCTCGCCTATTCACCCTACACCTGCGAGCAAAATCGGATTCGGATATTCGTTCGGTGTTGGAAATTTCCAGTTTCAGGCTTGCACCAGAGGCTTACCGGGTTGGGAATGAGGAGGTTGCGGCAATTTCACTTCGATTTGACAAGTCAAGTCCGGAGATTCAGCAATCGGCATTGGAGATTTTTCCAAACCCGAGTTCGGGTGATTTTTATGTCAAGAATCCATTTGGCGATGCGTACGCGCAGTTGCGCGTTTTGGACTTGAACGATAAAACCGTTTTGGAAAAACATGGAACCATGCCAGAACAAATTGATGTGTCAACCATCCCCCTCTCACCAGGGATTTATTTTGTGGAATTAAAAAGTGCCACGCAAACAATGCTGGGGAAGGTGGTTGTGGTGAAGTGAGTCTCGCTTTTGTCAGCGCATAAAAAACGCGGGCCATCCCTATGTGGGGTGGCCCGCGTTTTTTATGTGGGAATGACCCCAAAAAAGTGTCCTTTTTTTTCATGTCGGTGTGGGCTGACCTTTGCCCATTCACAACATTTAAAAATTCAGACAATTCACTCATGAAACACTATTTTCTAGCATTAGCATACTGCTTACTTTCCCAATCCTCCTTTTCGCAAGGCATTTCCATTGATTCCACGTTTTCAGGCGATGGGGTTTTGGAAAGCGGGATTTCTCCTAACTCTCAATATCAAGGCAGTGTAATCAAACCTCAACCCGATGGTAAAATTCTGGCCTGTGGACACCCGATATCATCTCCTGCGACCAACCTTTCCATCGTGCGGTATCTTTCTGACGGGCAAATTGACTCTTCCTTTCTTTTTACCGGACAATTAAGTTTCCAAGGCTATAAATGCGTCATCGGCTTGCAGGAGGATGGCAAAATCCTTTGTGGTTTTCGTACAGGGTTGATTCGGCGACTTGCCAACGGGATGATAGATACTACTTTCGGAACAAATGGGTTTGTGCCGCATAACCCAAATTATAACGTTACAGCCGTGATAATCCTTCCGAACGGAAAAATCGCAGTAGTGGGCGATAGAAATGACGATCCTACCTTGGGGTATGTGGTTAGGGTTTATCACCCAAATGGAACCCTCGACACCTCGTTTTCTAATGATGGGATACTCACATACAAACATGGCGCTGGTATTAGCTACATCTTGAACGCTCAAGCCCAAACAGATGGAAAAATTTTGTTGACTGGTGATTATTATGCAACCAACGGTGAAATAAAGTTTACCGTGCTTAGGCTGACCTCAGAAGGAGCGTTCGATCCAACTTTTGGTGTCAATGGGTTTGTTGATCATGTTCTCGGCGACCACAATCAAGTTTTTGGCCTGGCCATTCAAGAAGATGGGAAAATAGTAGTCACTGGTTATGTGGGGTTTCCTAAAAAATTGATTGTCCTGCGGTATTTGTCAACCGGAACCCGGGATTTCTCTTTTGGAGTTGACGGCCTCCAGAATCAGGTCATTGACGAGGAGGCAGAAGGCAGGGATGTGTTGATAAGGGAAGACGGAAAAATATTGGTGTTAGGCCGTATGAAGAATACTTCAACCAACAGCAACCTGATCTTCTTGGCGCAACTTTTGGCCGACGGCACGCTTGACACTTCGTTTGGAAACAACGGTATATTTATCAACCCTGTTCCAACCGCATTATTTGGGCCCTGTTCAATGTTTCTGACAGAAGGCAACAAATTAGTTGTAGGAAGGAATAGTTCGATCAGTTCAAAGCCTCTGATTATAACACGGTTTATTCTGGACCTCAATGTTGGCATCCTGAATCCCGGCTCCGATATTCAGCAAAATTTGCTCATCTACCCCAATCCTATCACTGACCACTTCAGCCTCAATTTCGCTCTACAGGCTCCCGAACGTGTCAGCATTGACCTTTTCGACATGAGTGGGAAATTCATGAAACGCCTGGCCCAAGACCAATTTTTTGATGTGGGGGAACACAAGGAAAGCTTTAACACAGGACAGGAATTGCCC
This sequence comes from Saprospiraceae bacterium, assembly GCA_046160625.1. Lineage (GTDB taxonomy): Bacteria > Bacteroidota > Bacteroidia > Chitinophagales > Saprospiraceae > M3007. Next base: position 14,817 of record JBJXGZ010000060.1, read on the forward strand.
TCCGGGAATTATGTCCTGGCCATTTCCATACAGGGAAAAATAGTATCTAGTATTCAGATCCTAAAAAATTAAGACTGGAAATCCGCCCTACGGCTTTGAACCGTAGGGCGGATTAGGGTAAGCCCTTACTGACAAAGCGGTTGTTCCCATAGGGCAATCTCAGGCCTTGTTCCTGTACTACTTCTCACACCCGCTTTCGATACGTCCAAACCGCCAGCGCATTGGCCGTGACCGCATAACCCAGCACGGTGTAAAAATTGGTTTTAATCTCTTCAAAACCAGCGCCTTTCAACAGCACCAGCCGCATAAACTCCACAAAATAGGCCACCGGGTTTATTTTGTTCAGCATCTGCGCCCACGCTGGCATACTCGTCACAGGGGTAAACAGCCCGCACATAAGAATAAAAATAATTAGGAAAAACCAGGCGGTAAACATGGCTTGCTGCTGCGAATCGGCGAAATTGGAAATCAGGAAACCAAGGCCCAACATGCATGGCGTGAACAGGGCTGTATAAGCGAATACGAGTCCAAGACTACCAAGCATGGGCGTATCGAATACCAATTTGCCAACAGAAAGACCGATGGTCATCATCACCAGCGAGAGCAGCCAAAACGGGAGCAATTTCCCCAGAATAAACTGCCATTTCTTCAGCGGTGTGACGTTCAACTGCTCAATAGTGCCAATTTCACGTTCCCGCACCAGGTTTAATCCTGTAAGAAAACAAATGATGAGCGAAACAATCGTCCCCAAAATGCCCGGCACCATAAAGGTTTTGTAATCAAGGCGGGGATTGTACCAGTTGGAATAGGTGACGGTGATTGGTGAATTGGTGATTTGTTTACCCGCCGTAGCTTCAGCGGAGGAGGGGGAATTCGGGGATTCGGTGAGGCGGGGCGTCCATTTTTCTGTAAATTCGGCATTGAATTCGCGAATGATATTTCCCGCGTAGCCCATACCCAATCCTGCCTTGGTAGCATTGATGGCATTTGCATTCAAGGAAAGTGAAGCACTGCCTTCTCGCACGAGGTCGCGCTCAAAATTGGATGGGATTTCCAGTATCATGTCTGCCCGGTCATCGGCCATTTGGTGGTCGGCCATGGCAGCGGTGGGGACTTGGTTGATACGAAAATAACCCGATGCGCCCAGTTTTGACACAAGCAAACGAGCGCTGGGCGAATGGTCGTGATCCACCACGGCGAGGGCAAGATTTTTTACTTCGTAATTGGCCGCATAAGAAAGCAACAAAGTCTGGACCACAGGCATCACCAGCAGCAAAGGCAACATGGTTTTGTTGCGGAAAATCTGCAGGAATTCCTTTTGGACGAGGAAGAGAATGACGCGCATGCAGTATATCTTGAATTAAATTTTGGAGAATTGGTTGTTTTTGTAGGTTTGTGGGCAATTAATGGACATGCAAAAATCCAACAAGCCGCGATGAAACTGAAATAACAAGGGATTTTTTATTGAAATCCACTCTTACACCTTTCACCTTCTCTTTTATGTCTGATCGTCGTTCGTTCATTCGCCAGTCTGCCGCATTGCTTGGCACTTTTGCGTTGCACCAAAATATCGCTGCAGCATTTCCTGACATCCAACGTCCTAAGTCCAACGTCTTAAATCCGACGTCCGATAATGATGATTTCTGGCGACAAGTCCGCCTGGCCTTTGCCGCCAGTCCCAACATCATCAACCTCAACAACGGAGGCGTATCCCCAACCCCACGGGCTACAATGGATGCGCTCGACTACTACAACCGGATGTGCAGCGAGGCGCCTTCCTATTACATGTGGCGCACACTCGACCAGGACCGTGAACCGCTTCGCGAAAACCTCGCCGCACTCGCTGGGGTGAGCCCCGACGAAATTGCCATCAACCGCAACTCCACGGAGGCTTTGAACTCCATCATTTTTGGGCTAAATCTGAAAGCCGGCGACGAGGTGGTTTTGTCAAAATACGACTACCCAAACATGATAAATGCGTGGAAACAGCGCGAAAAACGGGATGGTATCAAACTCGTTTGGGTGGACCTCAACTTGCCCTCTACTGATGAGGAGTACCTCACCAATGCCTTCAAATCAAAGTTTACATCCAAAACCCGAATCGTACACATCACCCACATAATTAACTGGAACGGTCAGGTTTTGCCAGCCAGAAGCATCGCCGATGCGGCACACAAACAGGGGGCAGAGGTCCTTGTTGATGCTGCGCATTCCTTCGCCGTACTCGACTATAAAATTCCTGATCTCGGATGCGATTATTGGGGAACGAGCCTCCACAAATTCCTTTGCGCTCCCTATGGCAGTGGCATGATGTGGGTACGCAAGGAAAAAATCGCTGGCTTGTGGCCACTCCTTTCCAGCCCCGAACCGGACAGTCCTGACATCCGCAAATTTGAGAACCTCGGTACCCGGAGTTTCCCCATCGAGATGGCTATTGGCTACTCGTTGGATTTACACAACATGATCGGTTCAAAACGCAAGCAAGAGCGGCTGCATTTTTTGAAAAACTACTGGATGAGCCGCGTGCAGGATGTACCTGGCATCAAATTTTATACTTCTCCCGATCCAAAATGGAGTTGCGCCATTGGCAATTTTGGTTTCGAGGGCAAGAAGCCTGTGGAGATCGCCGACACATTATTCAACAAACATAAAATCCACACCGTCGCCATCGAATGGGAGAAAATCAGTGGGGTGCGTGTTACGCCGAACGTTTACACGACTACCGAGGAATTGGACAAATTGGTGAAGGCGGTAAGGGGGATGGGGGCTTGATTTTGGCTCTAAAATCTCTTGGTTTGTCCTCAATGTCACTAAAGAAGAAGATTGAAAGTGTGAAATGAGGGCGTTACTTTTGCACTAAATTCATAGATTATGGGAATCTCGATTCAGGAAAGGAAACTCCACATTATTGGTCGCTTGGCTACTTCAGACGACGAGAATCTTATCGAACTTATCGAAAATTTGCTTTTTGATGAAACAGATCAGGTTGATAATGAAGTGCTTAACGAGGAGGAGTCGGCCTTACTTCGCGACCGGGTAGCTGGCTATCATGCCGACGCTGATGATGAAATTTCATGGGATGAAGTAAAAGCAAGCCTCAAAGCCAATCATGCAATACGCCGTTAAATTCTCCCGTCTGGCTATTCAGGACTTGCGGGAAATATGTGATTGGTACGAGGACAAATCACCTGGCCTTTCTGACCGATTTTTGGATACGCTTCAATTGACGATTGACCAAATTGCTGACAATCCACAACGTTTTATAGAAAAAGAGGGTGGAGCACGAATGGCACTGCTTCACAAATTTCCCTATAAAGTTTTCTATATGGTGAATGAAACAAAGCGATCAGTACGTGTCATCGTGCTGATGCACCGAGCACGCCACCCGAATGTCTGGCAAAAGCGGTTATGATGAATCTCTTCAAACAACTCAAACCCATGCAGAACATACTCTTCTCCACGGAAAACGCCGTAGCCCGCATCACCTTCAATCGTCCCCAAGTATTCAATTCCATGCATCACGCCATGCGAATGGAAATCCTGGAAGCCCTGGAAGTCTGTGAAAATGATCACGGTATACGCGCTGTGTACATCACGGGAATGGGAAAAGCATTTTGTGCGGGAGAGGATTTACAGGAGGTGACCGATCCGAATGGGCCATCGCTGGCGGAGATCATTTCCACAGGCTACAACCCTATTGTTTTGAAAATCAGGCATTTGGAAAAGCCCGTGGTAGCAGCTGTTAACGGCGTGGCAGCAGGTGCCGGTGCAAACATTGCCCTTGCTTGCGACATTACTGTTGCTACTGAATCGGCCTCCTTCACTCAGGCATTTTCCAAAATTGGCCTCATCCCGGATTCGGGTGGCACCTGGACATTGCCGCGTCTCGTTGGATTTCAGCGGGCAACGGCATTGATGATGCTTTCCGATAAAATTTCAGCTACAGAAGCGGCCGCAATGGGCATGATCTGGAAGGTTTTTCCCGATGAAAGTTTTGCAGCCGATAGTCTGAAATTGGCTGAAACGCTGGCGCAAATGCCCACACGCGGACTGGCGCTCACCAAGCAGGCACTGAATCAAAGTTTCTCCAACGATTTCACTGCCCAAACCGCTGTGGAAGACCGGCTTCAAACCCTGGCTGGTAAAACGGAGGATTACCGCGAAGGCGTAGCGGCGTTTTTGGAAAAACGGAAACCGGTGTTTAAAGGGAAGTAACAACTACTGTAACGGCCACCTACCCTCGTTAAAAATTCGGCGGGTAAAACTGCTACTGCCTACTGCCACTGCAAGTTCCCCATGTCCCTTTTCAAAAAACTCTCCATCATCCCGCCCGACTACGCCCGCAGCAAGGGCGACGCCCGGAAGTTTTGGACAACGCTAATCATAGTGTTCATCATGGTGCTGATTTTCAGTCCCGAACTGCGTTATCGACTTCGTTCTCTGATCGAGTATCCGTTGCATTATAAAGAGTATAAACAGTTTGGAATCCGCATCCCGGGGCGTTACAAAACCCATGGAATAGACGTGAGCAAATGGCAAAGTCGCGTGGACTGGAAACGAGTGAAGAACATGAAAGTAGGCAATATTCGTGTCACTTTTGCTTTTATGAAAGCCACGGAGGGCACCTGGATGAAAGACCCGGAATTTGAACGGAATTGGAAGGGCGCAAAAGAGGCAGGCATTATTCGGGGTGCGTATCATTTTTTCCTGCCCGACATCAGCGTGAAAGACCAGGTCTTGCAATTTAGCCGGGCGGTCAAATTGAAATCGGGCGATTTGCCGCCAGTGGTGGATATTGAAGAAACGCGCGGAATGGGCAAGACACAGATTCAAAAATACACCAAGGAATTTCTGGAACTGCTTGAAAAACAATACAAAATCCGCCCGATCCTGTACACCAACCGCGATTTTTACAAAAACTATTTTGCTGAAAACGAGGCATTTAAAGGTTATCGGTTCTGGATTGCACACTACCACGTGGCCGATTTTGACATGCCAGGAGAAGAAGAATGGCATTTCTGGCAGCACAGCGACCGCGGCAACGTGAATGGTATCAACGAACTGGTTGATTTTAATGTGTTCAATGGAGACAGTTTGGCATTGCGCAAATTATGTGTGCCCTGAGGGGTATTTCACGCAACAACGCAACGGCGCAACGCTTGTCATACCTACGTTGCGCCGTTGCGGCGTTGCGTGAAATACCTACGTTGCGCCGTTGCAGCGTTGCGTGAAATACCTCCCCCAGTCCTATTTCTCAATAACCAGCGCCTAAATCCTCATCAATTTTAGGTACCTTTGCGTCCTTTTTCAAAAAACACCATATTTGGGATGCTATCAGTAAACAACGTTTCAGTTCAATTTGGGAAACGAGTGCTCTTTGACGACGTCAATCTAAAATTTGTAAAGGGCAATTGTTATGGCGTAATTGGGGCGAATGGAGCCGGCAAATCCACCTTTTTAAAAGTACTTTCCGGTGAAATCGAAAGTACCCGGGGCAATCTGGAAATAACGCCCGGAGAACGAATGGCCGTTCTGAGCCAGAATCACTTTGCGTTTGATGCATATCCGGTGCTCGATACCGTAATCATGGGGCACCGGAGGCTCTATGATATCATGCAAGAAAAAAACGCCATTTACGATAATCCAAATGCGAGCGAGGCCGACTCGATGCGGGCCGCCGAACTCGAACATGAATTTGGCGAAATGAATGGCTGGATGGCAGAAAGCGATGCAGCTGAGTTGCTCAGCAATCTGGGTGTACACGAATCCCTGCACTATAAGTTGGTGGAAGACCTCAACGGCTCGGAGCGCGTTAAAGTGCTGCTCGCACAAGCCTTGTTCGGCTCGCCTGATATTCTGCTGATGGACGAACCGACCAACGATTTGGATGCAGAAACTGCTGACTGGCTCTGTGATTTTCTGGCTGATTACCAGAATATTGTCATTGTTGTCTCCCACGACCGGCACTTTCTGGATATGGTGTGTACCAATATTGTGGATGTTGATTTTGGCAAGATTCGGATGTTCACCGGCAACTACACTTTTTGGTACGAGGCCAGTCAACTGATGTCTCGCCAATTAGCCGATAAGAACAAAAAAGTGGAAACCAAGCGCCAGGAAATGATGGAATTTATCGCGCGTTTCTCTGCCAATGCTTCAAAATCTAAACAAGCCACGAGCCGCAAAAAGGCTTTGGAAAAATTGAATCTGGAAGAATTGCAGGTGTCGAGCCGCCGCTATCCCTACATCGCGTTCAAACCCGAACGCGAGCCCGGCGATGTTATCCTTAACGTTGAAAACCTGTCGAAAAGGAGTAATACGGGGGAATACCTCTTTAAAAACCTGTATTTGCGTTTCAATAAAGGCGAAAAAATTGCCGTGTTGAGCCGAAATGCGTCTGCGGTAACTGCCTTTTTCGATATCCTCGCGGGGGAAGACAAGAATTTTGAAGGTGAATTCCAATACGGCCAGACGATCCAACGACAATATCTCCCCAACGACAACAGCGAATACTTCGCTGGCGATCAGGATATGAACCTGATTGATTGGTTGCGACAATATTCCAAGGACAAAGACGAGTCCTTTATTCGTGGGTTTCTTGGGCGCATGTTATTCGGTGGAGAAGAGGTGTTCAAAAGCTCTGGTGTATTGTCAGGTGGCGAAAAAGTGCGTTGCATGATGTCGAAAATCATGCTTTCCAATCCAAATTTTTTGATTTTGGACGAACCAACCAACCACCTTGATCTTGAGTCTATTACAGCGTTGAACAATGGCTTGCAGGAGTTTGCCGGCAACCTGATTTTCACGTCTCATGACTATCAAATTCTCGACTCTGTAGCCAACCGCATTATTGAAATCACACCAAATGGTCTCATTGATCAGTACATGAGCTATCACGATTACGTGCACAGTGAAAAAGTGATTCAATTGAAGGCAGAGATGTACGAGGAAGGTGTGATGGCCTAGAGATTTCGGACACGGATGGGGGATTGCTTAGGTTAAACCTTGGTTAATCAGAACCTACTCTCTTGAAAGTCGCTCTACTTTTGTATCCGCTTTCACTTTCCCACCACTTAATTTTTCCGTCAACTTTTTTATCAATGAAAAAAACGCTCCTCCTGATGGCCGCTATTTTTGCTGCCACCGCCCTTTTTGCACAGAAAACACTGCCTTCAGCCAACATAAAAACCCTTGAAGGTCAATCGCTTAACGTGCAAGATCTTGGCAAAACTGGTAAAATCACCGTTATCAGCTTTTGGGCAACCTGGTGCTCCCCCTGCAAAAAAGAACTGGACGCCATCATGGATTACTACGAGGACTGGCAGAAAGATTATGACATGGAACTTGTGGCCATCAGCGTAGACGATGCCCGCTCCGCCGCCAAAGTCCCTGCCATGGTAAAAGAAAAGGGATGGAAATACCGCGTCCTGCTCGATCCTTCCAAAGAATTGCAAACGGTAGCCAATATACAATCCGTGCCTTATACTTTCGTGCTGGACCAAAAGGGCAACATCGTCTTCGAGCACACAGGTTACACACCCGGCGATGAACTGGAACTGGAAGAACTTTTCAAAGAATTGAAAAAGAAGGGGTAAACCAATTGATTTAAGATTGCAGATTACATGATTTAAGATTTTAGATTTTCACGGCAGTGTCGAAATATTTAGCGCGGGCACCAACCATCTAAAATCTTAAATCATGTAATCTGCAATCTTAAATCAATAGAATTAGCCCGAAAGTTACTAAGGACTATCCCCTAAACGCCCCGATTGTCTCCCCCACCACAAACACATCCTCAAATGTATTGTACAAGGGCGCGGGCGCAAATCGGATCACATTCGGTTCGCGCCAATCTGCAATAACGCCGTTTGAAGACAGAAAATCAAAGAGCGCTTTGCCACGATCATCAGTGAGCAACGAGAGTTGACAACCACGCTGAGCGGGATCGCTGGGTGTGATGATTTTGAACAAGTTTCGTCCACCATCGGCTTCTTTCAGCACTTGTTCAAGAAAGCCCGTGAGTTGCAGGCTTTTGGCCCGCAGGTTTTCTATTCCCGCCACGTCAAAAATATCAAGACTGGCTTTGTGCGCAGCAAAGGAAAAAATTTGCGCATTGCTGAGTTGCCAGCCTTCCGCCCCAGGCATGGGGCGAAACCCCTTTTTCATCTTAAAACGCTCGCTTTCATCGTGTCCCCACCAGCCTGCAAATCGCGACAATTCGGGCGAATTGGCATGACGCTCGTGTACAAACGCGCCCGAAGGCCCACCAGGCCCTGAGTTGAGGTATTTGTAACTGCACCAAACGGCAAAATCCGGTCCCCAATCATGCAGTTGGAGTGGCAAATTGCCCGCTGTGTGTGCCAGGTCAAAACCCACCATGGCCCCGACGCGATGCCCTGCAGCGGTTATTTTTTCCAAATTGTAGAATTGCCCGGTGTAGTAATTAACCCCTCCGAACATGACCAGCGCAACGCTATCCCCCTCCTTTTCAATAATTTCTACAATATCTTCTGTCCGTAAAATATCCTCGCCAGCACGAGGGGAAACCTCAACGATGGCTTTTTCCGGATCGTAGCCGTGCCATTTCACTTGAGTCTCCATTGCGTACTGGTCGCTGGGAAAAGCACCCGTTTCCATCACGATTTTAAATCGCGTTGGTGTAGGTTGATAAAACGACACCATCATCAAATGGAGGTTCACCGTCAGGGTATTCATCACTACCACCTCTTGCGGGAGCGCCCCTACAAGTCGTGCACTTTGGGCCGTGAGGAATTTGTGATAGTACATCCAGGGCAATTCACCCCGAAAATGGCCTTCAACACCGTATTCGGCCCATTGGTCAAGTTCATGTAGAAGGGCTTGGCGGACGGTTTTAGGCTGGAGGCCGAGGGAATTGCCGCAGAAGTAGCGTACCGTTTGACTGATAGTCTCACTTGAAGTGAGACTATCAGTAACACTAAGTTTCGGAAAAACAAACTGCTCGCGAAAGTGCCGGAGCGGGTCTTGCGCATCGAGGGCGCGGGCGGACGCGAGGGTATTTTCGTTGTGCATATATGCAGTGCTGAATTTGAAGCCGCAAAGTTGGCAATTATCCTTTCTCCATTTATCTCACGAAATCAAAGCGTGTTGCAGCACGTATACCGCTACACCGGCTAAATACCCTATGGCTGCCAAAAAAGAAATTCGTTTTAAATACCAGAAAAAATTGATGTTCTCCATGCCCATAGCTGCCACCCCTGCTGCCGATCCAATGACGAGTGTGCTGCCGCCTGTGCCTGCACAATAAGCAATGAGTTCCCAGAAAAAACTGTCGGGCGGGTAGGTATTCAGGTCGTACATGCCTTGAGCCGCAGCGACGAGTGGTACGTTGTCAACAATGGCCGAAAGGAAGCCTATCAACACGCCAATGGCCGTGACGTTGCCCACCGTTCGGTCAAGCCTTTCAGCCAAATGGTGCAGCGTGCCCACACTTTCGAGTGCCGTTACAGCTACCAGAATTCCAAGGAAAAACAATATACTTGGTGTATCAATCTTGCGTAAAGCGTGGCTCACGGAACGCGGGCTTTTTTCGTCCTCATCTTTCTTGCTATGGATCAGCTCCGTCAGCAACCACATTGCACCAAGGCCGAGCAGCATACCCATGTATGGTGGCAAGTGCGTTATTGTTTTAAATATTGGTACAAAAATCATGACCCCGATCCCAAGTCCAAATACGGAATTTCGTTCAAAAAGGGTAGAACCTAAGCGGTTGTGGTTTTCCAAAACAGGTGTCTGCACTTTGCCTTTCATTCTCCGGGAAAGCAAAAGAAGCGGTACAAGTAGACAAACCAGGCTGGGCAGAAAAAGCGTTTTTATAATGTTTAAAGCTGTGATTTGACCTCCGATCCAAAGCATGGTGGTGGTCACGTCTCCCAAGGGCGACCAAGCGCCACCTGCATTGGCGGCGATGACGATCATACCCACCATCAAAAGACGATCCTCACGGTCCTCAATAATCTTGCGCATCAGGCTGACCATCACAATGGTAGTTGTGAGGTTGTCGAGAATGGCCGAAAGGAAAAAAGTGATAAAACAGGTAATCCATAAAAGCCGCCGCTTGTCGGTAGTGTTGATGCGCCGTGTTACAAGATCGAAGCCATCATGTGCATCTATCAACTCCACAATGACCATAGCACCTAGCAGGAAAAACAAAATGCCCGATATGGCAGAAAGGTGTTCGGCCAACTGACTCGAAATCAATTCTTTATCAGTCTCAGAGAGGATGTAAACCGTCCAGCAAAGCACTCCGGTGACGAGCGCACTGGCAGCCTTGTTCACTTTAATCCCGTGTTCAAAAGCAATGGCCAAATAGCCGATGACAAAAATTAAGATTATTAGCAATTCCATGAGTAGATGTATTTTGTGAAAAGCGGTCAGACGACTTTGGATCGTCAGACCGCAGCACCTCGTCTGACGACTCAAAGTCGTCTGACGAGTAAGGCAAAGACTCCTCTAATTTTTCCGCCGAAACGCTGCCCAGAGATCAACAAGCATTTTAACCGACATAAAACCAAACATAAATGCGTGTTCAGTCTTGACAAGATCGTATTTCTGCATTAGAAATGATAAAAAAGCCCCTGCCAATAACCCTACATGAATGATTATGCTCCGTAAATCGAAGGTAGTGCGTAAGGTACTGACATCGGTTGTTTCAAAATTTTTGTTTTGATAAAAATCCCGCCAATACAGCCAGCCTTGCATCCCGATGAAAAGCAAAAGATTGAGGTTGAAAATTTGGTTGTGGAATAATAGCGTAATGATATTTTCGATGTAACTGGCCTTCGGTGCAAACACAAAACCACCTATTACCACTACAAAAACGAAATAAACAAACAGCAAGAAGAACCGCCCACGCGCCGAACTTTCGCCTTCTCGCACCACCATTTCAGCTTCTTTTTGCAAAAGAAATGGCCGCAGCCGCCGCAATTTTAGCAAGCCAAATACTGTCAGCATCAACTCTTCCCACCACCACAAGTATAGAATAGGAAAAAAATGCCAGCCCAGCACGAGGATGCCGTACACTTGCAACGCATTGGAAACCAATGCATAAATAATTGGCGGAACAGATTTCTCGGTAGATTCGGGGAGAATGCTGGTATTTTCGGACATCGCTGCGAAATGTTTCTGCAAATGTAAAAATCGCGGCATTTTTGCGCGGAGTATGTAGTACAGGGGTTTAAGTTCCTCGCACGGCTAGAAGTTGATTGAGTAGGCGATATGTTTTTGACAGGATTAACAGGATAGACAGGATTGTGTCGGCTTCGCCGACTCTGCTACATTGTCGGCGAAGCTGACAACATCCTGCTTATCCTGTTAATCCTGTCAAAAAATAGCGTGCTCCCCCAGCGAATTACCAATCCATCAATCACCAGTCCACCAATCACCACCATGCAAGGCCCAGCCATCTTCCTCGCACAATTTATGGGCGACACCGCCCCCTTCAATTCCCTCGAAAGTATTTGCCGTTGGGCCGCATCGCTTGGATACATTGGAGTACAGATCCCTACCTGGGACGCTCGCCTGATAGACCTCGAACAAGCCGCCAACAGCAAAACCTATTGCGACGAGCTGCGCGGACGAGTAGAAGCATGCGGGGTGAAAATAACCGAGCTCAGCACCCACCTTCAAGGCCAGCTCGTGGCAGTAAACCCTGCCTACGATCTCATGTTTGACTCCTTTGCGCCAGAGCATCTGCGCGGCAATCCCAAGGCTCGTACCGAATGGGCCATCCAGACCTTGAAATATGCAGCAAAGGCCAGTCAAAACCTGGGATTGAATGCGCACGTCACTTTTTCCGGAGCACTGCTTTGGCCGACCGTTTATCCCTGGCCGCAACGGCCAAAAGGTTTAGTGGAGGCTGGGTTCAAGGAATTAGCTGCTCGCTGGGTTCCCATTTTGGATGTTTTTCATGAGTGCGATGTGGACCTTTGTTATGAAATTCATCCTGGGGAAGATCTTCACGACGGGGTCACTTTTGAACGTTTTTTGGCCGCCACGGGAAACCACCGCCGTTGTAATATCCTTTACGATCCATCTCATTTTGTGTTGCAACAACTTGACTATCTGCAATTTATAGACCTCTACCACGAGCGCATCAAGATGTTCCACGTCAAAGACGCGGAGTTCAACCCAAGCGGGCGCAGCGGGGTGTACGGCGGGTATCAGGATTGGGCGGATCGCCCTGGTCGTTTCCGTTCTACGGGCGATGGGCAGGTAGATTTCAAGGCAATTTTTTCCAAATTGGCGCAGTACGGCTATAAAGGCTGGGCCGTTTTGGAATGGGAATGCTGCATTAAGGACCCGGAACAAGGGGCACGAGAAGGAGCGCCGTTCATCGCCAGCCATATCATCAAAGTGACGGAGCGGGCATTCGATGATTTTGCAGGTGGAAAAATAGATGAAAGCTTGTTGCGTAAAATTATTGGTGGATAGCCATAGTTCAATTAAGGTAAAGACCTTAGTAGTTTTTTCATCAGTGCTACATTTTTAGAAATTTCCCACGACAAGAAATTTTCCCTGAAGTAAGACTCAGAAAATAAACCCCAGAAGGAAGGTGTGAAACATTCAGTTTGTTTCCATTCTGAAAGGGCTGGTCGAATATTACCCTTCCTTTTGAATCAAATATAACCAGGTTGTCACCTTGAGCTGCCTCCGAATTTTGGGAAGACAGGGTAATAGTAATATCCTGAGTTGCTGGATTGGGATTTACACTTATCGGTGGAGAAAAAACATCCGATGGGTCTTTCACAGCACTGGGCAAATTTGTCAATCGCCATCTCCAGACACCATTTTCGGCGCCAACATAAAGGTATAAACTGTCTATTTCCAAAGCAAAAGCACGATATATTCCAGGTTCATTTTTTAACATATTTGACCAAGTATTACCATGGTCGGAAGATAGAAAAATTCCGTCGTACTCTGTTGCTACTACCAATAAACTATCCTTTGCAATGATATCCATGACTTCATACTGACCCGGAAAAGTGTCGAAAACAATTTCCTCCCAATTCATTCCATTGGTTGACCGAAGTATCTTCTTGTCATCAGTACTTCCCTCAAACCCACCTGCATAATACACACCATTGGTATATGCTAGAGACCTGAAGCTTGAAAACATCCCATTATAATAGTTTGTCCAAGTATTTCCCAAGTTGTTGGAAACTTTCATTGCCCCACCATCAACTAGTTTACGCAAAAAAACCCTCCCTCCTGCATAAAACACACCCCAGCTACCAGATAAGTTCCCGGGTGTAATTTTTGACCACGAATTCCCGCCATCAAAGGACCGATAAATGTTATAGGTGACTGAATCCAACTTGGATGCAAAAAGTGTATCTGCATTGCCGCTAAGCATGCAAAAACTACCATGTTCATCCCGCCATACAGGGGTACTCGGATTTGTACCCCAGGTGTTGCCGTTATCATACGAATGGTATAAACGTCCTTCGCCACCTGCGATAACCTGATTCTCTGAAGAAAACAGGAGGAGGTCATCAAAGAAGATAAACGGAAGTCGAAGCGTGCCGTTATTGATTTCTTCCCACGAGTCTCCCTGATTGTCTGAACGGAACAAACCTTCCCCGCCAGCAATTAATGTTCCATTGTGGTTTACAATATCTCCTACATAAGAATATAGGGGCGGAATTCCTTCATGATCTTGCATTCCAAAGGTTCCATCTGCGTAGTTAGCATAAATTCCACCTACTCCATAGGCTATAGGCTTGCTCGAATCTGAAGAAATTCCCAATAGTTTAAAGTCACTTGGCAACGGAGCACCAACAGTCAGCCAGGTATCGCCATTGTCCGCAGAAGTATAAACTTGATTATAGTCGCCAATAGCATAAAGGCTATTTCCAATCAAAAATGGTCGAGAATAAAGTGGGGGCAGGTTTGGCAGTTCCGTCCAGGTTAGGCCATCGTACGTACGATAGATCTGCTCAATTCTACGGTAGCTTGACAAAAAACAGGCAAACATTGCATGGTCATTTCTAAAGATGGCTCTATTGCCCCCTTCCGGCTTTAAGAAAGTTTGTGTGGAAGACCATGTTGCTCCCAGATTGTCTGAAAATCTGAACCCCCCATTTGGCCAATCAAAAAAGTAGACCTGGCGGCCAGCAAATTGTACATCTGGAACAAATTGACTTTGAAGAAAGAAACTCCAATTGATACCATCCGAAGACCGATGTACCTGGAAATTGCCAAAGCCAGGTTGATTTCGAAAATAAATCCGAAACTCCATACCTTCTTTGATAATGTCCCGAATATGGTAAATTGTTTCAGGTGGGGTAACATCAGTCCAGGTATCCCCGTTATTGGCGGAAAGCAACAATCGGTATTGGTCAGGGGATGTGCCAATCATTTTGGCTTCTGCAAACAAAGTGTCGCCGAGACCGAACAAATTATTCAGCACCAAGGAAGTGTCCGGAGATACCAATGGCGACCAGGAAACGCCATTGGTTGATCTGTAAAACTGTGTTGAATTATTTTGCACAAACGAGGCTGAACTCGTTTGGTGTAGATAAAAAACTACGAATGAATTTGGAATCCCTGAGGCGGGTGACCAGGTAGTTGATGCATTTTGACGATTTAATACTTTGCGATTGCTAATGGCTACCTGAAAGCCATCTAAATGCTGAATATCTGTAAGCTTCTGGTTTTGAGGTCCAGCAGTTCTTTCCCATTGGCAAAATACATCGGATATCGAAAAAAAGTAAAGTGCAAGAAAGGATAGGAGTAGTTTTTTCATGCAAAAGTTGTTAGATTGAGTGATTTTTCGTCTCAAAATTGCATAGCAATACGAAAATCAAACCTAGCTCCTTTGTTTTGTGTCGCGGATTAGTCAAAAATAAAGTTAAGCCTTAAGCACTCTTTGAAAAATAGACCAAACTGTACACTGCGAGTCGCTGAAAAGTTGAACTTTGTGCCGTTTTTCAGGAGAGTCGGTCTCAAAACTTTAACCGGCCATCTTTGTTTGAACGAGTAATTTTTTGATTTTCAATGGGATACATAAAACAACAGTACGACCCACAGGTCCTCAAGCAACTCCCCCCAATAGTCAAATCGTACCAACTTCCCAATACGCGTAAGGCCGTTATCCAAATCCTCAACTCGTTTTTGCCCTTTGTGGCTATTTGGGTGGCCATGTACTTTTTGATTGACGTTTCTTTCTGGCTTGTTTTGCCTTTGGCTGCAATCAATGCATTCTTCCTGGTCCGGATTTTTATTATTCAGCACGATTGTGGGCACCAGTCTTTTACTGCTAACCGCAAGGCCAACGACTTTATCGGCGAGGTATGCAGCCTGCTCAGTTTCATGCCGTACCGTTACTGGGCGAAAAGCCACAACTTCCACCACGGTCACAACGGCATCCTCTGGGAACACCGCGACATAGGCGACATTAACTTGCTGACTGTCAATGAATTTAAGGCACTGCCATGGTGGAAAAAACTGCATTATGCGCTTTTTCGCAGTTTTCCGGTTTTGTTCGTCATCGGCCCTGCCTGGTACTTACTTATCCAAAACAGGTTCCCGCTGATTCGTTTGAAAGGCTGGGAACATGCCCACCGTGCACTTTGGAAGCACAACCTGCTGCTTATCGGCTTGCACGTCGGAATCATTTTGTTGTTGGGCTACAAAGCATTTTTAATGGTTCACCTGCCCATTCTGCTGTTTTTCTCGGTCATCGCGATCTGGTTTTTTTATGTGCAACACCAACACGAAACCGCGTACAAAGAGTGGAAAGACAAATGGGACTACATCCGCGCGGCGGTACAGGGAAGCACTTTCTACAACCTGCCCAAGATGTGGCACTGGCTTACAGGAAATATCGGCTATCACCACATACACCACCTCAATCCGCTTGTTCCAAATTATGAACTTGCGCGTTGTCACCACGAAAACCCGATTATGGACAAGGTGGCAAACAAGATCACTTTTATCCAAAGCCTGCGGTGTATGTTCAATAAACTCTGGGATGAAGAACAAGAGCGCATGATCACTTATCGCGAATACTTGAGGAAGTACCGAAAGAAAAAGTAAAACGGAGTCATCTCTCCAGATAATAAGCCAAAGCCTTTCAAGATGTTGAATATCAGCATCTTGAAAGGCTTTTTTTATATTTTGACCGGAGGTGTGAAGGCAGTGTATTAACCATCTGGTTAAAAAAACAAGCCAAAAACTTGTTGTTTTGAGAAACTGCTCTGACTTTTGTTAAAACTTTGACCAAACGGTTAAACCTAATGGATAAACACGAGGGGCCACAGACTTTGCCCGATTCTACAGAGCAAAAAATCTTCGATGCGGCGCACGAGGTGTTCACTCAAAAAGGGATGGATGGCGCGAAAATGCAGGAGATAGCAGACTTGGCCGGTATCAATAAAGCATTGCTTCACTACTATTTTCGCACAAAGGAAAAGTTATACGAGACGGTTGCGCGGGCGGTGATTGGCAAGGCAGTCCCTGTCATCCAACAAATGTTTGAGGGTCAACAGCCATTGGAGGAAAAAATCAGACAATTCATTGATTTCTACATCAGCCTCATCTCCCACAACCCCTTCATCCCGCTCTTCATCATTTCGGAAATCAACAAACACCCCGACCGATTTTTTGAGACCATCTTTCCCCAGGAAATGCCGCGCCCGGAAGTTTTTTTCAAGCAGGTAAAAGAAGAGGCTGCCGCAGGGCGTATTCGTCCAATAAATCCCAAACACCTGATTGTCAATATCATTTCCATGTGTGTGTTTCCCTTTGTGGGCAAACCCATGCTTCGGCTAGTGCTGGGGATGGGTCCGGCGGAAACCCGGGTTTTTATGGAAGAGCGAAAAATAGAGGTGAGTAATTTTGTATTGGCTGCACTCAGGCCTTGAGATTTTTTAAGCAGTAAGGTATGGGTTGAAATACACCGATAGCTTTTCAAATACGCATTTAGGCATTATTGGAAAACCCAAAACGACGAACTATCTTTTCAAATGAAAGAATCTACCCTTGCAATCTTCGCACTCTGCTTTTTGCCTCTAATAGGGTTCGCATCCGACACCCTCACGGTAGAACAATGTCGCTCCCTTGCGCTGGAAAACAGCCCCTTGCAGCAAAAAAAACTCTATGCAGAAAGCATTCGCGCCCTGCAGTTCAGGAACTTGCAAAGCAATTCGCTTCCTCGCATCCAGGTAGGGGCACAGGCCAGCTGGCAAAGTGACGTATTTGGGCTGCCGTTCAATCTTCCCGGTTCCGAGATCCCTGTGGTGCCTAAGGATCAGTACAAACTTTCCGCAGATGTGGCGCAGCGTATTTGGGACGGCGGTTCCGACCGCTTTCATCGCCAACAGCGCGAGATCGAGCGAGACCTTGCAAGTGCACAAGTTGATGTAGATGTGTTCTCGTTGCGGGAAATCGTGACGGATCTGTATTTCAAAGCCTTGCTCCTCCAGGAAAGCCAGGCGGTTTTGCTTTCCTCAAAAAAAGACCTTGAAACACGACTTAAACAAGTCGAGGCATCTGTAATCGAAGGCGTAGCTCTACGCTCGTCCGCCGACCAGATCAAAATCCAGGTTTTGAAAACCGAGCAGCAAATTGCAGCAATTCTATCCGATCATCTCGCCCTCTTGGAAATTTTGGCAAAATGGACAGGCCGTGAAAAGGCAGATTTTGTGCTCCTTGTTCCGAAATCAGACACTGGAAATCGTCCTTCCGTAAACAAGCCCTCGACAGGTGAAAAACCTGAATTCCTCCGCCCCGAACACAGCCTTTTTTCGCTCCAACAACGCAGCCTTCAAATTGGCAAAGACGCCCTCGGTTTGCGCGCCCAACCACGCCTGGAAGCTTTTGCACAAGCAGGCCTGGGCAGGCCTAATCCCTTTAATTTTTTCGAAACAGGCTTTGAACCATTTTTCCTTGTTGGCCTGCGCGCTGCCTGGACGCCGATTGATTGGGGGAACAAACGCCGGGAAGCGCAAGTGTTTGATTTGCACATGAAAAATGTAGATGCCCAGCGGCAGTTTTTTGACCAGCGACTGGAAACCAGCACACTGAAAGACCAACAAGACGAGGCAAAATGGAAGGCACAATTGATTCAGGACGATGCCATTATTATGCTTCAATCGGACATCGTTCGCAGCGCTGACGCGCAAGTAAAAAATGGGGTAATGACTATGACGGATTACCTGGCTCAAATAAACTTGCTCACCCAAGCCCAATTGACTCGGAAAACACATGAAGTGCAGGCGGCGCAAGCACTGGAATTGTGGAAGGCAAAAAGGGGGGATTAAGCGTCAATTAGCGAAAGGAGCCAAAAATCGAATCAATAAAGCAAATTAAATTGTCCAACATGTATAGAATCGTTCCTATCCTTTGTCTGTCCTTATTCAATTCCTGTTATAAAACTGCTCCCAAAGCTGATGCTTACGGCAACTTCGAGGCTGAAGAACGCATCGTCAGCGCCGAAGCCAACGGCAAAATCCTGACCCTCAGCATCGAAGAAGGCCAGGATTTAAAAGCCGGGCAACAGGTCGGCTCCATCGACTCCCTGCAAATAGCCTTGAAGCGAGAGCAACTGCAAGCCAGCATCCGTGCGGTGGTTGCAAAAAGTCCTGCCATTGGAGCGCAACTCGCTGTTTATGAGAAACAAACTGCCTCCGTCCTCCAAAAACTCAGCACACTCGAACGCGAAAAACGACGGGTGGAAAACCTACTCAAAAGCGATGCCGCCACCCCTAAACAACTAGACGAGCTCAATGCCCAAATTGAAGCTGCACAACGTGAAATGGAAGTGATTGGGGAACAAAGATCGGCCTCCAACGCCTCACTCGGCGTCCAGAAAAGCGGCATGTTAGCAGAAGTGCTCCCGATTCAAAAACAGATTGCTCAACTGGACGACCAACTCGCCAAGAGCCGCATTGTCAATCCTATAGACGGCACGGTACTGGTAAAATATGCGGAAGTTGGTGAAATTACATCTTTCGGAAAGCCGCTATACAAAGTGGCTGATCTTGCCACCTTGACCCTTCGCGCTTATGTTGCCGGAGATCAATTGTCAAAGGTCAAAGTCGGCCAACAAGTGAAAGTTTATGTGGACATTGCTGATGGGGAGCAGCAAGAACTGGAGGGGAAGATTCGTTGGATTTCGCCCAGGGCAGAATTTACACCAAAGGTCATTCAGACGAGGGAAGAACGCGTGAATCTGGTATATGCCGTGAAGATTACCGTGCCAAATGAGGCAGGGGTGTTGAAGATTGGGATGCCGGCAGAGCTGAAGTTTTGACTTAATATCTTTTGACAGGATTTACAGGATAAACAGGATTTAAGAGGGGGGGCGGCTTCGCCGACAAAATGGAATCACGCATCCTGTTCATCCTGTAAATCCTGTCAAAAAAAAATAAAAAGTCCGTACTGCCCTTCAAAAATAAAGGAAAAAAATCTTGTCTCAAATAGTAATCGAAAATATTTCCAAGTCCTACGGCCCTGTCCCAGCAGTGCAGGACATCAGTTTCTCCGTTTCGAAAGGGGAGATTTTTGGCCTCATCGGACCCGACGGCGCGGGCAAGACTACCCTGTTCCGCATCCTGACAACAGTGCTTTTGCCAGATAGCGGTAAGGCCAGCGTAACTGGTTTGGATTGTGTGAAGGACTACAAACAAATTCGCAAAATTATTGGCTACATGCCAGGGCGTTTTTCGCTTTATCAAGACCTCACTGTAGAAGAAAACCTATCGTTTTTTGCCGCCGTTTTTGGCACCAGCATTCAGGCAAATTACGATCTCGTCGCGCCGATCTATTCCCAAATAGAACCTTTTAAAAATCGTCGCGCAGGAGCACTTTCTGGTGGTATGAAACAAAAACTTGCCCTTTGTTGTGCCTTGATCCACAAGCCCGAAGTACTGTTCCTGGACGAACCCGGGACAGGGGTAGACCCCGTGAGCCGACAAGAATTTTGGGAAATGCTAGCCAGCCTGAAAGCGTACGGCATTACAATGCTCGTCAGTACGCCCAATATGGACGAGGCTGAGCTCTGCGACCGAGTAGCCCTCTTGCAAAGTGGGCAACTCCTGACCATTGATACGCCGCAAGGAATCACCGAAGGTTTTAATAGCCGGCTTTTTGCTGTCCGTTCTGATGATATGTATCAGTTAATCAAGGATTTGCGCAGCATGGACGGTGTGGCGGATTGTTATGCTTTTGGGGAATTTGCGCACTTGAAACTGAATCATAAACTTCCCGATCCCGAAGAAATCGGGATGAAACTTTCCGAAAGTTCCATTGAACGATTTTTACGTTCTAAAAACCACAAAAACATTGAGATTAAAACCACGAAAGCCACTATTGAGGACTGCTTTATTGAACTAATGAAAAGTTAGGCATATGACCATACAAAACATCGAGTCGTTCCTTGAATACTACGAACGGGTACGAGAGCGCACACGGAAAGTCGTGGCCATCATTCCGCCCGAACATTTGGAATGGACTTATCGCGAAGGCAAATTCACGCTTGGCGATCTGATTCGCCACATTGCAGCCATCGAACGCTGGTTGTATGGCGAAAATGCAGAAGGCCGACCCTCCAAATATGCGGGGTGCGGTCCAGAATTAGCCAATCAATATGAATCTACCGTGGCTTATTTTGATGAAATGCACCGCCAATCAGTAGCGATTTTTCAAAAAATGACCCCGGAGATGCTACAATCCAAAATCCAAACGCCAGCCGGAATATCCATTACCTGCTGGAAATGGCTTCGTGCATTGGTGGAACACGAAATCCACCACCGTGGGCAGATATACTTGTATCTCAATATGTTGGGAGTAAAAACCCCGCCGCTTTATGGGCTGACGGCAGAGGAAGTGGCGGCCTTGAGCACCAAATAATTGGACAATACCGCCCCTCCTTCGCTCAGGCTACGGCGGGTAAAAATGACGCAATGACCTAATGGCCATAATGACCTCCATGCCACCACCCCTCCATGATTAACAACAACATCATTTCCACCGATAAATTGACCCGCACGTTTGGTGCCTTCACCGCGGTAGACGCCATCACCTTTGATGTGCGCGAGGGGGAGATTTTCGGTTTCCTCGGAGCCAATGGCGCGGGTAAAACAACCGCATTGAAAATGCTAACGGGCTTGCTCACGCCCAGTTCGGGCAAAGCAATGGTTGCAGGCTACGATGTATGGAAGGAACCCGAACAAGTAAAGCGGCGCATCGGCTATATGAGTCAAAAATTCAGCCTTTACGAAGACCTGACGGTGCGGGAGAACATTCGCTTGTTCGGAGGCATCTATGGCCTTAAAATGTCGGACATCAAAACCAAAACAACACGGATGCTCGAAAATCTGCAACTAGAACCAGAGGCCGATAAACTGGTGGGCTCGCTCCCATTAGGCTGGAAACAAAAACTTGCATTCTCGGTGGCATTGCTGCACGAGCCGAAGATTGTGTTCCTGGACGAACCAACCAGCGGCGTTGACCCGCTCACGCGCCGACAGTTTTGGGAACTCATTTACGAGGCCGCTCACGCTGGCGTAACCCTTATGGTGACAACCCACTACATGGAAGAGGCAGAATATTGTGGCCGTGTGAGTATGATGGTTGACGGTAAAATAGAGGCCGTTGACACGCCCCGCAATTTGAAAAACAAATTCGGAGCAGCGAACATGGACGAGGTGTTTCGGAAATTAGCGAGAGGCAAGTGAGAAGAGGGCATTTCACAAGTGCTTTTTTACCGCAGAGGCGCAGAGACGCGGAGTCCTTACAATTTGATTAACAAAAACTCCGCGT
>JBJXGZ010000061.1:0-10005 GCA_046160625.1 Saprospiraceae bacterium
TTGCCCGTCATATCGAATAAGTTCAGCTCATTGGCTTTGAGACCGCCTACCGGATGGGTCTTGCTATTGGAATTGCCGTAAAACCAGCCCACATCAGATAAGGTGTTGCTGCCTGAGTAGGCGTACCCTTTGCTCTTGTTGCCGCCTCGGGCAGCGTACTCCCACTCGGCTTCGGTGGGCAAGCGGTAGGCTTTCCCAGGGTTTTGTGCGTTCAGTCTTTTTAGGAATTCCTGAATATCATCCCAGGTAATATTTTCGACCGGGCAGTTGTCGCATTGCTTAAAATTCGAGGGATTTTTGCCCATGATTGTAGTCCACTCAGCCTGTGTCACTTCATATTTTCCAAGGTAAAAATCAGGCAATTTGACGCTATGAGCGGGCTTTTCCGAGTCTTCACAAGCCTTGTCGCGACCGTCTTTGCAACCCATGGTGAACGTGCCACCTTGCACAAAAACCATGTTCTTGGACATCGAACTTCCCGGCCCCAGTTTCTTTGGGGTAGAATTTTCGGAAAGTTGTGGTCGCAGGCATCCATCATAAAGCGGCTCCCCTTTTTCATTTGGGTAATTGTCAAACGTGTTAGCTGGTGTGGTAAGGAGTAAACCCGCCGTGGCCCCCATCAGGCAACCCATGGCGGGCAAAGCAAGTAGCAAGAAAATTTTCACGATGCTCGATTTTAAAAAGCAAATGTAGGTTTCTTCATAAAAAAGGCCTCCATATTGTCGCCCAATCTAATTTTTGGGATAATATGGAGGCCAGGGGTTGATCCTAAATTCAACTCAATGTTGCACGACCAACGGCCGTGTTACCAAACCTCCATTTTCACTTTGAATGATCACATTATAAAGCCCATTGGGCCATTTGGCGGTCTGGATTTGCAGCGATTCGCCGGAAACGGTACCCTGCCATTGCAAACGCCCCAGGGCATCCAGCACTCGGACAGCATAAGGGACTTTGGGTGTTTTGTCAAAAACCAACCAAGTGGCATCGGAAACGGGGTTGGGATTTAGGGAACAAGCAAGCGGGTCTACTAAGCGAGGCTCTTGGCTTCCCACAGACACATCGCGTTTCCAGAGGCCAAGCCCAGAAGAGACTGCGCCGAGCTCGGCAGTAGCATAGATGGTGCTGCCGTGGAGCGTCGCCAGAAGTTGGTAGTCAATAATCGGCAGGCCGAACTCCCAACCGCCCGACCAAGATTGGCCATTGTCGTCAGATATGAAGAGAAGCGGGTCAGCAATGAATTGTTTTGTACCCATGAGCAAAATTCGCCCAGCATCGCCCGTTGTTTCTGCAATGAACGGCAGGATTCCCTGGTCGTCGTAAAGGCCAGCGGTGGCGGGTTTCCAAATGTTGTTCACCCTGCGGTACAGCTGGTCGCCATCCAGTGCAAAGGGGATATTTTCCGCGCCCCAAAGTCCTTGAATATATGGGTTGCTGCCCAGGCCGGTATTGGCAAGGCTGAACGATTGGCCGTTGTCGGAAGAGACATAAACATCGTTCCCATCCGTGATATAGAAAGCATTGCCTGCCCCCGTTACTTTTTCGAGAAAAGAAATGTTTAACGGGGCATTCAAAGACACCCAATTAAGCCCCCAATCAGAGGAGCGGTAGATCGAGTCGGCAAACCAAGATGACGCGAAAAGATGGGTGCTGTTGGAAGTGAAGTCGAAGCTGCCGCTCAAGGGGTGCTCAAAGCCAGTGCTTCCAGCCATGTGCTCCCAAGTGTTGCCGTTGTCAAAAGAGCGGGTTGCGCCATTGCCCAAGATGAGGATAGAATCGCCATTGGCGAAAAAGCTGCTGGAACTACTCAAACTATTGCTGCGAAAAAAACGCCACTCTATGCCTTCGTTTTCCGTAATGTACCCTTCGTAGGAGGAGAGGAGATATAGTTTGCCCTTGTGATATTCGATACGATGCGGGGTAAATGACGTAGAGGCAAATTGTCCAAGCGCTGTTTCCAAGCCCAAATTGCCTGTCCACCAATTTTGCCCTTCGTCCTGCGATTTGAAAAAGCCATCCGAGCCGCCGAGGCAGAGCGTGTTGCCCACTTTTTCAAAGACCCAGCCGCTGGGGGTTTCGGTCTTCGCCCAAGTGCCTCCTTCGTCGGCAGAAGACCACAAACTACTACTTTTAAGGTACAGTTTGCCGTTCGAAAACAGTATGTCTGAAACAGCGAAAGAAGACGGATTCGGAAAAACTGCCCAAGATTCGCCCAGATTAATGGAGCGATAGAGGGTGCTTAGACTGTTATCATAAACCTGTACAAAAGCCCCTATTTCAGTTGGGTAAATGTTCAAGTATGGGTAACTCAAGCCTATAGCATTGTATGGGGGGATATTTTCTACCCAAGTAAGCCCATCGTCAGTGGAGCGGTAGAGCCGGGTTTCTGTAATCATGAGCCACGTCGAGTCGCCTATCCTTTTTAGGTCGCAAACTTTTCCCTGCGTTTGAAAAACCGTTTGCCAGCTTCCTCCGCTATTGCCGCTGCGCTGGATGA
Organism: Saprospiraceae bacterium; assembly: GCA_046160625.1. Lineage (GTDB taxonomy): Bacteria > Bacteroidota > Bacteroidia > Chitinophagales > Saprospiraceae > M3007. The sequence continues at coordinate 2,498 of JBJXGZ010000061.1, forward strand.
CAGAATCATTCACTGCCAAAAGCGTACTGCCCCAAGCCTCGAAAAGATCGGTTTGGGTTTGGTTGGGCCAGCTTAGGGTCGTCCAATTTGCCCCATCATCATTGCTGACGTAAGCCTTGAAGGTACTCGGCTGCTCATTTTTTCCGGTCACATAGAGGTGGTCGCCATCAGAGAAACTGTGAGGGGTGACGCTTTGTAAATTGGTCGGCAACTTAGCTGCCAATTCCCAATGGATATTGTCGTTCGTGCGGGCTACCCTGATATGGAAGTTTTTATAGAAAGTGGTGTACACGGTTTGTTTGTGTACCGTCAGGTCACTTGAGATATAGGGACCCACAGGTATAGGCACTTCCGTCCATTGAGCGAAGGAAAGGCAAGGGAGCAAGGCGAAAATGGCCAAGAGAATAATTCTGTGGTAGAAGTTCATTTTCATGTTTTATGAATTTAGGCCGTGAATTTAGTATATATAATGTCGCACTTGCACATTTGACCACTTTTAAATTTGCTAAAAACAAACATACCACGTACTTTAGAGCCTGCCTTTGATCAAATAACACTTGAAATTACCTTTCCCTGACTTATGAAAAAGACACTTACTCTCGCCTTTCTTGCATTCCTTCTCCACTTTCAAACCCTTGCCCAGCCCGTCCAAATTTTTCTGGGCGAAGCTGGCCGCGACATCATCCAGCAATTGACACCTTCGCCAGATGGTAATTTCTACGCTGTTGGTTCTCGTACAGTTGGCAGTGCGCCTTCCAAAATCTGGCTGCTCAAAATTGGCACCGATGCTCAAATCATTTGGGAAAAAACCTATACCCTCAACAACAATGATTTCGAAGAACACGGATTTGGCCTTAGCATTTTGCCCGACGGTAATCTAATCATAACAGGAGTGCAACGCAGTGATGATGTTTTTGACCCCGAAATGGCCCTCGCCCTCAAAACCGACGCGCAAGGCAATCAGGTTTGGAAACGTACTTATGCCAATGTGACGGCAGTTTTCGACGCTACTCCTGTTGGTAATAACATTATGCTTGTTGGATGGTCCGATTATACCGGCTCCACCGATGGCGGCCAAATCTTGCTCGTGAACTCGAATGGAATCCTCCAATGGAAACTCCCCATCGAAGTAGTAAATCAGACAAAAGTTAGACGCATATTCCCTACCAGTGATGGAAAACTTTTGTTGGTAGGCCGCAGCAATGCGATTGGGGTAGGGTTTGAGGGCATTTTTTTGAGGAAAATAGAGTTGGACGGCTCGGAAATTTGGCAAAAAACAGAGGATTTGAGTTGGGAAGAACCTTATTCCTTCTCTAGTAGCGACTTTTACAACAGACCGCTTGGTGCTGCGCAGCAGCCAGATGGCAGTATTTGGATCACACACCCAACGGAATATTACGCAGACATCGCTCTTTTGCATTTTTCAGCGACTGGCGATCTTTTGGCAAAAAAAATCTATGGCAGCCCAAATACGCAAGAATTGCCGTACAGTTTACAAATATTGACCGATGGGAAAATCCTTTTAAGCGGCGAAGCATCCGGGAGCGACTTCCCAATCAATTATCAAGGATTTGCAATGCTCACTGACCCTAATGGGCTTGAACTTTGGCGGCATTATTATGGCACAAATAGCAGCAGCGAGCGGCTTTTTGGCAGCGCGACACTGTCAAATGGTGACCTATTGTTTGTCGGTGGCTCCAACCAGCAAGCTGGTGGCGGTGCAGAACTGTCTGATGGATGGCTGCTCCGCACCGAGTCTGACGGCAACGCACTTCCTTGGGCTATTCAAGGTAAAATCGTAATTGACCTCAACAATAACTGTCAAGAAGACCCTGGAGAACCACCGGCCCGCCATTGGTTTGTCAATGTATCAGACAGCGTTGTACACACTTTGAATACCGACGATAATGGCTTATTCGAGCTGAGAACAAGCGATGGGAATGTTATAGTAAGCGCTTTTTCCCCGGCCGCCCAAGCAGGTATTTGGACTTTTTGCCAGAATGATTTCCCAGTTTTGAATGATGCTGCCCATCCTCTCGCCAACGTCACGTTTTTTGTACAATCCACTGATGGCGGTTGCCCACATACCGAGGTCAGCGTTACTCAACCTGATTTGCATCGCTGCGACACGAGCCGCTTTTTTGTAACGGTGCAAAACCACGGCGCAGGCCCTTCCAACGGTTTGCTGTTAGAAGTGAAACTCGATCCCGAGCTCGGCCTTGTGTCTGCTTCAGAATCCTATGCTCAAAATGGCCAAACCTTTGCATTCTCTGTGGATCCGATGTCAGGATTTGCCTCAAAAACCATTGAAATCAGGGCAAAATTGTCTTGCGATGTTCAGATGAGCGCCACACATGCCATCGTTGCCAACATAAGCCCGATTGAATGCGCCACGGATTGGGACGGCCCGATTTTCAGAATTGACGGCAGGTGCGAGGGCAGCGACGTGAAATTTGAAATGCAAAACATTGGTGGTGGCGGTGCGAGTGCCAGCACTTTTTACCGTATTATGGCGGACGACCTTCTGTTTGGTAGCAGCACTGCCATAGACTTGCCCTCTAATGCGCCTGCCGAAGTGCTATTGCTTCCAGCAGATGGCCACACTTGGCGAGTTGAGTTGTTGCAAGCACCTGGTTACCCTGCATTAAGCCTGCCGTCTGCCACGGTAGAAGGCTGTGGAACGGGAGCCAATGGCCTGCACTCTATCGCATTTCGAAACGCTTGGCGATTTGATGATAGCGCACCTGAGGTGTCTGCTGTACTCGCGCCCAATACAAGTGGCCTTGCAGACAAAATAGCCGAAGCCACCCACGGCTTTGGGCTTTACAACTTTATCGACGACAAAGATTGGCTTGAATTTACTGCCCGATTTGAGAATCCACTCCCCATACAAGCCAATGGTGTGGAGTTTCGGTTTACATTCAGTCCTACACTGGATGTACGTACTTTCCAACCCTTGGCTTGGAACGCTCCTGTATCTTTTGAGTTGGACAATAATGGTGCAATCCACGTGAAGATGCCAGACGCTATATTGGATACTAGCGGATTAGATGCTGTAGCAATGCTTCGTTTTAGAATCCACCCATTGCCAGAAGTGCCTCCAGATTCTGGCTCGTATAGTCTTTTTGTTGTCAGTGGCAATGCTTATGCAGAGGGCACAGGGCCTTATCCGTTAACGGACGGATTTCTCAATTATTCCCAAACTTTCCTTTCAAGTTCAGATGTTTACAATTCCTACGGTCCTGATGTCCTGCGCTTTGGAGGTAGAAGTTATGATTTTGGGACCACTTTGGCGCAAGCAGCCGACGGAAGCGTGTTTCTTGTAGGAGAATCAAGCAGTTACAGCGACCGAACTTTTAATGATGGCCTGCTAATAAAAGCTAACACGAAAGGAAAAGCGTACTGGCTTACTGCGATAGACTTGGGAGATGGCGCATCCAACACAATAAGCGGCGTGACTCCATTGAATGATGGCGGCTGTATGGTGGTAGGAAATTATCTCCCAAAGACTGCAACAGATGGCTCTCTTTCAGAGTACACTCCATACATTGCCCGAATTAATGCCACAGGGAAATTGTTGTGGCACAAAAAATTTCGGCCATATGGCGAGCAATATGGTGCATGGGCAAGCGGCATCCTTTCAACCTCCGATGGGAATGTACTTATATTTGGCTTCTCCGAAAGCGAATTTGGCTCAGACCATTATTATCGTAAAATGACGGTGGACGGCGATTTGATTTGGGCTACCACAGAGGCGATCAATGGATCAGCCTTTCGTCCCTCAAAAGCATTATCCACCCCAGACGGAGGGTTTGTTTTTGCGGGTACTAATGAGAGTACGGTGCTTAATTTTGGCATTTATCTTGAAAAAATAGATGCCAACGGCAGCAAAATTTGGAGCAAAGGGCATAATCCTGAAGAAGGAATATATTTTGGATCGGCGGCCCCTGCTCCTGATGGGGGTTACATGGTGATGGGTTATACACAATGGGAAGCCGATACCAACGACTATGTAACGACCCCTCTCTTTGTCAAATTTACACCAGAAGGAATATTCGAATGGGAAAAAATGCCAATAATCGGGCCTTGGGGGAGTGCCCGAACCTACAATATTGTCCCCGACCCCACAGGTGGTTACTTTGTTGCCGGGGAAATATTTGTGGACACGCTTGACCATTTTAATGACATTCTGCTCCTCAAAATTGACGATAACGCCGACACGCTTTGGTGGCGCAATTATGGTGCACGGAACACCGAATGGGCCGAAAGTTTGCTGCTTACCAGCACCAATGAGGTGATGCTCTGGGGCTTCAATCAAAGTCGCCCCCCCCTTTATGACCTCCAATGTGTGCTTGTTCAAACTGACTTGGAAGGCAATGTGCCCACCATAACACCAGACCCAATGCCGCCTACCGACAAAGTTGTCGTGATGCCTAATCCCGCAAAAGACTTCACGAAAGTGATTTTAATGAACAGATCAACGAGCCTAATTCATTGGCAATTGCGCCAAATTTCCGGTCAATGGATACAACAAGGCATCTCCTCTGGCCCGACTTTCGACATAAGTCTTGAGGGATTGCCCTCAGGAATATATATACTTAGTTTCCCTGGCGAAGGTTTGGCGGCAAAAAAAGTAGTGGTGATTCGGTAAGTATCGATGAAAGAGAAGACTGTGTTTCTTTTGGTGGATTAACATTGGTTTTCAAATTTCCCCCAACAACGCCTTAAACTCCGGTTCCAAACGCGCAAATGCTTCCGAAGTGATCGACTGATTCCCGTACCAGACCCGCTCATATTGCCTGGTGACATCTCGGAATTGAGTACTCAGACGGTGGCTGCGCATTTCGCGCAAATAATCTCGGTTGGTCTTTTCTTTTGACCACACGATAGCCTCTTTTTCAGACAATTGCTTGATGGTTTGTAGGAAATAAAGCCGCACCGCCAAGGGCCAATTGGAAGAAGCAAGGGCTTCGCGAAGGAAGCGGTCGAGGTCAGTTTCGTGAATATACTCATCCAGATTAGCCAGGGTGATTTCGGTACCGTCACGGGAAATACTGCGGTTGCGCGGGGTTTGCATCATCCAATAAATGCCATAAGCGATGATTGCTAAAGCAAAAAGAACCGCCATTGTTTGCAGCAGCGTTCCCAGTCCCTGTGTCATTCCAGTCCAATCAAAAGGTGGTTCAGGCTGGCCGGGGTCGCGTTTTTTGCGTTCTTTGGGCGGTTTTGGCACGTCTTTGCTGTAATCCATCCCATCTGTGGCTTTATCCCATTTATCCGAACGCAGATCGCGGAGCGCAATGGGCGCAAGCGGCGGAGCAGTGTAAGGTTCACGAACGTAATTTTCCTCTACCTCATCTTCCTCCAGATAGGTGGTGTCACCCACTACTTCGAGTGCTTGCAAAGTATCCTCCTGCAATACCTCGATTTGTGCCGAGAGGCTGAGTGGAAAAAACAGGAAGAGGAGTATCTTTTTCATTTAATCATTCATAGTTGAGTTTCCAAGCGTACCGTCACATTGGCCACATTTTTACCCGCCGTAGCTTTAGCGTAGGAGGGCATTACATTGACCACATTTACTCCCGTGCCAATCCGCGAATTTTTCGAGTCTGCCCCACCAATTCAAGTTCTTCACGAAGGCTTGCGGCATCGCACACTTCTCTAAATGAAAAATATTGCAATCCGCCACAAATCACTGTGAGCAGAAAGAAAAAATACATCATAACTGCTGCAGCACAGGTGGTGGCTATGGTGCTGTAAGCCGCCATCGCTCCCTCTGCTGGGGGGACAAACCAACTGAACAATTGAATGGTCATATCCCAAAGCGGCGATTCCAAAAACATGAAAAACAGGAGATTAAGTGCCCCAGCCAGCAACCCAATCCCCAAGACTGGTCCCCAGCGCACTAGCTTAAAAGCCCGAGTCAGGGCGATTAATGGGTTGAGTGTTTCAAAATAAATCACAGCTGCCCAAAGTGCGAGAAACGGAAAAGCTGCCCAAGAAACTAACACCCCAAAAAAGCCCGACAAATACTCCAGCCCCAAGGCAAACCCTGGCATCAACAACAAGAGCGGAAGTCCGGATAATAAAGCGCGCCGTGGTTCAAAAAGCGGACGCTGTTCGGCATTCATTTCCTGCTCCAAAGCTCGAAAAGCCGCTACAGCAAGCCCAGAAAGTAGGAAAATTTGAAAAAAGTAAAGGCCGGGAGTCGCCTCATTTCCAAAAAAACTACCCACTCCGCTCAAAATATCGAAAGGCCAATAAGGTACGTCAGGAAAATTGAAGGTCTCCGCTGCAGGTTTTTCAGAAAGCCCAAAAGCCCAAGCTGCAAACGCGGCGGTAGTGGCAAAAAGTCCGAGCAATGTGGTTCGTGGGTGGCGAGAAAGGATGGTGAATCCATCCGAGAATACTTCGCCTACATTTTTTATCCCTCGGAAATCAATTGCATGTTCGCGGCTAGGCGGCAATTCCTTATCTAAAGCAATTGGCCGAAAACTACCAGACCGCATCTTGTACCAAGGTAACCACACAAAATACCACAGAACAAAAAACAGGGAGGTAAAAATGAACGCCGCTCGAATAAAATCAGGTGTATCAGTGTACCGAGTAAGAAAGCCCTCAAAAAAGCCTGCTAAAATGATAATCGGCACGATACCAATAAAGATTTTCAGGCCGCGTCGCATCGTGATCTGAAACGCTTGCACCCGTCGATAAGTACCAGGAAATAACAGGCCCGAACCTGCCACTAAACCGGCTGCACCTGCAATAATTATGGCACTAATTTCTAAAGTACCATGAATCCAAATGGTCAGAAATGACTCCCAAAAGACGCCTTGTTCAATAAAAAAGTACTGAAATGCCCCCACCATTATCCCATTATAAAGCATGATAAATACCGTTCCAATGGATGCAATAACCCCGAATATGGCCGTGCGCAGCGCAACAAATAGATTATTTGCGGTGATCCCTGCTGTAGACCCCAAGGGGCCTGAGTCTTTATAGACAGCCATGGGATCGCCATTTTCAATGTTCGCCAAGGTCATATCCACATATTGATCGCCGAGGATAATACGTGCAAAATCGGGGTTAATCATACTTGAAACTACCCCAATGCCGAAGGACAATACGAACAGCGCAAAGGATAACAATAGTGCTTTGCGCGATTCCCACATGATGCGTGGCAGTTCGTCTGTCCAGAATAACCGTAACCGTTCAGCCGGGAAACGCCGCCCACGATAAATGTTGTGAAAAACCCGTTGAGCCAATGAATTCAGAAAAACTCGGACAGATCTGTTGGGATAAAATGTGCGGGCATAAGACAGATCGTCCGTAATTTGAATGAACAAATCATTGAGTTTGTCAGGGTCGCGGCGATCCTCACGGAGCATTTTTTCAAAGTCTGCCCATTTTTCCCGATTCTGCTCGATAAATTTTGTTTCTTTCATGAGTGCTCATTGGTGCAATTGCAAAAGTAGTGGATTTAGGCGTTTTTCCAACGAAACGTCGAG
>JBJXGZ010000062.1:0-10930 GCA_046160625.1 Saprospiraceae bacterium
CGGCACAGTATTAAACTGTGCCGCCGCTAAAGGCCTTTGGCTACAATAAACATCGAAAATATCACATATTCTCTCCTACGAACTTCTCGAGATTCTCTGGGTACTCCTTTGTATGCTCGTAGCGAATTATATCGGTACTGGTTACGATGCCTAAAAGTTCGTGATCGTCATTTACAATAGGTACGGCGTGAAAAAGGTGGCGGGTCAACACCTCGGCAACTGCACCCAGGTGTTGACCCGGATCCAGGGTAGCAACTCGCTTCGTCATTACCTCGCTAACTTTCATCTTGCTATACTCCTCGGCAGATTTTCCGAGTTTGAACATATCCCAAGAGGTCACCATACCCACCAATTTTTTGCCGTCCAAAATAGGAATGTGATGGATATGCTTTTGAAGCATGATATCGCGGGCTTCTCCAAGCGTACTATCTGGATTAAGGGTGATGACATCCTTCGTCATGTGCGATACTACAAGTTCGTTCATCATAGGCCGTCAAATATTTTTTTTGTGAAACGGAATTAGTTTGCCCCGAAAGTATGACGCTTGGATTCTTATTTCCAAACATTCCTATTATTATGTCAATTTTGTGCCTATGAAAAACTTATGCCTGATCATAATTGCGCTGTTCAGCCTCATTTTTGCCTGTCAAAACCCAACTCAAAACCCCAAAAACAACAATTATATGAAAAATAAACCCCTTCGGCCAGCCTACGCCATTGGGATCCATGGCGGTGCTGGCGCGATTAAACGCGCTGAAATGAGTCCCGAAAAAGAGGTGGCCTACCGTTCCGCACTTGATTCTGCGCTCACTATTGGCGAAGCGATATTAAAAAACGGTGGCACAGCGCTCGATGCGGTCGAAAAAACCATCATCTACCTCGAAGACTGTCCTCTGTTCAACGCGGGTCGTGGAGCCGTCTTTACGCATGAGGGCAAAAACGAACTCGACGCAAGCATTATGGAGGGAGCCACTCAAAAGGCAGGCGCTGTGGGAGGAGTAACAACGGTTCGCAATCCCATCCAACTTGCTCGAGCGGTGATGGAAAAATCTTCCCACGTGCTACTCACAGGCCGCGGTGCAGAGGAATTTGCTGCTGAAAATGGGTTTGAAAAAGTTGACCCCAAGTGGTTTTTCACACAAGAACGATGGAATAGCCTGCAACAAACACGCAGAGAGGAAGAGGCGAAGGGGAAAACCGGAGAACTCGAACCAGCCAACAATCCTGACCATAAATATGGCACCGTCGGCTGTGTCGCGCTCGACCAACAAGGCAACCTCGCTGCAGGTACCAACACTGGTGGAATGACCAACAAACGCTGGAATCGGCTCGGAGATTCGCCCATTATCGGTGCGGGTACCTATGCTTCCAACGATGCTTGTGCGGTATCCTGCACCGGTCATGGCGAATACTTTATCCGCTACTCGGTGGCACACGATGTCTGGGCACGTATGATTTACGCGGGGGCAACCCTTGCCGAAGCCGCCGAGGCCATCATCCACAAAAAACTCGTAGAAAAAGGAGGAGAGGGCGGACTTATCGCCGTAGACAAAGATGGCAATATCGCCCAGCCCTTCAATTCCGAAGGAATGTACCGTGGTTGGGCAAAGCCTGGTGAACGGAAAGTGGCGATCTATAAGGAGTAAAAATATTTGGATATTGGGATATTGGGATATTGAGAACTTGCTGGGCTCGTAGAAATATCTCAATATCCAAATATCCCAATTCCCCCCGACCTATTTCTGCGAAAAAACCACCATCAGCGTCGCCTCCTCAGGGCTGAGCACACGATCAATGCGGACAAAAACGCCAGGCTGAACTTCGCGATCCTGCCCCAATTGCATCTCCTGGCGCCGAAGTTCAATGATGTCGCCCCAATCTTTTAGTGCGGCTTGTTTGGGAGAAAAGGTGCTCAGAAACACAAACTGGCGAGTGGCCTCTTTCATCCAAAATGAATCTGGCTGGGAGTTATAGTCGCCTTTGACGGTGAATCTATATTCTTGCTTGGTTTCTCCACAAACTTCCTGGCCAATTTCAAGCAGGATGCCTCGGTCGAGCATCAAACTTTCCAGTGATTGAGAACCTTCCTTTTCAAAATTGTACTGCACAACATGCGGAAGATCTTTGGCAAATATTGGCTCTGGCTTATACTTGCAAGTGGGTTTGTTTTGGCAGGAAAAAAACAGGATAATTACTCCAAAGACAAGGAATCCACTGATCTTTTTCATAATAATTGGTTGAATATTTGAGCCATCCAGCCACTCATAGATTCCCTTCGGGAATTTAGGAGTGGCTGGATGGTTGCGATTATTACTCATGTTTGGGTAAAGTAACAAAGAAATGACTTTCGCACCACAGGTTCGAGCGGCAAAAGTAGATACTTTTGCGCCGCTTAAAAACTGCCACTGCCTACTGCCTCTGCCTACTGTATCTCCCTCCTATGTCCAACTTGCTCATTCGCAACATCCGTACACTCGTACAAGCTGAAACCGGCCGGCGCTCACTCGTGAAAGGCACGGAAATGGCATCATTGCCTGTATTAAATAATGCATACCTGTTAATCGAAAATGAGCGAATCGCAGATTTTGGAACCATGGATGATTGTCCTGAACGTGCGGACGAGGTAATTGATGCCAGCGGTCGACTTGTTTTGCCGTCCTGGTGCGATTCGCATACGCATATCGTCTTCGCCGCTACACGAGAAGAGGAGTTTGTAGACAGGATTCGGGGACTGTCCTACGAAGAAATTGCGGAGCGCGGTGGCGGCATTTTGAATTCTGCAAGAAAGTTGCAAGCTGCCAGTGAGGACGAACTTTTTGAGGGTGCCTGGGAGCGATTGCAAGAAGTGATCGGTTTGGGCACAGGAGCCCTTGAAGTAAAAAGCGGTTACGGGCTTACGCTGGAAAGCGAGTTAAAAATGTTGCGCGTGGTGCGGCGTTTGAAAGAAAAATCGCCCATTCCGGTCAAGGCTACGTTTTTAGGCGCACATGCGGTTCCGGCAGAATATAAAAACCGTCGGGAGGCTTATATTGATTTGGTAATCAATGAAATGCTACCGATGGTGGCTGCTGAAGGCTTGGCAGATTATTGCGATGTTTTTTGCGACAAAGGCTTTTTTAGCCCTGAAGAAACCGAGACTATTTTGAAGGCGGGTTGGAAATGGGGCTTGAAACCAAAAATACACGCAAACGAACTTGGCCTCACCGGTGGGGTACAGGTGGGCGTGGCAAACAACGCCATTTCAGTGGACCACCTTGAATATACCAGCAATGTCGAAATCGAGGTGTTGAAAAAGAGCAAAACACTCCCTACCCTGCTGCCCGGTTGCGCATTTTTTCTTGGCATCCCCTTTGCTCCGGCAAGACAAATGATGGATGCAGGACTGCCTGTAGTGCTTGCCTCCGATTACAATCCTGGCTCTTGCCCATCGGGAAGTATGCCCTTCGTAGTGTCGCTGGCCTGCGCAAAAATGAAAATGCTTCCAGAGGAAGCGGTCAACGCTGCTACCCTTAATGGCGCGCGGGCCATGGAGTTGGAGGCAGATTACGGCACAATTGCTGTCGGGAAAATTGCAAATGTGTTCATAACAAAGCCAATGTTGTCGCTTGCCGGACTTCCTTACGCCTTTGGCAGCAAGGTTGTAGAAGCGGTAGTACTGCGCGGGAAGCGGTATTGAAGAGCAGAAAAGCGGTTGGCAATAAAAGGGCTTAGTTGCGCGTTTCGCCCCGTTTTTCAACCCATGTGCCTGTTAAAGTCAAGGATTTGTTTCATTTGAGATGTGTCGGATAGATGGCATTTGTCTACTTTTGCGGCTTTACCCGTTTACCCGCCATAGCCCTTTAGGGCGAAGGCGGGTTCGTCCTACCCTAATCCAATAGAAAGCCCTTTAGGGCGAAGGCGGGTTCGTCCTACCCTAACCCAGTAGAAAGCCCTTTAGGGGGAAGGCAGGTTCGTCCTACCCTAACCCAATAGAAAGCTCTTTAGGGCGGAGGCGGGCACACATACCAGAATCAACAGAAAAACACTATTAACGCGCTGCCCTAATGTTAAAACCACCATTCCCGTACAGCACTCCTCTTAAACAACGAATCTTCTAAAAACTGTTGCAAAACAAACCATCCCAACGAAAAATCCCGTATTCGGTTCTACATTATCCATCAACCTTTGTTAAAATTTTTCTACTGATGCACAGACTTCTAATCCCTATGCTCGCATGCTTATTCATTGGCATGCCTGCGCTTTTGCGCGCCCAGGTGACTCATGAAATCCAATTCGCACCTTTCGATCCCCGCAATCTTCCGTCCCAGCCTCAAAACGCTGATATGCCCTGTGGCAGCGCCGGCACTTTCACTTTTGGGCAATTTATCGGCTCCAGCAACGACGTAGCACCCTCTCCCATTTTTCTCTGTTTTGGCGACTCGCTCCTCATACAGCACAATGGCGACGCGGACCTGAGCGGCGATCCTATACCTGGTACCCAGCCCGGCATAGCTTATGGCTTTTATACCTGTCCACCGTACGCACAGGGGCCAACCTTACAGGATATTATTGGAGCAGCAATTCCTCCGCCCTTGGCAGATACGTGTTTGTTGCCTGGTTCTATGAACGGTATGCATATTACGCAAGCTGTTGCCAACGGTGGAGCAACCTGGTTTTTCAACAGCGGAGCGCTCCAAAACATGTATAACATGGGGCAACCGATTTCGCTTTTTTTTGCTCCGATTACAGTAGATAATTTTGCTATAAACGGTTATGAGCCAGCAGCCCCCGGCTTCCCTCCCGGCCCCTGCGTAGCAGTAAATACAACAGATGCTTTTGAAGTGGTTTATTTGAACGAAATCACCGCCACTGGCATCAACAACAACTTTGGCAACGACTGCCTGGGCCGCTTTACTGTTCGGGGTGGATTCCCTCAATATGACAATCAAATGGGCGGCAATGCGGTGTATACGATTTCCATTACGCTGGCAAGTAACCCTAGTGTGAAAGCAATCGTTCATACCTCTGCTTCAAACCTGTTTCACCTGTCGAGCGTGGCTTTTTCCGTGCCAGTTGCAGGACTTTACAACGTTGTCATCGAAGATGGCAAAAGTTGCCCGGCCGCTTTTCAGATTGATATGAACGTCTGTAATCCGGTTGACAACATTATGCTGACATTCCCGGACACGATTGTGCCACCAGGAGCCACCATTTGCGTACCAGTTACGGTTGAGAACTTTGCAATTCTTTCCGGGTCCTTCTCCATCGAATGGGACGAGACTGTATTGCAATACAATGGCCTTCAAAATATTAACACTGTAATTGCCGCTGATTTTAGCGCTGCCAACTTGAATGAACAGCAGACTTCAAATGGTTTGCTAGGCGTTCAAATATTCAACAATACCAATCCAGCCCCGATTTACATTCCCAATGACAGCACCTTGTTCGAGATCTGCTTCACAGCAGTGGGTCAATTGGGCGATTGCACCGGAATGGGCGTTATCAATAACCCGACGTTCGTGGCATTGGAAGACAGCATAGGTCAAAACCTGGCACTGTCTGTAGATACAGGTCAGGTCTGTATTGCTTTCTTGCCGCTCGAGTTCACCTTTGCGGTCATTGATACCAACTGCTTTGGGCAGGCTACTTTGGTCATTACGCCCTCAGGAGGGGTAGAACCTTATGAGGTGACGGTGAATGAAACTGGTGGTCCTACTTATAACGGGGTGGTCATAAATTCAGGTGGAATATTCACAGTACCCACCGTTGGCAGCACGAATAATACCCCTGTCACTTACGATATTTGTGTGCAAGACAACAACGGATTAGGGGCAACGCTATGTACCACGATTGTTGTAATTATACCGCGTTTGGGTGCGCAGATCAATTTTGCCCAACAACCACTTTGCAATGGCGGTAGTACCGGTATCATCAGTGCTGTAGTGTTACAAGGAGGTGTAATTGTTCCAAATCCCGGCACCAACTATACATATGCCTGGGCTCCGGCCAACTTGACTGTTCAAGGCAGTCAGGTTCAGAACGGTGTGCCCGCTGGTCTTTATACCGTAACTGTTACTGATTTGAATACGGGTTGTTCTGAGGTGGCCTCAGGTTCGCTTGGTCAGCCGGCTCCAATGAGTTCTCAAAGCGTGACGATGGTTGATCCTTCTTGCTCCGGCATTTGTAATGGCACCATAACTTATGAGGCTGAAGGTGGTGTGCCGTTGGCTGGCCCGGCTTATCAGTATGCCTGGACTTATATTCCAGATAACATCTCTGCTGGTTCGGGCACGGCTAACCCTATTGTGCTGAACAATGCCTGCGAGGGCGACTACCGCATCACCCTTACCGATGCGAATGGTTGTACTTTCGTGGACAGTGTTACGGTGAATAGTTTACGCGAACTTTCGATCACAACCAACACCCTCCAAAATGTAGTCTGTAATGGCGATGACAATGGCTCTATTGCCATTACAGTTTCAGAGTCAGTAATGACAGGCTCAACGTATACATTCACCTGGACACCTGCTGGTTTCAATCAAACGGGCACAAGCCCTTCTTCTACCTATAGTAATCTTCCTGCTGGTGCTTACTCTGTAGTAGCCGTTGACGGTCTCGGATGTCAAGTGACGCTTGATACCGTTATTACCCAACCAGCACTTCTTGTATTGGATACCTTCTCTTTGATAAATCCTATTTGTGCACAACCCAATAGTGGTACTATTTGCGTAATTTCACAAGGTGGTACTGGCAACCCAAATAACTTTATGTATGCCTGGAACATACCAGGTACTGCGTCATGCCAAAATAGCCTTGCTGTAGGTAATTACACCGTGACCGTAACGGATTTTAATGGTTGTCAAGATTCGCTGGAATTTGACTTGCCTGCGCCACAACCTCCAAATTTTACATCTTCAATTACACCGGTAAAATGCGGCAATGACGGTGCGCTTACGGTAAATGCTCCCACAGCAGTTTTCATAGTCTGGACGGATATCAATGGCGTACTAATAGACTCTGCGGCTACGATAACCGGCCTCGCTGGAGGTGACTACATCGTAAATATAATTGATGGAGGAGGCTGTATTGCTGTGGACACTATTACGCTTTCTGGCGTAATACCAATGTCCTTCTCTGATACAACGCTTTTGCAACCAACTTGCTTCGGCTTTACAAATGGTCAAATCGCTATTGGCGTTCAAAATGGCCAGCAGCCGTATGTGATGTACACCTGGGATCCGATGCAGCCAGGCAATAGCCCTGTCATATTCAATCTTGAAGCAGGAACTTACACAGTAACGGTAGAAGACAATGTCGGATGTACGCTTACTGGCACTTTTGTATTGGGCGAGCCGCCAGCAATCGTCAATGTCTTTGACCCAACGGTAATTGGCAAGGTTACCTGCTTTGGAGCTTTCCCCTGTGATGGGGCCGCGACTGCTATGGCTGCGTATTCAAATGGACCTGGCAATTTCACATTTCAGTGGAGCGACGGAGGCCCATCGGATTCAATACGGACCGATCTGTGCGCAGGGTTAATTTTCGTAACCATTGCGGATGGCAATAACTGCAATATTGTTGATACAGTGACAATCACAAGCCCCCCTGAAATTACCTTCTCCGCACTTGCGATTACTGAAACCGATTGTTTTGGTGACAGCACAGGCGCAGCGAGCATCACTGCTACCGGGGGTAATGGAGGACCTTACACGTATCTTTGGAATTGGAATAACATTACCACCCCAAATATCAGCGGCGTACCTGCCGGTGTTTATACCGTAACGCTGACGGATGTAGATGGCTGTACCAATTCTATTGATACCATCAATATTGGCCAGCCGGCCCCGATTGGTCTAACTACATCATTTGTAGATCCTTCTTGTTTTGGCTATGAAAATGGCAATGCTGAGGTTGAGGTAAATGGTGGCGTGCCTGGCTATACCTATTTCTGGGTAGATGCCAATGGCGACAATGTGGGAGATGAAAACCTCGCAGAGATGCTAATGGCAGGCACCTACAGCGTGACAGTAACGGACGCTAATGGCTGCAGTTCCTCCACGAATGTTACCATAATGGACCCAGATCCAGTAATTGGTTCATTTGAGCCTTTGGCTTCTCTAACCTGCAATGGGGATGAGACCATCCTAAATATCGCTTCCATCACAGGTGGCTCAGGAGGTCCGTATAGTTTCAGCGTTGACTTTGGCGCGGTGCTCGACCCTGATTTTCCTGTGAGTATCGGCGGCGGGCAGCACTACATCACTTATATTGACGTAAAAGATTGTGCGATAACAGACTCGTTTTTTGTTGCCGAGCCTTCGCCCATCACGGTTACATTCAATCCAAATGTCATTGAGATTGAATTGGGTGCAACGGCGGATTTGGAGCCAATTATTACCGGTGCAGCAGTTATTGGTAGTTTTACCTGGACAAATCCTCAGTCCTTGCTGAACCCGGATACGCTGAACGCCACTGCTTACACATTTTCCAACCTGACCTATACCCTCACTGTGGTTGACTCGTTCGGCTGTTTTGGTTCTGGTTCAGTAGTTGTCAACGTCGATCCAAACCGCAATGTGTACATCCCGAATATTTTCATACCCGCCAACCCTAGTGGGCGTAACACCCATTTCAATGTGAACACAGGTTTGGGTGTTGAAGTCGTCAATTTCATGCGGGTCTATGACCGTTGGGGAGAACTGCTTTACGAGCGCGAAAAATATCTTCCGAACAACGATAACCTTTCTGAAGGCTGGGATGGGCGTTATAATGGCGACTTTGTCAACCCAGGGGTGTTCATTTACCTCGCTGAAGTCAAGTTTCTGGATGGGCGCGTACTGCTCTACCGAGGTGATGTGACAGTGATTAGGTAGGGAAACCTTTCAAAGGCACTCTTTGATTTTGTTTGATTGATGATTGATGGGTACATGACTGTTGATTTTTGATGTAAATGGTGGATTGACAATGGCCAATGTGCCACTATCGTCAATAATAATATCATCCATTAAATCAAAAATCAACAGTCATGTACTTATCAATCAAACCCATTTATCTCAAAAATTCGACGGGAAAATACTCAGGCTTCCTCCTTAAACGGATGCCTTGGCTGCCATTGTTCTACAGGCTTTAGGTAATCCAAAATAGTCGGAGCGAACTTGTTGACAACAGGATGTTGATGACGTAGGTAACAAAAAAGGTCCTGCGCAACTGCGCCCACTGAGCTCTTGATTTCGAGCGCTGTGCGTGCAAAAACGACACTTTTACAGCCAGCATCCAGTCCGATTTTCACGATATCATAAAGGATATTCAGGTAGAGCTGATAATCGTGATTGAGCGATTTTTCGTATCCAAGGAAGTGCGCCTCCAATTCGTCATGGTTTTTTATAGTGGTGTAAAACGCGATCAATTTTCCTTCCAGGTAATAGGCAAACATCCTGAAATGTTCACCTAGATCGCGTTCAAGGGCGGCCAGGTATTGTTCGTTAAGATCCACCATATTGAACCCGGCATTGTTAGCGATTTCCCGATACAGGTGATAGATGGTAGGGAGTTCCCGCTGTATTTCGGCGTGCGAGAGTTCGCGCCGTTCGATGCCGTCCAGTTTTTTAAAGGCACGTTTGGCCCGTGTACGGTATTTGGTGGACATGGTGGCAAGGTATTCTTCCATATCACGGAACGGAAGATGGAGCACCATATTGGGTTGTATGTCAAATTCTGTGAAGCCTTTTCCAACTAAAAAATTGCCTTGTAGCTGATTCTCCGGGAGAATGTCTTTCACCAGAATGACCGGCATTTTTATTCCCTCGCGTCCCATTTGTTCCACTACATTGTCCAGGGCTTTTTCAAGCATTTCCATTGCTGAAGTGTGCCCAATTCTCTGGTAATCAAAATAATAGCCGTGTTCGCCCGTAAGAAGCATATTCCCGCAAATGAGGATATCCGCAGCAGCTTTGCCCGCGACCCAACGCTTGAACCACTGAGCCAAGCCTCCAAAAAAACAAGGGTCTTTGCGCGGAACGTCCAAATCAGCAATGTTGTCGTCGCCTCTGAAATATTTGATCTGACAAAGCGCTACCCCAACAGGATCTTCATTTTTGTAAAAAACAAGATACCCAAAACGCATACCCAGGGGCGGGTTAGCTTCCAGGATATTGAGGTACGGACGCTGAAGGAAAATATCTAGTGCTGGCGCTGCCGCGTCCCAGTCTTGACCTGCCGCGGTGATGCTGCGAAAGAAAGCGTAACGAAGGGTTTCCGTCAAATCGGCTGCAATTTTTGGCTCCAAGATTATCGGTAGCGTTAAAGGTTGGGTCATTTTCAAAAGCAGGTTCGCAAAAGAACGCTACTCTGCAAAAATGGTTGACTTCATTCGACCAATTGCCACTTTTTTACTTCCTGCAAGGCTGCAATTTCGTCTGCCCAACCCATTATGGTCATGGTGCCGAGGCCATCGTAATACAAGAAAAAAAGCTCCAGTATGTGTCGTATTGCACTGTAGTCGCGCTGGAATTCTGCCCAATTGGTGGCGCGGATAATTCGTTTGGCGGGGTCTGTGGGGATGGCCAAAACTTTGTGGTCAAGTTCGCCAGAATCTTTGAGCAAAAGCAAGCCAATGGGTTGAACTTCCACTACTGAGCCAGTCGGGATATGTTCTGCCAACAACAGCACATCAAGCGGATCGCCATCGCCTCCCCGCTCCTTATCCATGCGTGTGGAAGGAATAAATCCGTAGTTAAGTGGGTATGACATAAAATCAACCCTACGCACTGAGCCTTCCCGTATATCAGGTTGGAATTCAAGCAATTGCTTATTGTACTCGTACTTAGTATTAGTGCCCGCCGGGATTTCTATAACGCCTTGCAGGTGACCGTTGGAGGAGAAAGAAGGTAGGGCGAGGTGGTTCATGTTTTGCAAGGGAATCTATTTTTGCCGGAGAGAGGAGACCTCGGAG